>CAZSHX010000025.1:0-55632 GCA_964606895.1 uncultured Hyphomicrobiales bacterium
TTTGTTAATACGAAATATTTGAGCCAGCTATTTTATCATAACTTCACAAACTTCCTGACTCTATCCCCCATCCTCACAAAATACACACCGGACGGCAAACCCGAAACGTCTATTCTTAATTGTGAATTGGGAATTGAAAATTGTGAATTATTTAGGAGTTCAGAAAAATTCTCAATGGTTTCCCCGAAAACATTGAAGATGCGGTTGTCGGGCACATTGCCCTGTGCCCCTACGGAGATTTCAATATATTCCACAGCAGGATTCGGCGAAATTTGAAAATCATCAGAAACATTAATTTTCTCATCAACCCCATTTATATCCGCAGTAAAAAGCCAAGTATCATCAAGATCTCCATTTAGATTGTTTCCACCAAAAAGCAGGGCTTTTGCATCATCAAGTTTTGATAAAGCACAAGCGGTCCTTTCAGGTGGTGATTGGTTAACTTCAAGTTTTGTCCAAGTGGTATCAAATAAATCAAATATTATTGTGTTATTTAGTAAAGAGATTGTATTTTCACCACCAAAAGATAACATCTTTGTTCCAAACAAATTAGTTCCGCTACCTTGATAAACACTATCTATCCATCCTTTAGTATCTAATTTTCTCCAGTTCATTGAATCAAGGTCAAATAACCATGTATCACTGAAGTAATGTCCAAAATAAATTCCGGAATACAAAACTACTTTTCTACTTCCAATTTGTGCAATAATTGGTACCCACCTTTCTGAAGGCCTTTTACCATAATCCCACCAATCTTGGACTGAATCAACAAGTTTCCATGTCTTATTTTCCAAATTAAAAAGCCATGTGTCTTGCTTTGTTTCTGATTCCATATTTTGCCCACCAAAAAGTAAAACTTCATTCTCGGTTATCTGAGACATTCCGAATCTTACACGACCATCGGGATGAGTATCAAGCTCAAGTTTCGTCCAAGAAGTATCAGAAAGATCGAATAGCCATGTATCTTCATAAAATGGCATGCCACTTGTTTCACCACCAAATAAAACTGCCGTATTTTCATTTAATCTGCAAAAATTATGGTTAAAACGGATGGGAGGAGGGTTCTTTGGTTTGAGTTCAGACCATGTTTTTGTATCCAAATCAAATAACCATATATCATTGCATGCCGACTTATTAACTATTCTTCCTCCAAATAGCAATGCTTTTCGATAGCCGATTTGAGTCATGCCATTACCTGAAATCTGCCTTGCAGGTGGTGAAACAGGAGGATTTAATTTTTCCCAGTGTCCGGTTTGAGCAAAAAGCGGAGAAGAGAAGACAATAAAGAAAAGAAGAAAAAGTTGTAGGCTTTTTTTTAGGCTTGCCAAATTTATTTTCTTGTTTTTCATAGCTTTGAAATAAATTATGAATCTAATTCAGTAGTTTGTAAAGATAATGAAAAATTATAAACTTTGAGGCATAAAAATATTTTTGATTTCATAGGTAGGCTCGGTGCTTTTTTTGAATTTAAATGAAATTTGATTTTTCATCGTCGCTTTTAATCAATGAAATGTTTTGATATGAAGTATTTGGCAAAAAAGTTACAAATGATGTTAGCAACTGATTATTTTTATAATAAGGTTTTAATAAAACGTCCATATCTTAAGTTAGTGTGGATTGAAGCGGTATTAGCCAGTCCTGCTAAGGTTTTACGACAAATTGAATATAATCGTATAAGGTATTGGGGATATAACGAAGAATTAGGAAAATATCTGAGGGTTGTAACTTTAGAAGATGGAATAACTGTTCATAATGCTTTTCCTGACAGGGATTTTGAAGAAATGGAGAAATTAAAATGAAATTTGAATATTTTAAAGAAACTGATACTCTTTATATTGACATCAAAGATACACCAAGTGTTGAATCTCGGGAAATTTCGAATGGAATTGTTCTTGACTTTGATGCTGAGGGTAATTTGACAGGTATTGAGATTGACAACGCCGGAAAGGTAGCCAATATATCAAGAATCGAGTCAAAATCGTTACCTTTAACTGATTTGATTTTTGCATAAGTTTATAAACTACTTAACTTTTTCCCCTACCCCCTCAATAAGTTGAGATGTTTAGTCGCTTAGGCGTTTAGTTGTTTGAAGAGAAAGAAATCCCACCCAGCCCACTTTTTCAAAGGGGGAAATGAAAATTTCTCCGTTCCCAAGCTGGAGCTTGGGAACAAGGTTAATACTTTTTGAAAAAAAACGGAGATGATTAAACCAAATCCCCGCAATCTTTTTGCATTTTTCAATTTTTTCTTGCAATATTTATTTATATTCTTTATCTTGACTAAAATTATATTTCACATTGCATTAACTTGTTTTTTAAAAGGAGAAATTATGGTTTTCGATATTGAAATGCTACGCACGCATTACAATAATTTTGCCCGAAAAGTTGACAGTGCTAAAAGCTTTTTAGGTAAACCTATGACTGCAACCGAGAAAATTCTTTATGCCCATCTTTGGGATTCGCAACAATTAAATGAATTCAGCCGTGGTAATGATTACGTTGATTTTAAGCCCGACCGCGTTGCTATGCAGGATGCTACTGCTCAGATGGCATTGCTTCAGTTTATGTCGGCAGGCCGCCCGAAAGTTGCCGTTCCAAGCACAGTTCACTGCGACCACCTGATTCAGGCAAAACTCGGTGCTGACAAAGACCTTGCTACCGCCAATGATGTAAATAAAGAAGTTTACGATTTCCTCTCAACCGTATCGAACAAATACGGGATTGGCTTTTGGAAACCCGGAGCAGGAATTATTCATCAGGTCGTTTTGGAAAATTATGCTTTCCCCGGCGGTATGATGATTGGCACAGACTCCCACACAGTTAATGCAGGCGGACTCGGAATGATTGCAATTGGTGTTGGTGGTGCTGATGCTGTTGACGTGATGTCAGGCATGGCTTGGGAACTGAAATTTCCAAAATTAATTGGAATTAAACTTACCGGTAAACTATCCGGCTGGACATCTGCAAAAGATGTGATTCTAAAAGTCGCAGGTATTTTAACCGTTAAAGGCGGGACCGGTCATATCGTCGAATATTTCGGCGAAGGTGCCGAATCCCTTTCCTGCACAGGAAAAGGAACAATTTGCAACATGGGTGCCGAAATTGGAGCAACAACTTCAATTTTCGGTTACGATGAAAAGCTTCGAGACTATCTTGCCTCTACCGGAAGAGGAGAAATTGGTGCAATGGCTGACCAAATCGCCGAATATCTTACCGGTGATGCTGAAGTTTATGCAGAACCCGAAAAATATTTTGACCAGGTGATAGAAATTAATCTTTCAACACTCGAACCACATATTAACGGACCATTCACTCCCGACCTTGCAACTCCTATTTCAAAATTCGCTGAAGTTGCCAAGGAAAACGGCTGGCCCGAGAAACTTGATGTAGGTTTGATTGGTTCATGCACAAATTCTTCCTACGAAGATATTTCCCGTGCCGCTTCGCTTGCTCAGCAGGCAATTGATAAAAATTTGACCGTAAAATCCGAATATACAATTACTCCCGGTTCCGAACTTGTTCGCTACACGATTGAGCGTGACGGATTCATCGAGACATTCGGAAAAATCGGCGGAGTTGTACTTGCAAATGCTTGCGGTCCGTGCATTGGTCAGTGGGCAAGACAAGGTGCAGAAAAGCAGGAAAAGAATTCAATAATCACATCATTTAACAGGAATTTTGCCAAAAGAAATGACGGCAACCCGAATACCCACAGTTTTGTCGCATCTCCCGAAATAGTGACTGCTTTGTCAATCGCCGGAATGATGACATTCAATCCATTAACGGATAAACTTGTAAATAACAACGGCGAAGAAGTAATGCTAAGCGAACCGACCGGTTTCGAACTTCCTGCAAAAGGATTTGCAGTTGAAGATGCCGGATTTCAAGCTCCTGCTGAAGATGGTAGCGGAATTGAAGTTGCAGTTAACCCGATTTCCGACAGACTCCAGATTCTCAAACCTTTCGAACCATGGAACGGCGAAGAAATGCTGAACCTGAGACTTTTGATTAAAGCCAAAGGCAAATGCACAACCGACCATATTTCGATGGCAGGACCGTGGTTGAAATTCAGAGGGCATATTGATAATATTTCAAATAACATGCTTACAGGTGCTTTGAATTATTTCAATGAAAAAACAAACCTTGTTAAAAATCAGATTACGGGTGGTAACGGACCTGTTCCCGAAACACAGAGGGCTTATAAAGAAGTCGGTATCGGAACAATCGTTGTCGGTGATGAAAACTATGGAGAAGGTTCTTCGAGGGAACATGCCGCAATGGAACCAAGGCATTTGGGCGTTAAAGCAATTCTTGTGAAGTCATTTGCCAGAATTCACGAAACAAATCTTAAAAAACAAGGAATGCTTGCCATTACTTTTGCTGATAAATCAGATTATGAAAAAATTCAGGAAGATGATTTGATTGATATTCTCGGTTTGAAAGAATTTACTCCCGGTGTCGCTCTCACTATGGTTTTAAACCATAAGAACGGAACTAAAGATGAATTCAAAGTCAATCACAGCTACAACGAATCACAGATTGAATGGTTCAAAGCAGGTTCTGCATTAAATATTATCAAACAGCAGTTCAACGGATAAATTAATACAATTCACTCTCCACCCTTCTTCACTCGGAGAAGGGTGGAAGAATTGAATTGTTTTGGAAGTTCATTTTATGAATAAAACAATCCTTTCAAATATTTCAGATACTGCCCGATTGCTCTGCCAAAGAGGATGGGCTGAAAGAAATGCCGGAAATATTTCTCAGAATGTCACCGGAATGAGTATTGTCAAAACTGATTCAATCCCCATTTACTGCGAATTACCAAAGCATTATCCATCACTTGCCAATAATTCAATTATTGTAACAGCAACAAACTCAAGAATGAGGGATATTGCCGAAGAACCTGAAAATTGGCTGTGCCTTGTTGGAATAAATGAATCCGGGTGTGGTTATTCAATCCAAACTTTGGGGAAAGTTTCCGACAACAAGCCCACTTCTGAGTTGCATACTCATCTTGCAGTACACAATCTGCTTGTTGAAAAGGGCAGTATGAACAAAGCCGTTGTTCATACTCATCCGAACGAACTAATTGCTTTGAGCCATATTCCGGAATTTAAAAGCAGTACTGCTTTGACTAACCTTTTATGGAATATGCACCCCGAAACAATTATTTTTCTGCCGGAAGGTGTGGGATTTGTGCCTTATACGATGACGGGTACTGTTCAGCTCGCCGAGAAAACTCTCGAAATTTTGAATCATTTCAGAGTAGCAGTTTGGGAAAAGCATGGATGTATCGCTGTAGCAGAAAACCCTCTTGAAGCATTCGATTTAATAGATACTTTAGCAAAATCCGCAAATATCTATTTTACCTGCAAATCTGCGGGTTTCGAGCCTGAAGGCTTGACTGAAATACAATTGACAGAACTGAGAGAAGCTTACTCTTCTGTGCTAAACTTGTAAGCGTGAAAAAGCTTGTAAGTCTGAAGAGAATCGTAAACCTTTCTGAACAATTCACTGTTTTTTGTCTTGAATTTCCTTACCCATTGAGCACGATAAAAGATATTAGCCGAAGGATTAGAAAACTCTAAAAATTCTGTTGAATCACCCGGTTCATTACTAACCTGAGTTTTTAATATGGCATTTTGGATTTTGTTTGTTGCCTCGCAAAACCATTTGCCTTCAAGCAAGCCCAATTCTATATATTCAGTTTGGGGTATATCGAAAGTTAATGCGGCTACAGAATCGTGATGATTAAAACTGAAAATCTTCCCGGTGCCGTTCATCATAAAACCTTTAAGAGTCTTGTTCTTTTTGTCCGCTTCACCCCATCTGACTGACATGTCCTTTGTCTTTACTGATATGCAATCTGGCAATGGCTTAGGAGGGGTTTTACAACCAATAATAACCACAATTGCAATCAACAGCAACACATAATTTCTTAATTTCATTTTTGTATATAACCTTATTTTTTAAAAACCATAGGACTGCAATTGCATTGTTGTTGAACAATATTTTTTGCGGCTTCGGCTGATTCTTTTGTGGAATAATCGCCGATAACAACGGCATACATTGTGGCACCGTCAACTTTTTTGGATAAAATTTCGGCACGAAGTCTCATCGAACGAAAACGTTCAACTTCGTTTTTTGCGGCTTCCTGAGTGCTGTAAACACCTACCTGAAGTCCCCAAGTTCCTTTTAAATCACGCTCTTCGGCCTTTTCCTTTTCAACGGGTTTTTCCTTTATTTTTTCCTTTTCGGGGGGCTTTGGTAAATTTTCCATTTTTTTTTCCTTCTTGGGAGTTACCTCTTCCTTTTCTTTTTTCTTTTCTGCTACTGCCGGAGCATGGTTTCGGGAACCACCCTTGGCAAGTGCTGTAGCCGTCCGGACTATATCACCGGAGGGAGCTAAAAATTCAGAGGTTGGAAATTTTTTACGGTAAGCTTCGAGTTCCTGATTGGCTTTGTCAAGGTCACCTTTGATGGCATAATACTGAATAATTCGCCAGTATGCATCATCGGCATATTCGCTTTCGGGATGTTTTTTTACTATTTTTTCATAAATGTCTATAGCTTTATTTGCATCGTCAACCACGGAGCCATGCAAAAGCAAAACACCCGGATCGTCTGGATATTCAGCAAGCAAGTCTGGTAAAGCAAGTTTCACATCGGCAACTTTGCCCTGAGAAACCATTTTCAAATATTTTTTCACCTGGTCGTTTTGCGAGAAGCCTAAAACAACTGATGCAAAAAAAAGCACTACAACTAAAGCAAAAATTTTCTTCATTTGTTCCCCCCAAAAAAATCTAATTTATTGATTTTTAATCTTATATAAATCAACATAGCGAAAATATAAATAAATTTTTACATTTCCATAAAAAAATTATAAACAATCTTAAAAGAAGACATCTTTTACCTTATCAAAGAAGTCTTTGTCCTTCTCTTTTGGTGTATTTTTATCTTTTGGATTAATATTCGTACTTCCGGCAAGTTCCTTCATAAGCAATTTTTCTTTTGAGTTCAGACTTGTCGGAACAAAAACATTTACTACTATAATCTGGTCACCTTTATTGTAAGAATTCAGGTGTGGAATACCTTTATTCCTCAGTTGAACAACTGTTCCCGGCTGAGTGCCGGATGCAATTTTAATCTTCTCGTTACCATGAAGAGTAGGAACTTCGATTTCCGCTCCCAATGCCGCATCCGGATAACTGACCGTAAGCCTGTAAACTACGTCATAACCCTCACGCTCAAAATAAGGATGTTCTTTTTCTTCAATCACAACAATCATATCGCCTGCATCACCGCCACGTCTGCCGGCATTTCCTTTGCCGCGCATCGGAATGTAATTTCCGCCTTCAACTCCTGCAGGGATGTTGACTTCAACCGTATCTTCGGCAGTGACTCTTCCGTCCCCGCGGCATTTTACGCATGGATCAGTGATTATTTGACCCGAGCCGTTACAGGCATTACATGCAGATATATTAACAAATTGTCCGAACATGGAACGCGACACCTGACGAATCTCTCCGGCACCGTTGCATGTAGGGCATTTTGCAAATCCGTTGTGGTCTTTGGCTCCAATGCCATTGCAAGCATCACAGGCAATCCATCTTTTAATCTTGATAGTTTTTTTCAAGCCGGTTGCAACTTCTTCCAAAGTTAAAGGCATACGGATTTTCAGGTCAGACCCGCGCTCAGCCATTGAACGTCTCTGGGAACCGCCTCCGCCTCTTCTCTGGTTTCCACCGAAAAAGCTGTCGAAAATACTACCTCCGCTGAAAACATCGCTAAATGCAGAGAATATATCATCAAATCCGTTATACTGATGGAAATCCTGCCCCATTTTCAGTCCGTTATGTCCGTATTGGTCGTATCGGCTTCTTTTGGTGGCATCGCTCAGCACTTCGTAAGCCTCTGCGGCTTCCTTAAATTTATCTTCAGCCAAATGGTCATCCGGATTTTTATCGGGATGATGCTGCATGGCAAGTTTACGATAAGAAGATTTTATCTCATCGGCTGAGGCAGTTTTGGAAACGCCCAGCACTTCGTAGTAATCTCTTTTATTCATGTTTTCTATGTAATCTATTCATTATTGACAAAATCAAATCTTAATCCTGGGGCATACCTGAAGAGGTAATTACTTTAGCATGACGCAGAACTTTATCCTGAATCATATATCCTGTTTGAACTTCCTGAACCACATATCCTTCGGGAATTTCGGAAGGCATCATCATTACAGCTTCGTGATAATGGACATCAAAAGGCTTGCCTGCAGAATTTTCCATCAGAGTGACACCTGAATCAACAAGAAACTTCATAGTTTTTTGATAAATCATTTCGAGTCCGGTTAAAACCGAATCGTGGTCGTCAGTTTTTTTGCCTGCTTCCAATGCATTTGAAAAATCATCAATGATATTCAAAAATCTGGAAAGAAGTCTTTCATTCCCGTAATCAATCATCTGTTGTTTTTCGAGAAGTGTTCTCCTTCGGAAATTTTCCATTTCGGCGGCTTTACGAAGTAACTGCTCTTTTAAGTCATTGATTTCTTTTTCAAGTTCATCATTTTTAGTAATCAAATTTTCAAGGTCGTCTCTTTTCACAAGCACACCTTCCTCAGATAAATTTTTATCCTGAACATCATAATTTTCAGCCTCTTCTATCGAATTTTTTGTGCTGTCCGAAGAAGTTACGGGAATTGTTCTGCTCCCTTCATTCCGGACATAAGCATTATACAAATCCTTAATTTTACTTGCCGCAGGTTTGGACGGCTTTTGATGGCTATCTTGCTTTTCGTCCATCTTATTCAAAACTCCAAATTATTCAACAACAATATATTCTGCCATTCAAAATATAATAAGTGATTGACGATGAAGACCCGTTTTTGTTTCGATTTAAAAAATTTATAAATTTCCAAAGAGTTCTTAGTGGAAATAATAATTTTTTATTAGTTTTGAAACTTAAGTAGTTTGAATTCGTAGAAACTATCTGAATTATTTACTAATTAAGGATTCATCATGGCGTCACCTCAAAATCCGGCTTATCCACCTCCACCATATTTTGTTCAGCCCAGACGAACAAGATGGTGGATTCCACTACTGATTATCGGCATTGTTGTTGTATTAATATTGGCTCTTGTCCTGTCCATCATCGGCATAGCAGGTTCTGTACTGAAAAAAGAACCTCCTGTGGTGAAAGAAAACAGCGTCCTTTATCTCAATCTGGGTAAGGAAATTTCCGAAGCGGCACAGCCCAGTCCCATTTCATTTATGAGCGAGGGTTCAAAATCTACATTTTTCGATATAGTTCGTGCAATTCGCGATGCAAAGGACGACCCCAGAATCAAGGGCATTTATTACAAAGCAACCGGTTCTACTATGGGTTTTGCAAAAATGCGGGAATTTTTGGAAGTTATGGATGACTTCAAAAAATCCGGTAAGTTCATTTATGCTTATATTGAAACCGGAACCGAAATGGACTATCTGAAAGCCCTGCCTGCTGACAAAATATTCATGCCACAGGAAGGAATGCTGGAAATGAACGGTTTTGGTATTTCCGGAATGTTCTTCAAGGGTTTGTTCGAAAAAATAGGTGTTGACTTTTTTGTTCAGCAATTCGAAGATTTCAAATCTGCAGGCGAGATGTTTTCCAGAAAAAAATTCAGTGACTCCGCAAGGAAGAATTTAAGAATTATTCTCGACCAGCGTTACAGCACATTTGTTAACTATGTTGCAAAATATCGGAAATTAGAATCAAAAGCCATTATTTCTGCTATGAATCGCGGCATCTATTCTTCGGATTCTTTGCAGGCTCTCGGATTTATTGACGAAATGAAATCCGAGCAAGACGTTAAAGAATTTCTGAAAGAAAAAGTTTTTGGTGCAAACAAGAAAGATTCATCCAATCTTGCTCTGAAGCTTGTACAAATCGACAATTACATAAAAAGCGACCGTTCCGGTTTGAAAGATGACATTATTGACAGCAAAAATCAGATTGCAATTATTTATGCATCGGGCTCAATAGTATCGGGCGGTGATGAAAATCCATTTGCAAGCGAAAGAATGATTGTTGCATCAAAATATGTTAAATTAATCAAAGAAGCCCGCGAAAACAAGAAGATTAAAGCTATCATCATCCGTATTGACAGCCCGGGCGGTTCCGTTATTGCTTCTGATGATATTTACAACGAAATCATTAAAACTAAAAAGATTAAGCCGGTTTACGCATCTATGAGCGATGTAGCGGCATCGGGGGGTTACTATGTTGCTATGGCTTGCGATACCATTGTTGCCGAACCTATGACGATTACAGGTTCAATCGGAGTTATTTCGATGATTCCTAACATATCCGGTTTGATGAATAAACTTGATATTTCGATTGACACTCTGTCAACAGGTCCTGCGGCTCAGGATTTGAATGTCATGTATCCGTTCTCGCAAAATCAGAGAACAAAACTTGCGGGGATGATGGAAAAAACATACAGGAGATTTGTAGAAAAAGTTGCAAAAGCACGGCATAAGTCTTTTGAAGAAACAAGAGCATTGGCAAAAGGAAGAGTCTGGTCCGGCGAGGATGCTCAGAAAAACGGGCTTGTTGATTTGCTCGGCGGTTTGCAGACGACAATCAATGTAACGAAAAAGAGACTCGGCATTTCAGAAGGTGTGAAAGTTACAATCAGGGAATATCCCAGAAAAGATGATGACCTTGCTTTCATTAAAAAGATTCTCAATATGATTGACGACGAGGAAGAGTCTGTTGAAGTTAAAACCCTTCTCAACATGAATCAAAACTCATCATTGCTTTCTCTCTACAAGGCTCTTCCTGAGGAATTGCAAGTGCAATATTTATATCTGAAAACCCTTATGGGAATAGGACAAAAAGAGCAAGTGATGGTTGCATCGCCGTATAATTTTGATATAAAATAGAAGACAAAAATAGCTGTAAACATTGAGGGCTGTCTGATTTTTCAGACAGCCCTCAATTGTAAATACTACTGAAAGGAAATTATTTTTTAGAACATTGCTTCGTAAAGTTTGTAGTGAGTTTCTTCCATGCCGAGCTTTGAGTAAGTCATTTGTGCAGTAACATTGTTTTTTTCAACGTAAAGTCTTAAGCCTTTAACTGCCGATTCTTTTTCAGCCATATTTTTAACGAAATCGTACATCTTTGAAAATATTCCTGCTCTGCGGTATGGCTTTTGGATATAAACACTTTGTATCCACCAAATCAGACCGTTCCTCCAGTCCGACCATTCGTAAGTTATCATTAGTGAACCAATGATGATTCCATCAGATTCAGCAACAAGATAGAATCCATTTCTGGGATTATTTAATACAGCAACTACGCCCTGAGAAATTGTTCTATCGTCCAGAACAAGATTCTCAGTTTCAAGAGCCATAGCTTTATTGAAATTTATTATATCAATGGATTCGGAGAGTAGTGCTTTACGGATTGATATATTCTTCATGTAGTTATTTGTTTAAAAAATCGGAATAATCTTCAAGGTACCTTAGTTCCTCAAATGAAAGAGATTCTCTGCCGGTTTCAATCATTTTATCTAATATTTCATTTAGTCTGTCTTCTGAATAATAATCGCCGGTATGAATTTCGGGCTCTTCCTGCCTACGGTTTTCCTGATTTCTCTTTTCTGCTTGGTTTATTAAAGCATAACTCAATTCATCGGGTGGTGTTTGCAAATTTATTCTCTTGTTCTCAAATTGCTTGATAATCTTGATTTTCTGGACTAACCTCATGTGAGAATATACAATTATACTAAAAATAACACCAAAGAGCAATGATGAAGTATTTGTGATAAGCAAATTGAGATTGTGAGTAACAATGGCTTGCAAAGAAACTAAACACATCCACGTGAAAATCATTAAAACAAACAGGAACTCAAGTCTAACCGGTTTCAAATTCCATAGAACGATTTTCTTTCTTCTTTGAAAAAGTGCAAAAACAGTTAACACAAAGAAAGATAAACCCTCGGCACCTGCAAAGTAAATATCACTTTTCCAGAAAACAAGAGTTGACACTATTCCCTGCATAAATACCAGCAGAGCAATTATTAAAGGATAGATTCCCTTTTGAAACATTTCTTCAATTTTTGGACTTATCAGCCAAAAAGTAAAGCAGAACAATAGTGTGCCGACGATTGTGTTGCCTGCAAGCGGGAAAGAAAGCAACCGCCATAATTCAAAACCATGCCCGATGGACTTCGGAGTTAAAAGGAAATATTTATTCAGCATTCCATCAAGAACGAAATTGAGAATCATAATGCTTACAACACCTAAGCAAAAAATTCTTGAAAAGCTATATTCCTTTTTGTTTGTCATTATTTAATTATAAGATTGATGACCGCCGGAGTTGAGCCTACGTGACCCGGTCGGGCAGATGATTTTAAAGCCAGATATTCGAATTTGGAATAATATCTTGTGTTGTCGAAATATGCAAATGAAAAAGGATATGTATTTCCGGCTTTGAAAACAGCATCAGAATTATTGCTGTTTTGGGTGTCCAGTTTTCTTTTAAATTCAACAATCCAATATCCACCGACATATTTCCCTTTTGCTAAAATATCAGCTCGTTGGGTGAATTCATTAGTCTGAGTAAGAAGTTTCCAACCCGGAACTTTGTCCCCTGCCGCCCAAGCAGAACCGGTAGCATTGTTTTTAGCAGAACTGAATGGTGACGACAATGCATCCCAGATATATTTGGATTTATCCAGACCATTGTTGTCGCCGTCCGGTACACTTACCGGAAGAATGTCACCTGTGCCGATTGGCCTGAAATTAGGGTCTGCCCATACATCTCCCGGTTCGTCGCCTCTTCTCTCATTCGGATATCTTCCATCAGAACCCATTCCGACATAATCATCCGCATATCCCTGAGGATTTGTCGAGCCGGCTTTCCAATACCAAATATCAACATTTCCCTTAGTTGGGTAAGAGCCGCCTTCGTAATTGAGGTATGAAGTTGTTGTATGGCAGGTTGTATAACAGCCGTACTTTTCAAAAGTTTTTGAAGCGTCGTCTCCCTGAACATTAGCAGTTGAAGGGAACATGAAACTGATTCCGTCCTGTCCGTTGGTTTGCAGAGTCCAGTTTTTTTCTAAAGAAGCATCGCCTCCTTTGAAAAGAAAGGTATTTGGTGAGTCGTCCTGAGTATCGTCTTTTACTTTGACATAGAAGTATATATATTCACTGCTGTAAAGTGCTTTAATAGTAGCATTATAAGTCCTTTTATCAGGATATGTTGATTCCACCTGGCTTAAATAAAGGTCTAATCCGGGAGCAGATGCCCAGATTAGGTCTTCATCACCATCAATTACGGGTTCAGTACTTGTGAAATTCGCGGTCAGGTCTAAATTCGTCGGAGTTCCGCCAACACCTTTTAGCTGAACAAAATATTTGCTATTTGTTGATGTTGTTATTGTTAAGGTACCGATATATGCTTTAGTCTCCGTAGGAGTAAACCTGACTGTAATTTTCGAGGGGACACCGGGAAGTAAATCTCCTGCAGGTTGGTTGAATACAGAAAATCCGGTTGAAGCGACACAATTAACCGTAAAATTTGAAGATGATTTGTTGGTAACCATAACATCAAGGTCCTTCGAAGCCCCTTTATTAATGGTTTGGAAATCAAGACTGCTTAAACTTACTTCCAAATCAATCAGATTAACCCCTTCACCCTGCAAAGCGACATAATATTTATTATTTGTTGAAGTAGTTATCGTAAGATTTCCGGAATATTTTTTTAGCTCAGTTGGAGTAAATTTAACCGTGATTTTCGTTGGAACACCGGGAAGTAAATCTCCCGAAGGCTGATTAGTAATTGAAAAACCTGCCGGGACAATATTCGAAATAGTTAAATTCGACGATGTTTTATTTGTTATAGTCACATCAAGTTCTTTCGATGCATCTTTGTTAATAGTTCCGAAATCAAGAATGCTTTGGTTTGATTCAAGCTCATTCAGTCCGAGACCTTCACCTTTCAATGGTACTGAATATTTCTTTTCGGGATCTAAATATAAAACTGCATTAAAGGGTTTAACAGATGTTGGAGTGAATTTCACCACTACACTATCTATTTTACCGGTTTCAAGTGTCGCCGAAGGCTTGTAAGTTATTGAAAAGGAAGATGAATCAGTTCCTACAATTACGGGAGTTAACAAAAATGAAGTAAGGGCAGTGTTTCTAACGGCTATCTTAATTGATTTCGACTGTCCGACTGATACTTTGCTGAAATCTGCCGAAGAAGGACTAACATCGAGAGATAGTGATGTTGATGCTTCGCCTATAAGATTAATTGTCTTGGTCTCTATGGTATTATAAGTAATTGTTAAAACCGCCTGATATTTTCTTTCGGCATTATTTAAAAATTCAATAGTAAAATTCTGGGACTTCTTGCCGTCAATCTCAGCGTCAACAACTCCAACAATAGTGAAATTAGATTTATCGGTTCCGCTGATAGCCAGACTAACTTTTCCGGAATTTGATGAAGTGTTTTCAATGCTGACATCAAGTTTTTTTGACTGATTGAGCAATACAGCACCAAATTCCAGCGATGCAGGTGTAACAGCAATAGTTATTTTCTTGTCGCCGGAAACAGGGGAGCTTTCACCGCAACTATTCAGCAGTACAAGGGTAAATAAAATAACAATTAGTAAAAGCCCATAAAACTTTTTTTCAAAACGAAAGAATTTTTTTTTCATTTAAGTACCTGATAAAATTATTTTAAAATATGTTGTTAAGACAAAGAACTGATTATTTTGTCAACTTTTTCAATGTCAATATTTTCATAAAAATCTTCATTAATTGCAATCATAGGTGCTCCGCCACAAGCTCCCATACATTCAACTTCCTCCAATGAGAAATTACCGTCCTCGGTTCGTTCGTTGTGCCCGATGCCAAGCTTTTCTGAAACATGATGATATATTTTGTCTCCATCGCGAAGCATACAGGAAACATTTGTGCAAACCTGAATATGATGCTTGCCCATTGGCTTTTTAAAATACATGGTATAGAACGATGCCACGCCCATAACATGGGCAGGGGACAAACCCAGCAAACTGGCAACATAGGATACAACATCATCCGAAATCCAATCGAATTTTTTTTGTGCCATCCAAAGAACCGGCATCAAAGCCGCTTTATGATGCGGGTAATGGGATTTTATTTCGTCAATCTTCTGTAATTCTTCTTGTGTAAATTCAATTTCCATATTCATTAATATATTATTTATAAATGTTTTTTTATTCTTTTCACAAACATTGTAATAGAAATCCAATGTTTGAATGCAATCCAGATTTTATGAGAAGTTGAAACTTTGATTTTTTCGCCAAAAACTCTAAACTCATTCAATTCAATTTTTTCAAGTAAACGAAAATATATTTCGTCCATAATTTCAGCTGAAAAAACCGTCATTCTTTCGTCAGGATGAAGATTTGTTCTTGCTTTATGGTAATATTCCCTTACTCTTTGAGCCTGGAATCGCATCATTTCGACGAATTTCTCGTTATAGATCTCGTCCAGCAGTTCTTTTTCTGAATACCCGAATGTTTCAAAATCCTCAAGAGGCAGGTAAATATAGCCTCTGTCTTTATCGGCTTTTACATCCCTGAGAATATTTGTTAACTGTAGTGCATAACCAAGATTTATAGCATAATTCCTTGTTTCTTCGTATTTATGTCCGAAAATTTCAATACTGATGAGCCCAACAACACTTGCCACACCATAGCAGTATTCCTTTAGCTCCTCAAAAGTTCTGTAGCGGACTTGAGTAAGGTCGCGGCGACAGCCGTCAATCAAGGTAAGAAAATACTGTTTTGGAATCGCAAATCTTTGGATAACTCCAACTAACGGCATTATCAGCGGTGACGACATTTTCCCGTCGTAAATACTTTCAACGACATCTTCCCACCAAGCCAAACGGTCTTTTTTTCTTTGAATCGAAGCCGCACTGCCGGATGAAGAACTGTCAACAATATCATCAATATAACTGCAGAAAGCATAAATTGAATTGATAGCAACTCTTTCTTCTTTGGGCAGAAGAGAGAAAGAATACTGGAAATTCGATTTTTCTGAACTTGGTGGGCTCACATTTTCGAAATTTGCCAGTTCTATTTGAGAAATTGCTTCCAAATCATGTAAATATTGATTTAAAAAATATTTTTATTATGTCGTTTAATAAAAGTTTTGGTCTTGAATTTATTGTATTTAAACCGTTTTTTCTTATTTTTTTAAGTACCGCCTCGCCGCCGGTAACCGTTGCTTTGATTTCCATCTTCAACCTGAAAGGTTTCAGATAGGGGATAAGCAATTTTCCTTCATCAAATAATTTTCCGGTAAAATCGAATAATTCAGTCAAACAAAGAAGTAATTTACTCGAATTTTTTGTTTCAAGCAAATTATCTTTAATTAAATTATATTTCTGTATATATATATTGGGTATGAATAACCTGTTCTTCCCCAAGTCAATCGAAAAATCCTGCCAAAAATTCGTTAGCTGAAGGGCAGTACAAATCTTATCAGAAAGCGGTGCTGTTGTTTCATTGTACAATCCAAAAAGCCTCAAAATCAATTCTCCAACCGGATTTGCCGAAAAGGAACAATAATCCACCAAATCATCAATTGTTTCAGCCTGCCTGAAAAGAATATCCCTCTTGAATGCTATGAGCAATTTCTGAAAAGGTAAAACAGGAAGTGCCATTTCTCTAATCGTATTTTGAAGTGCCATGAAAATCGGATTTCCTTCTACTTTGCCGTTTATTAAATTTTCATAATTTGAAAGAGTTTCTATACGCTTATCAATTGGCTCATCTGTCATCTCATCGGCAATATCGTCGGCAATTCTTGCAAATGAGTAAATCGCAAAAATATGCTGTCGAATATTTTTTGGAAAAAGCATTGAGCCAACAGGGAAATTCTCGTAGTGAGATAAAGTTAACTTTTTGCAAAAAGCATAGGCACTTTCGATATCGGCATTATAAAACCTGCCACCATCGGTGGAAGCAAGCTCAAGCAACTCATCAGGACTATATTTCATACAAATTTAAAAATAGTAAAAAAGTAATCATTTAAAATAAAGGAAAAAATATGATTAAAAAAGCTTTTTTTTGTGGAGATAATTTCTTAATTTTGTAATCCTATTAATTCGGGGCATGGCGCAGTCCGGTTAGCGCGTCTGGTTTGGGACCAGAAGGCCGCAGGTTCGAATCCTGCTGCCCCGACCACAAAAAAGTCAAAAGCCTGTAATCATGCGAGATTGCAGGCTTTTTTTGTTCTTACCAGTCTTTAATAATAACCTTGGGTTCTCATCTAAATATTTGTAGAATCAATCTTTGAAGGATATTTTCCCATCCAACTAATTTTGAGTATGAATTCAACAAAACAATCGCACAGACTATTTTATGCTTATTATTCAAAAACATGAAATTGCGGATACCTGATTTCTCAAATATGATAAGGACAATGCATTTTTAATATTATTCCATGACACCCAAAGAGAAACAATAAAAAAGTTCGTTATGAGTTTATTTTTTTAGTATTTTTGCTTTGATTTATTTAATAAACTGAGAAAATAAGATGAATTACGCCGGAAGTTCTGTAATTGATAATAGAAAAGTAACTACTCTCACCCTTCAGGAAATGAAAAGAGTAGGCAAGAAAATTGTTTGCCTCACCGCTTACGATGCCTTAATAGGAAGAATCCTCGACGAAAGCGGAGTTGACCTGATTCTTGTAGGTGATTCCCTCGGGAATATTGTTCAAGGTCACGCAACTACACTGCCTGTAACCCTTGAGCAGACAATTTATCACACAAAAGCAGTGGTTAACGGGGCAAAAAGTCCTTTCATCGTTGCCGATATGCCTTTTATGAGCTATCAGGTTTCGGCTGACGAAGCATTCCGCAATGCCGGCAAAATAATGAAAGAAGCCGGTTGCGAAGCGGTTAAGTTGGAAAGTGCCAGCGAACCTGTTCTCAAAGCCATTGAACGAATGAATGATGCCGGAATACCGGCTATGGGACATCTTGGTCTGACACCACAGAGCATTCACCGTTTCGGTTCCTACAGGGCAAGAGGCAAAGACCCGAAAGAAGCTGAGCAAATTTTTCGGGATGCTCACCTGATTGAAGATGCGGGAGCTTTTGCACTTGTTCTGGAAAAAATTCCTGCTGAACTTGCCAAAACCATTACTGCATCGCTTAAAATACCGACAATCGGAATTGGTGCAGGACCTCACTGCGATGGTCAAATCCTTGTTTACACCGATATGCTTGGGTTGACAATTGATTTCAGTCCCAGATTTGTCCGCAGATATGCCTCTCTATATTCTGAAATCAAAGACGCAATTTCGAGATATACAGACGATGTACGCGACCAGACTTTTCCAAATAACGAGGAGAGTTATTGATGAAGATTATTATTTATAGTTTTTTAGCTGTAATTGCCCTTGTTTTGTTCAATACGGGTTGTGAAAATTCTGTGGTGAATAATCCAAACATCACATTTCCCGATTCTCTCGTCAGCTTCGAAAGGCACGTTATGCCATTCGTAAAACAGACTTGCGGACTTCAGGACTGTCACGGAATAGGTTATCCGAAAGCTAATGTTCTTTTAGCCGATTGGGAATCAATTAGAATGACTTACAACGGCACAATGGTTATACCCTACAATCCGAATTCGAGCCTGCTTGTTCAAATGCTCGAATACACACTGCCCCACGACCCAATGTACTACTGGCAAGCAAACGACAATCAGAAAAGAGGCATTCGTCAATGGATAAAAGAAGGTGCGGTCAAGAATTGAGTGGACGGATATTGAATTTTCTCTATAATATATTGATTTGAAAAGGACCCATTCTCATGATGTAATTTCTTACAAAAAAATCATATTGTTTCAAATTGAAGAGAATGGTAATCTATTTTATCACTTCTTTGGCTGATGTTTAATATTTCGATGCCGATAACATTCCCGGATTCATTGTAATCGAGAATTACACCCTTTTCAACCTCTTCTGACTCGATGATTTTTGATTCATCAAGACGGAAGTAAATTGCATCACTTTCTTTGTCAACTTTTAGTTTCATTCTTTTCTCTTAATCCTTCTATCAAAAAATAATGTTATAATTCGTTTTGGCTGTGAATAAGGATTTACAACTACTCTTAAGAAACGATTACCGAACTCTTTTATTTGTTTTATGTAATGTAATTCTTCATTAGAAACAAATTCAGTATAATCAGGTGATATGATTGTGTCAGAAATCCAGTTATCCTTAATATCTCTCTCAAAAATCATATCAATAGTATGTTTTGTATACTCAAATTCTTCCATGATAAAATCTTTTTATTTTTAGTTGTTGAACATTACAATTTGCAAAATTGCAATTAAATATGTTCATAATTATGCCATTAGGTGTTGATTGTTAAAACATAAATTTTAGTCTGCCGATTTCTTTGATTGTGTGCTATTCTTCATTCGTGAAGATATCCAGCAATTTCGAATTACAGAATAAGTTAATTTAATCCTACAACTTAGCCCTAAAACGAACCTGACTTTCGATTGCTTTCATTAATGGCTTGAGGTCTTTGTTGTCCACTATTTCAGGGAATTCATCCTTGAAGTCTTTTTCTTTGTCTGGGTCCAGCAAAAAGGCATTTTGAAGGTAATATGCCGCATTGTCAATCAGATTCTGCTTGGCAAATACTTTCGAAAGTGAATAATAGCCTTCGGACCACTCAGGAGCCAGCTCAATTATTTTCATAAATGCCTGCTGTGCTTCGGTAAGTTTGTCAAGTTCGAACAAAGTATAACCGAAATCGTACCAGCAGTCAATATTTTTCGGCTCAAGCTCTACTGCTTTGTAATAACAGAAAAGTGCGGCATGAGGTTTTTCAATGTTATAAAGCAAATCAGCCTTAGCATACCAGAGTTCAGGATTGCGGTGATTCAGATAAATCGCTGTATTGTAATCCTGCAAAGCATCATCAAACTTTTCGAGGGCATCGTAGCAAACTCCCCTGCCGAAATATGATTTATGATGCTTGCGGTTCATTGAAAGCACTTTTGTGAAAGTCTCGATTGCTTTGTCGTACTGCCCGCTGTCGCCGTAAACACTTGCAAGATTGTATATTGTGTCAATATCTTCAGGTTTGTGCTTTAAAGCTTCGTCATAAGTTTCAATAGCTTCGTTCAATCTGCCGAGCGAAGCAAACGTATTGGCTTTGTTATGCAATGCCATAAAGAAATCGTCCTTCAGTGCCAATGCCATGTCGAAACATTCAATTGCCTGATAGAACTGCTCTTTCTGGTAATAAATTATTCCGCAGTTGTACCACAAATAATAATCAAAAGGCTCAAGATTTATTGTTTTTTGGTAAAACTCAAGTGCCTTGTCGTATTCTTTCAGGTTATGATAGCAAAAAGCAGTTTCGTGAAGACTGTCCTTTTCGAAAGATTCAATTTCGGAAAGCAACTCGAAAGTTTCAGCGGCTTCTTTGAAGTTATCAATAGCTTCGAGCAATAATCCTTTGTTGAACAATGCTTCGGGATTAGCGGGAGATATTGTCAGAATTTCGTTAATCAAACGAATAGCTTTTTTCGGTTTGCCGATTTGTCCCGTTGCAATAGCCTTTTGAAGAAGCAGGTCAGGGTCGGAAGGATAAATCAACAGCGATTTATTCAAAATCCTCAAAGCTTCGTTGAATTTGCCCACATTAAGCAAAACAAAACTCAGTTTCTGAATTGCATCAACAGAATAAGGGTCGAGTTCAGCCATTTTACGGCATAAAGCAAGAGCCTCTCTGTACATAAAATTTTCCAGAGAATAGTCAATCAGTTCGTCAATAGCATCCAGCGTTGGAACTTCGGTAGTGAATGATTCCCCTGCTTTCAGTGCCTTCCTGTACCGCTTAATCTTTTCTTCGAAGCCGGATTGGTCGGGACTGTCAGTATTATCTATATTATCGTTATAATCTATGTAATTCATTTTTATCTTTATTTCAAAATTGACTTCAGACAAATACAAGATAAATTCCAAAACAGTAAAAAGCAAATTTTATCTTAAGAATTTCAAAATTTTGTATTTGCTTTCAACTATTACTTTCTATCGCTACTTTTATTGTAAACTTTAGAATATTAGCTTTTAAAATATTTTTTTGTTAATAAAAGCACTTTAAATCTTATTTTTGTACTTTAATATTTAACTTAATATCAAATACTTATTAATTACGGAGATTTTCATGCAAAGATTTAAAAATTACATCAATGGTCAATGGGTTGAACCAAAAGATGGCAAATATTTTCTAAATATCAACCCTGCCAACAGAGAAGACATTATCGGTGAATTCCCAGAATCAGGTACACATGATGTGGACAGTGCTGTTGCCGCCGCCAAGGAAGCATTCAAAACATGGAAGCTTGTTCCCGCTCCAAAACGCGGCGATATGCTAAGAATTGCCGGCGATATTTTTAATCGCAGAAAAGACGAACTTGCGGCAATCATGACCAGAGAAATGGGCAAACCCGTTTTCGAAACCAAAGGCGATATTCAGGAGGCTATTGACACAGCCTATTATTCGGCTACAGAAACCAGAAGACTTTTCGGGCACACTGCCCCAAGCGAACTTACTAACAAAGTAAATATGTCGTTCCGAGTTCCTGTCGGTGTCTGCGGAATCATCACAGCTTTCAACTTCCCGATTGCAGTCCCTTCATGGAAAATTCTCCCCGCTCTTGCCGCCGGAAATACTGTTATATTCAAGCCTTCCAAAGATGCACCCCATTCGGGTGTGATTTTTGCCGAAATTCTGGAAGAAGCCGGGATTCCACCGGGAGTTTTCAATGTGCTTTTGGGCAAAGGCAGTATGGGTAATATGATTGTGGAGCATCCCGATGTTCATCTGATTGGTTTCACCGGTTCAACTGAAGTCGGTTTCAAACTTGCAGAAATTTGCGGCAGAACAAACAAGAGAATTTCGCTTGAAATGGGCGGCAAAAATCCGCAAATTGTTATGCCCGATGCAAATTTCGATTTGGCTTTGGACGGCGTTCTCTGGGGTGCTTTTGGCACAACCGGACAAAGATGCACCGCTACGTCCCGACTAATCCTCCACAAAGATATTTACGACGAGTTCATCGGAATGCTTGCTGAACGAGCCTCCAAACTGAGACTCGGTAGCGGTCTCGATTCGAATACCGAAGTTGGTCCCGTTATTCATGACAAACAGCTCGAAACCTGCAAAAAATATGTTAAAATCGGTCTGGAAGAAGGAGCCCGCCTCGTGATTGGCGGCAAACAGGCAACGGACGGTGACCTTGCAAAAGGTAATTTCTTCGAGCCGACTATATTTGCTGATGTTACGAAGGATATGCGATTATTTAAAGAAGAAATTTTCGGTCCGATTCTTTCCGTTTCCAAGGCAGATTCACTCGAGCATGCAATCGAACTTGCCAACGGAGTTGATTTCGGTCTGTCTTCTTCGATATTTACACGCAACGTAAATGCGGCATTCCAATTTATCCGTGATATTGAAGCCGGAATCACTTACGTGAACGCACCGACAATCGGAGCAGAAGCCCACATGCCATTTGGCGGAGTTAAAGGAACCGGCAACGGTCACCGCGAAGGCGGTTGGACAGTGTTCGATATTTTCACTGAATGGAAAACTGCCTACATTGATTATTCAGACAAACTCCAAAGAGCACAGATAGACAATTATTAAAAAAATGATTTCAGTACAAGGGCATGTTCAAAAAACTGCCATTGTCGTATTTTTTGATATTGCTTATATTATTCAATACTTAATTAAAACTTTGAATTTCGGAACAATGAAATCGTAAACAAAAAGCAGGTTTTTCGAACCTGCTTTTTGTTAAAATCTAAAATGCCATTTTTTGTCTGTCTTTGCGATTATCAACTGTATATCGGGCTTCGGCATAACGAGCCAAACGTACAAAGGGCAAACCGATCAGAAGATAAATGATTGCAACCAGAATACCCGGACCCAGATAATCGAAATAAGTATTTGAAATCTGCCCGTAAACCTTGGTAAGCTCAACCATTGTAATAACGGAGACAAGAGAAGAATCCTTGAGCAAGGAAATAAAATCATTGGTAATCGGTGGAATAACAAGACGGATAGCCTGTGGCAGAATAACATACCGAAGTGCCTGATTACGACTCATTCCCAAAGAAATTGCAGCTTCCATCTGCCCACGCGGAACTGAGAATAGACCTGCACGGTAATTTTCTGCTTCATAGGCGGCATAATTCAATCCCAAACCGATAACACCGGCTAAAAATGGGGAAAGTCTGATTCCAATACTTGGCAAAGCATAAAATATAAAAAACAATTGAATCAAAAGTGGTGTACCCCTTATGATTTCAATATATAAAATTGAAAGTTTTCTAATCGGAGCAGGTCCGTATACGCGGCATAAAGCTATAAACAACCCCCAAACTATGGCAAGCATCATTGATGAGATTGAAAGTCCAATTGTAACCAGAGCCGCCTCGCCTAAAGCAGGCAAAAATCCGGTATATCGCTTAAAAAGGGTTCCAAAATCAGCACTCTTTCCTTGCGACGAAACAAAATTCTGGTATTTATTATGGGAAATATTAGAAAGAGAGTGGTCTTTTGTGTAAACAGCCATCATATAATTCCAGAGATTCCATTGCTCGTAAATCTCTCTCAATTTGCCGCTTTTCGTAAGTTTTTCAAGAGCTAAATTGATTTGAGCAAGCATTGCTGTATCTTTTTTCCGGATTGCAATTCCGTAAGTTATCTCGCCGATTGGCTGACCGACAAGCTTATACTCCGGATTCCATGCGGCATAATAAATAGCTATCGGACCATCAACTAAAACAGCATCAACTCTGCCGTTTTTCATATCCTCGAATGCATTAACTTCTCCTTCGTAACTTTTTACGACAATGCCCGGTTTAGCAAGAAGATAACGCTCTGCAAGAGAATTTTTAAGAGCTCCGGCTTTTTTGCCGATTAAATCTGAAAGAGAATTGATATTAGTTTCATGATTTAGGACAACAAGCTGTTCGTAAGTGACATAATATGGGTCACTGAAATTTACTTCGGCTTTTCTATCCTGAGTGATTTCAATACCGTTCATTGCAATGTCGTAGTCATTGCGGTTCAATCCGGGAATCAAACCATCCCACTGATTTTGAACAAATACGGCTTCCCAACCAAGAACCTTTGCAATGGCATTAGCAATATCAACTTCGAAGCCTATGTAGTTTGAAGGAATTTTTGGGTCAGGTATTATATATGGAGCATTGCCTTCTGCATCTGCCGCCCAGCGTAACTTATATTCATTCGCTACTGCAAAAACCGAGGTGGCAAACAGAGTTATTAACAATAATATGGTAAATTTTATTTTCATAATTTTCATTCCGCATTAACCGCACTTATGTATTGTTTAGTACGTTCGTCCTTTGGTGAACTGAAAATAACACTTGGATGCCCAACTTCAATGATTTCGCCGTTTTCCATATATATAATCAAATCAGAAGCCGTTTTAGCAAAATTCATAGCATGAGTAACTATAACCTGAGTCATTCCTTCCTTATGGAGATTTCTCATAACTTCCAGAACCTCACCCGTCAATTCGGGGTCAAGGGCAGAAGTAGGTTCGTCATAGAGCATCACTTGGGGATTCATAGCCAAAGCTCTTGCAATAGCAACCCGCTGAGCCTGCCCACCTGAAAGCTGGTGAGGAAGACGGTCGCAGAAATCCTCCAAACCAACTTTTTCGAGCAATTGGACAGCTCTTAACTTTGCCTGTTCCTTGGATTCATTTTTCACAATTGTTGGAGCAATCGAAACATTTTGGAGAACAGAAAGATGAGGAAACAGATTGAATCCCTGGAAAAGCATTCCGACTCTCATTCTCAGGGTATGAGCTTTAATCTGGAAATCTTCGTCGAGTTCCTGTTTCTTTTCAAAACCCTGGAACGGCATTGCTACTTTTTGTCTGATTTCGATAGCACGTTGTTTGAATTCTTTTTTCTCGGGTTTGATTGCGGCTAAGCCCTGCCTTGTGAGTGTAATTCCGGCAATCCGGATTGTACCCTCGTCAAAAATCTCAAGACAGTTCATACACCTTAGAAGAGTAGTCTTGCCACAGCCTGACCTGCCTATTATTGAAATAAGCTGTCCACGCGTTACCGACAGGTCTATACCCTTCAAAACATGGACATCTCCAAAATATTTGTGGAGACTTTTTATACGAATTATTTGGTCAGCTTCTTCTATCATCAGTCAAGTTTTTATGAAAAAATTAAATTACCAATATCAAAGAAATTTAATTTAAAATATTAATTTGTTAATTAAAAGAAAAAATTATAAAAGATGCAAATTATTTTAGAATTTTATCAAATATTTTAAAGCGATGAGTAAAATTGACAGACCGAGAATTGTTTTTATAACTTTTGACGGCATGTATTTCTGCAATCTTGCCCCAACATAGATTCCTGCCAGCCCACCGATTCCGAATAAAAAACCCAGCATCCAGTCAGGCTTTACAGACAAAGCAGGATAGTAAGGAGCAAGAAAAATATAGCACAAAAGTCCAATAAATGAAGTAATCATTGTCGTAAGCAAAACCGGACCTGCAGTTATATAAACCGGAAGGCTGAAAAATGCACAGCAGACCGTTGCAAGAATAGCACCTCCACCGATTCCGTATGCTCCTCCTGCAATTCCCACGAGCAAACCCGAAATCAATACTTTTAAAGTCGGTATAACAAAAATTTCATCGAAAAAATCAACAACCAACTGTTTTTTGCTGTATTCAATAATTTTTGGTTTGGGCAAGGCATTGATATCATGATTATATTTGTCTTTCATAAGGTCTCTGAACTTAGCCTCGCAATCCATATTGCAGTTCTTGTTTGTTATCTGGTCATAAATCAGCTTTACACTCAGCAAAAACAGAATTGCCCCGGCATAATATTTGAAAATTTCGGGGTTGGGCAGATAAGAAAGCCTGATTATCGTTCCAATCAGGATTCCGGGTATAGTTCCGATAAGCAAAAGCCAAACCAACTGCCAAACCATTCTTCCTTCGCGGATAAACCTGATGGCACCCCCGGGAATTGCCAAAACCGCATAAAGCTGATTTGTGGCACTCACTGCCGGACCTGTAAAACCGAGAACACTGATTTGAAAAGGCAAAATCAGAAATGCACCCGAAACACCGCTTGAAGAAGTGAACGCCGAAACGATGAAGGCTACCAAAGGCGGTATCCATGGACTTACTGAGATTCCTGCTACTTCAAAATACATAAAGTAAAGCCAAAATAATTGTTAATGTGAGTCAATTATTACTTTCAACTTCAATTCTCATTAAAATTGAAAACCTACGAATCAAGCTTAGACAATTCACATTATATCATTTGACATTAATAATTTCAGGAGGTCTTTCGGCTTTAACCATGCCGAGTTCGGACGTAGCAATGCCGATGATTCTTTCTGCAGATTCCAGTTCGTTGAGTTTTGACCTTAGAATTTCGTTGCCGTTTTTCAAATTCTTAAAGTTTTTGTTCAGTATCTGGTTGTCCTTGAGAAGAGAATTAATCTGCATCACATTATTCACGTAAAAAATGGTTGAGATGGCTCCAACCACAATAATTAAAAAAATCCTGATTCTGTTAATACCGCTGAATGGAACGGCAGTTTCCTGCTGTTCCGCAATTTGATGTCTGTTATCTATGTTGAAATCGTTATTCATAAAATTATTCACAATGTAATTTATGTTTCACCAATTGAAATAATCAAAATACAATTTACAGAATTTTTTTTAAATTGATAGTTTAATATTATAAAATTTATTAATTTACTTTGTTTTTGTAATCAAATATTTGCTAAAGTTATTTTGAACGATTCAACAAAAGAAATAATGACGGAAAAACCCAAAGATCCGAACCCTTTGCAATACATCAAAGGGGTTGGTCCGCGAAGGGCGGAAGTGCTTGTTCAGGAAGGAATTATAACTCCTCGGGATTTACTTTTCTATTTCCCGAGAGCCTATATTAATCACGATGCTGTCGCTTCGCTCAAATCCCTTTCCGTAAAGCTAAGGCAGGAAATGCTTTTTACCGATCTGACAATGAAAAGCTCTTTTTCGCTGAAAGGACTTGTAACGGTTGTTGCAAGAATTACAGATATGCAGGAACATTCTTTCGGAAAAAACAAGAAAATCCTTACCCTGAATCTGAGCGACGGGAGCGGAACCAATGCACGCATTGTTTTTTGGCAGTATCATGAGTATTACAAAAAAACTTATCCCGTTGGTCAGCTTGTTGCCGTTAGCGGCAAAGCTGAGATTGACGACTGGGGAAAAATAAGTTTCCACCATCCTGAAATTGAAAAATTCGAAGAAGAAGACGAAATAGAATTCAAATCAGGCGGTGTTCTGCCGGTTTACCGCATAAGTGACAAAATGAGAAATGCAGGACTGAACACAAGGCAATTGAGAGTAATAATCGAAAATGTAATCCAATCCGAACTGAGCAAAGTTAGTGAAACTTTGCCCCCCGAGCTACTTGCAAAATTCAGTTTACCCGATATTAAAACAGCAGTCAGAAATCTTCATTTCCCTTTGAAACGTGAAGATACTGAACGTTCGCTTTACCGAATGAAATTTGAAGAGATCTTTTATTTCGAGCTGTTTCTTGGTATTCGTCAGCAGGGAGTGAAAATCAAAGAAAACGGTATCGAGATGAATCCTAAGAGTCCAAAGGCAAGGCAACTTTACGATGCTCTGCCCTTTGAGCTAACAAAAGACCAGAAAAAAGTTATTCGCGAAATCACTGACGATATGAAAAGCGGAAAACCTATGAACAGGCTTCTGCAGGGTGATGTCGGCTCCGGAAAGACTATTGTTGCACTGCTTTCAATGCTTGTTGCCATTGACAACGGTTGCCAGGTTGCTTTTCTTGCTCCTACCGAAATCCTGGCAGAACAGCATTTGAATACATTCAAATATTTTCTTAAAGACACAGCCATAAATATTATTCAACTTTTGGGCGGGCAAAAGGCAAAACTTCGCAGAGAAATCCTTGAGCAAATCAGCATCGGTTTTGCCAATATCATTGTCGGAACTCATGCCTTGTTTCAGAATACGATTGACTACAAAAATCTGGGTTTGATTATTATTGACGAACAACACAGATTCGGCGTAGCCCAAAGGGCAGAGCTTAAAGCCCTTGCCACAAAGTCTTTCAAGGATAAATCAATAAGTCCACATATTCTGGTTATGTCGGCTACACCGATACCGAGAACGCTTTCAATGACGATTTACGGCGATTTGGATGTTTCTCTCATCCGTGAAATGCCCAAAAACAGGAAACCGATTAAGACCAAAGTCGTTTTTGAAAGCGAGCTTGACCAAACCTACGAGTTCATCAAAAATAAGATTAGAGCAGGAAATCAGGCTTTTGTGGTCTATCCCTTGGTAGAAAAATCCGAAAAACTTGAGCTTAAAGCCGCCGTTGAGCATTTTGAGATTTTGAGCAGTAGCACCTTTATAGGATTCAAATGCGGTTTGCTCCATGGACAAATGCTCTGGTACGAAAAGGAAGATGCCATGAAAGCTTTTCTGAATAAGGAGTATGATATTTTGATTTCGACCACTGTTATCGAGGTTGGTATTGACATCCCGAATGCAACGGTTATACTGATTCAGGATTCTAACCGTTTCGGACTTTCCCAGCTTCATCAGCTCAGGGGGAGAGTCGGCAGAGGAGCCGAGCAGTCTTTCTGTTTTCTGGCGACAAAGGACAATTTCAGATTCGAGCTGAACAAAAAAGGAGTTTCCGACGACGACAGAAAATCCGCTGTGATTAGGCTTAAAACCATGGAAGAAACTACCGACGGCTTCGAAATTGCTGAAGTTGACCTCAAATTGCGTGGACCCGGCGACGTTCTGGGAACAAGGCAGTCGGGCTTGCCTGCATTCAAGCATCTGGACTTGGTTAACGACGGCGAAATAATTACAATTGCCCGAAAAACAGCTTTTGCAATTGCCGAAGACGACCCGCATCTTCGCAAACCCGAGAATGCTGTCTTCAGAAAAGAGTACTTAAAAAAATATTATAGCGGCAGACTCTTTATAGATATTGCGTAAAAAAGGGGGCTGTTGGTCCCCCATTTTTTTGTTTACTTAATTATGGCTCTTCCTGAAAATGGATACAAGGAATAAAAAAAAATAAATTTGCAGTTTAATGTAAAAGAAAAAATGGAAAAAGAATGTAGAATGTCTGAACTTTAATTGGCTTGATTTTAGAAATGATATGATTAAATTTTCCTAACTAATCAATTCTTACCCTTAGTTGCAAATGTATGACTTCATCATACACCTCTTGCTATATTAAACCCTCCAAATAATGTAATAAGTTTGGGCCAATGGGTTTGAATTCGGTTCTACTAATGTTTGATCTCAAAACATTGCAGAATTTTAATTTATTTTACAATCATTGTCGAATTTCTACATTCATCTACGTCATTTCCCAAATTGCATCTTTTTATTTTTTTTTTGTAATAGATGTAATCAAGTCAAACTCAATCTAAACTGAGTTTATCTTCTCCCATAGCAATGCAAGTGAACGGGCAATCGGAATGATAACATTGTTATCACGCCAGTAATAAAGATGAGATGCCGGATTCCAACTGCTGAGGAAATCACCGACATTTATCTCGCGGTCTGCAGTCACGGCTTCTTTGTATTCTTCATTAAGGGTTTTCAGAGGATAACCCAAAATATCGTCTTTATCGTAGAAATTAATCCATTCACCTTTGAGGTAAGGATAAAATTCCTTAAGAAATGGTGAAGGTACTTTTATCGGTCTGCCGAAATCTGGGTCATCGTATCGAAGACTCCAAAGTGCAATCGGGCTTCCAAGTGTATAGAATGAAGTTAAAGTTTTGCCTAAATCGAGGGGAGTTTTACCAATATCTTTTTTAATGTTGTCAGGTATTTGTTCCGGATTGTCAATGTGCTGAAGGTCCCAGAAATAATTGGAAGCTATAACTGTTCCCAAACTGTGGGAAATAACACAAAGCGGAGCATGCCCGCCTGAATGGGTAGCAAGGTGTTTAATGGATTTTGCAATTGATTTATGAATGCCGTCGTAAACGTGCCTGTCGGAAGGTGTCTGCTGATAGGCAATAGAATCTGCGGCAAAATCAATCATGAGTCTTCTCAGATTTCTGAAATCCATAGAGCCTCCGTGTTTCATTCTTGCCCAAAGTTTGTCTTCATGCCTTTGAATGACAGGAGCCCAGTAAACAGGCTCAATGACTAATTCAGTAGCCGGATTCTTTGCTTTTCCGGCAATGAATTCAGCGAATTGTTTTTTCAGCTCATAGATGATGCTATCGGCATAATTCGCATCTTGCTTGCCAATACCGTGAATAAGGACAACGGCAATTTTCTGACTCATTTCTTTGCTTCCATAAATGTAGAACCAAAATATAAATATTTCGAAATTCAATTTAAACAAACTATTTATAATAATGAAAACATTTTTTTAGTCTGCATAAAAAAAGTCCGATATTTTTGGTATCGGACTTAAAAAATCAAGATTTTTGGGTTTATTTTATAAGATTTGCCTTTTTCAAAGCATCTTTGATTTTCTTTTCGTTCTCTTTTTTCAAAAGAAGTAAAGGCAATCTGATTGTAGGTTTAATCATTCCCATGATTGACATAATTGCTTTTACGGGAGTTGGATTAGATTCAATAAAATTGAGTTCCATCAAATCAAAGAGTTCATAATGAATTTTAAGTGCTTCTTTGTATTTTCCTTTGAGTGCAAGACGGACCAAATTACCAAACTGAAGAGGTGCATAGTTCGATATAACTGACACAACACCTTTCGCTCCGATTGATATTGCAGGAATTGCCAGAGCATCATCGCCTGACAAAAGACTGAAACCATCAGGAGCATTTTTGATTATTTCCATCATTTGGATTAAATCGCCGGATGCTTCTTTGGTTGCAACAACGTTGGGACAAGCATCAACTATTTTAAGCTGAGTTTCGGGAAGCATATTCACGCCTGTTCTGCCCGGAACATTATATAAAATAATCGGGAGAGGAGAGTTGTCGGCAATAATCTTATAATGCTCAAACAATCCTTCCTGAGTAGGTTTGTTATAGTATGGAGTAACGACTAAAATTCCGTCAGCTCCGTATTCTTTGGCGGTAACCGACAGATTCATAGCCATTTCTGTATCGTTCGAGCCTGTCCCGGCAATAATCGGAACTTTGCCATCGGCATACTCAACAGATTTGATGATGATTGCCTGCTTCTCTTTTATGGTTAAAGTAGCACTTTCACCTGTGGAACCACAGACGCAGATTGCTTCAACTTTGTTTTCGATTTGTAACTCAATCAATTTTTGCAATGAATCATAATCAACTGATCCATCTCGTTTAAAAGGAGTTACAAGAGCAGTCGTTGTACCTGTTAAAGTAAGTTTTCCCATCCAAATACCTCAAAAAATGTATATAATTCAGATTCGTTTCGAATTAATTTAATAATATAATGTTTAAATTCTATTTTTAAAAACATTTTTTCTAACTTTTTTAAAATGTATAGAATTATAATTGATATGTTGCAAAAAACATGCCATATTTTAAAGGTAATTTGATGACATTTTCTGACAAAAATAGCGACGATTTAACCTAAAAACCGTCGCTATTTTGATTAGCAAGATTCAGACTATTTCAAAATTATTTTTTGCGATTTTGAATTATTACCTGATTTTATAAGGATTATGTATTCGCTTTTGGGTAATGAGTTCCCGTTTGTGTCTTTACAATCCCACAAAATAGAGCCGTTCCCAAAGCTATTCGGATTCAGGTTCTTGACTAAAGTTCCATTAAGATTATAAATACTGATTCCATGAATTTGATTCTTCGATTCAACTTGAATAGTCAGATTATTTTCGGCAGGATTAGGAATTACCAGAACAGAACTGTTGCCAATAATGTCCTCAACCGAATTAACGCCTAAAGAACCGGTAAGATTTACCGTATCTGTTTTAAAGCTTAAAAGATTTTCATATAAAAAGTTAGCACTGATAAAAGTTTTTCCGTTCAATTCACACTTAACAGAAACAGTTGTAACCTCATCGGGGCTTAAATTTATCATTCCATTTGCAGGAATATATGAGAAATTTGATTTATCAGTTCCTGCCAAATTTAATTGAACATTAACAGGAACATTTCCCCGATTTTGAAGATTGACATCACTTGTCATAAATGAAGTTTTATCGTCAGGAAAAGAAAATGTTAATTTTTTCGAACTAACTTCAATCACAGAAAATGCTCCAAAACCTGTCAAATTACAAACAGGATTAGTTGCGGCATTTGAAGTGAAATTCAGAGAAGCGGTAATATTTCCGGTATCGCTCGGATTAAGAGTAATTGTAAATCCTTTGGTTTGGTCTTTCTGCAAAGTTAATGGAAATGTCAGTGTTTCAGTTTTGAAGTTTTTGCTCCCTGCACCCGAAATATTCATTGAATTGATAGTCAAATCGCTTGTTCCTATATTTTTTATGAAAGCAGTCAGCGTTGTATCTTTTTTATTTCCCATTAATACATTTCCAAAATCCACACTTGATATAGATAACGATAGCACAGGACCTGCACTTGAATTCACTGTAATCTTGGCTTTGGCAGAAGTATCGCTTCCGCAATCACTCGTAATAATGCAATCGTAAGAACCGGCATCTGATAGTTTCACTCCCGTAAAAGTCAGTTTTGATGCAGTTTTGCCGGTAAGTTTTGTTCCTTCTTTTCTCCATTGATATTTAAAATTTGTACCCGATGCTGAAACGCTCAGCTCAGCATTTGCCCCTTCGTTTACAGCTAAATCTTTTGGCTCAATAGTAATAACCGGTGTGGAGGATACAACAAGCGAACAAGCAGTTGCAACAGCCATCGGAGAACAAGTGCCGGTAACATTAACTTCATAAACTGCTGAATCTGATTGGGCGACATTATTGAAAAACAAAGTATCATTATTCGAATTTTGAATATCAACTCCATTTTTCTTCCATTGATATTGTAAACCCGTCCCTGTTGCTGTTACATAAATAAGTGTTTTTGAACCCGGGCAAGCATAAACGGTTTGTGGCTGTTTAGTAATTGTTGGCGGTAAGTTCACCTTAAGTGTTGCCTGCTGGCTTGTTTGAGGAGTTTGGCAGATTCCGTTAACAATTACGTCGTAGTTCCCTGCATCAGCGGCTTTGACTCCTGTTATTGTATAGGTAGCTGTATTAGCATTCGTTATTGGTACTGTGTTTTTTCTCCACTGATAATTTAATTGAGTTCCGGTTGCTGTTACCGAGAATGTTACATTTTCACCTGAACAAACTTCTTTATTTATCGGTTGTGTCGCTATTGCAGGAGTAAGATTAACAGTTAAATTTGCCGAATTGCTCGTTGCCGGAGTACCACATGTACTTGTAACAATACAAGCATAATTGCCTGTATCGTTAGGTGTTACTGAAGATATTGAATAAGTTGCAGAATTTGAACTTGGAATATCCACACCATTCTTCTGCCATTTATATGAAGCAACTGCTCCTGTTGTTGTAATACTGAAAGAAGTCGAACTTCCCGTACAGGCTGATTTGGTCTGCGGATGTGCTGAAAACACCGGAGCCCCTGGAATAGTAAAATTATTTGCACTTACACTATTGATTCCTGCACTTGATACGTCAGATATTTTGACTTTGTACTGAGTACCGGCAGTTTGTCCTGCAGGAATGTTCCATGTCCAGCTATTTACAGAAGCTGGAGTAGAAGCAACCAATGTTGTTGGAAAAGTGCTTCCTCCATCGGTCGAAAGTTCAATTTTTACATTAGTGACTGATGTTGAAGTCCAGGTAATGTTATGAGAAGAACCAGGACACCAAGATTCAGTTCCAACAGGCGAAGAAAGTGTTATACTTCCGGATGGAGCTTGAACCGTAATTGCCTGAATGGACATCCAATTCCATAAGTCACCGGCATCATTACCATTTTGATTGTTTGCCGCCATACCTATCGCTCTCAGGTAATAAGTGCCGGGAGTTGCCGGAGCAGTCCATGTGAAGCTGAACGAAGCTGATCCACCGGACATAGATTTCGGGCTATTTTGTACAAGCTCACTGCTCGATATTGACAAACCCGAACCTGTCCCGGGGCTCAAAGTACCTGCATTTGTTGCACCGGTTTGGTCTGTTTTTACTGCAATACCAACACCGGCAATAGGAAGAGATAGATGACTAACTGTCACAGTGAAGGTAGTAGTGGAGTTTGGCTGAACCGTAAATGAACCACTGCCGCTTGTACAGGTTACAGTAACAGCAGTACTTGCAGAACTGCCATGACAAGAACCGCAACCTGAACTTGTTGTAGATGTTCTGCCTGATTTACCGCTTGGATTTGCAAAAAGGTAAAGCGTCATTACAAACACTAATGCTAATGCTGTTAGTGCTAATTTGCTGTGCTTTCTTGTGAAATTGTCTATATTGCTCATGTTGTCTCCTTTATAATAATAATGATTAGTAATATACAATTGTGTCAACGATAGAATTACACAATAGTTTTATAATGTATGTAAGTAAACTAATATGTATAACATTTGTGTTGTTTCAATGATTTTTTTTAAAACATTTTTTATTTGATATAGAAAATTTTGTATTTTTGAATTGTTATCAATTAATAATAATATAAAATGCCCGAAACAGACTTATTTCGCGAGATTGCTTCTCTGCCCACTGAGTTAAAGAATCCTTTAACCAATAATATTGATATTGCTTCAACCCGACAAATCCTTGAATTAATTAACAACGAGGATAAAAACGTTCCTTATGCCGTTGAAAAGGAATTACCGAATATTGAACAAGCCGTGGATTTGCTTGTTGAGTCTTTCAAAAATGGCGGCAGACTTTTTTATTTCGGTGCCGGAACCAGTGGCAGACTTGGTATAGTTGATGCTTCTGAATGTCCTCCAACCTTCGGAACTACTCCCGATATGGTTCAGGGATTGATTGCAGGCGGTCGGGAGGCTGTTTTTCAGGCTCAGGAAGGTGCTGAAGATTTACCTGAAAACGGAGCAAAAGATTTTATTGAATTCGGAATAAAATCACCCGATGTTGTCTGCGGAATTGCGGCTTCAGGAAGAACTCCTTACGTTAAAGGAGCTTTGGATATGGCTCTTGAACATGGTGTATCAACGATTCTTATAACAACGGTCAGCAAAGAAAAAGCAATTGAATTGGGCATGACTGCCGATATTATGATTTGTCCTGAAGTTGGTCCTGAAGTTGTTACAGGTTCAACCAGAATGAAATCAGGAACCGCACAAAAACTGGTTTTGAATATGCTTACAACTGCTTCAATGATTCGCTTGGGCAAAACTTTTGGCAATGTTATGATTGATTTGCAATTAACCAACAAAAAACTTCAGGAAAGAGCCAAACGAATAATCATGGAACTGACAGGAGTTGATTATGATTCAGCTCAGGAATTTCTGGAAAAAACAAACGGCAATGTGAAAACCGCATTGGTAATGATTCTTGGCGATGTTTCAATGGAAAAAGCAAAACAATTGATTGATGAATCCAAGGGTTTCGTCAAGATTGCCATTCAGAAAGCCATCAATACTTAGTGCTTTTTCTTTTTTGTAATTACTTCCTTTTTATTAATCAGAATAAAGGATAATCCATAACATAAACCCGAAATGAAGAGGGCTGTTGAAAATCCATAATTGAACGAAATCAGCATCACAAGTCCCGAACCGAGTACAGATGCAGTTCCGTTTACGGCAAATGCCCAGTCAATCATACCACCTACTTTTGCACCGCCTTTGGGAAAAGGCATACCCATAAAAAATCCGAGAGGAAACACCATAGCCGCTGTTATCAGTACTCTCGGTATTAATTCGAGTCCTCCAAACGTATAAATCAAACGACTATAAACAAATATATCTACGAGTAGTAATCCAAAAATACAGGTAAACACAATCTTTTCGTTAAACTTAAATGAATAACGACTGCCAATTCCACTTGCTATCAATAATACAGAAAGAATCGTAATTATTCCGTAAACCGATGGTCCGATAAACATTGTATATTTCTGAATCAAAACTACTTCCACTGACATAAAAGCCATTCCTATCATGAAGAAATATCCCCACATTCCGAGTGTTAACCGTTCACCTTTTTTCTTATTTTTATATGGTAATAAATTCAGAGGCACCAGAATCAGGAGTGAAACCAAAATAATAATTATAATCATAAATTGCGAAATCGGGAACCCAAAAGACTCATCTGTCGGTAGTACACGCTCAAAAGTTGCTTTCTTCAAATTCCTCCACAATCCGAGCTGTGCTATGAAAGGCAGGTTGTCTGTTGTTGGAGAAATATCAACTCTGGCATCATCAGCGACATTCTCCCAGCCTTGGTCAATAATACGGCTAATCAGATTGTCAGGTGTACCTTTTTCTTTTGGATATATCATCCTCAATAATTTTTTATTTCCTAATCTGATTTCATCGAAAGCATTAAACCTTACTTCGTCAGTAAGTATTTTCTTTGATAAAAGAATAATTCTTCTGTGGAACTCAACACTTTCGTAAACTGCCAGATGCTGTTCCGGATTGCTTATTCCAAGTTGCTTTAATGCATCCATTGCCGACGAAACCATGCGAGGAATATAATTTTGATGGTCCATCATTAAAAAACCTTTGTCGGACATTGCATTCCAATAATCAACAAAAGCTTCTGTTGTAAAAAGATAATTTTCAGCCAAAGCAAAAGCACCAGATGCAAGAGCCGCATAAGAATTCGCATTACGGGCAAAAATAAAATCGAATTTTTTATCAAAGCGACGTATGTAAGCACGTGCATCTTCAGTAATGACTTTTACTTTAGGATTACTGTAAATATTTCCTGTAAATGAAGCAAGCATACCTTTAGTCATCAGATAGTTAATATGAGGATTCACTTCAACAGCATGAATTTCACTCGCTCCGTTGAACAATGCCTGCATAACATCCATTCCGCCGCCGGCTCCTAATGAAAGAAATACGCAGGGTTCGGTCTTGCGTATCAGATATCCTACATTTATACCATAATTAAACTTCATTGAATCAGGACGGTTGAAATTCCCATCGAAGCCAATTACGGTTGAACCGGCTGTATTATCGGTTTGCAGACCCCTGTAATTCTCCGCATTTTTTAGGACCCTTGTTTTCGACATAGAATCCCAATGGCTGTAGAGAAGGGGTCGTTTATCATCTGATTTATTCTCAAGAACATCTTTTGCGAAAAATGAGAATAAAACCATTGCCGATATAATAGCACCGGTATATACCCTTTGTTTGTTACTGCCAATTATCAAAGCCGCAATTGCTACCGGTAAACCCGTAAAAGCCGCGGCTGAAGGAGTTTCTATCAAATTCATCATCACAAGTGCAAACACACAGCCGGTTCCTGCACCGATCAAATCGAACATATACAATTTTGGTAAATCAGGATTTCCATCGCGGAAGATTTTTGCCAGAGCTATACCGGCAAAGAAGAAAGATGACGCAAGTATTATGATAGTGAAAAATACTTTGAAAATTTCACCAACACTACCAAACAAATGAGTGAAATCGAGACCGATTGTAAATACTAAAGGAGGTCCAATGAGTGCTGACAAAGCCGAAAACGACAATAATTTCGACAATTCAAGTTTTTCAATCCGGACTGAAAGCCTGTTAGTTAAAGCTCCCATCCCCAAGCCTGCAATTGCAAGCGAGAGAATCAGAAAAGCGAATGTGTAGAAAAACTCCGCTGAAAATACCCGTGTCCAGATAAGTTCGAGCGATATAACTGACAGTGAAGTCAGAAAGACAACCAAGATATTTTTATTTTTCATTTGTAAGTTTATTCCTATTTGTTGAACAGAAATATTAGATTCTTAAAATATTGAACTTATAAAAATACTGAATTTTCATTATTTTTAAACCGTTTTTTTAGTCCGTTATGAGATTGGAATAATATTTTGCAATTGCATCTTCAATTTTTTTTTAGAAAAAATTCAATGCAATTATCGTCTAAACCATTGATATTATTTCAAATAACGAAATATTAGCTGTTGCATCTTTGACTGCAAAAAGATGCAAAGATGCAAATTATGGATGAGTCAAAGAATGATTTCTTGTGTTCCGTAGGAACTACCTGTTTGTAGAAAAACCAAAACATTTTAAACATCAAGCTCCGTAGGAGCGGACTGTAAAAAATTTCAGTATAATAAAACAGGTCGCTCCTACGGAGCTTAGTATCTATTAAATCTGATTTCTACAAACAGTTTGCTCCGCTGGAGCAATTCTCACTTCTTTCCTCCAATTTGCATTGCATCATGAAAAAATAATTTGTGAAAAATGCAATGCAATCTCATCTAACCAATTGATTTTATTCCAATAAGTGAATTTTTTGCCATTGCATCTTTGGGATTCAAAGATGCAATTTTTGGTGATTATTCATTCTTCTTATTCCCAGAGGGAATGAATATCTGTAACACAACGAACCCCCCAAGATTACTTAACCCCGTCGGGGTTAAATATAAAAATGACGGTAAATGTTTGTTTTATATGCTATCACTACGTGATAGAAAGGGATAGGGGTATTTCCCAGTTACAAACATTATTTCGCTACGCGAAATCGGATTTTTTTCTTTTCCCAAATTGCATTGCATCTTCAAAATAATTATGCAGAAGATGCAATGAATTATCGTCTAACATATTGATATTATTTCAAATAACGGATATTGAACGATTGCATCTTTGAATGCAAAAAGATGCAAAGATGCAATTCTTACGCCCTCTCTCTCGGAGAGGTTTGGGGCGAGGTTCTTATATTTCAATGAACGAGATCATAAGCAATAAACGTAAGTAATGATTATTTATTGCTATGGGAATGAGGTAAATAATTATTTATCTTCGGTCAGGAGTTGACTCCTGAACTCTTAGATTGATTGAATATTAATACAACAATTTGAAGACGGCAGGAGGGAACTCTAGCCGTCAGAGAAACAGGCATGCCTGTTCTATACAGATTAACGATATAAGCCAGAGCAAATAAAAAGCCCTTCGGGGAGGAAGAGCTTTTTATCCAAATATTTTGAGTAGGTTACATTTCATTTATTTATTTTTAGTTCCTGCATTTCTTTTTATCTTTGGTCAGGAGTTGCCTCCTGACCTCTTATTTTATTTGACGGCAGGAGGGAACTCCTCCAGAGAGAAAAAATTTAGTTTTTAGAGTCACATGGAATTTTCTTTTCTTTCGAAAAATATTTCCAGTAGTCACATAACATTAACACTTCTTTACGTATCTCACAAGAATATTTGATTGGATTTTTATCAAAATGCATGTAATGATTATTAAAACTTAGAGTGTGCACCAATTTATTTTTAATATAAAATTCAACTAAAATCCTTACATCTTTCATCTTGTTTTGTTGAGGTTTAATATCGGACAATAAGTACTTCAAGTGATATAAACGATTATTATAAAGTAATTTAATGATATATAAATCATTCTGATCTTTAAACATATCTTCGTCTAAAGCAACAAATGATTCAAGGCTGAATTCTGAAAATAAAATTCTAATATTGTCAATTCTGTCAAGTTTAACCGATTTTTTTGAAAATGAAGAATCAACACTTGAACTTATCAAGATAATCAGTATCAGATATAATGCCTTTTTCATGTTGCTCCTTTGATGTCAACTATTATGTAAAATAATATATTTACTGTCATTTTTTAATTTTTGATTCCTGAAATTTTTTGAATCGTTTAAGGAATTTATCTGGAATTGCCTTAAAATCACCAAATATCTTAGCATTCATTTTTATATATTCGCTTATTTGTTCAAAACTGTTAAGTTCGAAGCTTTCAATTATAGTCTCCTTGCTATTAATATTAATTTCAACTATGAATTCGGTTTTTTTGCCGTCAATGCTTCTTAATTTTTTTGTTTCATTCAAATATTCAAGATATTTATCATTCGATGTGATGATCGTCTTATAAAACACAAACAACTTATCTTTTTCGTAAAAAGGGTCTAAACTGTCTATTATATCTACCATCATATCAGTACCCGTTTCATTATCAAGTATGTATAATATACTAATATAAGACAACAGATTTTTACAAGATGTTATATCACCCGTCGAACTTGATGAGAATCCTAAGAAGACAATTAATATTATGATGAATATTTTCAGCCTTAACATACCTACCTTTCTGCGATCTGATTGATTGAAAATTGATAAGGAAGTTGAAGAAAGTATGTGCGACTCCTACAGTATTCAAATCCTGTTGCCAGCAAAAAGAATATCAATATTTTGAGTAGATTTATTGTCATTTTTTAATTTTTGTTTCCTGAATTTTTTTGAATCGTTTAAGGAATTTATCAGGAATTGCCTCAAGATCACCAAATATTTCAGTGTTCATTTTTATATATTCGCTTATTTGTTCATAACTGCTAAGTTCAATACTTTCAATTAAAGTCCCCTTACTGTAAAAATCAATATAAATTACAAATTCGGTTTTTATACTATCCAAGCAACTTATTATTTTTGATTCAGTTGTAAACTTTTGAAATTTGTCATTTGAAATAATTATTGTTGTGAAAAAGTATAATACCTTACCTTTTTCATAAAATGGATCTAAACTATCTATTATTCTTACTAACATGTCAGGATTTATATTTTTATCAATCATGTATGCTATTTCAATACTTGATAGCATTTTATTACAAGATGGTATTTCACCAGTCGTTATGGATGAGAATCCTAAGAAGACAATTAATAATATAATGAATTTCAGCCTTAACATCTTTACCTTACTGCAATTACTGATATTTCTACGTGTGCACCTTTGGGCAGAGCCACAACCTGTACTGTTTCGCGTGCAGGAAAATTATCGCTGAAAAATTGTGCATAAACCTCGTTCACTGCTTTGAAGTTTGCAAGGTCAGTCAAAAATATCGTGGTTTTGACTATATTCCTCATCTTGAAACCTGCTTTTTCAACCACTGCTTTCACGTTTTTCATAACATATTCCGCTTCAAGCTGAATATCCCCGTCAATTATTTTTCCCGTAGCTGTGTCGAGTGCAATCTGCCCCGAAACAAAAAGCATATTCCCAGCCTGAACCGCCTGACTGTAAGGTCCGATTGGCTTTGGTGCATCTTCGGTGTAGATAATTCTTTTGTCGCTTTGTCCCGTGGTGATTGTGTATTCGGTCATCTGTGCCTTAACCGATAGACACAACGCAAAAAATGCAAAAATAAATATAGTTCGTTTCATTTTTTTTCTCCCGTACTGTTTTTTGCAATCTCGCTGACTGCATTAATAAATCTGTCCAAATCCTGAATGCGTGTGTAAACGTGGGGAGTGATTCTCACGCCCGAAATGTTTTCCCATTCGATAGAAACAGTATGAATTTTATATTTATCGAAAAGTGCTGTTGAAACGTCCCCGGGCTTCATTCCTTCAATTGAAAACGAGCCCAAGCCACAGGAAAACTCAGGTTTCAGCGAAGTGTTGACTTTCACCTTCGGAATTTCCATGAATCTTTCTGCCCAATAGTTTTTGAGAAATCTCATCCTGTCTTCTTTCCTTTTGCTCCCGATAATTGAATGAAAATTGAGAGCTTCGCCAATTGCCTGCTCGGCGGCAAAAGAGCGTGTTCCCTGAGCTTCAAATTTCCTGATGTCTTCGCTTTGAGGTTCGGGATTGGGGAAGAGGGGCCATATCTTCTTGATTTTATCTTTTTTCACATAAAGCAAACCGGTACCGAATGGAGCACAAAGCCATTTATGGAGACTTGTTCCAAGATAGTCGCAATCCAAATCGGGAATTTTGTAATCCAGATGGGCAAAGGTGTGGGCGGCATCAACCATAACTTCAATTCCTTTGGCATGAGCTTTTTCGGCAATTTTTTTAACGGGCAAAAGCTGACCGTTCCAGTTAATCATGTGCGTTAGATTAACAATTTTTGTTCGGGAAGTGAAAGCATTTTCGAAAGCAGAAACAATTTCGTCCTCATTGTCATTCGGCATATTCAGGCTAATCCACTTAATAACTACTCCATCCCGCTTTTCGCGTTGCTTCCATGCGTTGATAACGTTCGGGTAATCCTGCTTTGTAAGAATAACTTCATCGCCTTTTGCAAGGTCAAGCCCGAAAATAATTGTATCGAGAGCCTCGGTGGTGTTGCGGTTGAAGGAAATCTCATCGGGAGAAACACCTGCAAATTCTGCCATACGCTGGCGGAGCGGTTCCTTTCCCTGATCAACAATCCGCCACATGTAGTAAGATGGACCTTCGTTGCAGAGTTCATAATATTTTTCAAATGCATCCTGAACAATTTTCGGCTGAGGGCTAACCCCGCCGTTGTTCAAATTCAGAATGTTGGGATTGACGGTGTAGCAGGAATGTACCCAACCCCAGAAATCTTCGTTCATCAGAACTTTGTCGGAAGTTAATGAACCCGGCAAAGCACCTTTGACGGAAGATGTTTTAAATGTTTGGCTGAATAAATCGGCATTTGCAAGCGGCAATGCTCCGGCGAGTAAACCGAGCGTTTTTACGAATTCTCTTCTTGGTACTGACATAATTTTGAAAATATTTTTGAGAAAATTAAACCTTTATTTCCTAAATTACGAAAAATTTTTAATCTTGTATTTGAGCTTTTTGAAATTTTTTAAAATCTTATTTGAAAAACGCAAAAAATGATATAATAATCATATCCCACAACAATTCGGAATTGACTCTGAATTGTCTGGAATCTGTTTACCAATCTGATATTACAGCCGATTTGAATGTTATTGTTGTTGATAATAAATCAACTGACGAAACTGAAAAAAAAATTCGCGAAAAATATCCTGAAGTGAAAATAATTTTGAATGAAGAAAATTTCGGTTATGCCAAAGCCGTAAATATAGGATTCAAAAATTCAAATTCGGAAATTGTTCTGGTTGCTAATAATGATTTGATTTTTCAGAAAGACACTATCGAAAAGTTAATAAATTTTGTGAAATCAGATAACAAAATTGGATTAGCGGGAGGTCAGCAGTTTTTCCCTGATGGGAAAAGACAAAAAAGCTATGGCGACCTGCCGGGGATTAAACTTGCATTGAAAGACTTATTCTTTTGGGGTGCTTTTGCAAAGTTAATTGGAACAAATGATGAATCAATCAGGGAAGTTCCTTACGTTGACGGAGCATTGATTGCAATCCGCAGGCAAGCATTTGTTGATTTGAAAGGATTTGATGAAGATTATTTTTTCTATACCGAAGAGGCTGACTTTTGCTTCAGACTTAAAAGAGCAGGCTGGAAAGTGATGTTCAATCCTGAAATTTCCTTCATTCATCTTCGTGGTGCCGCATCATCGGGTTCGCGATTCAGTGATGACAGCATCAGGCTACTTGCTTCTACAAAGCTTTTATACAGCAAAAAACATCATTCAGAAGTTCAGTCTTTCCTCTGGTTTTATATTGAGAAAATCAATCTCTGCATTCGATTAGCACTTCTTAAAGTCTTTGGGATTTTTTCGAAAAATGATAAAGTTGAAGGTAAAACCGAATATTTTGCCAACATGCTAAAGTATTGGAAAAGATGAACACTAAAAATCAAACAAAGGGCGAACTGGCAATTGCCTACAGGATTTATCCGAAGGTTTCGAAAACTCCTCCGATATTTCATGATGATAAATACAAATTGTCGGAGTTATGCCTGAAGTCATTCAGGGAAGCATTGGGCGATTTGAAAATCAAAATGTGGGTTTTGCTCGATAATTGTCCAAACGAATACAAGGAACTTTTCAAACGGCATTTTTCGGATGAAGAACTCGTATTTGTTGAACTGGCAGGAGTAGGGAATCAGGAGACTTTCAAAAGGCAGATGCAACTATTGAGCGAGCAGGATTTTTCCGACAATATTTACTTTGCCGAGGATGATTATTTCTATCTGCCGAATACAATTTATGAGATGATCGAACTGATTAAAATGAATCCTATGGTGGATTTCGTTACTCCTTACGACCATCTTGATTACTACGAACATGAACTGCATGATTACAAAAGCGACATCATTATATCCGAGAAAAGGCACTGGCGTTCGGGTGCAACAACGTGCATGACATTTATGACCACAAAAACGAAACTAAAAAAATCGTGGAGTGTTTTTTGGTCTTACACGAAAAACAACTACGACACAAGCCTTTGGATGACTTTGACAAAAACGAAGGTTTTGAATCCATTTGTTTTTATCCGTTTTCTTTTTGGAAATAAATATCTGGCAAAAATTTTTATTAAGGCTTGGCTCTATACTCCAATGCAAAATATATTCGGGAAAAAGTGCCGTCTTTACGTACCTGTACCGACTTTAGCGACACATTTGGACAAAGAACATCTTGCTCCCGGAGTAAATTGGGAACAACAATTTATCAGGGTAAATGAAAAATAATTTTTTACATTAAAAAGAAATTTGTAAATTTGATTTTTGTAGTCGTGAGAGATTACGACTTTAATTTTTTTGTTTAACGGAGGAATTTATATGTCATTGAAAATCACAGAAGAATGTATTAATTGCGGTGCATGCGAACCCGAATGCCCGACCAGTGCAATTACAGAAGGTTCAGATATTTATGTTATTGACCCTGCAACTTGTGTTGAATGCGAAGGTCATTATGACGAACCACAGTGCGTCAAGGTTTGCCCTGTTGACTGCTGTGTCCCTGCATAATATATCTATATTGAAGTATAAAAAAAAGCCGCTCAAAGCGGCTTTTTTTGTTAGAATGATGTGCTGATTGTAAATATCAGAGATTTTCAAATCACTATTTTACTATCAATGATTCGATAGCCTTTTCAAATATTTTTTCATAATATCCGAACTGAACTTCAGGAGCCTGAAAATAGGCATAGAAAATCACATCAGTTTTAGCAAGGACAACTTCAATGATTTTCAAAGGATAATAATCCTGCTTCACCTGCAAACGGGTTTTATTCAAGGAGCCAATATAATCGCCTCTTTTTATGGTTTTTTGGCTCATGATATCATATTTGAAGTATTCTTCTGAGTTCTTGGCAGTACTCCCTTTCCAAAAATCGAGAAGTGCAACAGGTTCTTTAACTTTGTAAAGTGAATCCATATTCTTTGTGATCGAAAGCTTAATGCCTACTGAGTAATTATCATAGGGTGAGGTCAGTCGGTCGAAAGTAATAATAAGTTCATCGGAATTAGCATCATGAATTTCCTGAGTATGCCAGTTTTCGGGCATCAGCAAAGAAATCTGACCTGACCTTTCGGAATATGGAACGAATTTCAAAGAATCAATTGGTTTAAACCTGCCTTCATTTCCGCTTAATTTATAGAGGAGTTTTCTGTCGGATTCGCCAAGCTGGCTTGTGACAACAGACCTATGGAATAAAGCTTCGATATTAGCAGTATCTTTAGCAAGAATTTTTGTATAATTTTGATATGCCGCCATTAGATTTTTGAATTTTTTATAGGCATCTTTTTGTGTTCTGTAAACAGTGATTAATGAATCAATAATTATGATTCTGTTTGAAGAATCTAAAGTGATTTCAGAACTAATATTCTTTTTTGTGTCTTTTTTTGATTTTTTGGGATTATTGAGTGATGATAAAAGTTGCTGATATTGATTGTTATTAATAATCGAGCTTAAGAAATGTTTATCTGACTGAGAAATTAAGTCAAAAGAAATTGCACGATTATTCAAAGATTCAGAATTCATTGTATCGCTTTGGAATGAAGTAGTATAATCATCAATTGCCATAGTGTATTTTTTCAGGCTATAATATGAATTCCCCCGATTATAATAAATTTTGCCATTTTTCAAACCAAGTTTTATTGCTTTGGTGAAATCAGATATTGCTTCGTTGTATTTTTTGGTTTTATAATATACCCTGCCTCTTTCAACAAAAACAGCAGGATTATTGCTGTCTAAACGAATCGCCTTGTCGAAATTTGTCAGGGCATTTTCAGGAAAAGCCAGACCTAAAAAGGCACTTCCGCGATTGATATAGGCTTCGGTAAAATTTGAATCGAGAGCTATCGCTTTGTTGAAATCAGTAAGGGCAGAGTCGAATCTGTCCATGTAATTATATGACAAGCCTCTATTATTATAAGCATCAGCATATTTATCATCAAGCTCGATGACTTTTGAGAAATCCAAAACCGCAGTGTCAAACCTTGAAGAATAAAGGTAAGCCAATCCGCGGTTGTAGAAGAAATGCTTATTTCTTCCGTTAATTTTTATTGCTTTGTTGAAATTTTCAATAGCTTTGTCATAATTACCTTGCTGTAAGGCAGTTTGACCTTTTGCATCCCAAATTTCTTCCTGCCCAAAAAGATTTGCTGAAAAAATAATCAGGAAAAAAACAATCCTGAAAAATGATAAATGTACTTTCATAACCAAAATTCTTTCAAAATTTATTTATTATTTGATGACTAACGTATTTTAATTGTATTATTGCATCCTTGCAGAATGCGAAAATAACGATATCGGGCTAATTGACAAAAAATCATCTCACTCAATTCAGAAAAATAAAAATTCCATCAAACATTAAAATATGAACAACTTCGTTTAGAGTTTCTTTTCATAGTAAATTTTGAAAGAATTTTTACCTTTCGTATATTTGTAAGATTTATTACTGAGCATTTTAGAAAAATGTTAAAAATATTTATTCAGGGTTTAAAAGACGGTCTTTATGACGTTGATATTTCATCACCCGTAGATGAAATCCCTGGCATGAGTGAAGAGTACTTTGGGGATGTGACATTTAGCGGGGAAATGAGAATTTTAGGGAAAAGATATACCGTATCGGGCAATGCTGTTTGCAAAGCCAAAATGGTTTGCGATATTTCCTTGATTGATTTTGAAGATGTGATAACTGTCGAATTCAAAAATTCTTATTTGGCTCTTGAAAGTATGACATCCCATAAAATAGATAAGGGAGATACCGATATACATGAATACTTCATCAAAGATGATGAAAAATTCATTAATATATCTGAAGAAGTTCGCGAAGAACTTTTTGTGAATTTGCCGATGAAAAGAATTGCCCCTGAATTCAGGGATAAAAGTTTTGAAGATATTCATCCTGAATTATCAGTCGGGAAAGTTACTTCAAAGAAGAAAAAGCTTGTTGATGAAGACATTGACGACCGTTGGGGTCCTTTGAAATCATTGAAATTTAAACGAAATTAAGATTTTTTATAATTTTTTTATTTTAGGTGAAGAAATGCCGAATCCAAAAAGAAGACATTCGAAACAAAGAAGAGACAAAAGACGTACTCATTACAAAGCAGTTGCCGCGGCTGTATCAAGCTGTCCTCAGTGCGGAGCAGTTAAAATGCCGCACAGAGCTTGTCCCGATTGCGGATATTACAATGGTCGAAAAGTTTTAGCAATAGCTTAACTCTGACGTTATCTTCTTGTTGAAAATCTGACTGCACAGGGAAATTATTATTTATAATATTTTGAATATTTGAATCAAAAAAATGTCCGTTCACGATAACAAAACATATAAAGTGGCTCTTGATGCTATGGGAGGGGATTTTGCCCCAACCAATGAGATTCAGGGAGCTATTCTTGCTTTTGACGAGAAAGATGTTTCGGGCAATCTTGAAATTGTTTTCGTTGGTATTGAGAGTAAAATCCAAGCTATACTTGACGGACTTGACAAAAAGAATCTGAAATATTCTATTGTTCATGCTGATGAAGTAATCACTATGGACGATGACCCGACAGCCGCAATTAAAAAGAAGAAAAATTCTTCTCTTTACATAGGTCTGGAAATGCTGGCAAACCGTTCAGTGGATGCATTTATTTCAGCCTGCAACACAGGTGCGATGCTATCTACTGCAACAGTTTTACTGGGCAGAATCAAAGGAGTCAGCAGACCTACAATCGGCTCATTTTTCCCTTCGCAAACAGAAAATCTGACGTTTGTTCTTGATGTCGGAGCAAATGTTGATGTTAAGGCAAGGTATCTGTTTGAGTTTGCCGTGATGGGAAGTATTTATTTAAACCAAATGGCAGGTATTCAGAATCCAAGAGTCGGGCTGATGAATATTGGCGAAGAAGAATCCAAAGGTTCCGAGATTTTACAACAAACTTATCAAATGCTCAAACAGAGCAATCTGAACTTTGTTGGAAATGTTGAAGGCAGAGACATACTCAACGGTTCCTGCGATGTCGTTATATGTGACGGTTTCACAGGGAACGTGGTTTTGAAGTTTGCCGAAAGTGTTTATGGATTAATCAAATCCAAGATTAAAGATTATTCAAAAGCAGGGTTGAAAAATAAATTCATGCTTATGCTCTCCGCTCCGGTCTTTAAAAAGATTTTTAAGGATTTTGACTATCAAAGTTACGGAGGAGTTCCGATTCTCGGTGTCAATGGAGTAGCTATTGTCGGGCATGGCAAATCAACACCCCGTGCTGTTAAAAATATGATTATTAAAGCTTTGGAGCAGGTTCGGAAAGATGTTAATTCGAAAATCGAAAATGCTCTGAATTCAAATGATATTACTAATTAATTGAGTTAGGAAATTATGCCTGCAACTATTACATCGGTCGCACATTATGCACCCCCTGATATTTATGATAATCAATACTTTGCGAATTACCTCGATACAACTAACGAATGGATTATGGAGAGAACAGGTATCTCCGAAAGAAGAATCCTGAAAACGGGCGGTATATCTGAAATGATTGTACCTGCCGCCAAAGAATGTATGGAAAAAAGAGGTATTGGACCCGAAGATATTGATTTGGTTATTGTTACCACCGTTACAGCTGACCACATGTATCCTTCAACTGCCGCACTTGTTCAGCACAAACTCGGACTAAAAAAATGCTGGGGATTCGATTTATCTGCCGCTTGTTCCGGATTTTTGTTCGGTGTGGTTACAGCGGCAAAAATTGTTGAATCGGGCGGAGCAAAAAGAATTTTATTATGCGGCTCGGATAAAATGAGTGCTATAACAAATTATCAAGACCGTACGCAAGCCATACTTTTTGGTGATGCCGCCGGTGTCGTGATTGTTGAAATGTCTGATGATCCAAATTACGGTATTCTTGACAATATTGTTCAGATTGACGGAGCCGGAGCTCCTTACCTTTACCAAATGGCAGGAGGCAGTTTTAAACCTGCATCTCATGAGACTGTTGACAAAGGCGAGCACTATCTTTATCAGGACGGACAAGCCGTTTTCAAAGCCGCTGTAAAAGGAATGGCAGATGTATCTGCAGAAATTATGGAAAAAAATAATTTGAAATCTGAAGATGTTGCATGGCTTGTTCCTCATCAGGCTAATCTCAGGATTATTGCCGCAACTGCACGCAGAATGGGTGTTTCCATGGATAAAGTTATGATTAACATCCAAAAATACGGTAATACTACTTCGGCAACTATTCCAATGTGTTTGTCTGAATGGCAGGCAGAAGGAAAGCTTAAAAAAGGCGACAATATTGTTCTTGCAAGCTTTGGTGCCGGCTACACGTGGGGAGCAGTTTATATCAAATGGGGCTATTAATCAGATGAATACAGCATTATTATTTTCAGGTCAGGGTTCTCAGTATGTGGGAATGCTTAAGGATGTTTCCGAAAGGTATCCTTTGGCGAATGAACTTATCAAAAAAGCAGACGATTTGCTCGGATTTGGTCTCAGTTATATCTGCTTCGAAGGTCCGGCTGAAACTCTTAAAGAAACAAGATACACACAGCCTGCTTTGTTTTTGCACAGCGCTGTTCTGACTTACCTTGTTCAGGAAAAAGTCAAAGCTGACGCTGTTGCCGGTCATTCAGTAGGCGAATATGCCGCACTTTATGCCGCCGGAGTTTTGTCTTTTGAAGATGCTTTGAAGCTTGTGGCTTTTCGTGGTGAACTGATGTTCAAAGCCGGAGAAGTTACTCCCGGAACTATGTTTGCAGTGATAAATCTTGCTGACGAAAAAGCTGAAGAGCTTTGCGAGAAGCTGACAGCCGAAGGTGATGGCAACGTTATTGTTCCGGCTAATTACAATTGTCCCGGACAATTGGTTGTTTCGGGCTCTGCTCAGTATTTGAGAGACAACAGCAGTAAGTTCAAGGAAGCAGGAGCAAGAATGGTTATGGAATTGCCCGTGAGCGGTGCTTTCCACTCTCCATTGATGCAACCTGCTAAAGAAGAGCTTGCAAAGAAAATTATGGAAATTGAGTTTAAGGATGCGGCAGTACCTGTTTATTCCAATGTATATGCCAAACCTATAACCAAGGCAGATGAGATTCGCTCAGCTTTGATTATGCAGTTGATGTCACCTGTGAAGTGGACTCAGTCGCTGATTGAAATGAATAATAACGGAATTTCAAAATTTATTGAGGTCGGTCCCGGCACAGTTCTTCAGGGTTTAGTTAAAAGAACTCTAAAGGATATTGAGGTTTCAGGGATTGATAAAGCAGATGATGTTGAAAAATTTCTCCAATAAAATATCATTTTTTTAATATATTTGTTTTTTTTTACATTGACGAAATTTTAATTATGAATACATTAAACGGACAAGTTGCGATTGTAACCGGAGGTTGCAGAGGTATCGGAAAGGCAATTGTTGAGCGTTTAGCCCATGAAGGTGCAAGAGTTTTTGCTCTTGACTTCAAGGTTCCTGATGATGGCGAAGTATTTATTGAAGATGATTCTATCAAGGATTTAGTTAGTTTCTTCCAAATAGATGTTTCAAACGAAGAATCGGTTAATAAAGGATTTGAGCATGTTGTTCAAACAGCCGGAAGAATTGACATTTTAGTCAATAATGCCGGAATAACCAGAGACAACCTGATGCTCAGGATGTCCTCATCAGATTGGGACGCAGTTCTCACAACAAATTTAAAAGGAGCATTTCTTTGCTCCAAAGCTGTTGCCAGAACTATGATGTCGCAAAGGAACGGACGAATTATTAATATCAGTTCAATTGTCGGAGTTACCGGCAATGCAGGACAGGCTAATTATTCTGCTTCCAAAGCAGGTATGATTGGCTTGACAAAATCTTTAGCTCAGGAATTCGCATCAAGAAACATTCTGGTTAATGCAATTGCACCCGGATATGTGATTACGCCGATGACCGAAAAGCTGACTGACGAGCAAAGGCAGGCTTTCTTACAGCATATTCCTCTGAAAAGAGGAGCTGAAGCAAAAGATATTGCCAATGCAGTATATTTCTTTTCTTCTCCCGATTCAAGCTATATAACCGGACAGGTTTTGCTTGTTGACGGCGGATTATCTATGTAAATTATTTTTTTTATATTTTTATATGTTTCACAATAAATAATGGAGTAATGATGGCTGACGTAAAACAAAAAGTAACCGAAATTATCGTCAAAAAATTAGGTGTAGAAGAATCACAAGTAACTATTGACGCTAACTTCACAAAAGATTTGGGTGCAGATTCATTAGATACAGTAGAACTAATTATGGAATTCGAAAAAGAATTCAACCTGACAATCGAAGACAGCGAAGCAGAAAAAATTCTCTCCGTTGGCGACGTTGTAAGTTATCTCGAATCAAAATTATAAGATTTTTTTTTTGATTCTTTGTCTCTAATTGTTAAACTGCCACCAAAACCGGCAGTTTAGCATTTTTATATCAATTGCAGATTTATCCAAATATATAACGAGAAATTATGGCAAAGTATGATTTTCCAAAAGTTGTTGTAACCGGCATTGGTACGATTACTTCAATTGGAAATAATGTAAATGAATTCTGGCAGTCAATGATGGACGGCAAGGGTGGTGCAGATTATATCAAGAGTTTTGATGCTTCAGAATACGATACTAAATTCGCTTGCGAAGTGAAAAATTACGACCCGCTTTTGCACATGAACAGAAAAGAAATTCAAAGAATGGATATGTTCACTCAGCTTGCAATTTCTTCAGCTTCTATGGCTATCGAAGATGCCGGAATTGATTTCGAGAAACTGAATAAAGAAAGAATTGGTGTTGTCATTGGTTCCGGAATCGGTGGAATGTGGACTTATCATCACCAACAGCAGATTTATTGGGAAAGAGGCGGTAAACCCGATAGGATTTCTCCGTTTTTCATTCCAATGCTTATTGCTGATATTGCCGCCGGGCATGTTGCCATTCGCTGGGGACTAAAAGGTCCTAACTATGCAACCATTTCGGCTTGTGCAACGTCATCCCATGCTCTTGCTGACGCATTGATGCTCATCCAGCGCGGCGATGCAGATATGATGGTTGTTGGTGGTACCGAATCTGTTATTTGTCCGATGGGAGTTGGCGGCTTCAATGCCCTTAAAGCTCTCTCCACAAGAAACGACAGTCCGCAAACTGCAAGCAGACCATTTGATGCTGACCGTGACGGGTTTGTTATGGGCGAAGGTTCAGGAATCTTAATTCTTGAAACTCTCGAACATGCTACCAATCGCGGTGCAAAAATATATGCTGAATTTGCTGGTATCGGATTGACTGATGATGCATTCCACATCACTCAGCCTGCCGCAGGCGGAGAAGGTGCCGTTCGTTCAATGAAAATCTGTATCGAAGATGCCGGACTTGTCCCGGCTGATATTGACTACATTAACGCTCACGGAACTTCTACTCCATTCAACGACAGGAATGAAACCCAAGCTATAAAAACTGTTTTCGGCGACCATGCAAACAAATTAGCAATCAGCTCGACCAAATCCATGACAGGTCACCTTCTGGGTGCCGCAGGAGCGGTTGAAGCTATCGCTACAGTTCTTGCTATTAAGAACAACATTGCACCGCCTACTATTAACTACGAAACACCTGATCCTGATTGTGATTTGAACTACACACCAAATAAAGCTGTTTCGCATGAAATAAAAGCCGCTGTTAGCAACACTTTTGGTTTTGGCGGTCATAATGCTTCACTTTGTTTCAAACAATTCGAAGCGTAATAATGATTTTTTATTTTGTGTTTTAGTAAAGTGAAAAACTTAGTCAAAAAAGTAATTGACCGTATTGCCGGCAATACCTTCAAATTATTTAAGAAAAAAAGTAAGAAAACCAATCTTATGGAAACTTTTCCTGAGGTTGGTTTTCTTACTTCTAACTTACAGAAAGAACTCGAAGATGCACTTGGAATAAAGATTGACCACTTCGAAGTTTTTGAACAGGCTTTAACCCACAGGTCGTATCTTCAGATTATTCCCGGAAATTTACATTCTAACGAACGGCTCGAATTCCTTGGCGATGCTGTGCTTGGAATGGTTATTGCCGACTATCTTTTCTCTTTGCATTCCAATGTAATGGAAGGTGAGCTTACGAAAATGCGTTCATGGCTTGTTAATAAAAATTCCCTCGCAGTCTGTGCTCAGAAGTTTAATCTTGATAAATTTCTTCAGCTGAGTTTCAGTGCTTCCAAATCTTTGGAAAGCGGAAGCACATCTATGCTTTCGGATGCCATGGAAGCAATTATCGCGGCAATCTATATTGATAAAGGAATAGAATCAGCAAAGTTGTTTATTATCAATGGTCTTCTTCCTTTGCTGATGAATAAAACAATCATGGTTGATACGAATTATAAAAGCTCACTGCTTGAAACGGTTCAGTCCTTCGGAAAGCCATCTCCGAAGTATCAGGTGCTTGACGAAATGGGTCCTGACCATCAGAAGGAATTTGTTATCGGCGTTTATGTTGACGGCGAACTTGTCGGCATAGGACGTGGGAAAAGCAAAAAAGAAGCGGAGCAGATTGCCGCCCAAAATGCTCTCGAACAAAAAAAATTCGATAGCGAATTTAATCAGGAAAATATCTTAGATTTGTAATTGTAAAAATTGTAATATTAATATTTTGAGTTTTTGATATGGAAAAGTTGATATTTGAAAAAAGTAAAACCGGAAGAAAAGGTTACACTTTACCCGAAAACGATGTTGATATGGCTTTCAGCAATGCCATACCTGATAAATTTCTTAGAAAATCCGAACTTCCTCTGCCTGAAATCAGCGAAAACGAAGTTGCAAGGCATTTCTACCGTCTTTCTCATTTGAATTACAGCATTGAGCAGGGGCTTTATCCTCTTGGCTCATGCACAATGAAATACAACCCGAAAGTGAATGAAAAAACTTCTTCACTTCCCGGTTTCTCCAGCCTCCATCCCTGCTCCGAAGAAAGAAATGCACAAGGTGCTTTGCAGGTGATGTACGAACTTGGTGAATGTCTTAAAGAAATTTCCGGTTTGGACGGAGTAAGTCTTCAGCCTGCCGCAGGTTCGCATGGCGAATTTACAGGCATTATGCTGTTTAGGGCTTATCATTTGGATAGAAATGACCTGAAAAGAACAAAAATTCTTATTCCCGATTCTGCTCACGGTACTAATCCCGCTTCGGCGGCTATTGCCGGATTTCAGATTGTTTCGGTTAAATCTAATTCTCATGGCAGAATTGATATAGAAGATTTAAAATCCAAATGCAATGATGAAGTTGCCGGATTCATGATTACAAATCCCAATACTTTAGGTTTATTTGAAAATGAAATCGTTGAAATTGAAAAATTGATTCACGGTTGCGGTGGTTTGATGTATATGGACGGAGCAAATCTGAACGCACTTTTGGGTGTTGTTCGTCCGGGCGATATGAAATTTGACTGCATTCATATTAACTTACACAAAACATTTTCTACTCCCCACGGCGGCGGCGGACCCGGTGCCGGACCAGTCTGCGTCAGCGAAAGACTTATTCCGTTTCTTCCCGTTCCGCAAATTGTTAAAGAAGGCGATACTTTTAAATTGATTATGGAAAATCCGAAATCAATCGGCAAAGTTCATTCTTTCTTTGGTAATTTCGGTGTCCTTGTTCGTGCTTACACTTACATCAGAATGCACGGAAGCGAAGGAATCCCCGAAATCAGCCGCGATGCTATTATCAATGCCAACTATTTGCTGAGTAAACTCAAAAATGATTTTGAACTTCCTTATGATGAATATTGTCTTCATGAGTTTGTTCTGAGCGGCGACAGACAAAAGGAAATCGGCGTAACAACAAAAGATATGGCGAAAAGACTGCTTGACTATGGCTACCATGCTCCGACAATTTATTTCCCGTTGATTGTTCACGAAGCAATGCTAATCGAGCCTACCGAGTCTGAATCCAAAGAAAGCCTTGAAGCTTTTGCAGATACTATGCTAAAAATTGCAAAAGAAGCCCGAGAACAGCCCGAACTTGTTACTTCTGCACCAACAACTACTCCGATTAAAAGAGTTGATGATGCTCTTGCCGCAAGACAACTGAACATTTCCTGGTTCAGCAAAAAATAAGCAAAAAAAAGTCAATAGTTTAAATAAAAAAATCGGGTTATCATTTAGCCCGATTTTTTTTTATGGTTTACATGAAAATAGAGAGAACAAAGTTATACTTTACACGGTAATAAATTGAGCATTTGAATATGATTGAAATTTTAGATTCAATAATGAATCAAATGTGTTTTTATTCTCTGGAGCGGATACTTTTAAGAGTGAATTTTCAATAGCGAACTGGAAATCTTTACTTTTCTCGTAATACTTGTTATAT
>CAZSHX010000026.1:0-21279 GCA_964606895.1 uncultured Hyphomicrobiales bacterium
TGCCTCCTGACCTCTTAGATTGATTGAATATTAATACAGCTAGTTGAAGTCAGCAGGAGGGAAAACCTGCAATAAGTGAAAAATATCAAAAGCCTCGTAAATATTGGTATTTACAAGGCTTTCTATTTGATAGGCGAAAGAAATTTAATTATTGTAATGCTGTAGCTAACCTGTTTGCAATACTCATTAATTTTGAAGTATACTTTGTATCAGTACAATTAGAAGCTTTGGTTTGCATATTTGAAGCTTTTTGAGAAATTTCGTTATATTCATTTAGAATAGACATATCAGAAGGATTCTGTTTATACCTTTTCATTATTCTAATATAACTGTCTGCAAATGCTTCGTAATCTCTAATGAATTGGTCGCAGTCAGAAGAAGAAGCATTTTCAGAATTACTTCCTTCATAGGCATTGGAAACATCACCACCCATGCTATTTTGTTTCGTAACGCTGAATGGAAATTTTTTGCTACCATCAGGATTTATCCAGTCACCTGAAATTGAACCAAAACCATCGAACCTACCAATAAACTTACCCGTCATTTTACCATTAAAATTTTCGGTTAAAGTCAGGCTGTTATTGTTGTCTATATTCCCAGTAATTAACATTGATTGATTCTTGCCATTATAATTGTAAGAACCTTTAACGTTATTTGCTACAACATCAGTAATGTTCATTGTAATTTGATATTGATTGTTAATCGAACCACTGTAAGTACCTGCTAAATCATAATGATTATTAGCATTTGAACTAGCAGTTTCCTTTATTTCAGCTTTGGAAGTCATGGAAAATTTAACGATTTGTTTTGAAAGTTCCTTAACTTCTTTTGGGGTGCTTTTATACAGAGTAATCCATTCTTCAGTCCCGACTGGTGCAAAAATAAGTTGCTTAAAGCGGTCAACTTCTACTGACTCGTAATTGAATTTATTACCCATACTAAAACCAGAAAAATCTGAAATTGGCATACCTTTTTCGTCTGTTAAATCAAGGAACAAGGCTACGTCACCTTCAGTAAAATTCATAGGAACCTTGTTTTTAATTTTTACTTTAATTTCCCAATCCTGACCGTAAGATTTAGATTTTGTAACTTTATAGCTCCCGGCTATAATCTCTAGATTGTTCCCAAGTGGACCACTAATGCTTGTGGAATTTTGAACAACTTCAGTTTCAATCTTTGTGGAACAACTTAATAACATAGCAAATAGAAAAAGAAAAGTTATTATAATAATTGTTTTTTGCATGATTGGTTCCTTTAAAACATTCCTAAAAGATTTTTAACTTTATTGTAATTAAATTCTCTTGTTCGCTTCATTGATGTAATCAAATCTACCAACCACCAAACGCCTAACCCATGTGCTGTTAATAATCTCGCTATACCCACACCTACACTGCCTAATAAAAAGCGGTCTAATGAAAGCCACCCAACAAACCATGCTAATAAAAAAATTGTCATTGGACTTTTTAATTCTATCATCATTAAGGCATCTAATTTCGATTCGTCAACCTTATCGAGTGTTGATTTAAGCATACCAACTTTTTCTGAAGGTAGCTTATCCTGATTTGCCATTAACCACATGTTAACTTTGTCTGAAACAGCTTTTGATTGATCCATTGTACATCCTAAAGTTTGTGTAAAAATTATTTCAGCCCATCTATATATAAAAAAAGGGCATTTCTGCAAATTGCCCTTTACTGTGGTACGACCAAGCACCATGTGTGAAGACAAAAAGGAAACGCCCCAGATGGGGCGTGCCTTATTATCATTCTCACACTTTAAAATTGGTCGTTTTCAGTAAAGAACGTTTTAAGCAACGCTTACAAATCTATAAACTCAAAAAAAATTTCTTCTTAGTTTTCTCCTGAAAAAGTGTATTTACTAAAAATTACAAATAGCAACAACCACAACTTACTAATGAAATAAATCAAATGCAAATATATTTGCAAGATTTTGAAAATTAAAATTGTTAGGCTAAACTAAACTATGGAAGATGGTTAGTTGATTTAGATTCTTCACTTCGTTCAGAATGAAAATTTCAAGAATCCACTTATATCAAAAAAGGCGAATGAAAATTTTCATTTCCACTCGCCTCGAATTATTGATTGACTTATTGCAAAACTGTAATATTTGCTAAAATTTTATTTGACCAGTATCATTTGTTTTGTAGCTGAAAACGCTTTTGTTTTAAGGTTGATGAAATACACTCCTGTAGCTAAATTTTGGGCATTAAAGCTAAAGCTCTGTTTACCTTCATTCATATACATTTTTCCATAATTTTTCACCACAGAACCGAAGCAGTCTGTAATGAAAAGTTCAACATTTTGAGGAAGTGAATTTTCAATCTCAAAAACAGTTGATTCAACAAATGGATTTGGAGAATTTCCGATGATTTTTATATTTGCAGACAAATCATTTTCAGGAATACCGGAAACCTCATATTCATAGGCTATTCTTTGGTAGCACTGCCATTCATTATTTAACCATCTTATTTTCGAGAAATCAAGCAATTTATCCTGGTCATTATATTTAAAAATTACTTTCCATGAATTTTCCCATTTTTCTCCTGTCCAAGCCTGCATATCATAACCGAGATTTATACCTCTATCATTCGTCGAATAGTCAATTTTTGTATTTTCAATCCACTTACTATCTGTAAACCCCCATTGGGCAACCAATATTGAGTTTATAAATCCTTTATCATTATAAGAGTAAGAATTCTGCCGGTCAGGAATAATTGAATCATTATAGAGCTTGTAGCTGGTTCTGAGGACTAATCTGCCGGTATGTTCGAAATCCCCGCCAATCGGGGTATTGTCATAGAATGCAGAGTCAAGGTAAATAATATTCCATTGATGGTTTGTCCAATTTTTTACAGCTCTATTCGAATATCTTGCATTTGTGTCATATTCAGTTATATCAACTTGCGAATTAATCCAGTTCTGACCATCCCATTTTTCTGTGAGGATTTGTCTAAGCGAATGATATTGGTTGTATTCGTAGCTTGTTTTTATATTATCTACCCACTTATCATTAGACCAATACTGCCTGGTTAATGATAATAAATCATTACTCAGATTATATTTCGAATATTCATAAATGGTTTTTGATTCCTTAGTCCACTCACCGTTTCTCCATCTTTCGTTAACTGATTCAATCATTTGGTTGGTAGTGGAATATCCGTTTGTAGTCTTTGTTTGGTTTACCCAATCTGTAACAGACCAATATTGAATGGTTTGCCCAACAAGATTTCCTTTCTGGTCATAATCATAAGAATATCTCATCGCATTTTGCCAAGCCGAATCTTGCATATTAAACTGTCGAAATTCCTGATAATTGTTGTCTTTATTGTAACTCAGCTCTCTCTTGATTGAAGGTCTCCAAAAACCTTTTGGGTCTTGCCATTTTCCATTGCCAACCTCAGTATGTGAGATTTTGTATGTTCCTATATAATCTGTAATCCCTTCGTTGTATTCAATATCCGAAATCGGTTGGGAAAATACGACGGGAAAATTTGCAAGAAAAATTAGTCCAAATATCGTTAATAAGTATAGTTTGCTTTTCATATCATACCTCGTTAAGTTTTTGTTTTAAAAAATGTTGGAATAAATAAAACCGAAAGACAGCTTCCCTTCTGATCTGCTATTGCACAAGTTCAAAGTAAATAGAGGGAATGGTTGGATTGGTTTGCTGTGAAACCGTATTTTTCGCAAATGCCCGGCAAAGCTGTCTTTGGTATTTATATTCTTCAAATGATTTGCCCAATGGCAACAAGATTCTATTTTTTATTTCATTAATCTGAATTTAATGGGAATAGTAACTTTCATATCGGCAAGTTCATCACCTTTTTTCCCGGGTATCCAATTCGGCATGAATTGAACAACATGAACAGCTTCGCGGTCAAGTTCGGGATGTATTCCTTTTTCGACAACCGGTTCCTTTACTTTCCCGTTTTTGTCAACGGTAAAGGAAACAACAACAGTTCCTTCAGCTCCGGAATTTCTTGCATTCTCGGGGTATCTTATGAAATCTCTGATAAAAGTTTTCATAGCACTTTCGCCGCCCTTGAAAACAGGTTTTACCGGAACTGATTTTTCCAGAAGAGAAGATAAATCAACTTCATTTACTGCTTCTTTTCCTGCGGCACTTTCTGCAGGGTCATTTGGAACTGCTTTAGCAATATTAAGCGTTAGTATTCCGGCGATAGCTAAAACAAAAATCCAATAGATGTGTTTGCCGGTAATCATTTTTTTTGAATTGATTAATTGATACATGGAATTCATGATGTCCTCCTATAATAAATATTATTAAAATTAATTAAATACAATTTTGTGTGAATATATTTTGCCTGAAAGAGATACGGTGCAGAAGTAAACTCCCGGCTGGACATTAAGAACATCTTCATATTCAAAACCGCCATCGGAGATAGTTGCATTTCCCAATAAGTTAACCAAGTTGCCGCTATAATCATATAATGCAATTACAGCACTTCCGGAAGATTTTGATTTAAAAGTGACCTTTAAACTATTTCCATTTAAAAATACTTTTAATGCGTCGCCATTCGAATCAGCAGATTTATCAATGACCTCAGCAAGACTTGGATTGTAAACTTCGACGCTGTTTGTTGGCGTACCCGATGCATCAACTCCACCAATGATGTATAATTTTTCATCAATTGAACAAACACCCATACATTTTTTTCTAGTTGGTAAACCTAAAGTAGTTTTCAGCCATGAGTCCGTGTCCGGACTATACATCTGAATAATTCCGGCGGCATCTCCTTCTCCGCCAACAACAAAAATCAGATTATTCAGCACGGCAATACCAAAATTTGCTGTAGGAATAGGCATGTCGGATTTTGATGACCATGAATTGGTTGCAGGGTCATAAACTTCAATCTTTGCAACAAATTGGTTTTGCTTATTTGAAAAACCGCCGAAAACATAAATCTTTCCTTTATATGTTACAGCCGCGGCACAATGTCTTGGAGTCGGAATTGAGCTTTTGCTTATCCATTTATTCAATTCCGTATCGAACATTTCTGTTTTATTAGTTAAAATACCCTCTCCAATTTTGCCGGATATTACGTAAACATTTCCATTTACTGAAGCACAGGCAAATTCTTGTCTCCCTGTTATCATTCTGGGCAAATCGTACCAGGAATCAGTTCCGGGATTAAATCCTTCAGCATAAAAAAGATAGGGTTCGCCTCCAAGAGCTAATATCCTTGAACCGTCAGAAACCATTCCGAATTTTGACCTTGCTTTAGTAAGATTGGGGGTAGCAGTCCATTCATTTGACTTTAAATCGTACACAAATGCGTTTTTAACAGCGGGTCCCGTAGGCGAGGTACATCCTCCGGCAACAAATATCTGATTGTCAATTGCGATTGCTCCATGTCCTGATATCTGCTCGGGAAGGTTTCTGAGAAGATTCCATTCAGGCGATTGCGAATATGTGTTTGAAATTGATACTGTTATTAATGCTGTAATCAACAGTAAATTAATATATTTTTTCATTTGTAACTCCACAAAATTATTTTTAAAATTTCGACTTTAAACTGCTTACAAATGTCATTACGCTTTCAGTTTTCATTAAGTTACTTCCCAAATCCGACTTATCGTTATATGTCTGAAACTTCTCTGTGAAATGCTTGTAACCTTCGTTGAGTTATATATTGTAATAAATAAATGATTTGAAAGATTGAAATGATAGATTCACCGATTGAAAGCAACACTTTGTTGAAATATCAATGCTATTTCGGGTAAATATATTATTTTTGAATATTATAGGAATGGAGAAAAATGAAAACAAAGCACAAAATAATGTTACATATCGGATTTTTGATTTATCTCTTTTATCCGCAATTTGTATGGTTCTTTATTGAAACCTCACAGGACAAATATTTTTATAGTCTCCTGCCTTTTGATATTGCTCTGACTCTAACACAGTTCTACGTTTTTTATCTCTTTCTTCTGCCTTGGTTATTCAAATACAAATTTAAAGCCATAAGCGTAGGCGGAGTCCTCTTTGCAATGATTTTGGTAGTAGGTTTCCGTATTGGTTCTGCATTTATATTTGAAAGATATATCATTCAAATACCGCCTGAAAAGTGGGTACTCGGAGCAAAAGAAATATTCAATGAGATACGTCTTGTGGTTGTGATTACAGTCTATTCTATATTGATAAGAATTCTTATTGACTGGATTGAAAATCAGAAGCAGAAAGCAGATTTAATCGCACAAAATCAAACGAGCGAGATTGCCTTGCTTCGTTCCCAAATAAATCCGCATTTCTTTTTCAATACCTTGAATAACATTTATTCGTTGGTTTATAAAAAATCAGACGATGCCCCTAATGCAGTGATGAAACTTTCTGATATTATGAGATATATGCTATATGATTCAAACACTGACAGAGTGCCATTGCAGAAAGAATTAAGTTATTTGAACAGTTACATCGAACTACAAATATTGAGATTGAAATGGACCGACTTTGTTCAGATGAAGATTGAATGTACAGATTCAAGTGCGATGGTTGCACCCATGATGTTCATACCATTTGTTGAAAATGCTTTCAAGCATTGCAGTAAAAAGCAAAGCCCGGGGATTTTCATTGCGTTGACCTGCGACTTGAAAACCATAAAATTTGAGTGTATCAATTACATTCAAACTAACGGTACTTCAGAAAAAGATGTTTCAACAGGTATTGGTTTGAGCAATGTAAGAAGAAGACTGGAACTTATCTATCCCGATAAGTACATGCTTGATATAAAGAAAGAAGATGACAAATTTATCGTTAAACTCGAAATAAAATATACGAAATAAGTACTTATAACCCATTGGAATATAATATGATTATGAAATGTATCGCTGTTGATGATGAACCCCTTGCTCTTGAACTATTAGAGGAATACATAAAAAAAGTATCTTCTCTTGAACTTGTCAGTACATTTGATAATGCCATTTCAACTCTTGATTTTCTTAAACACAACAAGATTGATTTGCTGTTTTTGGATATTCAGATGGAGGAGCTATCAGGGATTCAATTATTACACATTTTAAAAAATAAACCTCTGGTCATTTTTACAACCGCTTATGACAAATATGCAATCGAGGGTTACGAACTTGACGTTGTTGATTACCTCCTGAAACCAATCTCATTTGAAAGATTCATCAAAGCGGTAGAAAAAGTTTCTGAGAAATTTGCTCCTATTCAGCAAACCCACGACTCAGGAATTGAGAAAAAAAGTGAGGATTTTATTTTCATTAAAACCGAATTCAAACTACAAAAAGTAAATCTTTCAGATGTTCAGTTCATTGAGGGAACAGGCGACTATCTCACTATTTACACTCCAAAAGAAAAGATTCTGACTTTGCAGAACTTCAAAAAAATGGAAGAACTTCTACCTGATTCAAGATTTTGCAGAGTCCACAAATCCTATCTGGTTTCGCTTGATAAAATTATTATCATCGAAAAAAGCAGAATCAAAATCGGCGACAAATTCATTCCAATCAGCGAAACTTACCGTCAGTCATTCTACGATAAACTTCAAAGATTGAAGATGATATAAGCTGGTTTGATTTATCCATTTTGCAAAAACCATTTAGCAAGAATGAATACAGTGAAAATAAATGATTTTTTTCTTGCTAACTACTGATAAATTCTTCGAAGTTTCTGATAACTTCAACCATATCGGCAGGTAATTCAGATTCAAATTCCAAAAACTCTTTTGTTTCGGGGTGAGTGAAACCTAATGTTTTTGCATGTAGCATCTGGCGATTGATAGTTTTAAGCATTTTTTCGGCAAGAACTTTGAATTTGGGGTTGTTGCCTCCGTGTGTGATGGAATCCCCACCATAATCGGGATCTCCGAAAACGGGATGTCTGTTGTGGGAAAAGTGTACCCTTATTTGATGCGTTCTTCCGGTTCGGAGCTTGACCTGCATCAGGGTAAGGTATTCAAATCTTTTGAGGACTTTATAATCAGTAATTGCAACTTTGCCGTCTCTTTTCACAACAGCAAACAGCTTGCGGTCGCGGCTCGAACGCCCGATATTGCCGTAATATGTTCCTTCTTCTTCATCGTAATTCCCCCAAACCAAAGCATTGTAGTATCTTTGTATTGTTCTGTCGGCAAATTGTTTTGCAAGCTTTGCATGAATCACGGGATTTTTGGAAACTACCAGCAAACCCGAAGTATCCTTGTCGAGTCTGTGAACAACTCCCGGACGAATAGCATCGGAAGCAAAAACAATTCCTTCGTCCTGAGCATCATCATCTTCTTCATTTGTTTCAACTAAAATGGATTCTCTGAAACCAAGATGATATAAAACTGCATTGACAAGTGTTCCGTATCTGTTCCCAAATCCGGGATGAGTAACCATTCCGGCGGGTTTATCCACAACAATCAAATGCTCGTCTTCGAAAACAATTTTCAAAGGAATATTTTCGGGAATAAGCTCAATGGGCGGCGGCTTCATTATTTTGCAGACAATTTCATCCCCCGGCTGAATTTTTTTGTTCGCCTTGGAAATTTTATCATTAACAGTTACAAACCCATCTTCAATCGCTTTTTGAACTTTATTTCGGGTTGCATTACGAATATTGTTTGTAAGAAAGACATCAAGTCTTTCGGGGATTTTGCCGGATGGAGCTTTGAATTCGTACACCTTCTCGATGTATTCGGGATAATTATTTTTTTCTGACATTTTTCTAAGAATTAGTGATTGTCAGTTGCAGAAGTATTCTGAACTGAAGAATCGCTTTCAATTTCTTTATTGTCAATTTCTTCTGCTCTCTTGGTTTTAAGTTCGGCAAACGAAGGAATTCTATTATGAAAAATCAAAAGGAATGCAACTCCTACAGTTACGCAGGAATCGGCAACATTGAACACAGGGAAGTGAGTGTAATGAATGTTCCAGAAATTAATATCCGGAATATCCACCTGAACAAAGTCAACTACTCTTCCCCAAAAAATCGGAGCGTAACCGTAAATCATACCGTAAAATACTCTGTCAACAAGATTTCCGACAGCTCCGGCAAGGATAAACATAACACCAAGTCTGACCCAAATTGAGAAAGTCCTGATTTTATACAAATACCATACAAGTACTCCGCTTGCTATAACAGAAAATAAGCTCAGAAAGATTTTGCCTGCTCCGAAAGAAATCCCGAATGCCATACCCTCATTTTCAACAAAGGTAATCTGAATGAAATCGCCAATAACGGGAATACTCTGTCCGAGAAACATTCCTTCGGTATGAAAACCACAGCAATTAAATCCTTTGACATAAAACTTAATAATCTGGTCTGCAATGATTAACAAAGCAGAGCAAAGAAAAATAAAGAAATTCGAATTATCTTTTTTTGTCATTTTTTCGTAATATTATTATTATTATTTAAAAGCAAAGGCTGTCTTACGAGAATCCTACGTATCATAATTAATCCGGAAGCTCCTGATGTGATACAAATATTCTTATAAGACAGCCTTCAGAACAATACAATTGATATTCTATTTTAAAGGCTCGATTAAATCCAAACCATCTTCTGGGCATCTTTTATGAATTTTGTAAGATGCAGAAAGAGTAGTTATCGGAACAGCCCATAATCTTTCCTTAGCAATGAGACATCCGCAAACCCTGCATACGCCGTAAGTCTTATCGTTAATTCTCTGAAGAGCCTCATCAAGTTTTTTCAAATACTCATTAATCCTCTGAATCTGAGCATAAGTTTTTTCTTTCTCCATCGCTTCAGAACCCTGCTCTGCCATGTGCATGGAGTAAATCATGCTTTCTTCGGCAAAGTCATAATTGGTTAAGTCTTCAAGTCTTTCCTTGAGCATACTAAGTTCTTCCAAAGCTTCTTTACGAACGTCAGAAATTCTGCCTCTGAAAACCTCAAGGTCTTCGTCGGAATATTTCAGATTCAGTTTTTTTACCTGATTTTCTGCCACTTGTTCCTGAGATGTAACTTTGGAAGGCTCTGTAGTCGGTTTCTTAGGAGTAGGAATATACTCAATTTTAAACCTCTCGCTAAGCCTGGTTTCCGGTTTCTTTTCTGCGGATTTTGCAGGTCTTCTGTGAGGAGTTTTAGGTTTTTCCTTTTGAACAGGAATAACCGCCTCGAGAGCTTTAATTTCACTTGCTGAGATGATATCCGGAATTTCTTCAATATGAGTTTCTGTTTCAGCAGATTCACTCTCTTTTGTTTCAGTTTTTGGTGATTTCTTCTTTGAATCTTTCACTTTTTCAACTTTAGCGACAACCTCCGGTTTTACCTTAGTTTTTTCAGGTAATACAACTTCCGGAGCAACAACTTTCTTAGGAGAAACTTCCGGTTTTGCCTTTGCCTTTTCTTTTACTACCTTTTCTACTGCTTTAACCTCAGGAGTAGAAATCTTCTTTGCCGGTTCCGGAACTGCCTTTTTGACGACAGCTTTTGATACAATCGGTTCTACTACTGCTTTAGCAACAGCTTTAGCCTTTTTTTCGGTTACCGCGGCTTTAGGTTTTTCATCACTTATTTTCGTTTTTGCCATAATGTCTCCTGAAAGATTTAGATTTATCTTGTAATTACTCAGAATTAAAACATCTAAAATATAAATAAAAAAATTAAAAAAAAACTATAAATTACAATAAGTTGAACTTATTTCTTCTTAAGTTCAATAATCAGCTTTTCTTCGTCAATTGAATAAAACTTCTCATCGTCTTTATCCATGTGCTTTTCAGCAAGCTCGGAATTGAAAGATATAGTCTCAGCCAATGTTTCAGCCATTATATATTCTTTCTTTTTCTCAATATTGATTCTCAACGTTTCAGAAACCTTGAATTCAATTGAAATTCTGTCGGTAACTTCAAAACCAAGTTTCTTTCTGATGCTCTGAATCCTATTTACGAATTCCCTTGCATAACCTTCGGTTATCAAGTCTTCGTCAAGCTGAGTATCCAATGCAACGGTAATTCCATCGGCAGAAGCAACGAGCCATCCTTCTATGTCTTCGCTTGCAATTTCAACATCCTCGAGAGTCAGAATGACATTTTCATCACCGATTTGCATTTCAAGTGAGTTATTTTTCTCAAGCTGACGAATTTTTGTATTATCCAAATCTTTGATTGCTCCGGCAACAAGTTGAGTAATCTTGCCGAATTTTTTGCCGATTACTTTGAAATTCGGTTTTACTTTTTTCGAAACAATATCTGTATCGCCTGTAACGAATTCTATTTCCTTAATATTCAGTTCTTCTTTGATTATCTCCTGAAAATACTGGATGTCCCTACGGTCTTTGGTAGTCATAACAGGAACGAGAATTCTTTTCAATGGCTGTCTTGTACGGATTTTAGATTTTTCTCTTAATGACCTTGCCAAAAATACTATGGTTTGAGCCAAAGCCATTTTCTTTTCGAGTTCAGTATCAATCAATTCAGAATTAGCTTCTGATAGCTCGAATAGATGAATTGATTCAGGATCGCTGTTGTTTTTCAATCTTAAATACAGACTTTCCGAAAGAAATGGTGCCGCAGGAGCCATCATTTGAATTATGTTTATCAATACTTCTCTCAATGTCTGATATGCTGAAATCTTGTCGTTGTCCTTTTCGCCCTTCCAAAAACGTCTTCTGTTTCTGCGGATGTACCAGTTTGACAATTCATAAATTACAAAATTCTGGATTGCCCTGTGTGCTTTTGTAAGCTCGTAAGCTTCCATCTCTTTTCTGTATTCAGCTATCAATGTATTAACTCTTGATGTAATCCAACGGTCAATTTCAGGTCTTTCAGAAACAGGTATTAAAGGTTCGTCACCAGTAATATTATCAATGTTCGCATACAGAGCAAAGAAAGCATAAGTGTTTGTAAGAGAACGGAAAAAGTCGGAAATAATAGTTTTGGCAATATCTTCGGGATTGAACAAAGTTGCTTTCCACGGCGGATTATTGACATATAAATACCACCGCACTGCATCAGCACCGAATCTGTCCATTATCACAAATGGGTCTATAACGTTGCCCTTGGATTTTGACATTTTGATTCCGTCTTTATCCAATATCAATTCATTGACGACAATATTCTTAAATGCAGGTTTCCCGAAGAGTGCCGAAGCGATATTATGCAAAGTATAGAACCAGCCTCTTGTCTGGTCAATTCCCTCAGCAATAAAATCGCCGGGGAAGCTGTTGTTGAACAGTTCAACATTTTCGAAAGGATAGTGGAACTGAGCAAAAGGCATAGCACCCGAATCGAACCACACATCAACAACTTCGTGAATTCTTCTGTATTTAATACCATTTTTAACAAAAACTATTTTGTCAACAAATGGTCTGTGCAAATCAATTTCAATATCCTTTTCTTTTAAAGGAGTCAGCGAGCCATCTTCTTCTTCGTAACTGCCTTCTTTCAGTTCAGCAATGGAACCGATTGCAAACATATCAGATTTATCTTCGGCAACCCAGATTGGAATCGGACTTCCCCAGAATCTATCCCGCGAAAGCGACCACTCTTTTACTTCTTCCAGCCAGTTTCCAAACCTGCCTGCACCAATTTCTGGCGGCTGCCAGTTTATTAATTTGTTTGCGGCTAACATTTCCTTTTTAAATTCAGGAGATTTGATGAACCATGAATCTCTTGCATAGTAAATAACCGGGTTTCCTGTTCTCCAGCAATGAGGATAGCTGTGGAGATAGTCGTTAGTTGCCCTGTAAATCTTATCCATCACTTTCAGAGCAATAATAATATCTTTATCTGCCCCCTCTTCAACATGGTCGGAGTAGGTAAAGGTCTTTATTGCTCTACCGGAAAACTGACCGGCTTTATCGGTAAAATGACCGTTTGGAGTAACCGGCTGTTTGAAAGGAATTCTGAATTTTTTCGACATCGCATAGTCATCTTCACCAAAAGCAGGAGCCAAATGAACAATGCCGCTTCCGTCTTCAGTTGAAACGAAGTCTCCGGGCAGAACAGTCAAAGCATCGGGAAATTCATTTCTGTCAAGCGGGTCAAAATTGAAAATCTGTTCGTAAACAGTTCCCAATAAATCAGCTCCTTTGAATTCCATGATGGTTTCATATTCACCGTCAAGAACAGAGAGCCGGGATTTTGCAAGAACAAGTTTATCTTCAAATTCGCCTTCTTTTGTTTTTCTGGTATTTTTAACAAAAGCATAATCAATATTTTTTCCTGCGGCAAGGGCAACATTAGCGAGTAGCGTCCAAGGTGTAGTTGTCCAAACAACAAGATGACTTCCTGCCAGACCTTCAATCGGAGAAGAAACAATTCTAAGTTTCAGATAGCAATTCGGATCCCGAACATCTTTGTAACCCAAAGAAAGTTCATGCGAACTTAATGGAGTTTCGATTGTCGGAGATTGGGGAACAACTTTGAATCCCTTGTAAATCAAACCTTTATCAAAATACTGTTTCAATGCCCACCATACAGATTCCACATAGTCCTGAGTACAGGTAATATATGCAGAATCAAGGTCGAGCCAATATCCCATACGACGGGTAAGTTCTCTCCAGCCCTGGTTCATTTCAATATTTTTATAGACAAAAGTTCTGCATGCTTCATTGAACTTATCAATACCGAATTTTTCAACTTCTGATTTATTTTTCAGACCTAATTCTTTTTCGAGTGCAATTTCAACGGGCAGGCCATGAGTGTCCCATCCGGCTTGGCGGCGGACGTAGAACCCGGTCATTGTTTTAAAACGGCAAACTGTATCTTTAATAGTTCTTGCCATCATGTGGTGAATGCCGGGCTTACCGTTTACGGTAGGCGGACCTTCGTAAAAGCTGAAAAATGGTCTTCCCTCGGATTGTTTGAGGGATTTTTCGAATATATTTTCATTTTCCCAAAATTCTAATATTTTTTGCTCAAGCTCTGGATAAGTAAAATTATCCGGCAATGGATTATACATTTTTATATACCTAAATTTTCGTAAATACAAAAAAAACAAGCAACAATATTACTACTTTTTTCTGAAAATTCAAAATTTATTAAGTATATACATTAAAATAAAAACAATAGCCGTTGAAAACTTTTTCTTGTTCATGATGTTTTTTTAAATTATCTTTGAACTATGATTTTAAATTATTTCGGAGGTTTTTAATGTCCTGGTTTATAAGGTCAAAAGAAAATATCAAAGAATCAACGCAAAAGGAAATGCCCGATGGACTCTGGACAAAGTGTCCAACTTGTTCGGAAGTAATTTTCAAAAAACAGCTTGAAGAGAATCTGTTCACTTGTTTCAAATGTAATCATCATTTTAGAATTGGTGGCAGTGAATACATAGATGTAATTTTTGACGAAAATACGTTTACTGAAACAAATACAGGACTGCGGTCAGCTGACCCTCTTGGCTTTGTGGACAGCAAGCCCTATTTTTCGAGAATTACGGAAAACCTGACAAAGACTCAACTTAATGATGCACTGACAACCGGAACCGGAAATATTAACGGAAGAGAGATTTCTTTTGCCGTTATGAATTTCAATTTCATTGGCGGCAGTATGGGTTCTGTTGTAGGAGAAAAATTCTGCCGAGCAGTTAATCTTGCCATTGAAAAGCGAATGCCATTTTTCGTGGTGACTGCATCAGGCGGTGCTCGTATGCAGGAAGCTGCATTATCATTAATGCAGATGGCAAAAACCTCTGCTTCGCTTGCTATACTTGCCGAAGAAAAGTTGCCCTACATTGTATTGCTGACTGACCCCACAACCGGAGGCGTTACTGCATCGTTCGGCATGCTTGGCGATGTTATACTTGCCGAGCCGGGAGCCTTGATTGGTTTTGCTGGTCCAAGAGTTATCGAGCAAACCATCAGAAGAAAACTACCTACAGGTTTTCAGCGTTCCGAATTCCTGGTGGAACATGGGTTTATAGACATGATTGTAAAAAGAAATGAACTACGGGAATCACTGACCAAAATATTTTCTTGGTTTTTGAACTAAAGTTTTGTCGGGTTCGTCCCGAAAATAAAAAGTGATAGATGGCAAAGATTAAATGTTTAAAAATTTAATAATAGCGGGGATGGCAATATTGGGATTTCAGACTACAAATGCTTTTGGAAAAATTGACACAATAAAAGTAGATAGAAAAGACTATCACACAAATTTGGTATTATCTGTTGGCTCTTCATTCGCTACCAGTTCGAAATCTTTTTTTGACGACTATCAAAAGTATCTTGGCGGTTATCCTAAAACCTTCAATTTTTCGCCTATTGCAAGCATCCAGATTAAATTTGACTTAGACACAGGTTATAAAATATCTTTGGCAGTTGATTACTTTCATACAGGGTTTGTTGATTCTTACAATAACTATGTAAAGAGCAATCAGGGTTTTTTATTACGGAATGTGGGAGAAAAATTAGAAATGGATAATTTCCCCGTCATTGCAGGAATTGATGTTATACCTGTAGATATGCCCTACAAGACTTATGTCGGATTTGGGGCAGGCATATTGGTTTCGAAAATCTTTTGGAAAGAAGATGTTTCTTCACCAAAAGAAAACGATACGAGATTAAGCGGTGTGAAATATGATCAAACTGTCCTGTCGCCTGCAATCAGGTTGACGACAGGTTTAGAATTGAATTTCGACAAGAAATCGGAGAGAGATTTTTTGAAAAGCCTTGTAGCCGAGGCACGTTTTTCTTATTTATTCAGATATGTTTCAATTTTCGAAGGAATTAAAGACGAAGATGCAGGATTCAAAGAAATAGCTGAAAAAAGCTATGCGATTTTACCGTTTTACTTAGGTCTTTACTTAGGCCTTAGTTTTAATATCGGTTATCTGTAACAGTACTAACTAATTATTTTATGTACTCTTAATTTGAAGAGAGGTAGCTATGCAAACCCAAGTAACATTCAGACACATGAAGTCAAATTCCGATTTCCGGGAAGAAGCCCAGGAAGCAATAACAAAGTTTGAAAAATTTTCCGACCAAATCACAAGTGCAAATGTTGAATTTATAGCAGAAAGCATGAGTGTAGTCGAGATAACGGTTCATATTTACGGCAAAGTACTTGTTGTTAAGGAGCAATCGGATGACTTTTTGAAAAGTCTTCATGAAGCGGCTGATAAAATGATCAGACAATTAAGAAAACAAAAAGAAAAACATCAACACCCGAAAGGAATAGATTTATCATTAATAATGTTTTGATTTAAAAGGAAAGGGCTCGTAAAGAGCCCTTTTTTTTACCAAAATTGTTACCAATTTTATCAAATTCACAATATTTCTTTTTTTTACCGTAATAATTTGCTAATTTATAAGTTTATATATTAATTAATTTAAGAAAATAAATGGGTCCTTTGTCGAATTTACAAATCCTGCAACAGAAGCAGATTCCCGTGGAATTGCTTCTGAAATCTCCTTTGAAGCTGAAAAAGCTTACCGGTGATGTTGGACTTAACAATCAGATTACCAATAAAAATATTTACAGACCTCAGCTTGCACTTGCAGGTTTCGTGGGTCTTTTCACTTACCAATCTGTTCAGATTGTTGGTAATACTGAAATATTCTACCTTCAAAGCCTGACAAAGAAAAAAAGAATAGATGCCTTCAAAAATCTTTCGAACTTCCCAATTCCCTGCATTATTCTTACAAACAGCCATCAGCTTGACGAAGAAATCATCGAAATTGCAAAGGAAAGTCAGATTGCAATTTTTCAGACTGCATTCGATACCACCAAAGCAAGTTTTTTGCTTTCCGAGTATCTTGATGACCAGTTTGCACCACAGGCAGTTGTGCACGGCTCGTTCATGGATGTTTACGGTGTCGGAATTCTCTTCACCGGAAGAAGCGGAATCGGGAAAAGCGAAATTGCCCTGGATTTGGTTGAAAGAGGACACAGGCTCGTTGCAGACGACGTTGTGATGTTTACAAAAAAGAGAGAATCAATCCTGATGGGTACGGGAACAAACCTTGCCCAACATTTCATGGAAATTCGCGGTTTGGGAATTATTGATGTTCGACAGATGTTTGGAATTCGTTCCATTCGTTATCAGAAAAGGCTTGAAATTGTTGTAGAGCTTATGGAGTATAATCCGGAAGAGGAATATACAAGAATCGGACTTGACGAAGAGCCTGCTATGGTTATGGGAGTAGAATGTAATTATGTAAAGCTTCCCATTTTCCCCGGAAAAAACATTACAGTTATTGCAGAAGTCGTTGCCATACATTATTTACTTAGAACTTACGGATACAATGCCGCGAAGGTATTTTCCGACAGACTTCAGGACGAGATTAAAAAGCGTTCAAGCCCTGATGCTGTTTTCTTTGACCAGAGAAATATTTCATATTTCCAATCTGATGCTGAATAAAATAGCTACATTGCTGTAGCGTCATATATGATTTTTTATAATTAAGGATTTATTTAATGAAAAAGAAGTATTTAATTTTATTTTTGATTATTGGTTTGATTGCCGGTAATTCTCTCTTTTCGCAGAATGATAAAAACAAGCATTTCAAATCGGAAGCGAAACCTTCCGTGGCTAAGGTTAAAGCCGGAGAAAAATTTACTATCCAATATACCATAAATTTTGACAAGGGATGGCACGGATACAGTTTGAAAGTTCAGGAAGGACCGGACGGAATCGGACCTACTCCAACTGAAATTACTTTGAAACCGGTTGAATCTCTGGTTATTGACGGCAAGATTAAATCTTCAAAACCCAAGATTAAATATGACAGTGCTTTCAATATGAAAGTTGAAACTTTCTACGGGAAAGCAACATTTCTGGTTCCTGCTAAAGCAAAGAAAAATATTGATTTTAATAAGGATAAAATCTCGGTAGTTATTTATTTACAGCAATGTACAGAAGAAAGTTGTATGCCGGGCTTAGAATTCGCAACTAAAGTTTCCAAGGACATATTTACTGCGGATGCCTCGGAAGAAAAAGCTCTTGAGGTTGCTCAGGCTACTGACAAGCTTGAACAACAGCAAACAAAAATAGCTCCTGCTACTGAGAAAAAGCAGGAAACAACAGACTCACAAAAAGAAATTCAAAAAAGTAAAAAAGAAGGTGTTTGGTCGTTTCTTTGGTTTGCGATGACTGCCGGTGCTTTGGCATTACTCACTCCCTGCGTTTTCCCGATGGTTCCGATAACCGTCTCATTCTTTACAAAAAGAGCAGAGCAGGGAAAAGGAAAAGGCTTGAGAGATTCGATTGTTTATGCAATCGGTATTATTACGACTTTTACAGCCATCGGATTCATTCTTGCTTTGGTTTTCGGAGCTTCAGGAATTCAGAGTTTTGCTACTAATCCGTTCATAAATATTGCAATTGCAACAATTTTTATTGTTTTTGCTTTAAACCTTTTTGGTGCTTTCGAAATTCAGCTCCCGACTTCTCTTTTAAATAAACTCAATGCAAAAAGTCAGGGTGGCGGAATCGTTAGTGTCCTGCTTATGGGCTTAACCTTCTCGCTAACATCATTTACCTGTACTGTGCCGTTCGTTGGGTCGGCTTTAATTTCAGCCGCCGGTGGCGAGTGGTTCTATCCGATTCTTGGTATGCTCGGATTTTCAGCAGTTTTTGCCGCACCGTTCTTTTTACTTGCATTGTTTCCATCTGCAATGAACAAATTGCCAAAAGCTGGCGGTTGGATGAACAACGTAAAAGTTGTTATGGGCTTTCTGGAAATTGCCGCCGCTATTAAATTTGTAAGTAATGCCGATTTGGTTTGGGCTTTGGGCATTATGCCGAGAGATTTGTTCCTTGGTATATGGATTGGCATCGGAATCCTGATTACTATTTATATTATAGGCTTGTTCAGACTTGAGCATGATTCGCCAATTCAATCCGTCGGCTCGATGAGATTAGTATTCTCAATATTTTTTGCATCCGTAAGTTTTTATTTGATAGCCGGATTAGTCGGCAAACCGCTTGGCGAGATTGATGCATTTCTTCCACCTCCCGATTACAGCTCAATTATGGGCACCAGTCCCGCACCGGCACTAAAATCTGTTTCGGTTACTACTCAGGGAAATAAAACGGTGGTTGATGAAGGCTGGCTTTCTGATTACAAAGCCGCCGAAGCACAGGCAAAAGCAGAAAACAAACTGCTGTTCATAGATTTCAGCGGATTTACATGCACAAACTGCAGATGGATGGAGTTGAATATGTTTCCGAAACCGCAGGTTAAAGCATTGATGGACCAAATGGTTAAGGTAAGATTGTTTACTGACAGAAGGACAGAACCTTATCTATCAAATAAAAAACTTCAGGAATCAATGTATAACTCAATTGAATTGCCTCTTTACGCAATCGTCACACCCTCAGGTAAATTAATAGGGACAAAGGCGTTTACAAGGGATGAATCTGAGTTTCGTGGTTTTCTTGAAAAAGGACTTTCCTCGAAATAATTAAATCATAAGATTTTTTTTCCAATATGACAACAAAAACAAAACTAAACAATACAGGGAGTTACTCAAGATTATTGCTCATAGTTTTGTTTTTTTTGTTTATTGCCTCAGTTAATTCCAAATCTGCTCCGGATACATGCGGAGTTGAGGCATTTAATTTTCCGAATTTTTCAAATGTTAAAAATCTTCACTACAATGGCTCGGCTGTTTGGCAGGGTAATACCATTCTGACTAACCGAAGTGTTTTTTTTGCTGTGGGTGCTGTATGGTATCCTGTTAAAGTACCTGTGAAATATGGATTTATTGTCCGGTTTGACTTCACAATCGGGGATAGGGATGCCGGAGATGCAAAGGACAATTCTGCCGCAGGGGCAGATGGACTTGCTTTTGTTATTCAGAATGATGATTTGGGTGCATTGGGAATGGTAGGTGACGGAATCGGATATGCCGGTATAGTTAATAGCCTTGCCGTTGAGTTTGACACATACAACGACAGTTATCCAAAGCAAAACAAATGGAATGAACCAAACGGAAATCATGTCGCGGTTCAAACCAGAGGACCCGCTCCGAATACTTCCTTTCATAATTCTTTGACAACTCTTCAGATGAATACCGCCATTCCCGATTTGAACAATGGCGGGAATGTTCAGATAGACTATAACTACGTTCCGAATACTTTTCGGGTTTTAATCAATAATAATGTTTATATCAGTATTCCGGATTTCAATTTAGAAAAATATTTGAAATTTGATAAAGGCAACGCATATATCGGTTTCACGGGAGCATGTGCAAATTCCCGTGAGTATCATTCAATAAGCAGTTGGTTCTTCTGCCCGAAGATTTCTCCTCTTTCGGAATTAACAATTTCAGCAAGGACTAATACAATTTGCGATGGCGATACATTGACTTTGTTTGCCACTCCGGGGTTTGATACATACAAATGGTCAACCGGAGAAGGAAAAGAAAAAATCATCGTTTCCCAACCCGGCACTTACACAGTTACTGCTACTGATGCAAAAGGCGAGATTTATAATTCAACGGGCTTTGATGTTTACATTCGTCCTCTGCCGAAACCCGTTATTCAGGGCGACAGCATTTTCTGCGAAGGTGGGAAAACAAAACTATTTGTTGATGAGGATTACGTGAGCTATCTTTGGTCAACTGATGACACAACAAAATCTATAACAGTTTCCAAAAGCGGCCGCTATTATCTGACGATTGTTGATGAGTACGGTTGCACTAATATTGTGAACAAGAGAGTCACCATCGGCGATATGCTGAGTCCTTCTATTGTTATTGTCGGGAATAATCCCGTTTGCTACAACGATAGTGTTGTCCTCAAAACAAATAACACTTACAAAAAATTCAAATGGTCAACCGGAGAATTAACGGACTCAATTTTTGTTTCTAAATCAGACTCATATTTTGTTGAAGTTGAAGACTTCAGCGGTTGCAAAGGTATTTCGAATAAAGTTGATATAATGAAACTGAAATTTGACCCGCCCGAGATAGCAGGCGATTTTGAGCTTTGCGAAGGTTCTTCCGGCTTTCTGACTGTACGGCAGGATTTTGCAAGGTACCAATGGTCAACAGGTGATACTTCGAAAACAATTAAAATTGACAGTTCGGGCAGTTACAGGCTGGACGTTACTGATAGCTTCGGCTGTATTTACGACACAACAATCATTGTTAAAAACAAGGCTTCAATTAGTTTTAAGTTTCTCGGTAAATCCGTGCTTTGCCCCGGTGAAACAATTGAATTGAAACCCGACAAAGATTTTGCGGGTTATAAATGGTCAACGGGTGAAACGACAAAAAGCATTTTTGTTAACCACTCGGGGAGTTATAGTCTAACTGTTACCGATATCAGCGGTTGTGTTGGAATTGATTCAATCAAAATTTCCGATTTGAGTATTGCTTTGTCCGG
>CAZSHX010000026.1:21289-54701 GCA_964606895.1 uncultured Hyphomicrobiales bacterium
GGTTGGATAGCTTGTTTTTCCCGAGAACCTTCGTTAACAGTAAAAACGAACTTATAGTAAATATTCGGAATACAAGTAATACCGATGTTGAAATAAACAGCATTTCACTGAAAAGTATGAGCAATAACACGATTAATTTCAAATCAGTTTTGAATTTTCCAATCAAAATCATCGAAAATTCTTCTTTTACTTTTGCCCTTGAGTTCGCACCAAAAATTTTCGTTGATTATACCGATTCATTAATTGTTGAAATCGCGAAACCCTGCAATAATTCGCTGATTAATTCTGTAACGGGGTTGACTCTTGACAGAATGACCGTCAGCATACCCGAATTAATCGGTAAAATCAGCACCGATACTTTTTCCATTCCTGTGCGAATATCTTATTCGGGCGAAAGCACTAAGTCTTACGGCTATAAAGCCAAAGTCAGCTACGACCCTCAGCTTTTTCATTCAATTGATGTTACCAAAGGAAAGCTATTGAATCGGGGGATTTTGAACGGTGACGGTTTTGTCGAATTTTCGGATTCAAATCTGACCTTGGCAAACGGCGAAAAAGTTCTGAACACAATCAGAGGGACAATCCTTCTCGGCGATAAAAAATCAACTCCGCTGAAGATAGAGAAATTTGAAGTAAGCCGCGATGATTTATTCCCCGAAATCAAGGATGGAAGACTTGACGTAATCATGATTTGTAAATCCAACCTTAGCAGAATCAAGCTGATGAGTCCGGCTGAATCTGTTACCCTTGCACCACAACCTGCAAGCGAGAGCCTTCAGATTATCGTCAGTGAAACCAAAGAAGAAAATGCCCGCATAACAATCTATACCTTGCAGGGCGAAAAAGTTCTGGATGAAGAAATTCATTTCAAAAACTCCGAATCAAAAGAATACATCAAAGTTCTTTCTCTTTCCTGCCTGAATTCAGGCATGTATCTTTTCTGTTTTGACGGAATGAATCTTCAGGTGCGGAAACCACTTGTTGTTTTGAAGTAGGGGAATTATATGCAGATGGGCTCCACCTCGAAGGTGGAGTCCATCCTGAGATTCATCACCTTACAATCAAAAACTTACCTGTTTGAATTTCAATCCCGGATTCAAATATGAAATAATACATCCCGGGGGCGAAATCAACCGGACTGATTGTCTCATCTCCCGAAACAGACATTCTCATTACCTTACTGCCAAGCGAATTGTAAATCGCAAGATTTCCTTTTTCAAGATTTGGCAATGTAATCCTAATTTGTATTTTTTAATAGGTAGGAATTTTGCTACAAGCATTTGGGAAAAGGTCAGGAGGAAACTTCTGACCTATGTAGAAAAGTTATTTTTCCCGATTTTCAGCCTTTTATGTTAAATTTGTTTTTGAGGTGGTTCCATGATATTGTTCCTCAAAAATAATATTTGGAGGTGTAATATTTTATCTTTATCTTGATATAATTAATTATTCATTAACTCAAAAAGATATTTTATGAAAATTTTCATCATCGCAATTTTTGTCATTTCATCAATGCTACTAACAGCACAAGACCTGTATCCGCCTTGCACTCCTTCACCATGCGGGGATAGTATCCCATGGAGTACTCAAGAATATATTAAGACATTTCCCATTCCCCCCGCCGAATGGATCATGTATTGTTACAATGTTTTATAAAGTGAGGTCAGGTTATTGCATGGACATTCAGAAAGAGATTTACGAATATTTTATAACTCATTACAGTTTATCTCCCACTGCTTCGTGTTCAACTTATAGCCCTGCAGATATACTTTGGGAAGGACAAAGATGGTTAATTGCAGGAGCCCCTTATGATACCAATTTTCATTTTATTCTAAATATTCCACCGACTCCAGAAAATCCATTCAACATGTTTCAATTGGGTATTGATAAACATGTTTGCTGGGTTGACTTTTCAATGATACCCCATAGTACTGAAAGTTTCATAGCAAGACCTTGTTCAAACGAGCCAAATCCATGTTGTAAAACTACTTATACTGTTGGTTGGATAAAAAAATCTGTTAGACCTGTTGGGACTCCACTTATCGAAAACCCCCCTTTCGTGTGTGATATCTATCCTTTCGTTGAATGTAAAAATTATTGTGATGTATACGTCCCAGATCATACAGCTCCCCCCCTTGTATATACAAATATTTATAACGAAAAAGAATCAGGAAACGAGATTTTCAATATTAAGGTTGTTGACAGAGAAATTATAATAGATAAAAATACTAAAGAATTGAGTATATCTTTAATCAATGTACTCGGTAGAGAAATTTTCAGAAAACAATATTTTTCATCAGACGAAATAAGAATAAATACTACAACTGAAGGTATAACCAGTGGGGTTTATTATATCATTTTGAATACACGAGGTAAATCTCCTCTTTTCAGCAAAATATTAATTTATTAATGATTGAAAGTAAAATATGAAACAAATAAAATTTGTCATAGTTGTTGCCACAATATTACTTGCCTTTTCCCCACTTTCGGCAAAAGAATTATTTAAGCTTTCAGCTAATATTGATCCAATTAAAAATATATCAATTACCGAAAGTGGGAACTTTATTTTATTATCTTTCTATTTAAATAGTTCAACAAAAAGGCTTATAAATTCAAAAGGTGAAGTTCTACTGGATTTTAATTTAAATATTCCATCAAGTATCTTACCAATGACTTTCTCGGGTAATGATTCAATAGTAGTCTATAGCAAAAAAGAAAAATCGAAATACTACATTGAAAAATTTAATATTTACAGCAAAGACACATCCCGAGTATTGCTGGAAACAAATTCAAATATTGCTACTTTAGTGCCTAATTTGCAATTCAACCGTTACATCGGAATTGATAGTTCATTTTCAATATTTTGTTGGGATGCAGAGACCGGAAAACAGATTTTAAAGCCAGACAGTGCCTTAGATTTATGGTGCTATTCAGTTTCTGCTTCCCAATATTCCGGAAAAGTTCTCTGTGTACAGAATAACCGATTTATTGTTTATGATTTCGATTCCGGCAAGGTAATTAATAATATTTCTACTCCTGTGTCCACTTTTTTCAAAGCTTATTTCCACAAGGACGGGCAATTAGTTTCAATTTATGACCAATTCGGTGAATTTGAAACTTACAATATCTATTCCGGGGAATTGAAATGCAAATATAAGGTTAATACTGATCTGAGAGGTATTAAATTCTTTGCTAACGACTCGCTTTATTTGGCGGGTAACACGATTTATAAAACTATCAGCGGCGAGGAATTCCATGTTTTTAACTTGAGCGAACAAGGTGTATTGGCATATAATTTATTAGTTATGGGTGACTCGTTATTTGCTATTGTCGGCTATAATAATCTTTATATTTGTAATCTGAAAAGCTTTAAAGTAAGTCAGGTATTTGATTTAGGAAATAAGTATTCTCCTGACTTTACAAATAACAACGAGGTAATTGGCTGGAGTATGGGGGGTAATTCTTATTTTACATGCAATTTTGATAAAAGTAATTTCAAAGAGTATAGAATGCCTTCGTCCCTGGGAATCTATGAATTTATTAATCAAAAAAATATTTTTACTTGCAAATATAAGGATACATTTTATCTTTTTGACGTGACTAAGAATGAAATAATTGAATCATATTCAATTGGCACTAAAATTTCGGATTTTAGATTTTCAGATGATTTGAAATATTGTTCTTTTGCAACTAATAATGGAAAAACAAATATTATGAATTGGCAAAGTAAAGTATTAATAGATACTGCATGTTCGGATTGTATCTTTTCTTATTACTTCTCGCCTGATTCATATTATTGTTTTTCAATGACATACAATAATCCCCTTATTAATATCATAATTTTAGAAAGCAGTACCGGTAAAATTATTAAAAAATTAGCGGCAAAATCTGCTACAGGTGCGGATTTCTCAAAAGATGGCAAGTTTTTCATAAAGATAAGTATAAATCCAACCGAGTATGTGATTTATTCCATACCTTCTTTCGATTCTGTTGGAACAATAAAAATGAATAAAAATTGGGAAATCTATCCGATTCATTTTTCGAATGATAATAAAAATTTAATTGTCGGTACTTACGATACAACAATAAGTTTTGTGAGTTTAGATTCAAATAAAGTGTATTATAGAATAGGTCCTTTTAATACAGGAATTATAAGTTATTCTATATCAGAAGACCAAAGGAAAATTGTAGTAGGGTTATCGGATGGGTCAATTTTACTATATGATATTGACGGGATTTTAGATGTCCCCGAATTTTTTGGTAAAAAAGAACAACCTGCGGTTTTCCCAAATCCTGCAAGTTCAGACATTTTTGTTTCTCTGCCTCAGTCTCTTGATTTCAGTTCAGAACTTAAAATAGTATCACTTGACGGTAGAGAAGTCTATTCAGCGAACCTGACAGGAACGAACGGAATATTTAAAATGAATGTATCATTTCTGCCCGATGGGGTTTATATTTTGAACGTTAAAAGTAAATCAGAAAATTATCGTACAAAGTTTGTTGTTTTAAAATAGTAGAGTTGATTTCATTATACTAAAAAGCTGAACTTTTCATGGACTTGTTTGCAAATAAGAAGTCCTGCAGAGACAAACTGAAGGACTTCTTATTCGTAGTAATTTAGGGTTATATAATAAATCCCTCTAACTCATTTTGCTACGAATTAAAGGGAAAAAATGCCTATTTCGCTTTTATTTAAAAAGGAATATCGTCATCTTGATTGATTTGTGTATCCACTTCAGCAGGCATAGGGCTGTCGCTGTATCTTGGACTGCTGTCGCCGCTGTTTGCATTTATGCTGTCGAGCATTTGCATTGTATTGCCGATAATTTCGGTGGAATAACGTTTCTCGCCGTCCTTATCGTAAGAACTTGTTTTCAATCTGCCTTCTATATAGACAGCTCTGCCTTTTTTCAAATATTTATTTGCAATATCTGCAAGGTTGCCGAACAAAGTAACGCGATGCCACTCTGTCTCTTCTTTCCAGTCTCCGGTTGTTTTGTCTTTGAATTTTTCCGAAGTTGCAACGCTGAGCTTGCAAATCTGGAAATTACTTGGTGTAACTTTGTAATCCGGGTCATTGCCCAACCGACCGATAATCATTACTTTGTTTAAATTTGCTGACATGAAAATAACTCCAAAAATTTTTATAAAACAAAAACCCAAATTAATAAAAATACAGTTGAAATCCTAATCCAATATACGAATCGTTCTGTAAAAAGAACATTCCATGAATACTTTTTCCGCTGAATCCGTTAAGATTAAGCATAACGCCAAGATTTTCTCCTGTTTTCAAAAGCAAACCAAGCTGTGCAGTATTCTGCCCCGAGTAAACTCCGTCAAAACCCACAAGTTTGAAATCGTATCCGCCAATCAGATTCATCCATGAAGTAATCGGCTCATTGAAATCAAATCCGCAATGCGGCGAAATGGGTTCCGGTGTTTTTGGTTTTGTTGAAAAGACATATTCGCCTCCGGCATAAACTCTTACCAAAGGCAATTCCATGGCAAATGTCAGAGTCAGGAACTCCCTGCTGTAAACAAACGGCATTCTGCTGAAAGTCGTATCTTTTGCAAGTCCATCAACCAAATGAGAGGAAATATGGGCGGCACGAAGTCTTGCAAAAAGCGGATAACCTGCAAGCAAAGTTTTGTAACTGCCATTAACCCCAAAGAAATAATCGGAAGTCTCTACCGGGAACTTAAAATTGCCTTCGGAACGAAGACGGGTGTAAGTGAAAAAGTCAGCACCGAGATTCAGTTTTTGGTTTTCGGACAGATTGAATTTTGCTAAATCCACAGAAGTGCCGATATCCAGTCTGAGTTTTTTTTCTCCAAATTCGAAGAATGACCCGACTCTCGGCTCGAAAGTATTTGCCGTCAATGGTTTGAACAGCAATTCGGATTTTGCCGAATCTGCAAAAACAAAAAATGCCGCCAATATAAAAATGAAGATTTTCATGAGCAATTGAAAAATTGTTTTACGTTATTGTCATTCCCGTGAAAACGGGAATCCAATCTTATCTGGGTTTTATGGATTCCCTCTTTCGAGGGAATGACAAGAAAAAATTTATGAGAATGCCCCAATCGGTCGTAGGATAAGCATCCCTGCTTGTCTATCGCACTAATTTGGCTCTGTTAATATGCTCCTCTGCCAAGGAAAACGACAGAGATAGTTCTTGCAAGAATGTATATATCAAGAAACATTGACCAATTGCGAATGTAATAAACGTCGGTCGTATTTCTTTCTTCGAAGCTTGATTGATTTCTGTCCGTAACCTGCCACAAACCGCTGATTCCGGGTTTTACCTTCAGAATCATTTCGTCCTGTCCATTCATCTTGATTTTTTCCCATGGCATATAGGCACGCGGACCAATAAGGCTCATTTCGCCTTTGATTACGTTCCAGAACTGAGGAAGTTCGTCAATGCTGAACTTTCTTAATATTTTGCCAACGCGGGTTAGGCGGGGGTCATTTCTCATTTTATGATATACTTCGTATTCGGCACGAAGCTCGGAATCCTGTTTCAGCAGGTCCTTCAGTCTCTTTTCTGCATCAACGTGCATAGTGCGGAATTTCAGAATCTCGAAAATCGAATCATTTATTCCCATTCTGCGTTGGCGGAAGAAAACTTTTCCGTGGGATTCAATTTTGATGAACAGAGAAATCAGAGCAATCAGAGGCAGAGCAACGATGCTGAGACTGGAAGCAATGACAATGTCAAACATTCTCTTTTTGATAACTGACGAGAGTTTAAGAAGCTTTTGCTGAACTTCCAAACCAAGGATACCGCCAATATCTCTGCTGGAAACCCAAAGAGATGTAATTCCGTATAAATCGGGAATAATTGTGGCGAAGGAGAAATATTTCGAATAGGTTTGAACAATTTCCTGCTGACGTTTGCGGTTCACGCTCGGCATTGCAATGATTGCATGTTCGATTTTTAGCTTTTTTGCCAAATCGGGTACAAGTTCCAATCCGCCGATAACAGGAATGCCGTCAATATATCCCCATTTGTCAACATTATCGTCAACTGCAAGGATAGGTCTGAGACCGATTTGTCTATGCTTATGGAGCGAGTTGATAACCTTTTCGCCGGCACTGCCTGCACCGATAATAACAACGGGAATTCCCCACCAGGATTTGCCTGAGCAGAATTTTCTGACCATTGACCTCCCGATTGGGATGAAAATCATAGTCAGAACCCAGGACATAACGAAAGCAAGTCGTGAATAGTCTCCTACTTCCTTTATTAAAAAGGACAAAGTAGCAAGAACCGCGAAGACAATTGTAATGCTATAGGTTAGGGTGCGAAGCTCTTCAATTGCATCAATACCAAATCCGGGATAGAGCCCGCGGAGGAAAAATGCAAATGGGAATAGAAGCAAAGTAAATCCGATAACTCCGAAATACCTTGTCATTTCTACTTCACCGGGCGAGATTAAGTCTCTGAATAATAGAGAGATAATCATGATGGAGGCTATTACGACGATGTCTGAACCAAACAGCAAAAGCCCGGCTGACAATTTGCGAAGATAAACTGATTTCTTCGCTATTGAAAACGGCTCCGTTGATTTGATAATCGTCGTCAGTTGATTTAAAGACAGATTCTCCATGTGCAACCATTCGTTTAATTGACAAAACCTTTGGGTAATTGTCTAACTATAGCTTTTATCCTTCTTTAAAGATTACAAAAAAATTCAGTTAATTTTTATTTGGCAAAACGTCAAATCGCTTCAAAAAAAACAGCAAATAGTAAGCCAAATAACAGAAATAGTCAATCAAACCTGATTGGAGCTATTTAGGTAGGAGCAAGATTTCGATAAAGAAAACCTTAATTGTTGAAAATGCTTTAAACGACAAATTAAAAATAATAAAAAAAAAAATCAAAGTCAACTAATATTTTTTCTCACTCCAAAAAACTAATTATAAATCCCTCTCTGTGAGGATTTTATAAACTCAATACAATGCAGTACATTGTCCGTAATTACTTCTCTTTGCTGATACTTAGCCAAACCTGCTGAAACATTTAATCCCGAATGCAAAACTATTTTATAAAACTCCTCGAGTTCATTAATTGCATCAGCAGAAAATCCTCTTCTGCGAAGCCCGATAACATTCAATCCTTCCACTTTCCCCGGGTCACGTCCAATCAATGTGTAAGGAGCAACATCTTTCACCACTTTAACATCTGCCCCGACAAGAGAATGACAGCCAACAGAACAAAACTGATGAACTTTGACCATGCCGCCAAGAATAACCCAATCCTCAAGTTTTACGTGCCCGCCCAGATTTGTTGCATTTGCCATAACAATATTGCTTCCGATTCTGTTGTCGTGTGCCACATGGCAGTATGCCATAATCAGATTATTATCGCCAACCACTGTTTTCCCTGTTGATTCCGTTCCGCGGTGAATGGTTGCAAATTCTCTGATAGTATTATTGTTTCCTATAAATACTTCAGTTTTTGCTCCCGAAAATTTCAAGTCCTGTGGTTCCATGCCCAAAACTGCATGGGAAAAAACGCGGTTGTTATTTCCAAGCCTTGTGCCGCCTGCTAAAACCACGTGAGACATAATCCTGCAATCATTGCCGATAACAACATCATCTTCAATGACGGCATAAGGTCCGACACTGACATTATCCCCTAAATGTGCTTTTTCTGATACTATCGCTGTTTGGTGAATTTCTACACTCATTTTAATTTCTGTCCACTAATGCCGCCTGAAACTCAGCTTCAGCTACAACCTGACCGCTGACATAGGCATGCCCTTTAAAAAAATATGAATTAAATTTTTTCCCTGTCATCTGAATTTCCATAACAAGCTGGTCCCCGGGTATAACAGGTTTTCTGAATTTGCAGTTGTTGATGCCCATGAAAAACACTAATGTTTTCGATGTATCAATATCCTGCATCAGTAGTAATCCTCCGGTTTGAGCAAGTGCTTCGCAAATCAGAACACCCGGCATGACGGGTTTCCCGGGAAAATGCCCCATGAAAAACGGTTCGTTCATTGTCACATTTTTAATGCCGACAATAGTTTTGGTTTCCAAATCCAGATAGGTAACTTTATCTATTAACAAAAACGGATACCTGTGGGGCATGATGTCCATCAGTTGATTGATATCAAGAACCACATTGTCTGTTTTGGAAGACCTGACCTTCATTAGAGGCTTTTTCTTTTTATATATCTGGCGAATTTTCTTTGCAAATTCAAAATTGCTTGCATGCCCCGGTCTTGCGGCTAATATCTGTGCCTTGATGTGAACTCCGGCTAAAGCCAAATCACCAAGTAAATCAAGAAGTTTGTGGCGAGCGGGTTCATTTTTAAATCTCAGGGCAGTATTGTTCAAAATACCGTTTGTTCCGATAGAAGGTGGTGCTTCCAAACCAAAAGCGGTTTTCAGGAAATCGAGTTCCTCGTCGTCAGTTTCTTTATCAATAATGACAATAGCATTATCAAGTTTTCCACCTTTTATCAGACCTTGCTTGTAGAGCATTTCAACTTCTGCAAGGAAACAAAAAGTTCTGGCAGGAGCAAATTCGGTGATGAATTCTTTTTCCAAATTGAATAATCCTGTATGCTGGCTTCCAAGAGCAGGATTATTATAGTCAACCATAACCGTCACTCGAAAATCATCCAAGGGAAGAGCCACGAGGTCAACGCCCTTTTCTTCATTTATATATCTGATTGTTTCATCAATTTCAAAGTATTCTCTATTTGCATTCTGCTCAACAAAACCAACCTTGAGCAATGTTTCAACATAATTCTTGGCACTGCCGTCACCAACGGGAGGCTCTTTGCCTTCAATTTCAATCCGGCAGTTATCCACCTGCAAACCTGCAAGTGCCGCAAGTACATGCTCAACAGTATAAACCCTGACATCGCCGATGCCGATGGTTGTTCCCCGGGATAAATCAACTACAAAATCTGTCAGAGCCGGAATCTCGACCGGTTCAGCTAAGTCTGTTCTAATAAATCTATATCCGTAATTTTCAGGTGCGGGATGGAATGTAATAGTAGTAGTATCACCGGTGTGAATACCCACTCCGGAGAAAGAAACCGAATCTTTTATAGTCCTTTGTTTTTCTGTCATGTCCGATTCAAAAAAGTTTATAAATTTTGCAACAATAAATTTGGCTAAAATACTAAATTTCAGCGTCATAGAAAATTGAAAATCGAAATATTTCAATATAAACCACATTTTTGCTATGATTTTACTTTTCTTTTAAACTAAATGGCAATGAATTTCGTGAAAAATTCTTTATTTGCTCAAAATTGATTCAGGATTTAAAATGTGCGGAATAGTTGGTTATATCGGAAAAAATAATGCTGTAAATGTTCTTATTAACGGTTTGAAACGACTCGAATACAGAGGTTACGACTCTGCAGGGATTTCAATTATTGAAAACAATCAAATCAAAACGGTCAAACGTTCGGGAAAAGTGATTGAACTGAACAAACTCATCCAACAGCAGAAGAATTACACCTCTGACATCGGCATTGCCCACACACGCTGGGCAACTCACGGCGAACCCAACGACCTTAACGCACATCCTCATTCCGACAATTCAGGCAGAATCTCTATGGTTCATAATGGCATCATTGAGAATTATTCTGCTTTAAAAACTATGCTGACCGAAAAAGGATATTTTTTCAGATCCGAAACCGATTCGGAAGTCCTTGCGGTTCTCATCGGTTATTTTTACGACAAAACAAATAATTTCGCCGAAGCTGTTCGTCTGGCTCTTTCCGAAGTGGACGGCACTTTCGGCATAGCGGTTCTATCCAGGGATGAACCCGACATGCTTATTGCCGCCAGACGCGGAAGTCCCATGGTCTGCGGAATCGGGAATAATGAATATATCGTTGCTTCCGATTCTTCGGCAATCATCCAATACACCCGTCAGGTGATTTACATTTCGGACAACGAAATGGCAATTATGGACAGAAATAATCTCGAAACCAAAACTATTGACAACGAAAGCACAACAAATCAGGTTCATGAGGTTGATTTCGACCTTACTAGAATCGAAAAAGGCGGCTTTGACCATTTCATGCTCAAAGAGATTTACGAACAGCCACAGACCGTTCAGGATGCATTTCGCGGCAGGCTTTTGGTGAATGAAGGCAATGTCAAACTCGGCGGATTAAGTCCTGTCGAAGATTTTTTGACAAATGCCAAGCGAATAATTATCACCGCTTGCGGTACATCGTGGCACTCCGCACTTGTTGCCGAATACATGATTGAAAATTTGTGCCATATCCCCGTGGAAGTTGATTATGCTTCCGAATTCAGATACCGTAACCCGATTTTGAATCCTGACGATATTGTTATATCCATTTCTCAGAGCGGCGAAACTGCCGACACACTTGCGGCTGTCAACCTTGCCAAGCAAAAATCTGCAACCGTGATTGGTGTTGTCAACGTCGTTGGGAGTACAATTGCACGCGATACTGATGCAGGAGTTTATATCCATGCAGGACCCGAAATCGGTGTTGCATCAACAAAAGCTTTCACTTCCCAGATTGCCGTAATGATGGAAATTGCTCTTTACATGGGCAGGAAAAGAGGTTTGACGCAGGAAGAAGGAATTAAAATCGCCAAGGCGATGACCGCATTGCCTGCTCAGATTCAGTCAATTTTCGCTCACTCCGAGGATATTAAAGCGATTGCTAAAGAATATTCCAATTCAAAGAATTTCCTCTATCTCGGCAGAGGACCTAACTTCCCCGTTGCTCTCGAAGGTGCTTTGAAGCTGAAGGAAATTTCATATATTCATGCCGAAGGCTATCCTGCCGCCGAAATGAAACATGGACCTATTGCACTGATTGACGAGAATATGCCCGTTGTGGTTATTGCAACAAAGGATGATACTTACGATAAGATTATGTCGAATATCGAAGAGGTCAGAGCTCGCAGGGGCAGAGTCATTGCCATTGCAACCGAAGGGGACACCGAAATTGCGAAGAAAGCCACTCACGTGATATATATTCCCGAAACAAGTCCGTTGCTAACACCGATTCTATCTGTTATTCCGCTTCAGCTGTTGGCATATTACATAGCCGTTGAGCTCGGCAGGGACGTTGACCAGCCAAGAAACCTTGCTAAAAGCGTAACGGTAGAGTAAAGGAAATTCTTCGGAATATTGAACAGCATTCAGCTATGCTTTATAATCCAATGTACTGAATTTTCATTTTTCGACAATTCGTCGAGAATCTCCTTGAATTTTTCTTCACCAAATAAATTAATGATATTCACAGGACTGAATATTCGCTCCTGAAGTGCATTTTCGGGGAAAACAAGATTGTTTGCGTGTCTGAATCTATCGAAGATTATGCTGTTGTTCCGCTTTTGTGCGGCATGAACTTTCTTTTCGAGATTATCAATCTGCTGAATTGATTTTTCCATTGCACCTTTTGCTGTGCCCGAAAGAGTTTTGTCGAATCCAACAGCAACTATCTCAAGTTCTTCAAAAATCAGACTTAAGTCTTCTTTTGCTTTATCGAAAACACTATCAGCCTGCAAATTATTTATCTTTTTGCTTAACTCATTTTCAATGTCGGCAAATCGCCTCATCAAATCCGTGATTTGAATTTCTTCATTCTCGATAATTTTAGAAATTTTCTGTGGAAGTATTGTCGCGGAATGACGCATCAAAAAAGCAGGAACGGCAACCCCGAAATAATCATAAAGTTCTGCTATCTGAGAGCAGTAGCCGATTTCACTCGGACCGCCGATATAAGCAAGATTAGGAAACAAATAATCCTGAAAGACAGGACGAAGCAATACATTCGGTGAAAATTTCCATGGGGTTTCGGTTGCCATTACTTTCAAATCATCATAAGTAAATTCTTCGTCATGAATTTTCACAAGATTTGAACCTGTACTCGATTCAATTTTGTATCTCTTATCAATATTATGATGAAACAGATTGATTTCTGATGATTTAGCTTGAATATGGTAGCCATTAGATTCAATCAAGGAATTTGCCTGATTAATGATTAAATTGGTTTTCCCAAAAACGGAAAATTCCTTTTGAATCAATTCTTTCCACAAACCTGATTTCCGAGCTGTTGATGCCTTAATAAAAAGCAATCCTTTTTCTGCAAAATATTTATTCAGAAATAAAATGAAAGCATCGCCCCAGCTTTCGCCGGATTTGTAAATGCTTTCAAGGAATTCAGTCAAGCCATGTTTATACTCAGTTTCAGGAAGTTCTGTTTCGATATTTGCAATTATTTCATGGATAGATTCTGAAAATATAAGTTCGGAAACGGGCGTTCTGTCATCTTTTTTTAATTCGGATTCACAGGAAAAACTTTTAATGCCGTAACTTTTATCAAAAATCTGAATATGCGACGCTTCAAAATTATCGTGGTCGTTGTCCTCAACCCAGAACACGGGAATAAAATTCAAATCGGGATAAATGCTTTTAAGTTTTTCAGAAAGAGCAATCACTGTTGCGGTTTTATAAAAAGTATAAAGTGGACCGCCAAGAAATCCGACCTGCTGTCCGGTCATAACTGTAAATGTATTTTGCTCGGTAAAAAGTTCGAGATTATTCTTTTGCTTTAGAGTGAGCTCAATTGAATTCATTGAACTTAATAAAAGCTTTTTTGAGTCAATTCTTTTTTCATTACTGCTATTTCTTTTCAGAACTGCACTTTTGTCGTTAAACAAAGCTTTGTTAAAAGGAAACCTCGAATCGAAAAAAGCAGAACCCGAAATAAAATCCAAAAATAGTCGAGAAAAGCCCGGAATTGAACTAAAAATCAAATTTGAAAACATAAATTTTACTTTTTTTAAAAAAATATTAGAAAATAATTTGCATATTATTGTAAAAAATGACAATTTAGAAGACAACCGCTTTGTTCAATTATTTTATAAAGGTTTTCGAAATGACAACTCGTACTGAAAAAGACTCTATGGGCGATATTGAAGTCCCGACTAATGTGTACTGGGGTGCCCAGACTGCACGTTCTCTTATTCATTTTGCCATTGGCGAAGAAAAAATGCCTCGCTCAATTATTTGGGCTATGGGAACTTTAAAAAAAGCCGCCGCTTTGGTTAATGCCGAACTTGGCGTACTATCACAGGAAAAAGCTGATTTGATTGCCAAATCGGCTGATGAAGTGATTTCCGGCAAACTTGATGCCCATTTCCCGCTCTCAATCTGGCAAACAGGTTCCGGCACGCAAACAAACATGAATACCAACGAAGTTATTTCAAATCGGGCAATTGAAATCGCAGGCGGAGAAATGGGAAGCAAAAAGCCCATCCATCCGAACGATGACGTGAACAAATCTCAAAGCTCGAACGATACTTTTCCTGCCGCAATGAATATTGCCGCAACTGAAAGGCTCACAAATCAGCTTCTGCCTGCTTTGAAAACCCTCAGAAACACTATTAAAGCAAAATCAGAAGAATATAAAGATATTATCAAAATCGGCAGAACCCATCTTATGGATGCTGTACCTCTAACATTAGGACAAGAATTTTCGGGTTATGCCCAACAGTTGGAAAATGCTATCCACAGAGTAGAGCTTGTTCTGCCCGGACTTTATGAATTGGCACTCGGCGGCACAGCTGTCGGCACCGGCTTGAATGCTCATCCGCTTTTTGCAGATAAAGTTGCGGCAAAAATTGCCGAACTGACCGGTTTGCCTTTCATTTCTGCACCGAATAAATTTGAATCCCTTGCGGCACATGACGCAATTGTTTTTGCTCATGGTGCATTAAAAACAACAGCCGCCGCATTTTTCAAACTTGCCAATGATATTCGCTGGCTTGCTTCCGGTCCAAGATGCGGTTTCGGAGAAATCAGCATTCCGGAAAACGAACCGGGTTCTTCCATTATGCCGGGAAAAGTTAATCCTACTCAGTCCGAAGCTATGACAATGGTTGCCACTCAGGTTTTTGGAAATGACGTTGCAATCAATTTCGGCGGAGCATCCGGTAATTTCGAACTGAATGTTTTCAAGCCCGTAATGATTTACAATTTCATACAAAGCTGTAGGCTTCTTTCTGAATCTGCTGTTATGTTCAACGAGCATTGTGCAACAGGTATTGAGCCGATTAAAGACAAAATTGCCTATTACCTGAACAATTCTTTGATGCTTGTAACCGCTTTGAATCCTCATATTGGCTATGATAATTCCGCAAAAATAGCGAAACATGCACATCATAACAAACTGACACTGAAAGAAGCGGCAATCGAACTTGGCTTGCTTACCGAAGAAAAGTTCGATGAAATAGTACGTCCCGAAAAGATGTGCGGACCAAGTCTTAAATAATCAGTATTTTCTGATGTTTTAAATTATATAATCGCAGAGGAGCAAACAGCACTTCTGCGATTTTTTTTCTTGTTTATAAAAGAAAATCAAAAAGATATTCTTATAAGATGTCCTACAAATTTCTCTTCCTTTCAAATCATTTATCCGAATCACGGATTTATCGGATTTTAGGATAAAGAGGATTTTCACTTTGACATTCAAACAAAAATCCATTGTCACGAAGTGACAAAAGGTCGGTAGAAAAAATCCCCCCTCCAAAAGAAGTTTCGTCCCATACGTGACGGAAGATTCTCGTGAATCCCATTTCTAACGAGCTTATGTGCCTAACGGCACTTTTAAACAAATAGGTTTAAAAAAAATATTTTCACTTTTTTCAATTATTTTCAAATTTGTGTGAGACATTTTTGCGTTTCATGTGTCTTATATAATGTGAAGTGACAAATTTTGAAAAAGTTTTTGTAATTTGTTCTTTTCTAATTTACTTTGTCAATTATTTTTCAGATTGAATTGCATGAAAAAGTCAGTGTTCTTATCCGCTTTAATTCTGATGTTCTTTTTTTTCTCTTGTTTTGAGTCTTACGCGAGAATTGATTTGGTTTACTCTAAACAAACACCGTTCTCTTTTGCTTTCACTATGGCTAAATTTTCTCCTAACGGTAAAAAAATTGCTGCCGGTCTGCAGGGTTCAGATTGGGACTCAACCCGTTTTTCAAGAGTAATTATTTACAATGCTTCAGATGGTGATTCATTAATGGAATTAAAAGGTCATCACGGCAATTTTATTACTAGTCTTACTTGGATTAACGACAGTATCCTTGCTTCGGGAGATAATAATAATGAATTATATCAAAAAAGAACCGTAATTATTTGGAACGTTAATACCGGTGAAAATTTACATACTTTTTTTGATAATGATTCGCTCTATCCTTGGCATTCCTTTGTTAAGAACTTGGTCTATCTCAATGGAAAAAATAAGCTCTATGTGGAATTATTCACTGATAAAAAGTTAGCTATCAATCATGCTCCCCCATGGGAATATGTTTACTGGCATGATACAGTTCTGGTTTTAAACACTTCAACTTTTGAGTTAATCAAGCCGCTAAGCTTCAGCGATACTAATGATTATCATGATATTGCCATCATTTGTGGAGCTCCAGATGGAAGTTATTACTATATGGAAGATGAACATGCTCAACTCAGAAATCCAGATAACGATTCAATCATTTGGCAATCTGATTCATCTTTCAATTTTGGTTTTAGCCAAATTTCTCCTAATGGAAGATATGGAATTAGTGCTATCAGTAATTCTGTACGGATTTATAATATAGAAAATAGAAGTTTTCTTAATCTTTTAAAATTTGATTCAATAAATAATATCAAAAATGCTTTAATCTCTCCGGATTCAAGGTTTATTTCTGTAACAGGATATTATGAAAAAGGAAGTTATAGACGATGGGACAAATTTGGAATTGCTGAGATTGCAAATCTGTCAAACCAGACGTTGCAGGATTCTATTATTTGTGAGCTTTCTTTTGACTCATCAAGCGATTCTCTATTCATTTTATGCCTTGATGAATCCATGATACGGATTTATTCTGCTCCCTGGTCGCCCAAAAATACAAAAGTTGATGATAAAAATGAAGAGAAAGATTTTCTTATTATTTCGCCGAATCCGGCAGAGGAATATATAGAAATCTCTGTAGGGTCAAGGCATGCCTTGACCAACACAGACATCCGAATCTACAATGTTTTCGGGGAAATGGTTTCCACCTCCGTCTGCTCCGCAGACACCTCCGCCAGCGGAGGACAAAGAATTGACGTTTCAGGCTTACCGTCGGGAGTGTATTTTGTTAGAGTTGGGGATAAAGTTGGTAAGTTTGTAAAGATTTAAATCATCTTATAATTCCTGTATTCAAATAATCTTAAACCTGTAAGCTTTTCGAAATGAAAAAGTAATTTATTAATGAAGTTCATTTTCTTTTCGGAAATTTCGGGGGTAAATTCCCAATTTGCCTTTTCGATTCGGGGAATCATTACCGCAGGATGTTCTTCCTTGAAAATGCTGAGTGAATCTATATTTGAATAATCAAAACTATCAGTTTGCTTGACGTTTTGTTTCATCCATTCATCCGAATGCCAGAGCTTATGAAACGACTTTTCCTTTTCTTTTTGGTGGTAAGGGCTTTTTACCCAGCCGTAATGATAGATTTTTGCAGGAATTAATTTGACGTTCAATTTCCCTGCGTTTTTTCTGAAGCCCTGTGCATCACCGTAAGATTGTATTGCTGTATCGTTTCGAATCAGCCTGATTTCTCTGCGGTACCATTTCCTTGAGTCTGCTGTGTAAGCATAAGAACCGTAGAAATGCATGTATCCGAAAAGCAGTCCTTCTACTTCAAAATCAGTTTGATATTTTTTCGCAGTTTCAAGTATTTGTTCAAGATATTTTTCATGAACAACTTCGTCTGCCTGAAGGTAAAAAAGCCAGTCTGCATCCTTTGCAACAAGGGATTTAGCCTTATTAGTCTCGACTGCTAAAACCTGCCCGCCGGTTCGGAGTGAATCGTCCCAAATACTTTCATGAATTTTAATTTTTGGGGAATCTATTGATTTAATCAATTCCAAAGTAGCATCTTCCGAATTGCCTGCAAGAACAATGAATTCATCGCAAATCGGCAGAATAGATTTAATTGATTCGACAATCGGATAGTCGTATTTGATAGCGTTTCTGACAAAAGTGAATCCTGAAATTTTCATTTTAAGGCTAATTGAATTTTGGTAAAATACATTTTTTACTTAGAGATTTCCTGAAATCTGTTTTTGATTTGAATAATTGAATCAGCTTACGGTCACTTTCTTTATGACATTGGAAACAAGCACCAACGGTTATTATTCGTTTTTGCTCGTCGGCAGTAAACGGTCTTGAATTTTTTCGGGTGGAAGAATTAGCCGAAGGATTTTTCAAATATCCTGTCCAAGCAGAGTTGGGCAATCCATCATCTGAAACTTTGCTGTCAGTTGGAATGAAAGACAATGAACCGTCTTTCTTATTCATATTCATTTTAAAGCTACCCTTACCCAATCCAATGGAATATGGCTCGAAATGACAATTTTTGCAAGTTAAACTCGATTTTGAAATTGTATGAGAAAAAGTTGGAGCATAGAGTCTTTTGAAATTTTTAATCCCTTTTTCGTTTTCGATATTCATTATCATTCCGGGGATATAAGTATCAATTTTATCATCCTGATTTCCTGCTGAATTTTGATACTTTCTAACTCCGAGAGCCGCAAAAGATGATTCATAGCTATCTGTCTTTTCAATCCATCCACCTGTTATTTCTTTGTTCAAAAGATTATCCCATGCTCTTTGATTTGGTTGATACGAAGTGTGACAGCTTGTGCAACTGTACGTCCACGCTGTGTGGCAGGAATTGCAGGATAACCTGCTGTGTCCTTCGATATCGGTTCCGCATTTTTCAGATGGTGATTTGAGGGTATGGATTTTGCCGTCAAGCTTGCCCTGAAGAACAGGTAGTCCGTTTTCAACAAAAACATGGATGAGAGGCTTTCCGGATAATGCAGTAGTTACATACTCTCTGCCATTTTTATAGCTGTTTCGCAATGATATAAGTTTTTGTGATTCAAAGTCAAGTTTTTCAAAAGATTTAGTTTTAGATCTATTCCGGTTATGGCAATCTTCGCATGAAACTTGAATTGCTTCTTCTTTATGAAAATGCTCTTTCCCGTCGCCCATTATTTCGTAAGAAGTGTGGCAGTCAATACAGGCTAAACCTTTTTCGTGATGAATATCTTCGGGCATTTTTGTGAATACTCTGCCGTCAGCCAACAATCTGAGATTTTGTTGATTAGCAGATTTATTAAAATGACTTTCATCGGAAAGTGTTTCCATCCGGCCTTCGTAATTTGTAGAAATCCTTCCCGAACGGCTGTGACAGCCGAAACAGTAATCATTTGAAACTTTAATATTGATATCAGGATGAAGTGAAGGATATTTTTTATCCTTTAATCTCGAATCCCAATTCGCAATTTCAGAATTGTTTTCTTTAGAATATGAAATATGGCAAGCCGAACAACCTCCGCCTCTTGTAAGTTCGGAAACAGCGGACGGTTTATCTTTTTTATTTCCGGTATGGCAACCTGCACACAAATTTCTCAGATGTTTATCGGCAGGGCTGTATCCAATTTTGCTAATATCATAATGAACATTAAGATTTTTTGATTCCCCGAAAACGAACTTATCAACAGCCACTACCCCACTCATTGAGTTCATCAATGATGTTTGAACTCTATCTGAAATTTCGGGATGACAATTTACTTTGCCGCAAGTTTTGGAGGCTACGTCAAGATTTGAAGGAATCAGAATCATGTCTTTATGGGCAGAATTCTTGTCGAGCACTGAAGGATTACCATTATGGCATGAATAGCAACCGAATAAGGTTATTTCATGACTTTGGGATAATCCTTTCATATTTGAATGGCAAGCCATGCAACCTTCTTTTCTGCCCACTATCGTTGGAATTTCGGTTCTAAGCAAATCCGGATTTCCGGAGAAAAGAGAATTCACAGATTGGAAATTTACAATTTTATTCAGATTTTTCCATTGAAAGCCATAAGACCAACTTTCACCCCTGAAAAATGTACCAAACAAAATCAGAGCAAAGTAGATCAAAAACAGTCCCAAAAGACTGGTTTTAATTCTTTGTTTTACTTTTTGATTGACAAAAGGTATTGAAAATAATGTCATCAAAAAACCAAAAGACAAAATTACGGCAAAAATCGGGTATGATAGCCAATGCAGAATTTCCTGAAAACCAATAAAAAACCAAGGTCCTTTGATTATACTTTCAGAAAAACATGTGAACGACGGAATCAAAAAAAATGATAAAATCAGGATTATTGGCAATGAATATTTAAATGAATTTGAAGACGGCAGAATGCTTTTTGAATGTTCAGCAGTTGTCAGCAAGATAATAACAGTGGCTGTGAATATATGATGAACATAAATTAGCTGATAATTTCCACGAAGACCAAGGAAAATCATTTCGAGGAATCTTCCTATTAATGGTACCGAATTCAGTAAAGCAGAAAAGATATTTCTTGCCTGAACGCTTTCGGCATCTCCTTTAAGTGAAAAGCCCGAAAACAATACAAAGAGAATAAATGGAACGGTCAAAATCAATCTTAACCAAACTCCTCTGCTCAATCGTGATTCTGAACTTTTCAGCAAATGGTCAATGATATGTAAAGCCGAAAGAATTAAGAAGAATTGAGCCGACCAATAATGAACTGAACGAATGAACAAAGCATAAGGATTTTTCAGAACCATGTTCTGAATTGAATCAAAAGGAGAACTGACATTATAAGAAATTGAAAGAATTACACCCGAAAGAACAGCCAAAAAAAAAGCAGAAAAAGACAGAGCACCCAAAAGCGGTATTCTGCGGTTTAGTATATTAAAAAACCGAGTAAGCAATTAATCTGTTCCAATTTCTATAATAATTTTATCGTTTTTAACAGAAAAAGTAAGTTCATCAAGGTTTCGAGTGGCCGGACCTTTCACTACATTCCCGTCCATATCGAATCTTGAGCCGTGGCACGGGCAAACGAGCAGACCATCACGTTGGGTTATAATATTACATCTCATGTGAGTACAAACCGGAGAAAAAACTTTAATTTTTCCGTTGTTTTTCACAAGAATATAATCTTCATTGAAAATAACTCCGTTTTCGAAATTATTTTTTGCTTCGATGGTCCTTTTGGGAACGGCAGAAGATACTTCAGCCATTTTATAAAGCAAGTATCCGGCAGGTATGATTGCAAGTCCACCTGCAATTTTCAGGAATTTATTTCTGTTCATTTTATTTGGTTCAGACATATATTTTCATTCAATAGTTAAAAAAATAAAATACAAAATAATGAAAAGATAATGAGTTTAACAAGGAAGCATTTTTATTTTTATAAATTTACTGATTTAACAAAATGACTCAAATCAGAACAAATTACCTTGTCCCAACAAATTCTCGCTGTCAAAAAGTTCTTTTACCTTTTTCATTTCATCAATAGAATCTCTGCCATACATTTTCTGCAGAAAATCCTTTTTGATTTTCCCGATGCCATGCTCTGCCGAAATGGAACCATGTTCAAGCAAAGTTTGTTCAATGATTCGGTCAGCAATTCGGCACGCAACATCAAATACAGCTGAATTTTTCGGCAAAAAATTAGCGTGAAAATGAGCATCGCCAAAATGTCCCCAGAGCATATTATCAATCCCGCAAGTTTGAATCTCGACATTGATGAAATTATAAAAACGGCTGAAAGCACTAAATGGAACTGATGAATCAGTACCGACTTTTCGAGTACCGTAACCGGCAATAATTTCACTTACTTTTTCTGGAACTGCATGACGAAACTCCCGAAGTTTGTCATGTTCGCTTCGGGTGAGTGCAAACCAAGTCTTGTCTGCAAGTATAGTATATTCTTTAATGAAATCATACCATGAATTCATAATCATATCTTCATTTTCTGAAGTATATTCCTGTTCGAACCAGACAGAGGCAACTGCATTAACCGGAATTTGAGGGAATTGATCTTTAACAAGATTCAAAGCTCTTTCATCAAAAAACTCAATCAGTCTTGCAGATAGCCCTGTAACTTTTCGGTAATCCAATAAGTTATTTGTTTTGCTTGTATCTCTCAGATTTTCAACAAAACCAAGCATTCCAGATATATTATCAAAAAAAACAACACCTCCCATAAGGTTTTCAGGCTGTTCCTGTAATCTTAGTTCAATTTCAGAATATACACCCAGAGTACCTTCACTACCTATAAACAAGTCAATTAAATCAGCACCGTTTTTCAGATAAAACCCTGAAGCATTCTTGACATCGGGATAATGAATATCCTTAAAAGAATGATGAATTGTTTTTCCTGTAAATTCAATAAAAAATGAATTGTTCCTGATTTTGTTCTGACCTCTCGTAAGCTGAATTTCATCGCCATTAGCAAGAATAATCTTCAGAGAATTAACGAAATTTCTGTAGGAACCGTATTTGAATGATTTTGCACCTGAAGCATTCGTGGAAACATTACCTCCGATGGATGAATTCTTTTCTGTCGGATTGGGCGGAAGAAAGAGATTATGGCGATTCAGTTCTGTTTCCAATTCGGAATATAAAACACCGGGTTGAACCGTAGCAGTTAACTTATTTGGAGTGATTTCAATAATTTTATTCAGTCGTTCAGTTGATATTATTGCACCCGATAGTGGAACCCGAGCACCGCAGAGACCTGTACCCGCACCGGATACCGTAATCGGAATTTTTCTTTCAAAGCAATACTTTATAGCATTCTTTAGTTCTGAAACATCTTCGGGAATAATCAATAAATCTGCATTTCCTTTGAAATTGGAAGCATCTTTGAGGTAGTCCGCGAACATTTCAGTATCAGTTTTTGTAATCATGAGTAATTGTATTTGCCAAGGAACTAAAGAAAAAAAATATAAAAGTTATTCATCCTCATTCAACCGATGGTACTCATCGGATGACTATAAGTCATCGGATGAGTTTTTTTACTTTTCAATTGATAACTTTTCTGATCAACAATTTATTGAATAGCACAAAAATTAAAGATGGACTGCACCTGTCAGGTGGAGCCCATCAATCAAATTATCATCAAATTTCCAAATTTATTCGCATAAGAATTTCTTTTGAGAAACATAACCGTCTTCTCTGACTCTAATAAAATATATGCCTGAGGCAGGAATATTAGGATGAATCACATCGGATACGGTTAATCCGGTCGGGATATAAGACTTTCTGAATATTTCATTACCCAGCAAATCAAATACTGAAACATCAACTTGAGAACTCCTCTTTGTCAAATATTCGAAAAAGATGGAACAATCGGGCAAAGCGGCAACTTTCAGGTTGGGGTCGCTTTCATCTTTGAATTGTTCCACATAGCTGGGAAAGTCCAGAACAAAAAGTCCGGCATCGCCCGCCATATATAGCTTTTCCTGTCCAAGAGGACCAAGAAAACGTAATGACCACTGGTTAGCCCATGGACCACCGCTCCAGAGTCTTATCCACCAGTTATCGCCGCTGTTGGATGTATTGATAATACTGCCCCACTGTCCTGCTACAGCACCGACATTAGCATTGGCAAAACCAATTGCATAAAAATTCCTGGCAAATGTAAAAGTTTTTTGTGGTTCCCAAAGTGAACCGCCATTTATTGTTTTTATTACCAGACCGCTGTCACCGGCAATAACACATGTTTCAGGATTTTTATTTATACATGCGATGTCTCTGAGATTCAACTGAGTACCTGATGTTAGTTGTGACCAATTTCCACCACCATCAATAGATTTAAGAATTAAGCCGGAAAATCCTACAGCATACAGAATATTATCGTCTAATGCAGAAAAGGAATTGATACTTGCAGAAGTTTTTAAATCAAGTTCTTGCCAAGTGTTTCCTCCGTCTATAGTTTTAAGAAACATTCCATTAGTACCGGCGGCATATCCGATATTCTCGCTTGTGAAGTAGATTCTATTTAAAGTATCTATTGTACCAGAGTTTATTTTTACCCATTTTTTCCCACTATCAGCAGAAGAGATAATCAATCCGGCACTGCCACATGCAAAAACAGTTTTTTTGTCTTTGTAGAAAACACTCATCAAATTTTCATTGAAACCTGAATTAACTTCAGTCCATTGCCAACCACCATTTTTTGACCTGAAAATTTTACCTTCATCTCCAACGACTATCCCTGTTTTCTCATCAACAAACTGAATCCCTCTCAAACCAAGCTGGAAAGGGAAGTTTACTTCGTTCCAGTTTTCACCTTTATCAACCGTTTTTAGCAGATATCCATGCAAACCACAGACAAATCCTGTGTCGCTGTTTGGGCGGAAATAGACACAAGTCATTCTGGCATTAGCTTTTGGGTCGCGGTAAGCCCAATCAATATGCTGGTCATAGCTCCACCATGTTTTTCCTCCATCCTGCGAACGACGCACAATGCCTACTCCGGGAACTCGCAAAGTATCGTGTGCATAGAAATCCTCGGTATATCCACCTACAAACACTTCATCTTCATTCCCATAACCCCTGACGCTTACAGCCCACAAACTTGTATCTTTAAATGCTATTCTTTCCCAATTGTAACCGCCGTCTGTTGTTTTATAGCAACCTCCGTTATTAGTATTCCTGGGAAAAAGATAGGTTATAACTGCAAAGCCTACCAACGGATGCTGTTCACTGAAGGTAATTCTTGTAATCTCGCAATCTGTCCATTCGGCATCGGGCGTTGTAAATTGTGCTGTCTTTTTCCATGTAAAACCACCATCAGAAGACATAAACATTTCACCTGTTGTAGAACCAACCAGAAGTATATTAGTGCTGTCATCACGAATACCTGTACTACCAATCGGAACTGAGATTATTGTGTCGTAAAGTGAATTATCTGCACGTTTGAAAGTTCGTGTTGTCATAACCCGAGAAATAGAATCCCATGTTTTGCCTTTATTGATACTTCTCATTATAATCCCCTTTTGGAACTCTCCTAGATAAACCGTATCAGGTGCATCAGGTTTGAACATCAGAGATTTTCCGTTCAGTTCAAGACTGCCTGTGGTACTGATGACATAATCCCATTTTTTCCCGTGGTCAGTTGACCTGGCAAGCATTCCGAATTTCAATCCGCCAACCAGAATAATGTTGGTATCAATAGGATGCATGATTAGATTGTTAAAAATAGTTGAACCCCATTTGAAACCGACGACCAATGTGTCCCAATTAACTCCGCCGTCGTAAGAACGATAAACAAGTCTGCCTTCGCCACCGGCAAAAAAGGTATTCAGGTTTTTTGGATTAACGGCAATATCAAAAGTCGGTTTATCAATCAGCCTTCTCCAACCCAGCCATCCTGCCGCATTAACACTATCTGTGAACGCAAGCAGGGAAAATAATAAAATAAGTAATGACTTTTTCATAATTAAATCCTTAATATGTCTAAACTCAAGTCCGAAAATAAGGAATTATTTTGAAAATTTGTAATAAATTAATCAATATTTTCAATTTTAAAATAAAAGCTACATTTCTGTTTCTTATTTGTTTAATTTAATAGCATATTTGAAGATTACAACGAATATTTCATACGGAATTAACAGAATATGATGTCAACCAAAAAGGAAAGAATCGGCTGGTATTTTTATGATTGGGCAAATTCAGCCTTTTCTACCACAGTTGTAACGGTATTTATTGGTCCTTATCTTACTATTATTGCCAAATCAGCCGCCGATTCAGCAGGTAACATCAGCATTTTGGGCATCCCAATTTTCCATGGCTCATACTTTGCTTATGTAATTTCACTTTCTGTAATCCTTCAAGTCATTTTTCTTCCGTTGTTCGGAGCTATTGCAGACCAATCAAATTCGAAAAAGCAATTTCTGCTTTTCTTTACTTACTTAGGCTCTTTAGCCACTATCTCACTGTTTTTCCTGAAAGATAATCATTATCTCTTCGGAGGGTTTTTATTTCTGTTATCAAATTTTTGTTTTGGTTCATCAGCAGTAATGTACAATGCATTTCTTGGTGAGTTGGCTGAAAAGGACGAGCAGGATACAGTTTCTTCAATAGGCTGGGCATTTGGTTATGTGGGTGGCGGTATTGCTCTTGCCCTAAATCTTATTCTATTTTCTAATTCAAATTATTTGAATATTACTCCCGAATTTGCCATCAGAATCTGTCTGTCATCAGCAGGAATCTGGTGGGCAATGTTTTCGCTAATTCCTGCGTTAACTCTTAAAATCAGGAAAAGAGAGAAACCACTCCTAAATACTGAAGATGATGCTGAACTTAACAAAAAGAACAAAGATTGGATAATAACCGGTTCAATAAAAAAATTAACTTCGACTTTGAAGGACGCAAAGAATTATCCAATTACGGTAATGTTTTTGGTAGCTTACTTGTTTTACAATGATGGCGTGCAGGCTATTATATCTGTTTCATCACAATTTGGGGCTCAGGAATTTAAACTATCAATGGGTACACTGACCAAAATCATTCTCATGGTTCAGTTCGTTGCATTTGGAGGTTCATTGTTATTTAATTTCATTGCCAAAAAAATCAAGACAAAGAATGCAATTCTTTTTAGCCTATTTGTTTGGCTGTTTGTTATAATATATGCCTATGGATTATTAAAAACTGAATTTGATTTTTGGCTGATGGCTTCGATTATTGCTGTGGTATTGGGGGGTACACAGGCACTCAGCCGTTCAATGTATTCGAGATTAATCCCCGTAGGCTCGGAAGCTGAGTATTTCAGCTTATACGAAGTTAGCGAAAGAGGAACAAGTTGGATGGGACCTTTAATATTTGGACTGTCACTCCAACTTACTCATTCCTATAGAATTGCTATGCTCTCGCTTGGTATTTTCTTTATTGTCGGCATAATCCTTTTATGGAGGATTAAAAAATATTTATAAAAATCGCGGACTCTTTTCCAAATTCCAATTAGGAAAGGTGTTGGAAACTCAAAATATTACTTTGTTGGATAAAGATTTTATAATTTTCAAATTCGAAAATGTTTGATTGAATTCGGGGGAAAAGACTTAAATTTGTATGCAATTGTTTTTTGAATTTTACTAATTTTTTTATTGAGAGAATAGCATGAATATTATTTATTTATGGAATCAAGAGTTCTCATTTTGTCATAATTGAATTTTGCAGTTAGAAATAAAATTGAATTAATCGGATAAAATTATTTATGGTCTTAAAAGTCAAAGAAATTATCAAACTTTTGATTGAAGATGGATGGAAATTGGAAAGAATCAATGGTAGTCATAGGCATTTTACACATACAATTAAAAAAGGAATTGTGACTGTGCCGGGCAAATTAAGTTCTGATTTAGCCAAGGGAACCGAAAAAAGTATTTTTAAACAAGCTGGAATTAAAAAATGAATGAATATTTAATTGTAATAGAGAAAACCAGAACAGGATACTCTGCCTATTCTCCTGATATTGATGGATGTATAGCTGTTGGAGATACTAAAGTCGAATGTGAAACCAACATGAAAGAAGCGTTGAAGTTTCATATCGAATTTATGCTGGAAAAAGGATATGAAGTTCCTAAACCTAAAAGAAGAGAAGCTGAATTTGTTAAAATTAATTTTAGAAAATCAAGAAAAAAAGAATTAGCAACTGTATAGCTCTTTGATTTATTTTGAAAATTCTATGATTTGAGATTATGTCCTCTCAAAAAGAAATACTAAATTTGGCACTTAATATTTTTTTTACTCCAGATTATAGAACTTAAATGCACTCGGCAGAAATATCCTGGATTTCTTCAGATTGCTTTGCAGTTGAAAAGCAAGGTTATTTGCTGAATTTATATCACCATGAACAACATAGATTTGTTTCGGAGTAGTTTCACCAGCATAATTAAGAAGTTCGTCCAGTGAAGCATGAGATGAAAAACGGAATTTCTCGACTTCGCAAGACCTTTTTGTTGAAGTCAAACCATATTGAAACTCAACTCCTTTTTCTGAATTCATAACCTGGTACCCGGGTGAATCCTCTTCCAAATATCCTACGAACCCAATCCCGAAATTGGGATGTTTCATCCAACGGCTTGCAAGTTTGTTTGAGAGTGTGCCAATATTCATCATACCGCTTGGTACAACCACAATTGACGATTCCTTGAAATATTTTCCCTTAAAGAGTTCATCGTAAATTACAATTTCCTGCGGAATGTCACTAATCTCAAATCCCTTTTTCACCATTGGAACCGAATAGCAATACACATCATAAAGTCTTGATATTCTTCTGCTCAGTCCTGCCGTAAAAATCGGGAGACGAGGAATTGAATTCTTGTGCATTAGGTTCCAGATCACCTTCAGTATTTCTTGAGTTTTGCCTAAAGCAAACGAGGGAATTAGAATTGAGCCATTGTTTGATGCGATATTATTAATGAAAGTGGCAAGTCGCTTTTTCTCATCATCCCATGAAGGTAAATTTGGAAAACCTGCATTTGTAGATTCCGTAATAAGATAATCCAAATGGTGTTTTGGTAAATCTGCCGATGGAATTACAGCCTGATTGCTGAATTTCACATCAGAAGTAAAAAGTAGTGACTTACCTGCAAATTCGATAAAAATTGAAGCTGAACCAAGAATATGTCCTGAAGGATAAAAAGTTATTTTTAATGGTGTCAACCCGTTTTTGCCGATGAAATCAATTGACTGGTAATATTTGAATCCATGAAGCAAGTAATTGATTCTCTCTAAAGTTTCTGGTTTGTACATAGAAAGTGCGTCTTCGGAAAACTCTTTGGTAACTTCTGATTTCAATAATTTTGCTGTATCTTTGAGCATTATTTCGGTCAGGTCTCTTGTTGCTTCGGTTGCAAAAATCTGAATCTGTGGCTGAAATTTCAAAAGATAGGGCAATGCTCCGATATGGTCTGTATGGGCATGAGTAACAATAAGTAAATCAACTGGTAAATCATTTAATAATTCAAACTTGGGAAATGCTTCATTATTCCGTTTTTTAGGATGCAAACCTGCATCAATCAGAATACCGGTTCCATCCAAATAAACATATATTGAATTCGCACCGATTTCATCTGTGGAGTTCAGAAAGAGAAGTTCTGCCTTCATTTTAAATCAATTCTTTCTGAACATCCTCGTAATCATTTGCAGGACTATTGACGGCAAGCGAAATCGGAAAAGCAGTCATCTCATCCGCGGGATAGGAAGATAAAAGCGATAATAGAACTTCCGATTCGGAATTACTCGACAGCCAAAGGTTCATGTTGTTTCGTGAGATAATAACGGGCATTCTGTTGTGAATCAACGTCATTAATGAGTTTGGCTGTGTTGTAATGATAGTTGCCGAATTAATCAATCCCTCGTCAGGGTCATTCCATGAATCCCATAATCCTGCGAAAGTGAACGGCTCGCCTGATTTCATTCTGATAAGGTAAGGCTGTTTTTTCTTTTCACCTGCAATTTGCTTCCATTCATAAAAACAATCAGCAAGTATCAAACACCTTTTTTTTCGGAAAGGATATTTGAATGCGGGTTTTTCGGTGATTCCTTCTGCTCTTGCATTAATCATATTATTTCCAAACGTTGAGTCTTTTGCCCAGGAAGGAATTAGTCCCCATCTAACGCCGACTAACTCCGAGGGATTTGTATTCAGCACTGCCGCAATATTTTGCGAAGGTGCAATATTGTATCTTGGCTTTAAATCAACCTTGACCCTAACATCAGGCAGTAAACGTTCAATTTCCTTAGTCTTTGAAGTTAATGCAAATCTTCCGCACATAGTTTACCTTTCATTATTAAAACTACAACTCAAAAATAACATTTTTTTCATTATTTTTGTAAGAATTATTATTTTGGAAATTGAAAAGTAAACATTTAAGGAATTTTCATGAAGAAAATGAAAATCATAATATATTTTAGCATTTTTCTGCTTTTGTCCGCAGTAGGAACAGCGGGTAGCATCCTTTCAAAAGGAGAATATCTTGAGTACGAAGTGTCATATTTCGGAATTAAGCTTGGCACCATAAAAACAATTGTAGCCGGATTTGAAAAAGTCAATGAATTTCCGGTCACTAAAATTAATGCTCAAGCTGATTCTTATGCTGGAATTCCCTTTGTTGACCTGCACGTGAAAATGACTACTTACATTGATGAACCGGGCTTCTATTCTCATCTTTACAAAGAAACACGAAAAGTTGAAAACGATATATGGGATTATCAGAAAATCATGTACGACTACAAGCTGGGTTTGATAACCAGTGAAACATGGCGGCAGAAAAAACAGATTGAAAAAGTAACATTGAACACTTCCCGAAAATGTCAGGATGGTCTGTCCCTACTGTTTTACGCCCGTCAATTTGCAAATCAGAAAAAGAAGATTTCAGTTTTTACATCTGTTTTTTCAGATACCTGCTGGACTATGTTTAATTTTTATAATAAAAAAGAATCTGTTTCGATTGATGCGGTTCAATATCCTGTCGAATCAATTTATTTTGAGGGACAGGCTTTCTGGAAAGGAATTTATGGACTATCCGGAAAATTCAAAGGATGGGTGAGCAATGATAATGCCCGAATCCCAATACTGGCAAAGATGAGTCTGTATGTCGGAAGTGTCAAAATCGAACTGAAAAGCTGGAAAAGAGCAGGTTGGAAACCTCCGAAAAGTGCAAACTGAAATCGAGAATATAAATAAATATTCAAGAAAAGTTAACTAAATCAAAATATTTTTTTGATATGTTTGAAAAAACCACTAATTTTGTAATTCTTTTATTGAACTTAATCTAACAATTTGATGAATTGTTAAAAAATACTGACAGGAGTTTTTATGAGTATTCGTCGTATTTATGAAACGACATTCATAGTGAATGCGGCTTTTGAAGATAATGACATAGATGCCGTCTTCACAAAAGTAAAAAATTACATCGAAAATCACGGTGCAGAGATACTTGAAGTGAACAGATGGGGTCGCCGCCGTTTGGCTTATCCTATCAACAAAAAGTATAATGGGTACTATATCCATATGATTTTTGAAGCCCCTCCAAGCACTATTCCGATTTTCGAACGTTTCATGATTTTGGAAGATACGGTTCTTAGGCATTTAACATTGATTCTACCTAAAAAACTTCGTGATTTCAGAGCCAAACGTCTTCTCGAAAGCGGTATTGCCTACGGTCCCCGCGATATGGAACCTCCGGTCAAAACCGAATTGGTGAAAAGTGATGAAGCAGTTACTGCCGAATAAATGAATTTGTAAATTTTAATTCTACTTGAGATTAAACAGGAAAATATAATGAAAGTCATATTAAGAAAAGATGTTTTGACACTGGGTCGTATGGGTGAAATCGTCGTTGTTAAAGACGGTTATGGACGTAATTATCTTATCCCGCGAAACTTTGCATACTATGCAACTGAAGGTGCCGTCAAAGCACTTGAAATTGAGAAAAAACAAAATGCCAAAAAAGTTGCAAAAGAGAAGAGTTCTTCCGAAATTCTTGCCGCCAAGTTAACCGAAAAACAGGTCTCAATCGCAATGAAAGTCGGCGAAGAAGGAAAACTCTATGGTTCCGTTACTCCTGCAATGATTGCTCAGGAACTTGCCGTTTTGGGTTATGATATTGACAAAAGACTCGTTGTTATTGATGAGCCAATCAGGTCACTCGGTATTTTTGACATCAAGATTAAACTTCATCCTGAAGTTACTGCCACTGTCAAAGTTTGGGTTATCAACGAAGAATAGTTTTCTTCCTCTCTCCCAAAAAAAATATTTGAAGCGTAGAATTTTTTGAATTCTACGCTTTTTTTTATTTTATTTCTCATTATCCGACCCAACAATAGTATTTGAAATCGCAAACTAATATTCTGAATCTTTTATATCTTAACAAACTTCCCTACCCTATCCCCCATCCTCACAAAATACACTCCCGACGGCAAACCCGAAACGTCAATTCTTAAGCCCTCTCCGTCGGGGAGGGTTTGGGTGGGGTTCTTAACAATTTCACCAAAGACATTGAATATTCTAACAACATTTGAGGAACATTCGGAAGGTTTAGTTATTTCCAAATAAACATGTACTGGATTTGGATAAATTTCAATTGAATCGCCTCTATTACGATCAATAACATCCGTTTTGTTCAGGTTAATTTTGGTAAAATATGAGGTATATTCAGCAGGTACAATTCTTTTATTAAATGCGTTTACGGTATAGGGAAATTTCATTGTCGCAGTCTCCCCAGTAAAATAAATATTTTGGTTTTTAGAATATATACTATAACCAAAACTACCTCCATGACCGTAATATGCAGAATATATAGGCTTTCCTTTTAAATCCATTTTTAATATAAAAATTTGAGTATAAAAACTCCCTGGAGTATCTATACCATGAATTGAATCTCCGATAACAGGGAATGAATTACTATTTGTCCAACCTGTTATCCAAAGATTACCGTTATGGTCACAAGAAATTGATTGAGCACCATCCCCGGTATCTGTTTCTTTTCCACCATAAAATGTCGCCCAAACCCTTGAAAAATTGTTAGAAAATTTTAAGATAAACGCATCGTGCGAGTCATAAATATGTTTATAAGCATCGGTATTAACAGGAAAATCATAGCTTGAAGTGTATCCGCAACAATAGCAATTACCATCACTATCAAATGTTACTCCATAAATATAATCCTTACCATCACCCATTTCCACTCTTTTAGCATGTCCACCATAAAGTGTTGCATATTTCAATGACCCAACTCCGGAAAGTACGATTAACATTCCATCCTCTAATTGAGAGGTATCCCATTGAAAGGAGTCTCCCCCTGTTGGGAATATAGGCATCCCGGGTTCTGAAGAAACAGTTTGATGATACCCACCAACAGCTATGTTATCCCACTTATCCGTTGCTATGCAAGTTGTTATTTCATTCTGGTAACCGCCGTAATATGTTCCCCAAATTAAGTCTCCATCACTGCTAAATCTCGAAATAAACGCATCTGCATTGCCTTGAAGTGTTTTGTATTCTGCATTAGTGGAAACAGGCAAATTAGTTCCGGTTGTATATCCGGCAACAACAAAACCACCATCGGACATCAAGGCAATTCCCTCTCCGGTATCAAAACCGTCACTGCCATAAAGTTCCGCCCATAGTCTTTCTCCTGTCGGACTGAATTTCAAAATAAAGACATCGGAACTGCCTTTGTAACTTCCTTTTGTGGCTGGAAAATCAGGGCTGTCAGTTTTTCCAACAACATAAATATTATCATCCTTGTCTATGACACAGCCTTTTGCTACATCAGTTCCTGAACCACCGTAATAAGTTATCCAAATAGGTTGACCGTCAGGAGTGAATTTAGCAATAAAAGCATCATGACTGCCACTCTTTTCCTTTTGGAAGCAACCCGCTGTTGTCGGAAGGTTGGTACTTCCTGAATAACCGACAAGAATCATATTATCCTTGCTGTCAACTGCAATTCCATAACTGCAATCATAACCGTTGCCACCGAAATAAGAAGAATAAACTACTCTTGGGTCGGTAATCAAATCCAGTATGTTATCAT
>CAZSHX010000027.1:0-54640 GCA_964606895.1 uncultured Hyphomicrobiales bacterium
ATTTTTCAATAACTTCGGGCGGAGAACAACTTTCTCGTAATCCTTCACAAATTTCGTCGTCCCGTCTGTTTTTATTTTCCATCGTAATCGTATTTTCCGGACTTAACGGATTGCATTCTTCATTTCCAACTTCGACTTTTCCAAATTCATAATTCAATTCATCAATTTTGGAATTGAAATCTGCATTTTTGTCGGAATCATCCAGAACGAAATTCACATTCTTATTCAGCAGGCTAATAAGTTTGATGATTTTGGTGTAGTAAGCCAGCATGCTGTTTGCACGAGGGTCGTTGTGGAGTTTATGAGCATTTTCGAGATAGTTGTGCATGAGTTCCCTGTAAATACCCATCAGGGAGTTCGAAATCGCATTTTTTTCCTGAATCAGTTCTTTGATGTTTGATTCGTGCATGCAGATTTTGAGATTTGTAATATCCGTAAGCATATAATTGTCGTAGAGCCTTACCCGAAAAACCCAGTCGTTTTGACGGGCATATTCAGCAATCGTTCTCACAGAATACCCTGTCATTGCGGCAACTGTTTTGTACGACCTGCCGATTCCCAAATCTCTGTATTCTTTGAAAAGTTCAAACTTTTCTTCGCCTTTTTGGCTTTCCCATGGCTTGTTTTTGAATTCCATGATGTTTCTCCTTTATAAATTTAATAATAATTTTTCTTGTTCCCAAGCTCCTGCTTGGGAACGAGGTTAAGCACCTAAATGCCTAAACTCTTGAAGAGTCCACCCCGTCAGGCTCCGCCTGCCACCCCTCAAGAGGGGAATTTCAAGAAGTTTTTCTTCTCTTAAACTCTTCAACAACTAAACATCTAACCAACTAAACACCTAAACTCCTGAAGAGTCCAACCCGTCACTTCGTGCCAGCCCTCAATGAGGGGAATTTTCACTTTCCCCTTTTGAAAAAGGGGTTTAGGGGGATTTTCTTATCTTCACTCTTCCGAGACTACCCCAAAAATCTAATTGCAAAAATAAGGAGAGGACTACCGCACATCATGAAGACCATGCATATTTAAAACAAAAACGATGCGAATATAATATTTGCACCGTATTCGCATAATATTCGCATATTCCAAAAAATATGCGGAATAAATTTCTGAACTGGGATTTCAGGGATTATTGGGATTAGGATGATTTTCAAGAGTTTCTTTTCTTAAATCCTCTTAATCCTGAAATCCGGTTAATACGCTATTCAGAATAAAAAAAGGTCAGGAGACAACTCCTGACCTTCGAGATAAAGCTATAAAAATGATGAATATCTTATTTGTTCAGCAAATCGAGATAACGTTTTTCTTTTCTTTGTTTCCAAGCACCTTTTTGGTAAGCATAAGCAGAAATGAGCGGCATTGCAATTGTAGCTTCGCTGAATACCATCTGTTCGTAAGTGGTTTCAACTTTGCCCCATGAACTTGCTTCCTTGAGAGTTGAACCCGATAGCCCGCCGTCGCGCTCGTCGGCAACCGTAATTTGAATTGCATATTTGTGCATGCTTGCTTCGATTCCAAGCATATCAGCGGCAACAATAACGTCCTGAGTGAAGTTTTTGGGAACTCCGCCTCCAACCATGAAAAGACCGGTATCTTTTGCTTTGATTTTGATTTTTGTAAGTTCAAGAAAATCCTTTGCAGAATCAAGCGAAAGAGTTGGACCTTTTGCAAAATACTGGTGGTGAATTAGTCCAAATCCTGCCGAGCAATCAGAAAATGCCGGTACAAATATCGGAACTCCCTTTTCGTAGGCATTTCTGACGACTGAGTTTTCGCCTTTTTTGTTCATGACAAGCCATTTGCCCATTTCCTCGATGAACTCACGACTGCTGTAAGGTCTGGGGTCAAGGCTGTTAGCAATTTCGGCAATGGTCATATCGCAGACTCTTAGGTCTTCTTCGTCAATATATGTATCGTAGATTCTGTCAATCATCAAATCGCGGAGTTCGTTGTCGTCAACAAATTGAGTTCCCTGGTAGTGACTGAACCCGAGTCCTTCGAAAAAATCCTGATCAACAATAACGGCACCTGTCGAAATGATTGCATCAATCATGTTATTTTGAATCATATCAACAACGATGTTCTTCATACCGGCACTGAAAAGCGAGCCGGCAAGAGTTAGAAAAACAGAACATCCTTTGTCCTTCAGCATTTGAACATAAATGTTAGCGGCACGGTTCAGATTTCTTGCCTGAAAAGGTGTTTTTCCCATTGCATCAACAAGGTTAACAACGTCAAGTTTCTTAATATCAATGTGTTCGACCAATTTCTTTTTGTTTAGGTAATCCTGTTTAGTCGGCATTATTTTTACTCCAAATATATTAAATGAACAATTACTTTTTTGCAAAACTAAGGAATAATTTAATAACATCTAAATAAAATTTGGGTTAATATTGTGTTTAAATATAATAAAATCAACATATTTCTTTAAAAATCAAAATCATTGTGTTATATTTATAAGTTTATTATTTATCAATTGTGAAAATATTTTTTATTTGATGTTTACGGAGAAAATTTATGGTTAAGAATTCAAGCTTTGCTCTCGCTAATCCAATATCAATGATTACCGGGAAAGAACGCCACGAGCTGACAAGAGACGATTTGATTAATGTTATTATCGAAAAACAGATTGAAAGAATTACTTTCCACTACACAGGAATTGACGGAAAGATCAAGGAACTGCGTATTCCTATTTCCAGCAGGAAGCAGGCAGAGCTTATTCTTGCAGAAGGCGAACGTTGTGACGGTTCTTCGCTTTTCAAAGGAATGGTCGAAGTCGGTTCTTCCGATTTGTACATTGTTCCGGTTTACAAATCTGCTTTTCTGAATCCATTCGACCCGAAAAGTCTCGATTTTATCTGCCGCTTTTTCACCCGTGACGGTGAACTTGCCCCGTTTGCTCCCGATAATATTCTTCATAATGCCACACAGCTTTTGAAAAAAGATACGGGATATGAATTGCAGGCACTGGGCGAACTTGAGTTCTATCTCATCGGTCATGTTGACAATATGAGCTATGCTCTTCCAAAGCAAAAAGGCTACCATGCAACAGCTCCTTTCTCTAAAACTGTAGAGATTGTTAATGAAATGCTGAGATATCTGACTCAGATTACAGGAGCCGTAAAATATGCACATAACGAAGTAGGTTCATTGCAAAAAGTGGAAAGCGACTATGCCGAACTGAACGGCAAAATGGCTGAGCAAGTTGAGATTGAATTCAATTTAACTGACATTGAAGAAACTGCCGACAATCTTGTGCTTGCCAGCTGGATAATCCGCAACGTTGCCTACAACCGCAATTTCATTGCCACCTTCTTCCCGAAAATTGAACCGGGACACGCAGGAACAGGTATGCACATACACATGGCACTTGCCAAAAACGGCAAAAATGTTATGACCGATGCAGAAGGCGAACTTACAATTGATGCCAAAAAACTTATTGGTGGATTGTGCCGCTACGCACCAAGCCTGACAGCATTCGGCAATATGGTTTCGGCAAGTTATCTCCGTCTTGTACCGAATCAGGAAGCACCAACCAAAGTTTGCTGGAGCGACTCAAACCGCAGTGCATTAATCCGCGTTCCTTTGGCTTGGACAAAATCGAACAATCTTGCAAAAATGATTAATCCTCAGCAGGCACAACCTCTCGAAAGAGAAGAAAGCCGCCAGACTGTGGAACTTAGAAGTCCCGACGGAAGTGCAAATGCCCATCTGTTGCTAAGCGGAATTACGATGGCAGTTGATTGGGGATTGACAAACGAAAAGCAGGCTCTCGACATTGCCGAACACAGTCATGTTTCTGGAAATATTGCCGCTTCGTCATTCTATTCAGAACTTACAGAGCTTTCAACAAGCTGTACGGAATCTTCCGAAAAACTTCTTCAGCAGAGAGCACTTTTCGAAAGAGGAAGTATTTTCCCGCATCAGGTTCTTACTTATTTTGCGAAAGTTCTTCAGGCTGAAAACGACAGAGGACTGAACAACCGTCTTTTGGCAATGCCGTCGGAGGACCAGCTGATTGAGTCCAGAAGAATTATGCACCGCGATTTGCACAGACATTGATATTGTTAAATTGAAGATAATTGGAACTTCCCGGAAGATTGATTCTTTCGGGAAGTTATCTGTAAACTTTAAAAATTTGTCATTAAAAAATTATGCCAAATCAAACAGTAACTGCTGACAATATATTCGACATGATTCATCAGATTCGTGGCGAAAAAGTCCTACTCGACTTAGATTTAGCCATGCTTTATGGAGTAGAAACGAGGGCATTAAAACAATCTGTAAAGAGGAATATTGACCGATTCCCGAAAGATTTCATGTTTTCACTCTCTAAGAATGAAATTGCTCTATTGCTATCACAAAATGTGATACCTTCATGGCAAGTATTAGGCGGTGCAATGCCTTACGCATTTACTGAGCATGGAGTTGCGATGCTTTCCGGCGTTCTGAAAAGCAAGAAAGCAATAGAAATAAACATTGGGATAATCTGGGCTTTTGTCGAACTTCGTAAAATTGCTTCTTTGCATAAAGAATTATTTGAACGTATTGAAAATCTTGAGGATGGTTTTGATTCACTCAAAAATTTGGTAAAATCCCTTCTCGTTCAAAACACCAATCCAAAAAATAAAATCGGTTTCTATCTTGACCAGTAAACATCCTTCTTCAAAATCATTTGCTACTACATTTTAGCTTTATGAATAATACATTTATTATCATATATTAGCAGTGTAGGTCTTTCATTTTTTGAAATGGTTTCTGCTGATTCATTTTTGTTTTGTTAGTTCTTTTTCGTAAGTTGTATTTTGAAAAAGTTTATTTAATCTTTTTAGGTTAATATGAATTACAAAATGTTAGTATCAGCAATCCTTTCAGCAGTTTTCCTCTTCTCTGCTTCGCTGTATTCCGCGGAGCCTTTGGTTAAATTCTATCTGAATGATGGAAGCACAAAGCAATATAATCTCAGCGAGATTGACAGTTTGGGAGTTATTGACAAAAAGAATAATTATGTGATGAGAATTCATTACGATGATACTCTTATCGCATATTACCCGACGGAAATCATCGGAAGTATCAAATTTGAAAATGATACTTTAAATATTTACATCTTCTCTTATCCCAAACCTTACAAAATAAGCAGTATTGACAGCCTAATCTTTTACATTGACCAATGGCAACCCCTCACTATCGGCTCTCAGGTCTGGATGCTCAAAAACCTTAATGTTGACCATTACAGAAATGGTGATTCTATTCTGGAAGTTTCAAATTCAACTGAATGGAGTCATTTAACATCTGGTGCATGGTGTCATTATAATAATGAACCTACAAATGGAAAGTTATATGGGAAGCTTTATACGTGGGATGGTGTCAATGACCCACGTGGATTAGCACCGTTAGGGTGGCATGTTCCAACTGATGATGAGTGGACAACACTTACGAACTACTCAGGTGGTGAAAGTACATGCGGTAAAATACTGAAGGAAAATGGGAGATCTCACTGGTTGAAAGACAATATAGCTACAAATGAAAATGGTTTTACTGCTCTTCCGGGTGGTATGCGAGATGGTTCTGGTATTCTGTTTTATCTAATAAATGAAGGAGGTACTTGGTGGGCATCTACTCAGGCAGATGATGCAAGAGCATGGTTTAGAAGCTTGGAACACGATCGTCTTGATATTAGAAGGGATAAACTTTACAGAAATGATGGAATGTCAGTCCGCTGTGTGAAAGATAAGTAAATGACTAATTGATTCTTTCATAAATTTGATTATTGAAGTCCTGTTTTTAAATTCTTAATCCCGTTAGGGATTTAATGTTTGTAACTAACTGAATAAACACAGAATCTTAGAACTCCGTAGGTGTTCAATATATTTTTTGGATAGATTTTTTTATGGCAAATACTTATACACAGCTTTTTATTCGGATTGTTTTTGTAGTCAAAGGCAGAAGCAATTTGATAACAAATGAATTTAAAGAAGAACTTTACAAATACATAACAGGTATTACACACATTCAATCCCTAACGGGATTGTAAATCCTCGGGTGATTATCTGTGTTAAAAACATTTAATCCCTAACGGGATTAGTGATTTTCGCTGGCTCAGAATGTTTCTGTTTAGTAAAATGATGTTCCCAAGCAGGAGCTTGGGAACGAGAGAAACCTTGAAGAATACTTCTTCCACAAAAAAAACAGGTCATCCTTTTTCATGAATGACCTGTTTCGTTATTAACTGAAATCTATATGAAAAAAAAACGGGGAATTAATCCATAATCTTTCGCAAAAAAGCCGGTTTTTCAAGTGCTTCGTAAGTCATGTCGTTCTGCTCGGTGGTTTCGATTGTTTCGCTTTCTTCGGCAAATTTATTCATTTGATTGAAACCTCCCAAATTCGGAAATGAATCTCTCATCGGTCTGCGTTCGTAAGCCGGAATATCGTAATTTTTCAGATCTTTGTCGCCTTTGGGTGTAGATATCGGTTTTGGGCTTGGAGTAACACTATGGTTTCCATTGCCGTTACCGTTTCCGTTTCCTCCGCCGAAAAGCACCGAAGGTTTTGAAAAGTTCTGCTGAATATCTTTGTTCCCATTAAATGGAATTTTAATAGCACCTGGTTTACTGATGTTTGCTCTTTCTTCATGTTTCAGGAATGAACTTACCTGATTGTGATTGAAACCGGTTGCAACAACAGTTACCATGATTTCTTCGGAAGGCTCGTCCTTGCAGACAACGCCATGGATAAGATTAACATCACTGCCGGTTGCATTTTCAACTATCGAAACAGCTTCTGCAATTTCGTGCATGCTCATGTCGCTTCCGCCCGTCAGATTGACCAGCACGCCCTGTGCTCCGGATATTGATATGCCGTCAAGCAAAGGTGAGTTCAAAGCGTTGTGAGTGGCTTCTGCGGCACGATTTTCGCCACGTGCGGTTCCAATGCCCATTAAAGCATCGCCCATGCCTTTCATGATTGTTCTAACGTCAGCAAAGTCAACGTTAACGCGACCATGCTCGGAAATAATATCGGCTATTCCTCTTGTAGCATTATAAAGCACTTCGTCCACTTTTTCGAATGCGGCACCGAAGCTCGTATTTTTATCAATAATATCAAGAAGCTTCTGATTAGGAATTATAATCAAAGCATCCACATACTGTCTTAGTTCCTGAATACCCTGCTCTGCAACGGCAATTCTTTTCTTTCCTTCCCAAAGGAACGGTCTGGTAACAATGCCGACTACCAGAGCTCCGATTTCCTGACCAATGCGGGCAATAATGGGTGCACCGCCGGTACCTGTTCCACCGCCCATGCCTCCGGTAACGAAAATCATATCGCTACCTTTGAGGAAATCTTTGATTTCGTCCACCGTTTCTTCAACGGATTTCTTTCCGGTTTCCGGATTGGCTCCGGCACCGAGACCTCGGGTAATTTCCTTACCCACTTGTATTTTAAGCGGTGCAAGGTTGTGAGCAAGAGCTTGTTTGTCGGTATTTGCGGCAATAAAATCAACGCCGCTAAGCCCTTTTCTAATCATATTGTTTACTGCATTTCCACCGCCGCCGCCAACACCAACGACTCGGATTTTTGCCCCTTCTGCTGCATGAGTGTCAAGTTCAATCATGTAATCCCCCAATTAATGTTTGAATGAATATATATCAACTTTTTATAAATCCTCGATAAAATTTCTGACTCTATTTAAAATAGATGATTTTTTTGTTTTCTGACCATTGTCTGCTTTGTCATTGCTTTGCGAATCCTCCGAAGAATACTTGTCGTCAGTTTCCAATCCGTAAAGTGCAAGCCCGACAGCAGTTGAGTAAATCGGATTCTCGATTTCGGGAGCAAGTCCTGAATAGGAAATACCCGAAGGCGAGCCGATTTTTACCGGCATACCGAACACATCCTGAGCAAGTTCTTCAACTCCCCTTAAAAGTGCACAGCCGCCTGTAAGAACAATTCCTGCACCAAGACTACCGGCATAATCGGATTTCCTGATTTCGTTCAAAGCAAATTCAAATATTTCTTCCATCCTCGGCTGAATAATCTGGCAAAGGAAGTTTTTGTTAATCTCAATCGGTTTCCGACCGCCTACACCGGGGATCATAAAGATTTCATCTTTTAAAATCGAATCCAAATGTGCGTGCCCGTATTCTCTTTTTATTCTTTCGGCTTGCGAAGCTATAATGCCAAGTCCTCTGCGAACATCGTCAGTCACCTGTTTGCCTCCGATAGCAATCACGGAAGTGAATCTGATAATATTCTCTTCGTAAATTGCCACATCGGTTGTTCCGCCGCCGATATCAATCATCGCAACCCCTACTTCCATCTCTTCTTCGTCCAATACTGCTTTACTGCTTGCAAGGGGTTCAAGGATTATATCTTTAACTTTAATATTCAATTTTTCAAGACAGCGATAGATATTCGTGATTGCCGTTTGAAGCCCCGTCACAACATGAACATTCACTTCCATCCTAACGCCGCTCATACCTACGGGATCTGTAATCCCGTCCTGTCCGTCAATAATAAATTCCTGAGGAATAACGTGCAAAATCTTTCTTTCGTTCGGAATAGCAATATTCCTGCTTTCCTCAATAACTCGTTCAACGTCCCGACGGTTTATCTCGTGGTTCGGATGCGAAATTCCGACAATCCCTCTTGTTTGAAACGACTGAATATGGTCTCCGGCAATACCGACAACAACTTCATTAATCTGAATACCAGATTGCTGTTCGGCTTGGTCAATAGCTTTTCTAATGGAATTGACGGTTCTTTCCAGATTAATAACCACTCCACGGTTGAGTCCGTCACTTTCCGTAATCCCAATACCCAAAATATTCAAAGAATTCGGATTAATGTCGGGAGCCGCAACCAGACAGCAAATCTTGGACGTACCAATATCAAGCCCAACGGTAATCTGCCGTTGTTTCCCATTAGAATTATTTTTACCTGGAGATAAAATAGCCATAATAAAATTTAGAAATACTTAAAATCATGAATTACCGGCAACAACACTGCCATCCCACCTAAGATCAATATACCTGACACTGCTTTTTTCCGAAAGCGGATTGAAACTTTTCCAGTATGCCACAAGATTCGAAAGTTTTTCTGCAATCGAATATGGTTTCCCAAACAAAATTTTAACCTGCTTGTCAGTTGTCAGAAAAATAAAACTGCTATTTTCCGCATCGAAAATAATTTCAGAGATGAAACAGTAGATAAATGCTTTGTCTTCTTTTCTCATCTCTCTGATTATTTCCATGCATCCCGAAAGTGCGTATTTGTTAATCAACCCGCCATTGAAAACATTTCGTATCAAAGGCAGATCGGCAAACTTATCGAACAAACGGTAGGGCATAGTAAAACCCTTTTCGTCAATGAACGTAATTAAACCATCACCACTAACCAAAGCCGCTACCGGCTGTCTTTCCTTTATTTCAATTCGAATTTCCTCAGTATTCTTGTGAGTAACAAAAGTCTCCTGAATGAAAGGATGGTTTCTCAGCTTTTTTTGAATAGCCTCGAGCTTGATTTTCTCGTTCGGCGTTTTCAGTAAAGAATCCCCAACCTGTTTTCTGATTTCTTCAGAAGGAATAATTCGATTACCCGCAATTTCGATAGATTTGATAACCTGACTTCCACTCCATTTTTGAGAAAGAACGATTATTGCAATAGCAATCACAAAAAAACCAAAAGCCAAAAAATACAGCTTTTTATGACTTTTCAATCTCTTACTTTCATCCGTAACATTGTTATGTTTATCGGTTCCGGTTACCATTTTTTTTCAATTATTTTTTAACCAAGTTAAATTATGACAGCAAAATCACTTTTATTTACACAAATAGCAAACTAAGCCTTTTTGTCACAGCAAGCTTAATCAAGTGCTATCTGCTTAAATATCAATTAATTAAGCAATGCCCTAAATCATCGGTTTCACGAATATATGTAACAGAAATGAATTCCTCCCTATGCTGCTTAGGTGAATTCTCAATTACAAATCTAATTTACTTTTTCCAAATATTCAAGAGATATTTTTAAAAATTAAAATATTTTTTTTAGGGAGTGCGTATATTATCAATTTTCATTTATAAATTTGTTTTTTTTCAATATGGATTTTAGAAATTTTATGAAAAATTTAAGCGTAATATTCATCTTGTTTTTGTCAATATTAAGTTCAAGTTTTGCCGAAGAAGCCTGGAAAGATTTGTATCAGTCTGCCCAAAGCCAAATCAAATCGGGCAATCTCGATGCGGCACTTGCCAAGTCTGCTCAGGCTTTGGAAAAAGCAGAGAAGGATTATACCAAAAAAAGTGAATATTATGCTCAGACTCTTGGTTTGCAGGCTGAGATTTTTTACCGAAAAGGTGACTATGCCAAAGCCATCGAACTTTTTACCAAAGAAAAAGACATCAAGAAGAAAGTTCTCGGCAAGACAAATGCCAATTATGCCAAAACTTTAAACAACCTGAGTTCTGTACTAACAAGACTCGGGAAATTCAGCGATGCCGAACCTTTACTCAAAGAAGCACTTGAAATCAAAATCAAATCGTTAGGTGACAGCGATTCATCCACTGCTCTGACTTATCAAAATCTTGGAGTAATTTCGCAAAAAATCGGGAAGTATTCCGAGGCAGAAAAAGCTTTCAGCAAAGCCTGCGAAATCCGCAAGAAAATTCATGGCGAGCAAAGCACTCAGTATGCAAACTCCTGCCTAAGCCTGGGGATTCTCTACAACCAGTTGGGAAATAACGAAAATTCGATTACTTACATGGAGAAAGCTGTTGCGATTTTCGATAAAAATCTGAATGACAGCAATCTTACAAAAACACAGGCTCAATTTCAGCTGGCAAAATGCTATATTGAAGCAGGCAAGAAAGATAAAGCCCAGCCTTTGCTCGACAAAGTTAAATTAGTCCAGCAAAGTATTATTTCCACGAAGAATCCAGAGTATATTCAAACCCTGATGAGCCTCGGTCAGCTCAAATGGGCGGCTAAAGAATATCAGGAAGCAAAAACTGCTTTTGAACAGGCGAAAGCTTTAGTTGAAAAATATTACGGTAACGGACATCCCGATTATTCAAATTGCATTTATTCAATCGGCACAATCGAATTTCTTCTTGGAAATTTTGATGAGGCTTATAAAGACATTACTCTCTCGCTGAAACTAACAGAGAAAATTTACAGCCAGGATTTCCCCGAATATGCCACCCGTCTGCATACCTTTGCCGGTTTGCTTCAGAATATGAAACGATACGACGAAGCCGAGGATACTTACAAAAAAGCTTTTAAACTATACAAACAGCAAATCAGAAACTATTTCCCTTTCCTTAGCGAAAGTGAGAAATCGAAGTTCTATTTCAATCTGAAAAAACGTTTCGATATGTTCAACTGCTATGTCCTTACACGCTACAAAGATAAACCGCAGTTGATTTCCGAGATGCTGGATAACCGTATTTCTACAAAGGCAATCCTTTTGAACAGCAGTTTGAAAATCAAGAATAAAATTCTGAACAGCGAAAATGAGGAACTGATTAATCAGTATAATACATGGAAATCATTAAAAGAAGAACTTTCTATGCTTTACAATCTTTCGAAAACGGAACTGACTGCAAAAGGGAAAAATATTGATTCACTCGAAGCTTTTTGCAACGAACTTGAAAAGAAGATTTCCATGAACTCCATCGAATTCAAAAATGAGTTTATTGCCAAAAAATCGCCCTGGCAGGATATATGCGAAGAACTGGGCGATGACGAAGCCGCTGTGGAAATTGTACGATTTAATTTTTTCGAAAAGGAATGGACCGATTCTGTTTACTACGTCGCATTCATTTTAAAGAAGGAAACAAAAGACATTCCTGAGATTGTTGTTCTTAACAACGGGAATGAACTTGAGCAGAAATATATTAAAAACTATCTGAATTCAATAAATTTCCGTATTCTTGAATCCGAGTCCTACAATTCTTTCTGGAAAAAAATTGATGAGAAAATCGGGAACAAAAGCGTCTGCTACGTTTCGATGGACGGTGTTTACAACAAAATCAACATAAGTTCTCTTATGAAAAAGGATAATGATTTTGTTATTGACACAAAAGCAATTATTAACGTCTCGAATATTCAAGATATTTTGATAAACAAAAAAGACTTCAAACCGAACCCAAACAAAACTGCCGTTCTGTTTGGAAATCCAAAATATAAATTTGATATACCTCCGGCAGTTGATTTGCTGAAACCCGACGCACAGATAATCGGCGATTTGCCGAAATTGCAAATGGCTATCGCAGACCTTCCGGGTACAAAAGTTGAAGTTGAAACTATTAATGACTTGCTTCACAACGTAAAATGGAAATCCAATTTATACATGGATACCTCTGCCACCGATAAAAACTTTATTTCAATTAAATCAGCGGGCGTTCTGCATATTGCAACACACGGCTACTTTTTGCCAGATATGGCAATGAAACCCGAAGAAAAAGTATTTGGCATAAGTGCAGAAAAAATTCAGGAGAATCCTTTCCTTCGTTCGGGTTTGCTTTTCGCGGGAGCATCCAATACGATTAACAATCCAAACCCGAAAGACGAACTTTCCAGGCAAGGCATCATAACCGCTTACGATGCAATGGGGCTTGATTTTGACAACATCGGCATATTAATCCTCAGTGCCTGCGAAACAGGTTTGGGAGAAATCAAAAACGGAGAAGGTGTTTACGGACTTCAGCGTGCTTTCCTGATTGCCGGAGCAAAAACAATAATCATGAGCCTTTGGAAAGTAAATGACCAGGCAACGCAGGAGCTAATGACAGAATTTTACAGGAATTGGCTTTCCGGAAAGAAAATTCATGAAGCTTTCCGTCAGGCACAGTTAAATCTTAAGGAAAAGGAATCGCATCCCTATTTCTGGGGCGGTTTTATTCTAATCGGCGAGTATGATTAGTGCATTTTACATAAGAATTTGCAATTTGGTGAATAATCGGTAAAAGTCTTGAACTGGGATTTCAGGGATTTATGGGATTAAGAGGATTTGTATTCTTAAAACCTTATTTTTCCTAAACCTTTTACCTTAGTAGCCCAAGAATATGCACGACTCACACCTCTTACCTTATTAATCCTACAAAATAAGGTAATAAGGTTTGGGGCTGTGGGCTACTGTCTGTTATACTAAGGTTTGCTCTCCAAACAGTACGGGATTTCAATTTGTTTTTCCTGAAAATTTAGTAATCCCAAATATCCCTCAAAATCTGCATTGCATCTTTGAAAAAATATTATTTAAAAAAATGCAACAATTATTCGTCTAACCTATTGAAATTATTTTAAATAACGATTTTTAACCATTGCATCTTTGAATGCAAAAAGATGCAAAGATGCAAATCGGAGAATATTCGATAAAATTTAAAAAGAACATTTAATACAGGATTGTTGCAAATCCTGAAAAGATAAACGATAATATAGATTATTTATTGCTACACAAATAAAGTATATATCACGTTTTTAACCCTCGGATTCCTGCTTATCTCAAAACAAAATCTCGAAGAAAAACCGCAATCCTCATTTTTTCAAGGAAAATTTCTGACGATTAAATAGCAAACATTAAATGAATGCCGACATAAAAATTATTTGTTTTCCAATCCTTGAGCCATTTAGTTAAACCAAGATTATATTCGAAATGTGGGATAACAACTATTCTTGAGCGTGTAATTATATCATATTTAACCCCAAATAGAATTCCCGTATTGAAAATCCTCATATCCTTGATACTTCCGTCATGCAGAATAGCCGTTTTATTATTATCTTCATACCTAACAATTGGTAAATCCGGTTTGATAATCCCAGTGTTATTGTTATTCAATGATATTTTTTCAAAATAATTATCTGAAATTTTGAAATCAAAATCCAAGCCAAGTTCAATCCATAATTCTCGAACAACTCTGTAGCTATACATTGTACTAAAATTGATTGTATTAAATGAGAATTCATTTTGATATTTAATCTCTGATAACGGTTCTGCTCCTTGCTTAACCATTTGGCTGATATAACTGTTATCCTTCAATATCTGTTCGTTAGAACCATGAGAAGTTTTAAAAAATGAATTAAATATTAGTGCATGACTCGTGTGAATAATTTTGCCAAAAAATTGAGTATAGGATAAACCCAGGAAATAACCATCTCCTGATAAATTTTGATTTGTATTTTTTGGAGATAACCCTGTCATTTGAGTTGGGAAATTCATACTATTAGTTCTGTTATACCCTGCATTTGGACCAAGATATATTGCTGTGTAGGAAGAACCTGGAGAGAGGGGATCAGCTCCACTCATGAAACCAGATGAAGTATTGACAATTCCCCCCATTGCATTGCTATAATTTGTTGATATTCCATCAATAGCTGAATTTGATACTCCTTCTGGCATAGGAAGAGGCTGTTTAACTTTAACTGTCTTTCCCGAAATGTTTCTGATTTCGTAATCTACTGCCACAAATGATGTAAAATTTGTCAGGATATTATAGTCTAGACCTAATTGTGTTATCTTATTTTCAAAAGTCTTTTTATTATCATAATAAGTTACATTATAAAGATCAAAAAGAGTAGTAATAACAGACCTTGCCCATAAATATTTCAAAGCAGAACCTGTGTCTTCAATCGCAAAAGCTTTGACCGGAATTTTAACATTTAGTTCTTGCTTATTAAAATTACCTGAAACTGTAATTATACCGGAAGCTTCATCCTTCCATTTCCCGAATAATATAATTGGTCTTTGTTCCATTACATCAGGAATTTTTTCAGGTTCAAAATCGTAAGCTTTGAAATCTTCAAATTTGACTTTAACATCAGTTAAAACAGGAGATTCAATATACTTCAAGAATTTTTCTGATACTTCATCAGCTTCATCAGGCTTCGTAACAATAAAGGTTTCACCCCTTCCAACTCTTCCAATTCCTTCTAATAAAAACCGATTTACAGATGTGCCAATCCCAAAAGCAAAAACATTTGCCTCATCTAAATGTTCACTAATTATTTTGAACACTTCCTCTTCAACGTTTACAAATCCATCAGTCATAATAACAATTGATCTTGAAAGACCACTTGATTTTGACTTATTATATATTTTTTTTAAAGCAGGCAGTATTTCGGTGGTTCCGCCGCCATTTTGACTATTGATTAAAGCTATAGCTTTGTCAATGTTGTCAGATGTAGCAGGGAGAGAGTTGTCGGATAACAATTCCGATGATCCGGCAAAAAGAAGAATATTGAAAAAATCACTTGAGGAAAGGTTTGAAAGTAGTTTTTTAATTACCTTTTTGGCTACACCAAGCGGATAACCGGACATAGAACCGGAAACATCAAGGATGAATACATATTCACGAGGTGGCAGCTGTTCGGTTTCAATTTTCTTTGGAGGTTGCAACATCAGAAGGAAAAAATTTTCAGTTCCGTTCCTTGATAATAATAACCCTGTTTGAATATTCTTTCCGGCAAGACTATAATTTAGGATATAATCTTTATTGCCTGACTTTTTTTGTCCTTCTTCTAACTTTATTTCAGCATCAAAATTATCTGCGTCGGTAAATTCAATTTTGATTTTATGTGATTTGGATTTAATATCACTTATCGGCATCCCTGCAAATATTTCGGTGTTAATATCAAAATCGTACATGGAAGCAACACCGCTTTCTGTATAAGGTGTATTAGTAAACATTTCGCCTTTTTTTGCGGATTCAGATGAAACATATCTCGGTCCAACAACAGTTGGATAAACAAATTCATAAATTCCATCGTTAGGAACAAGAAGTTCGGTATATTTCATTTCAACCGTGATTGTATCACCAGGCATTATGTTAGCAACATTCATTGTAAAAACATTAGGTCTGTCTTGCTCTAAAAGCGAAGTGCTTCTACCTTCTTTTTTTGCATCTTCGTAAATCTTGCGTGCTTCCTCCTTTTTATGAATTTCAGCAATCAGCAACCGATTCTGAATCTTCATTGTCATTGAATATACTGCCGCACGGGTAGAAGCCGGAAAAACATATATTGCCTCCAATGGCTTCTTTCCGCCGTTGATATAAATTTGTTTTACTATAACCTCTGCAATAACACCATAAATCTTGACATCGGCAGTAGTTGAAAGGAGCGGGAATTGTTCGATTGATTTGTCATCAGATTTGATTAAAAAGTAAGGAGATAGTGTCTTATCTTCTTTGTTATCAGTTGCTTGTGAAAATAGCGATATGCTTATCGAGAACATAATGATTGCAAGTAATGTTGCTCTTTTCATCTTTAGAACCTTCCGAAATATATTTATATTAATGGTTGTCTTCAAAAACAAGTATTATAATTTTACCAAATATGACTTCGATGGTATGATTAAAATAATGAATAATAATTCACTTTGCAAATTATTATTCATTTACCATAATAAATATTTGTACCAGATGGGAGCTTGGGCGAAAGGAGAAATTGTCTGAACCATGATTGATATCATTTGACTGATTAAGATGATTGAAGAGTGATATTTGTTACTTCAATCCTCTTAATCCCCAAAATCTCTGAAATCCCGATTCAGAAATCAACGGACATTTCTGCTTAACCAAATGTCCTTTTGAACTGTTAGCTTATGGGTGGATGCGTTCAAAGTTTAATCAGATACGCATCCCTACTTTGTTTTAAAAGAGCCGATTTTTTATCTTTATTTGTTCAGTCTTTTTTTGAAATCCAATACGGTTTTTTTCAATCCTTCTTTTCTGTTTACTTTAGGTTCCCAACCGAGTATAGCCTTTGCCCTTGTAATGTCGGGCTGGCGTACTTTCGGGTCATCTGCAGGCAAATCTTCAAATATTATTACACTTTTCGAATCGGTAAGCTCAATAATTTCTTTTGCAAGTTCGAGCATTGTCAGTTCGTCAGGATTGCCAATGTTCACGGGCATAATTTCATCAGAAAGAAGAAGTCTGCGGATACCTTCAACCAAGTCATCAACATAACATACTGAACGGGTTTGCGAGCCGTCACCAAAAACAGTTACGGGTTCGTTGTTCAATGCCTGCGAAAGGAACGCAGGGATTGCTCTGCCGTCGTTGATTCTCATTCGGGGACCGTAAGTATTGAAAATGCGGACAATCCTCGTCTCGAGTCCGTGATAGCGGTGGTAAGCCATTGTCATTGCCTCGGCAAATCTTTTTGCTTCGTCGTAAACTCCGCGGAAGCCGACAGGATTCACATTTCCCCAGTATGTTTCGGGTTGAGGGTGAATCAACGGGTCGCCATAGGTTTCGCTTGTGCTTGCAATCAGGTAGCGAGCATTTTTTTCTTTTGCCAGTCCCAAAGTTTTGTGAGTTCCCAAAGAACCGACTTTCAGGGTTTGGATTGGAAGTTTCAGGTAATCTATCGGCGAAGCCGGAGATGCGAAATGGAGAATATAATCGAGGTCACCGGAAATATATGTAAATTCTGTTACGTCGTGTTGTATGAATTTAAAATTCGGATTTCCGAACAAATGAGCAATGTTTTCCGGCGAACCGGTGATGAAATTGTCAATACAATAAACAAAGTCGCCTTCGGCTATGAACCTGTCGCATAAATGCGAACCAAGAAATCCTGCCCCGCCTGTTATCAATACTTTTGCCATGTTTCCTTATTAAAAATTGTTTTAGTAAAACCACAGAATTCAAAAGTAAATAAAAATTTATATACTTTCACAAAAAAATTCATTATTACATGTTCGAAATTATAATTATTTTTGTAGTCTGTAAATCTTTTTACGAACAATATTTACTTAATTTATTATAAGGAACAGCTATGAAAAAAGAAATCAAGAAAATCCTTGTTACAGGTTCAGTCGGGCAAATCGGCTCTGAATTGACCTTGGAACTTCGCAAAAAATACGGTGCTGAAAACGTTATCGCCACCGGACGCAAAACCGAACCAAGCAAAGAATTGCTCGAATCCGGTCCTTTCCACTATATTGATGTCAACAATATTGATTCTGTGGAAGAAATGATTAAAAAATACAATATTGATACCGTTGTGCACATGGCGGCTATTCTTTCCGGTGTAGGCGAGAAAAACCCTATGGTTTGCTGGGATGTGAATATGAACGGAACAATTAACGTTCTCAATCTTGCCGTCAAATACGAAATGGCAAGAGTTATCATGCCAAGTTCGATTGCAGTCTGGGGTCCCGGCACTCCTGCAATTGCACCACAGGAAACAGCTTTGAAACCTACAACAATGTATGGCATAACGAAAGTTTGCGGCGAGCTTCTTGCAGATTATTATGTTCGCAAATTCGGTCTTGACTGCCGCGGTTTACGTTACCCCGGAATCATTTCTTCCGAAACCCTGCCCGGCGGCGGAACAACGGACTATGCAGTTGCAATTTACTACGAAGCCGTGAAGAAAAACAATTATACATGTTTCGTCAAAGAAGACACACGCCTTCCGATGATGTATATGCCCGATTGTATCAAGGCTACAATTGATTTGATGGTTGCTCCTTTCGAAACACTTAAACACCATAATGATTTCAACGTCGGTGCAATGAGTTTCGATGTGAAAACATTGGCTGATTCAATCAGAAAATACAAACCCGGATTCACAATTTCCTACGAACCCGATTTCCGTCAGGCAATTGCCGATTCGTGGCCCGATGGTGTTGACGATACTGCCGCACGTGAAGAGTGGGGATGGAAACCGGCTTGGGATTTGGATGCAATGACCAAAGACATGCTCGACAATCTTCAGGGAAAATTCGAAAAAGGCTTAATCTAATACCTTTCGGTTTATCTTGGCTATTTTAATGAGATGTCCAACACTCCAAAAGTGTTGGACATCTTTTTTTTTTAGTAAATTATTCAATCCGATGAGAGCTTGAAATTTTCAACCATCACAACTTATTCTTATTTACTACCGGCTTATGGGTTTGGTATTTCTTTGGGAGTTGGAAATAAAATGAGTATGTTTGTAAAGATATGAACATATTAATTAGTAATTTTGAATTGTGTATTGGATTGATAGATAATATATGACAAAACCAAATTTACATAGAAATTAAGGATATTGATGTATTCAAAACTCTTTTCAGCATCTGTTTTTGGAATTAATGCATTTCCTGTTGAAATTGAAACACATCTCGACAGCAATATGCCCACTTTTCTGATTGTTGGTCTTCCCGATTCTGCCGTTAAAGAATCAAGAGAAAGAGTGATTTCAGCAATTAAAAATTCGAATTACATGTTTCCTTCCAAACGGATTACAATTAATCTGGCTCCTGCAGATATTCGCAAAGAAGGAAGTGCATTCGATTTGCCGATTGCTCTTGGGATTCTTTCGGCTATGGAAATTTTCAAAAATGAATCACTCGAGAAATCAATAACTCTGGGTGAACTTGCTCTGGACGGACAACTACGCCCCATTCACGGTGCATTGTCAATCGCCCTCGAAGCAAAAAAGCAGGGATTTCTGAGAATATTACTCCCCTCGGCAAATGCAGACGAAGCCGCGTTGGTAGAAGATTTGGAAGTTTTTCCGATTGATTCGCTCAATCAGGCTGTTGACTTTTTGAACGGTGAAGTACAAATCGAAAGAAAACGGGTTGATATCAAAGCCATCTTTGAGGAAAGCCAGAAGTCACATCTTCACAATCTGAACGATGTTCGCGGACAGGAAAACGTCAAAAGAGCATTGGAAGTTGCCGCCGCAGGCGGGCACAACCTCCTGATGCTTGGTCCTCCGGGTTCGGGCAAAACTATGCTTGCCCAGAGAATCCCCACAATTCTTCCTCCTCTTTCGCTTGAAGAATCGCTCGAAACAACGAAAATTCATTCGGTGGCAGGCATCTTAGCCGCACATGAAGCTCTCGTGACAATTCGTCCTTTCCGTTCACCCCATCATACAATTTCTGATGCGGCACTTGTCGGCGGAGGAATGAACAAAATCCGTCCGGGCGAAATTTCATTGAGCCACCACGGTGTTTTGTTCCTTGATGAATTGCCTGAATTTGCCCGAAATGTTCTCGAAGTTCTTCGTCAGCCGATTGAGGACAAGAAAATATCCATTTCGAGAACTAAAATGTCTATTGAATATCCTGCAAACTTCATGCTTGTTTGCTCGATGAATCCCTGCCCATGCGGAAATTACGGGAATCCGATGAAGGAATGCACCTGCAATCCTGCCGCAATTCTGAAATATCTTTCCAAAATATCGGGTCCTTTGCTCGACAGGATTGACATCCATGTGGACGTACCTGCCGTTAAGTATCAAGACCTTTCTTCTGCAAGAGTTGGAGAGTCATCGGATGTCGTACGAAACAGGGTGATTGACGCAAGGGCTGTTCAAACTGAACGGTTCAAGAACAGTAAAGGAATTTTCAAAAATGCCGATATGGGTTCTAAAGACATCAGAATTTTTTGTGAACTTGATGCTCCTTCGCAGGAATTGCTCAAAATGGCGGTTACAAAGCTTGGTTTTTCAGCCAGAGCCTACGACAGAATTCAGAAAGTAGCAAGAACTATTGCTGATTTGGGTGGTTCGGACAGAATCAAACCCGAGCACATCAGTGAAGCAATACAATACAGAACACTTGACAGAGAATATTGGAAATAAAATGAAATTAACTGAAAAAGACCTCCTTGTAGAATTTGTTTTAAACTCCCTTGAGACTTCTTTCGGGAAGTTCAAGCATAATTTTTCTGAATGCAAACGTCATTTTTCTGAGGAGAGTGTGCATGATTTCCGCGTTTCCATGCGGCGGTTCATGGCTTTGCTCGATTTGCTCAATCAGGTTTATCCCAGAAAATATCTTTTGGATATAAGGAAAATTCTGAAAAAGGAATTAAAAGTTTTCAATCCTCTACGCGACAATCAGGTACAGATTCTAAACCTTAGGAGCCTGATTTACACTTATCCTGCACTTTTTACATATTACGTAAAACAATTGCATGATGAGCAGATTTTTATCAATCAGATTAAAGTTACATTGGACGACCTCTCGATTCATGATATTGAAGGATTGATGTTTTTCATTATGATGGATATGAAAGACAGATTAAGGAAGGAACAAGGCGGATTTTCGGGGATGTTTACGGCGGCGAAACAATCGTTTGATTCTCTGATTGAAAAAAGAAATGATGTTGATATTAAAAACCTTGAAACAGTTCACAAGCTGAGGATTGCATTTAAAAAATTCAGGTACGTTGTTGAAATGCTTTTTCCTTATATCCATTATCCAAAAGAAATTCTGAAGCGGCTGAAAGGCATGCAGAATATTCTGGGCGAAATTCAGGACAATCGCGTTTTTTTCGCTCAGGTTTCAATTTTTATATCTGAATCTGAAACATCACTTCAGGAGTTTTACAAAAAACCATTACAGGACATACTTGCAAAAAGGAATAAACTTTTGACCGATCTCTCCGATTGCCTTGGGAATATTGATACTCTATGGAATGAAGAATACTTCAAAATCAAGAAACATTCAAGCAGTAAAGAAAACGAAAAGAAATAATTTTTTTCAATAGTCAGATATTGCCTACTAACCATTTGTAGAGAACAAATAACGACGACCGAACTTTTGAAGTCGCCAAAAAGGAACAATAATGAAAATTTTTAAATTCAGATTCGCAGCATTTTCTTTCATGTTTTTCATACTAATATTTTCTGAAAGTTATTCAGTAATTAAAGATTGGAAAGAAATTGATAGGGCATTACCACCTAGTTCAACTTCCTATTCTTCTCTCAAATGTGCTGACTCATTAAATTGTTTTGTTTGGGGTGCCATTTTGGGTACTTGGGGTTATTATTTCAGAAGAACTACTGATGGCGGTCAAATATGGAAAGACGTATATCTTGATTCTTCTTATTATAATAGCGGTTCGGATTATAAATTTCTTCCTCGAATCAGAGAAATTTCTTATTCAAATCAAAATTTATTTATAGCTATTGGAGACTCCGGGACTATCATTCGTTCAACGAACAAAGGTATGACATGGAAAAAAATCACATTTATGAAGAATAAGTTTTTTTTTAAAATTAGGATGTACGACGATAAATATGGTATTGCCATGTGTGGATTATACAATCCAGTTACTATAGAACCACATTATACTGAGGATGGAGGACAAACATGGTACAAAATGAATTATCCTCCATTTATTGAATCAACATTGTTTGAGGATTATCAATTTTTAAACAAAAATCTATTTGTTGCTTTGGTAAAAACCGATTCAATTCATGCATACCTGCTTTGGGTTAAAGGAAACTGGGATGAGTGGCATTTAGAATCAGCATTCAATGACAGTTATTATATGAATTTTTTAAATGAAAAGGAAGGATGGCTATCCGGTGGAAAATTATTAGACCAAAATGGTAATTTTTCACAAACAATATATCATACAACAGATGCAGGCAAAAACTGGGATGTGCAAAGGGATACAAACTTTAATGCGGCAACAATTCATGAATTGATATTTGTTAATAAAAATTATGGAATGGCTGTAAGTAATTGGGGTTGTTATTTCACAACAACTAACGGCGGGAGAAAATGGAACGAATTTCGAATGGTTGACCGTCCTAATGACCAATATTATTCGTTAAGAGAGTTACAGGTCGTTTCTGATAAAAATGCTTATGTGATTGCAGGACGTGGAACTATTTACAAATATACCCGTGATTTAACAGAACCACAGAACCATGAACCCAAAATACCCATTAAACCTCAGGGTAACTCTCCAGATTCAGTTTATTTAAGCTATACATATTCTACTAAGACTTCCGACCCTGATGGAGATTCCGTCAAGTATTATTTTGATTGGGGTGATGGGAAATTGTCTGAATGGACAAACCTTTCTGGTTCCAGTGAACAGATTTCTGTTTCTCATACATGGGATTCTACCGGGTTTTTTCAGGTTAGAGTTAAAGCCAGAGATAAAGACGAAATGGAAAGCGAATGGTCTAATGCTCTGCTTGTAAAGGTTATCGGAGATGTGAAACCTCAAAATCGTCCGCCTGATAAACCGACAAAACCGGAAGGCAGTATGGTTGATTCAATTTATAAATCTTATGAATATTTCAGCAAGGCAAATGATATTGATGGTGATTCGTTAAGTTACTTTTTTGACTGGGGTGACAGCACTGCTTCCGAGTGGACTGAATATTTCAGTTCAGGAACTCAAGTGGTAAGTTCCCATACATGGAACAAAACAGGAGAGTTCACAGTATCGGTCAGAGCAAAAGATACAAAAGAATCATTGAGCAACTGGTCGGACTCATTAAAAATTGAAGTAGTTGGAAAAATTATCGGTGTTGAAGAAGTATTCAAATCAATGCTTCCTGATATTTATCCAAATCCTACTGAAGATTTCAGTGAAATCTCTGTAGGGTTAAGGCATGCCTTGACCAACACAGACATCCGCATCTTCAATGTTTTTGGTGAAACGGTTATTCAGTCTCCTGAATTCTTAAATAATTCACATTTCACAATTTTCAATTCTCAATTAAGAATTAACGTTTCGGGTTTGCCGTCGGGTGTTTATTTTGTGAGAGTTGGGGATAAAGTTAGTAAGTTTGTGAAGATATGATGGAAAAAATTATGAAAAAGTCAATCTTGATATTACTTTTTAATACATCTTTGCTTTTTGCAACTACCGAATTGAAATATGAATCCATGATGTCGGATTTCAATGGTGTTGCTTCAAGCGATTCATCCATAATTTGTTATGGAACAAATGGTGTTTTATTGCGATCCTCTGATTTGGGTGCAACTTGGGACCAGATTCAAATCGCTCACGATACTGTTACAATTCTGAAAATAATAAATTTTAAAGGAGAGTATTGGGGAATCACCGATAACAGTAATATCGTTTATTCTTCTGCTCAAGGGAAGTATTGGTCCCTGACCCGTACTTCCCGAAAATTTTACGATATCCAGTTTTACAATGATAAAATGTATTTGTTATCTGATAATTCTATCATTTGTTATGATAATTTTGGCAATGAACTGGATATTACTTCATTTAACTTAAAAATTAAACCTAAGGAATTTGGTATCATTAATGATTATTTCATTTTATCTGCGGACACAGGAGCTATTTTTATTCAAAATATTATTGATAAAACAGATACTGCATTTATAGATTTCAAAATTTCCGGTTTATGTACCAACTGTAATATACCGACCAATTTTCAATTCAGCAGTTCAGCAGTTTTAATTTCCACCGGAGATAATATCCTTCAGTCCACAACCAACACAAAAAAATGGGTGAAAATTGCAAAAAATGGAGGATTATTTAAAATCCACAACAATGTTATTTACAACATTTCTCAGAATGTTTACTATCCTCAATATTTGTTATCATCGCCAATGCTTTCTAAATTTGATAATGGCAATTACATTAACATTACCACTGAGATTGAAAGGAGATACTTTATAAGCCAGCAATTTGCAGATTATAAATTTATTAATGATAGTGTTATCATCTTAGCCGGTGCCAACAAGACAATTTTCAGAAGCTCGAATAAAGGAGAGTCATGGGAATTGATTTCCAATAAAAGAAGTACATATCTAACATCATGGTACGATAGGAACTTCGGAGTAACATATAAAGAAAATGGATTGGTTTTTACAACGAGAAACGGGGGAATCACTTGGAAACCGCAAAAATTCACTGATACAACTATACATAGATTTAAATCAGGTAATTATGCCTTCGCAGGAAGCAATGGGCAATGTTTGATTAGTTATCCCTCAGGAAATGTCATTAATAAGAATAATATTTTATTTTCAAAAGACTATGGAGAAACATTTGTTCAGATTTTGGATGATAGTTTACGAACGAATTGGTCCACTGTTGATGAATACATTGATAAAGATAAAAATGTGTTAATATATTATTCTTATGATGATCCCGAATATTATCAGGGTAGCCAGTTATTTATTCTCGATAATAATTTATCATTCGTTAAAAGTGTTAAAATGTTTGACTCTTTAGTTTTGTTTCCTCGTACATTACAAAAAAGGAACGGTTATTTAGAATCTTTCGCGGCTTATCGTTACCCAAGTAAAAATATCATTATTGACTCTTGCGAGTTTTATCTGATTAAATCTAACGATGGAGAAAATTGGACTAAAGAACATATTTGCAGGATTTACGGTAATATAAAAACCGCATTTAGGATAAATGATAATGATTTTCTTCTCAATGTAAGAAGGGATACTGTAATAATAGATACTGTAACCCATTATGGATTTATGATCGGCGATTTCTTTTTGATGAATTATCATACAAATACTAATAGTTATGATACACTTTTATTAAGTCATCGAAATCCTTTTCAAAAGGTTCTTAGTTGTAATGGAAAAGTATTTATTATCGGTTGGAAGACAGTATTCTCTTCCGATTCAACAAATTTATCAAAATATTCCTGGGATTCTATAACGTTTAATCCTTACCAGTCAATTTTTGTTTTAAATCAATTTGACAATGTTTTATATGGTGGTGCAACTTTGGGTACAAAGACTAACAATATGAAATTTTTTCTTCCGACAATGATAAATGATGTTGAAAATGAGATTACTAATAAATCTGAGTTAATTTATCCGAATCCCGTCTCAGATTATTTAGTTTTAACAAACGAGATAGGAGCAAGTCATGAATTGCCCCTACAACCAATCGAAATCTTTTCGGCTCTCGGTTTAAAAGTGCTTGATACTGAGTGGCAAGAAAAGATTGATGTTTCCAACTTACCGTCGGGAGTTTATTTTGTTAGAGTTGGGGATAAAGTAGTGAAGTTTGTGAAAATATAACAAATGGCTTTTTCGCAATAACCTTAAATTAAAAGAGATTTGCGATATAAACCCGCAAATCTCCATATAATGTATCAATGATTACTGACAAAAGAAAATCAACTCAGTAAAGAATTCAATTTGTTAGTAAAAGATTTTTTTGGGACTAATTCCCCGCTGATTCGATGCTGAATTTCAGTTGATATTTTTCCGTTATTTATCAATTCTTTCCCGGCTTCTTTTGCCGCATTTAAAATATCTTCGGTATGGAGACCAACTGAATCCAGATTGATCTCGGATAAGCTATACAAGCTCTCATATAAATCTTTACCCGTTATCTTTTTTAATTTCAGTATGTTGAGTATTTCTGTTCTTTCAATCCATTCAGGTACTTTATAAATACTGACACGATCCAGCAAGTGCGAAAATACCAAGGACATTATTTGTTTCGACTGCTTGCCAAGTATATCCGGTAATTCGATTTGTTTTGATATTGCATCAAGAGCAAAAATAGCAACAAATTGAGTTACCTTAGTGACAGAGTAGTCTTGGATGCCGGATTTTTTGACAGGATTCCCATTAACTTCCTTAGTAGCTCGCGGTAAACCCATTGACCCAAACCTTATTACCTTTTTTGGGTTTTTAATAAGGTAGAGGTGAGAGTATTCAAGGGCTACTAAGGTCAAAGATTTGGTAAAATATGGTTTTAGGAATTCATTTCTTCTTTATCTCGATATACTTTTAATCCTCAATTAAGACTAATCTTCCAAATAATCCATTATAACTGCTGAACATTCTTCGTAACTGACTTTTCGCCCGAGAATTTCATCAATCGTGATGCTGTGCTTTTGGATATAATCAAGCAGGATATTTCTTGATTCTTCTGATTTAACTTTAGAAATGAAAGCAAGCAGTTCGTGACCATCGCCAATCAGAATCGAACCATGCTGGAGCAAAGTATCTCCGAAAAGCCTTTGGGCACTGCCGACAACCTTGCGTCCCTGATGTTCAATTTCGTATCTTGCTGAACTTGCGAAGCAGGAAACTGCCACATCTTCCCGTTTGTAAAGGGCATTAAAGTTAGGTTGGGATTTTTCGAAGTCGAGTCCTGCACAGCCCAGATTTCTCAAAGCATTAAGCAAAATAATGTGTATTTCGCGGTAAATGTCGTGAACACTAAAATCGGGTTGCATTGGAATAACAATAGAATATGTAATTTCGTTTGCATGAAGGACTGCTCTGCCTCCTGTCGGTCTGCGAACCAAATCGAAACCACGTGCGGTGCATTCATCAATTAAAATATCGCTTTCTTTTTGATTTGCTCCAAGCGAAACGCACCAAGGTTTCCAGCCGTAAAGACGAAACATCGGAAGTGCCTTTCCATCGGAACAACTCATGGTCCTTTCCAAATCGAAACGCATATTTTCTTCTCCTGTAGAAAATCCGCTTTCGATTAGTTCGAATGGACCATTAAAAATCTTTGTATTTTTGACTGATTCAATAATTTTTGTAATCATGTAACGTTCATCAAATTTTAAAATTCAAAATTAACGAAAAAATATGAACATTGAAACATCACCGGTAGCGATAATTATTTTAATTCTCACCTCACTTGTCAGTTTCCTTGCTTTCGGGAACAAGGGCAGGCTTATGGAACGTATGATTCTGAACCCCTACCGGGCAGTTCACCGCGGCAAATGGTATTTGATTCTGACAAGCACTTTGATTCATGCCGACATGATGCATCTGATGTTCAATATGCTGACTTTCTACTTTTTTGCATTTCAGCTTGAGGCAACGGTCGGATCCATGAATTTTCTGCTGATATATTTAGGAAGTGCCATTCTAAGTGATATTACAACGGTGGTAAAAGAAAAAGATAATCCTGATTACAACTCGCTTGGTGCATCAGGAGCAATTTCGGGTGTTTTGTTCAGCTATATTTTGTTCTATCCGAAAGCAAAAATAGCTCTTTTCTTTTTCCCGATAGGAATTCCTTCGCCGATTTTTGCAGTTCTATATATTGCTTATTGCTACTATGCCGCAAAAAAGTCGCAGGACTATGTCAACCACGATGCCCATCTTTGGGGAGCTATTGCAGGATTATTGCTTACAGCTCTTTTAATCCCGGGGGCAATCAGTACATTCATGAGAGAAGTGTTTTAGACGGCAAACAGAATAATTTTTGTAACTACTCAGCCGATATTTTAAATTGAATAGCCACGCGTTTTATCTCGTGGAGTATGTATTCAAGTAAGTATTGGGATTTATCCCAAATTTTATATGGCTTTTCAGTTAAAAGAGCTTAGGAAAAAGAAGACCAACAATTATTTGGGCTAAAGCCCTATTTATTATAGTATAATCATTTTCCACGACTTAAAAGTCGTGGCTATTCACAGGTAGTTTTTAACTTTTATCAAAATATTAATTCTGATATAATTCACATCTTAACCAGTCTGATTAGTTACTGAAATTTTATAGAAAAGGAAATATCATTTGCTTTCAAAAGGTATTATTTGTAAGTTGCGATTGCTGACAAAATATGCAATTAATTTTTTATCAGGAGTTTCAATATAGTGGAAGAGAACATTATTAAACGTAAATCTAATGAAATTAAGTCAATATTCTTTTATGTCAAATTGTATTTAGGGGTGTTATGAAAACTTTTTTTATTTTATCATGCTTTGCAATTTTTCTGCTAATTGCTTCAAATTCAATTAGTCAGACTAATAATGAAAAAAAATCAGTCATACCCGATTCACTCTATTTATTAAAACTTGAAGATGATTCCGAAATCTTTGCTGTTTCAATTGATTCTACTTCAAATATCAGATATAATATCACAAAACCGGATAGCTCGCATGCGACAGTAGCAAAGACTTTTGTAAAAAGCATTAAAAAAGTGGAGAAACCGTTTGAACCGCCTAAACCCCAAAAGAAATCAAAAAAGCCTAAATCATCTGCAAAAGATTCTTTACTCAAGGAATATCATACAAAAAAGAGCAGTACCCCTGACTCAATAAAAGTAATAGCCCGCGATGAAATTGAACTGGGTATAAATCTGGGTACTCCGGCTGGAATAAATGCATTTGGCGGATATGCCGGAAAGTATTTGATTACGCATATTTCAGGTATGGACATAGGTACTGTTAAAGGTATTCAATTCGATTTTGGCTATCCTCTTTATAAATCATACAAAGGATATTCTGCTTTAGGATTAGCAGTTGGCTCCTCCAAATTTGCTTTGAGAGACCTTTCAAGTGAAAGCAAATCTGCTAAAGTAACAACTTACGATTATGTAGGTTTAGTCTATATGTTCAGCTATAAAACTCTCTTTGGTCAATTTGGATTAGCTTATGGGGAAGGAATGCAGAGCAAATTTCAATTAGTACTTCAAATCGGTCTCCGGGCAAGAATAACACTTTAGTATTCGATGATATAAATACCGATTTGCTCAAATATTTTCAAAGTATCGGCTACTGGCATAAAATAAAAAGGCAGAATTCGCTCCAAATGTCGAAAGTCCTGCCTAAAGATTCTATTTTTATTGGCTGATATTTGATATTCTAACTCAAGTAGATTTAAGGCACAATCCTGTAAATCATTCTTGGGAAAGGAATTACTTCGCGAATATGCTGTGTTCCGGTAATCCATTTTACTGTTCTTTCCACACCCAATCCAAATCCGCTGTGTGGAACCGAGCCGTATTTCCTTAAATCGAGATACCACTGGAAAGCATCTTCGGGCAGATTTTCGTGCCTGACGCGTTCCAAAAGCAAATCGTAGTCGTCTTCTCTCTGGCTTCCGCCAATGAGTTCGCCTGCTTTTTCGGGACCCAACATATCCATTGCAAGTGCAACTTTCACATTTTCAGGGTCGCGTTTCATATAGAAAGCTTTTGCTTCGGTCGGATAGCGGTGAATGATGCACGGTTTGTCGAACTGTTCCATGATTGCCTCTTCCTGAGTGGTTCCAAAGTCCTCACCCCAAGGGAATTTTAGGTGCTCTTCCTTGCCGTCGGGAGTTTTCTGAATCAAAGGAACATTATTTGCATTCAGCCAATCTACTGCTTCAGTATAACTCATACGGTAGAAAGGCCGTTTGATATTTTCAAGTTTTGTTATGTCTCTTTCAAGGGTTGCAAGCTCTTTTTCACATGTTTTCAATGCATATTGAACAACATATTCCACCAAATCTTCGGCAAGGTCCATATCGTCATTCAAATCGAAGAATGCCATTTCGGGTTCCACCATCCAAAATTCAGTTAGATGCTTGCGTGTTTTGGAACGTTCAGCTCTGAAAGTCGGACCAAAAGTGTAAACTTTCCCGAGAGCAAGAGCCGAAGCCTCGGCATAAAGCTGTCCTGACTGAGAGAGATATGCTTTGCCCAAATCGAAATACTCAGTTTCAAAAAGAGTAGATGTACCTTCGCAGGCATTTGGAGTCAGCAGGGGAGAGTCCATTAATTTGAATCCGTTACCATCAAAGAAATCCCTTATTGCTTTAACAACTGCCGCCCTTACGCGCATAATCGCATGCTGGCGGGACGAACGAAGCCATATATGGCGATGCTCGAGAAGAAAAGTATCCCCATGCTCTTTTGGACCAATGGGATAATCCTTTGAAATCTGAATGATTTCCAGATTCGTAACGTCAATTTCATAGCCGCCCGGAGCTCTGCTTTCCTCTTTCACCTTGCCTGTAACGGATAATGAAGACTCCTGAGTGAGACTTTTTGCCGCCTCGAAAACTTCTTCCGAAACATTACCTTTGAAAACCACACATTGGCAAACGCCAGTTCCATCACGCAAAGTGATGAAATTAAGCTTGCCTTTACCTGTAAGATGAAAAGCCCATCCCCGCAGGGTTACTTCTTCGCCCACGTATTTCGCTAACTCTTCGATGTAGTGAAAACTTTTGTACCGCGATGCCATTTTTTCTATTCCTGATTTATTTATAAATTTTAGTTTCTTATTATTTCTACAAAAATACGAATTTTAATGAAACTTCTATTAATTGAACCCACTTAATGATTCAACAAATAATCTTCAACCCGAATTCCGAGATTGTGTGGATATAGACGATTAAGCGAAAGAGGAATTATGATAATCAAGGGCTAATTGATATTCAAGTATAAATATTAATTTTCTTCATGCGTTCAGTTGCTTGTTTGAGTACGTTTTTTCCTCAGGGAGATTCCGGACTCCTTCCAAAAAAAGAAATATTTCTCTCATGCTGTTTCTCTGCCTTATTAATTTTCTTTTGCATCTTAAACTGATTTTCTGTAATTTAGTGCTGAATTAATCGCTGATTAGAATACATACTTAATGAGAATGAACTATTATTTAATAAAGTGATAAATATGAAGTATTTTAAAATCAAAACCGAAATCAAAAGAAGTATTTGCTTAAAATTGCTTTTTGCATTGCTATTTAGTTTTATTCTTTATTCGTGTTCATCGCCAAGTATTACAGTAAAAAATTCAACTCCAATTACTCAATCCGACACAACAGATTATGCAGGATATTGGACTGCTGTATTGTGCGGAAAACCCGAACTTGCCCCACAAAAGACAAATGAACCCGACAAATTGCTTTATGCCGAGGTACTTCAAAGCCACATGTACGGAGAGAATTCAGCCATAAAACTGAAACAGTTGGACAGTCTCGTCAAAAATTGCAAAAATGACACACTGCTTCATTATGCCAAATATCTTTTAGGGCAAATATATTCAATTAACGACAGAACCGAAGACTATAGAGAAATTTTCAGAAAAGATGGTGAACCGGATTCTGCACTGAATGACAGATTAAACCTAACTGTAAAAGACCTTAACACCAAAACTCCTCTTTATTTCAGCAAAGATGTTGATACTATTCCATTGGAATTGAATTTGGGAATTCCATTTATCAAGGTTAAAATCAATGGTAAAGAATATAATTTTATTTTCGACACAGGCTTTACATTAAGTGCTATTTCTACCGATTTATTAAAAGAGTGTAAAATTGACACTGTTCGAAGCATGGATTTGGGAGTAACGGCAGTAACCGGAAAAACAGTCCGGAACAGCATCTGCTACCCCGAATCAATTGAATTTGCAAATGTGAAAGCATCAAACCATAAGTCATTAGTACTGAAATCAGAAGATTTAATATTCAAGATGTGGTTCATCACATTTCTGAAAATAGATGGAGCAATCGGTTTGGATATTATCAGGAAACTGGACGTTGACATTGACTATAAAAACAAAAAAGTTATCATTAGAAAACCTCAGAAAAAAGAGAATCGGAATAAAAATCTGTTTTTGCTCGACGACCCTATGGTTAAGCTGAAAGCAGTTGACGGAACGGATTTATTCTTTCTTTTCGATTCCGGAGCCAAGACTTCTGAATTTCACCCCATAATCTCCGATAAGCTGGAAATAGCAAAAGGCAAGCAGTCGGAGGAAAGAATATGGGGGGTAGGCGGAGTAGAAAAGATGAAATACTCCGAAATTCCACTGCTTTCAATATACCTTTTGGACAAAGAAATCACTTTCGAGAACTATAAGCTTTTTAACGGCAGAGCCGGGCTGATTTATACTGATGGCAGACTTGGCAGTGACATCGGCAAACAAAACACACTGCATCTTGATTTTTTGAATGGGATTTTCGAGATAAAGTAGGGAGTTCGATTTCACTTTGGATTCCTGTAATAAAGGAAGATGAATGATAATAATAGTTTTCGTAGTTCTTTGTAATTTCGTTAACTTGCATTCTTTTTTTTTCCTGGAGGTTTTGTGAGAGCTATATTTGTGAAAATATCATTGATTTTATTCTTCGTTCTTTTTAGTAGTCTCGGTTATCCTTATAACTATACCACATCGACAATCACGGGTATTTGTAATGAATTAGGTAAGTCGGACAGCTGGACAACCACAACTGTTAGTGATTTGGATGGGCATATCGTTTCGATGGCATGATCTGTTTGCAATGGTACTCCTTGAGCAAAGAATTTTATAATTATCTCTCAGGCTCCAATTCAACCGGATACTTCTTTCCGGCCGTGGATTCAATCCTTCAATTCACAGACTTTGAATTTGGAAGTTACAGGATTGTGCAATTATCTTATAATTAATGTTCAAACAGGTGAATGGGTTTCTGAGGATTAACATATAACCGAAATTAACGTTCCGGAACCTGTTGATATTTCCGGTTTAAATTATGGATTATATGCAATTATTACGTTTAACAATTCATTACCTGTTAATTTTTTCCAATTTATAAAGTAAAAGCAAACATGGAATCAATGAAAAATATTTTTGATTTTCTTAATTTTAAGAATAATAATCCGCTTAAAAAATTAATTTTCATTTATTTTTTTAAATTATATTTATTCATTTTTTTTGATACAATTTATACTTGATGTATTTTCTTGGCTTCAAATATTTAAGGAAATACATTTTGTCTCATGTTCATTCAAATACCTGATGCCATTAATAATCTCGATATAGCAGGAAATGGTATAAGAAAAATGGATAAATTGGCAATATCGGAATTAACAACACCGATATACATAAACAATTAAATGCTTGGAATACCAAGGAGAAAGTGGGCATTATTCAATACTTAGAGGAGATACGTTTATAAAAATATCAATTCAAAATACGAAAATTTTATTAAATTGCAATTCTTTAAAAAACGATAATTTTTATATCATAAATTTTCAAGATTTTAATGTTATTTAACTCTTATACCTTTATAATATTTTTGATTTTTGTATTGCTGATTCATTACTCGAAACTGCCATGGAATTCAAAAAAAGGGTTTTTGGTTTTTGAGAGCTATGTTTTTTATGCGGCATGGAATCCGCCTTTCATAATTTTACTTCTTTTTACAACTTTCTCCGATTGGATATTGGCACGTTCAATATCACAAGCACAAAATAAAACGAAAAGAAAATTTTTGCTGATTGTAAGTCTGTGTCTGAGTTTGGGGTTGCTGTCATATTTTAAATACGGAACTTTTTTCCTAATGAATTTCGTTAATCTGTTAAATTCTGTCGGAATAGTGTTCAACCCCGCAAATCCTAATATTGTACTTCCTGTAGGTATTTCATTTTACACTTTTCACACATTGTCTTATGTTATAGATATTTATTATGGCAAGTATAAACCATGGCCTTCGTTTACTGACTATGCACTTTATGTCTCATTTTTTCCTCAATTAGTTGCCGGACCAATACTAAGGGCTCCTGATTTTCTTCCGCAATGTATTGAAGAAAGAAGAGCAACCAAAAAACAATTTGAGTTTGGTTTGGCTTTATTGATTACAGGGTTATTCGAGAAAGTAGTTATGGCTGATGGGATATTTGCACCAATATCGGATTTAATCTATGCCACCACCGGCAAGCCTGATTTTTTATCGGCATGGATAGGAACATTTTCTTTTGCCGGTCAAATCTTTTTTGATTTTGCCGGTTATTCCACCTGTGCCATAGGAACTGCATTACTACTTGGATTCCATGTAAAGAAGAATTTCAATTTTCCATATTCTTCAACCGACTTTTCCGATTTTTGGAAAAGATGGCATATTTCCTTATCCTCTTTTTTAAGGGATTATTTATATATCCCGTTGGGTGGAAACCGGAAAGGAAACTTCAGGACTTATTATAATCTGATGATTACAATGCTGTTGGGCGGCCTGTGGCATGGGGCATCATGGACTTTTGTAGTCTGGGGAGGTTTGCACGGATTGTATCAGGTATTTGAAAGGTTGCTGAAACATATCAAGCTTGGTGAAGATTTTTGGTTAAAACCTATTGGGTTTTATATTAAAACCGCTATAGTCTTTATTTTGGTAAATATCGCTTGGGTTTTCTTCAGGTCAACTACTTTCACACATGCTTTTGATATATTATCATCAATGTTCGGATTTGTCAGCAATTCAAAAAGCCTTATACCTGGATGGCAACTATTACTTGGTTTCGGTTCGACTTTAATTATGTTGATTATCCACCGCTTGATGAGAAATTCTTCAACTGAATCTGTCTTTGAAAAGATTCCTTGGTGGTTCAGGTCAATAATATTAGCTGTCATGTTATTTTCAATGATTACTTTATCCGGAGAAGACCGTGCGTTTATTTACTTTCAATTCTGATAAAACCGATGAAAAGAATTCTCTAATAAAAAGTTCTATCTTCTTACTTTTTATTTTCCTGTTGCTGTGTAGTGTAACTGAAATATTCTGGAGATCACTTGCACATACACCGTCAATAACAGATGATATGAAATTGTGGGCGTTGGAGAGGAAAAAGCTGGATAAAAAAGAAAAAAAAACAATTGCTTTAATTGGTGCATCAAGAATTCTGACAGATTTATCAACCGATAGCCTTAAAAATAATTTCCGCGATTACACGGTTTCAAATTTAGCAATTACAGGACAAGGATGCATAGCTGTTTTGCATAATTTGGCTGAAAACGAGAATTTTAACGGTATTGTTCTTTGTGATGTTACTGAAGATGCTATATTCAAATCGGATGACAGTACATTATTAAAACCTTACATAGACTGCTATAATAAGAATATTGGGTTAAATTCAAGGATTAACAGACAAATATCAACATTTATCCAATCGAATCTTGTTACTTTTGACCCTCATTTGAATTCTCTATTAATAATCGGTTACTTGATTGACCGTCACAAACTCAGACCTCCAAGATATATTCACACTCTTCAGGACAGAAGCATTGTAGCGGATTATTCAATAACTGATACTCTAAAAATAAGAAATGAACGAATAAAAGCAAGATATGATGATTTCAATAGGATTGAAAAACCCATTACTACAGCTAATTTTTTAGAAAGTGCCCGTCTGATTGAAAAAGATATTTCAAAAATCAGGCATAGGGGCGGCGAAGTGGTTTTCATCAGATTCCCGCTTTCGGGCGAATTAATGAAAATTGATGATTATTACTTTCCGAAAAATCTATATTGGGATAGTTTAAGTACAATAATTACAGCTAAAACTTTACATTTTAGGGATTTTGAAACTTTAAATAAGTTCAACTGCCCTGAATTTTCTCATTTGGATAAAAAAGATATGCCTGTATTCACGTCTGCTTTAATTAAAGAATTAATAAAACAAAATATCTTCAAATAATACCGGCTTTTTCAAGTCATATAATATTAGACTTAATATAAGTTCCAAGAATATTTAATTTAGTACTTAATGTCAATAAGAACGAAAATAATTTCAAGTTTAAGTGAAAAAAGCAAACAGCTGAATGCTGTTATATTTTCGCTTATTGCTGTATATCTCTTTTCAGCATTGATCGTTTTCTTTCCCGATGTTCATAATACCCACTCTAAGAAAACCGACAATAAATCAACTTACAAGCAATCTTCAAATTTAACAGTTTTTGAAAAAATCGAGTGTTCTGCATGTTCCCTTTCGGATGCATTCCAAAGTTCTCTAAATAATGTAAAATCATATTTTTACGAAAAACCGAAACAATTCGTGAGCTTTATACGAAAATCTATCGGTAAAATAATCTATATACTTCTTGAAAATAACTCACCGAGAGCTCCTCCTGCCCCCGCCGAATAGTCGAGTATTTTAATAATCTTTTATTCATTTATTTAGGAATTTGTCATGAAATACCTTTTTTATATATTACTGTTTTCATTTATTCTGTTTTCTTCCTGCCAAAAGGAATCTTCGCCTGTAACTCCACAGTCCGACCATGCAGATGCGGTTGGGTTAGCAATCTACGATTCTGACCAACTTCTGCTGACATATTTTAATGGAGTTTCAACCGATACTTTGTTTGTGCAGGACGGAAAGAGAACAAACAATTTGCTTATAAAATTTCTCGACCCGGCGAAGAAAGTTCTTAATGACAGTCTTGGTGCCGACAAAAAACTTTCATGGTTAATTGAAGACTCATCCGTGGTAACCGCGAATATGCTCGAAAATGACAAGTGGAAATTTTATCTAAACGGGAAAAAAGCCGGAAAAACAAGGATTAAATTTCAATTACTGCACATTGACCATCCTGATTTCCAATCGGATTTCCTTAATATTATAGTCAAATAAGACACTAATGAAAATGAGAATTAATCAATATAGTTATCTGTTCATTTTATTCTTAATAGGCACCTTAATTCTACTGCCTGGAATCAGTTTATTTTCAAAAATTGTATTCAGCGGAATCGTGATTAACGAAGAAACCGGACAACCCCTTGATAATGCTACAATCAGAATCAGAGAGCTTAAGCTAACTCTTCCGGCAAAAGAGGATGGCAGTTTTAGCATCAATATCACCAAACCCGACATGTATAATATAGAAATCTCATCAATTGGTTTCAAAACATTTTTGCAAACGATTGATATTAGTGAAAAAGATTCTTCTATCCGTTATTTCAGATTAACTCCTTATTCGGTGACAACTCCTACTGTAATCGTAACCGCAAAGAGCTATTCCTCCAAATTTGAGGAGATTCAGGAAAGAACTTCAACGCTTGCAGGCAAAGATTTGCAAAAGGATATGGGGGCTACTCTTGCTGCTACTCTGAAAAATGAGACAGGAATTTCGATTCGTTCAATGGGACCGGCTCCTGCCAGACCTGTCATTCGCGGGTTGAGCGGCAACAGAATTACAATCTCAGAAGATGGAATTGAAGTTAAGGATTTATCTGCTTCTTCGCCGGACCATGCAGTTACGATTGAACCATCAACTCTTGAAAAAATTGAGGTTTTCAGGGGACCCAAAGCTTTACTGTTTAACTCCTCGACAATAGGCGGGGTGGTTAATGTAGTTCATCATTCAATACCGATTTCACTGCCTGAAAATGTTAATTTTTCGGCAGGCTTATATGGTGAATCTGCTAACCGAGGCTATTCGGGTTCACTATCGGGTGAAATCCCACTGAACCCTTTTGTTTTAAAGGGTGAATTCAGCTATAAATCCTCACAAAACCTAAGAACACCCCTTGGAGTGCTCCAAAACTCGGGATATACCAATATGAATTATTCAACAGCAATAAGTTATGTAAATGATTCAACAATTGGAGGGTTATCCTTTAGCGAATTTTCTTCGGACTATGGAATCCCCGGAGGTTTTATCGGTGGTCATCCAAAAGGAATTAATATTGAATTATTCAAAAGAAATATCAATGCAAAATCTGTTATCCATTTTCATCAGGGCTTTGTGGATAATATTGAAATGAATTTGAACAGAACTTATTACCATCACAAAGAATTTGAGTCGAACAATTCAATTGGTGCCGAGTTTGTTTCAACAGACTATTTCGGCAATATTCTGATTAATCAAAACAAGTTGGCACTATTTGAAAATGGCTCTTTTGGGCTTAATTTCGCTTATAAAGACATGCAAATGGGCGGTTACGTTTTTACTCCGCCGACAACTTCATATTATTGTTCTCCTGTAATTTATGAAAATATTACATTTGACCATCTTTTTATTCAATTCGGTTTGAGATATGATTTTACAAAATTCATTCCTGAAACAGGGAACCCGATATCGAAAATCGGTTTGATTATTCCAAGGGAATTCAATACTTTTTCTTTAGCTGTATCAGGAATGTACGAGGTTTGGAGACATCATTTTCTCGGTTTGAATCTCTCAAAATCTTCAAGGGCTCCTTCGTCCGAAGAGCTTTATTCCGAGGGACCGCATCTTGCCGCTTATTCATTCGAGACCGGAAATCCGGCTTTGAAAGCCGAATATGGTTACGGAACTGAATTGTTTTTCTATCAAAAGAGAGACAATGCTTATCTGATGCTGACGGGCTACCTGTACGAAATGCCGTCTTATATTTTGCCAAGAAATACAGGACAAATCAACTACTCTCAATTACTTCCAATTTTTTCTACATCCAATGAGTATGTTCGAATCAAAGGTTTTGAAATTCAGGGAGATTTTTTTCTGACAAAGTATTTATCTTTTGATGCATCCTTCAGCTATACCAACGGGACAATTGTCCATACTGATTCGCCAATGCCCATGATACCGCCGTTCAAAGCTCTGTTTGACATTAAATATTTCAGTAAGCAGTTTAATTGCGGATTAAGAACTGAAATCGCTTCGGCTCAAAATCGTGTTGATAGATTCGAACAACCAACTGAAGGTTATGTCGTATTTGGACTTTACTCTCAATACAGTTTCATGATTGGGAAAATGTCGAATAACATATCGTTCTCAATTGATAATCTCACAAATACTGTTTACCGGAACCATCTTTCAAGAATAAAGTCTATCGTACCCGAATCCGAACGGAACTTTAAATTTGTTTACAAAGTGTATTTGTAATTTGAAAAATAGCAATATGAAGCCTCCCAAATTAAAATTATTTTCCGGGCAGAATTCAATTCAGAATGCTTTTCCAACTTCAAATAATATATATCACTCCTAAGCGTCAATCAATATGAATCTATAGTGATATAGTATTCACTCAACTGAATGAAAATAGATTACTTTGAGAATTAAATATAAACAGAAATGATGTAAATGACTGAAAACACAATTGATTTTTTCAAAAAAGCAAAAAAAATACGACTGCATTATATTGCAATATTCTTGATGGTCCTCGTTTTCGTTCCGCAATTAAAATCTGAAGTTGAGCACACCGTTAGCGGTTACGTTAAAGATTTGAATACCGGCGAAGTGTTGATTGGTGCTTCAGTTTATGATGTTAAGTTCAAATCCGGATGCAGAACAAATAACTACGGTTTCTATTCTTTGTCTCTGCCTGTTGGCGAGCACATCCTCAAAGTCAGTTATATCGGTTACACACCAAAAGAAATCAAGTTAAATCTGAAGGATAAGCTTAAAGTTATCATCGAATTAACTCAAACTGCCGTCAGCACAAAAGAAATCGTGGTTACAGGCACACGCGGCGATGAAAACGTTAAATCAACCGATATGGGAATTTCGCAAATATCCCCATCGGAAATCAAAACAATTCCCGTGATTTTTGGTGAGCAGGACATTCTTAAAACTATACAATTGCTCCCGGGTATAAACAGCACCGGAGAAGGAAGTAGCGGCTTTTTCGTCAGGGGAGGCGGTCCCGACCAGAATCTGATTTTACTTGACGAAGCCACTGTTTATAATCCTTCGCATCTTATGGGATTTTTCTCCGTATTCAATTCTGATGCGATAAAGGACGTTAAAATTATGAAGGGCTCGGCTCCGGCACAGTATGGTGGTCGCTTATCCTCACTGCTCGACATCAAAATGAATGACGGAAATCTTAAAGATTATAACGCAAACGGCGGAATCGGAATCATTTCATCAAGATTGACAATCCAAGGTCCCATTGTTGAAGATAAAGCTTCGTTCATGGTTTCGGGCAGAAGAACTTATGCCGATTTATTTCTGCTATTTTCGAGTGATACTAACATTAAAAAATCTACGCTTTATTTTTACGACCTGAACATGAAAGCCAATTATAACATCGGTGAAAACGACAGGATTTACCTTTCAGGTTATCTTGGAAGAGATGTTGCCGGCTTCAACGATAATTTTGGCTTCAACTGGGGAAATCAGACCGTGACTTTAAGATGGAATCATTTATTTAACGACAAATTATTTTTAAATTCATCCCTGATTTACAGCAAATATGATTATGTTGTCAATATCGAAAACGGGCTTTCCTTGGTAGACATAAAATCTTCAATCAGGGATTTTAATTTGAAAGAAGATTTTCAGTATTTTCATAATTCTGACAATACAATCCATTTCGGACTAAATGCAATTCATCATAGTTTTGTCCCCGGAAAACTGACTTCCACCGATAGTGCATCATCATTTACAAATCAGGTTACTGACAAATATGCACTTGAAACCGCATTTTATTTATCCCATGAATTTGATTATTCTGATAATTTGAAATTTAATTACGGTTTGAGATATTCAACTTTTGTACTGCTCGGACCCGGTACAATTTATTCGTTTGATAATGACGGAGTTATTACTCATTCTCAAAATTATACCGATGGTCAGTTTATTAAAACTTATGGAGGATTTGAACCCAGATTTTCCATGAATTATCTTCTGAACGACAACAATTCGGTCAAAATTTCATATACAAGGAATATGCAGTATCTGCATTTGCTTTCCAATTCAACTTCAACCACACCGCTCGATATTTGGCAGCCAAGTACCAACAACGTCAAGCCGGGCATTTCGGACCAGATATCAATCGGTTATTATCAAAATTTTTTAAATAATGATTATGAAGCTTCGGTCGAAACATATTACAAATACATGCAAAATCAAATTGATTATAAAAATGGTGCTGATTTGCTCTTGAATAACCATGTCGAATCTGAATTGGTTTTCGGTTCCGGTCAGGCTTACGGAATAGAATTATTTTTGAAAAAGAATACAGGAAGTTTCACAGGTTGGATAAGCTATGCATGGGCAAAATCCGAAAGAAAATTTGATGCAATTGATAACGGCAATCCTTTTCCTGCGAAATACGATCGCAAAAATGACATTTCGCTTGTCGGTTCCTATCAGCTCAACGACAAATGGAATTTATCGGCAGTCTGGGTTTATAATACAGGAAATGCAGTCACATATCCCAGCGGGAAGTATATGGTTGACGGCAATATAATTAATTTTTATGCCGAACGTAACGGCTACCGCATGCCGGACTACCACAGACTTGATTTGAGCATCACTTACTATTTCGAGAAAAAAGGCAGTTATAAATCAAATCTGAATTTCTCGATGTATAATGCATATGGTCAGAAAAATCCATATTCAATTTCATTCAAAAAGAATGAAAACGACCCGACAAAAACTGAAGCGGTGATGACTTATTTATTCACATTCTTCCCTTCACTAACTTACAATTTTAACTTCTAGGCAATCATGAAAAAGATAAATTATTTGTTGATTATAATGACTTTCGCAGTTCTTTTCTCTTCATGCGAGCAAACGATAAATGTGGATTTGAATAATGTAACACCACGTATTGTTATCGAGGGAGTAGTGACAGACCAACCCGGACCTTATACTGTGAGAATAAGCAAAACCGGCGATTTCTTTGCACCTAATGTGTTTCCGACGGTTTCCGGGGCAGTTGTGTCAATTTCAGACAACAAAGGAAATTCCGAAACACTTATTGAAAAATCTCCCGGAATTTACCAAACCGCATCGTTAAAAGGTGGAGTCGGGAACACATATACACTAACCGTTAATGCATTAGGTAAAGAATATAAAGCAAGTGCAACTATTCAAAATCCTATTAAAATTGACTCCATCACCTATCAGCTTCGTACCGAAACAGGTCCCGGATCAGGTGGAGGACCGGATAGAAAACCCGGCTTCAATTTGCACTGCTTTTTCATTGACCCTTCAGGGACAAGAGATTACTGCTTTCTGAAGCTTTTTGTGAATGGGGTTCAAAATGATAACTACTATTTGTATAATGGTAAATTCAATACTGAACCGCTTGTTGATTACAACAGATTTCGTCATAGATTTGCGAAAAATGACACTATCAGAATCGAACTCCTGACAGTTGAATTTCCGGTTTTCGACTATTTTTCCACTCTCGAAAATATAATGGGAGGTGAAGGCATGAGAGGAATCGTTTCCACCGGAACACCCCAAAATCCCAATACAAATTTCTCAAACGGAGCATTAGGCTATTTTGCGGCATATTCTGTTCAGGCAGATTCAGTGGTGCTGAAGTAATCTTAAACATAAATATAATTAGAAATGAAGATAAGTTATTATAATATAGGTTGTAAAGTAAATTTTGCCGAAATATCGCAGATTCAGGAACAGTTCGAATCTCTTGGTCATGACACAGTGAAATTCGGAGAAAAATGCGATGCGGTCGTTATCAATACCTGTACAGTTACTCATAATGCAGATGTTGACTGCCGAAAAATAATCCGTCGTGCTAAGAAATCGAATCCATCAGCGTTCATTGGAGTTATCGGTTGTTATGCCCAAATCAAACCTCATGAAATTTTGGGTATTGAAGGTGTTAACGCAGTTGTTGGTACAAAGCAAAAATTTTTGTTGCCCCAAATCATAGAAAATTTCACAAAATCTGGTAAATCCGGAATATTTGTTGATGATATTGATGATTTACCCTATCACGGTGCTTGGTCTGCGGATAACGAGAGTCACACAAGAGTGGTGCTTAAAATGCAGGATGGATGCGATTATGTGTGCACCTACTGTACAATTCCTCTTGCCCGTGGGCATAGCCGAAGCCTGCCTTTTAGCGGATTGAAAGACACACTGCTTAAAATTGCCGGTTCGAATTTTTACGAAGTCATTCTATCCGGTATAAACCTTGGCGAGTACAAGACTTCGACCGGAGAGAATTTCGCAGATGCAATTAGGCTCATCGAGAGCATGAATTTACTGCAGAGATTCAGGATTTCTTCAATCGAGCCAAACCTTCTGACTGACGAAATAATTAAAATTGTGAAAAATTCAAAAAATATCTGTCCCCACTTTCATATCCCGTTGCAAAGTGGTTCTCCGGATATTCTACAGTCAATGAAACGGAGGTATAAGGCAGGAGATTTTGAAAAACTGGTTTTGAAAATAAAGGAAGAAATGCCGGATTGTTGTATCGGTATTGATGTTATTACCGGATTCCCGGGCGAAACTGATTCTCATTTCAAGGAAACATACTCTCTGCTTGAGAGTTTGCCTATAACCTATCTTCATGCTTTCACTTATTCAGAAAGAGATTTCACTCCTGCAGGACAATTCTCCGGTAAGGTGTCATCTTTGGATAAAAAGAACAGAACAAATGAACTGCGACTACTTTCGGACATAAAGAAAGCGGAATTTTATCAGTCGCAAAAGGGAAAAATCAAATCAATAATTCCCGAAGCATTTAATAAAACAAATGATAGTTTTGGAGGTTGGACTGAAAACTATGTCAGGGTTCAGGTTAATTCTTCGCATGAACATTGGGAAGAGCTTGTTAAGGAAGGTTCAAAGCCAATTATGGTTAAACTTATTGATGTTTTCCCTGATTTTGTAACAGCCGGTTTAGTTCATTTATAATAGATAATTCTAAAACGATAGAATGAAATTTATTATTCACAATTCTCAGTTCCTTCCTTCTCTTCTTGGGCATATAGGAAGCATGATTTCTTTTATGTATTCACTGCAGACCGGTTCAACGCAGTCAACCGGGTCACAGCATGTGTTGCAGACCCGCTTAAAGGAGCGAAAATCAACCAAATCAACGTGGGTTGACAGGAAATTATCTTTAACGGATTCTTCCCTAAGTAAATCTGTACTGAGATATTTTTTATTGTCATCAGGGAAGACAGTTGCGACCACTGCGTCGTCTCCCATTTCGTTTTGTAGGATCAATGCCCCCAGAAAATTAGCTCCGCTTGAAATACCAACTCCGAGACCGAGTTCTTCCGAAAGCTTCTGAGCCATAATTATTGCGTCGCCATCGTCAACCGAAACAACTTTATCAAGTTGGTCAAGCTTCAGTATTGAAGGAATAAATTCATCGGAAATACCTTGAATCCTGTGTTTGCCGACTTTATGGCCGGTGGTCAGGGTTGGGGAATTTGCCGGTTCGAGCGGATGTATTCTGATTGAAGAATCCTGTTCTTTCATGAAATTACCTACTCCCATAATTGTTCCGCCTGTTCCGACACCAGCAACGAAAGCATCCGGTCTCAGATTGCGGTAAGCCAACTGCCACCATATTTCGGGACCCGTGGTAAGATAGTGAGCTTCGACATTATCCTCGTTTGAAAACTGACATGGCAGAAAAGAATTTTCTATTTGTCCGGCAAGTTCTTCGGAAAGCTTAATACTCCCCAAAAATCCGCCTTCGTCACGGCTGACAAGCTTGATATGAGCTCCAAGGCTTTTAATCAGGTTCAGTCTTTCAAGACTCATCCAGTCGGGCATGAAAATAGTTACGGGATGACCGAGAGCCCTTCCGATTGCAGAAAAAGAAATGCCTGTGTTGCCGCTGGTTGCTTCAATAATATGGGTTTTTTCCATCAGAAGCCCTTTGTCTGTGGCTTTGCGGATGATATGATAAGCCATTCTGTCTTTAATACTGCCTGTCATATTCATGTGTTCAGCTTTGACGTAAACTTTGCGTGCTTTGCCTTTGAAAAAACAATTTATTTCCAGAAGTGGAGTATTGCCCACTAATGAAGAAAGACCGCGGACTCTTTTCTGCTTATCCATATTTTTAATTTTTTAGGTTTGACAAATATTTAAAAATGCAATTTAAAATATTTTTCTTAACAAAAAAATAATTTGGATAATTTGTTAGAAATATATAACTTTGTGTTGGGTATTTATAACATTTCATTAGGTAATAATATGAAAAAGCATCTTGTAATACTTATTGGTTTAGTCTTGTTAATGGGGTTAGGTGTTTTCACTACGATGAAATCACGATTTCCTTTTCATTTATCTGATATAATCCAATTTGTTACAATTTTTGTATTATTCGGTTTCGCAATGGTGAGCCAAATAAGATTATTGATAAGTGCAAAAAGAGGATTGCCGGCAAGAGATGAACTTTCAAAAAAAATTTGGCAAAAGGCATCATCTGCCGCATATTTCATTACTATTTATTATCTTATTGCACTGTGGCTCATCAGCGAGCAAATTAAAATTGACATCGGAGTTATCTTCCAATTGGCATTATTGGGAATGGCAGTGATACTGGCTGTGTGTTGGGGAGTAATATCTGTTATCGGCATGAAAAATGAACAATAAAATAAAGGAGTTAAGAGCAAGATTCGATTTAACACAGGATGAACTTGCTACAAAAGTGAATGTCCGAAGGGAAACAATTGTGTTTTTGGAAAAAGGAAAATATAATCCGTCCTTAAAACTGGCTTATGATATTTCCCGAGTTTTCAAATGCAGTATAGAGGAAGTATTCCTTTTTGATTTGGAATAATTAACTAAATTTGCAGGGATCTCTTATGACAGGTAATCTTGAATTTTTTTAACACTCAACTACTGTGTGCAGAGCAATTTCTTCGAGTACAGAACTGACGCGGAGGCATTGGGGCATATCGCCGCTGAAAACTAATGCTTTGCCGCGAGTGTGAACTTCCCATGCGAATTTTTCTCCAACCTGCGGAGAGCAGTTGATGGCTTTCATCAGTTGAATAATCACATCGTCGAATGTGTGGATCTCGTCATTGAAAAGAATAACCTTGGCGGCTAAATCGGTATCGTCAATAACGCCGATTTCAGGAACTTCCAGAACTTCAGAATCTTGTGAGTAGATATTTTTATTCATCGGCAAAGCATACAATAAAATTTGACAAAAAATCACTTTTTGGGTTCACCCAAAACTTCATTTTATTAAACGAAGAATTTTCTTTGGTATTGTTTTAAATTTCATTTGAAGTTTTTTCGTTGCATATTCACCATTACTTTTGTATTTTTATTAGTTGGAAAAAAATAAAATCCGGATTTTTCTATAAAGGCAAAAGAATATGCACGAATTAATAAAATTTATACCGCTTTTTCCATTGGCAGGATTTCTGATTATCGGTCTGCTTGGAAAGTTTATCAAGAGCGAAAAGCTGATTGGCACTATCGGTAGCGGCACAATCGCCATTTCGTTTATCATCACTTTGATGATTTTTCTTTCAATTGCAGGCAAACCTTTGGAGGAACCTGTTATTGTTCCGGTTTACTCGTGGATTCAAACCGGATTTTTGAATATCAACATTTCTTATCAGGTTGATCAGCTTTCTGTACTCTTTTCGTTGATAATTACCGGAGTAGGATTTCTGATTCATATTTATTCTATTGGATATATGCACGGCGACAGAAGTTTCTACAGATTCTTTGCCTATTTGAATCTCTTTATTTTCATGATGCTCAATCTTGTGCTTTCAAGCAATTTCCTGCTGACTTTCCTCGGTTGGGAAGGCGTGGGGCTATGTTCTTATCTGCTGATTGGCTTCTGGTACGACCGCAAGTTCGAAGGAGTTCGAATCACATGGACCGGCGATGCAGGCAACAAAGCCTTCATCGTGAACAGAATAGGCGATTTCGGATTTATAATTGCCATGCTTATTATTTATTTGAATTTCAATACTCTGGAATACCAACAGGTTAAGATGATAGCCACCAATGCTTCATCGGTTTATTTTGGAACCGGAATTATTACGGCAATTACATTGCTGATGTTTCTCGGCTGTACCGGTAAATCGGCACAGATACCGCTTGCCGTCTGGCTCCCTGACGCGATGGCTGGTCCGACTCCTGTTTCGGCTTTGATTCATGCCGCAACAATGGTCACGGCAGGTATATTTTTGATTGCACGTAATTCTGTTCTGTTTGCTCTTTCTCCTGTTGCAATGGAAGTTGTGGCAATTATAGGCATTACTACGGCGTTTTTTGCCGCAACAATTGGTCTGGTTCAAAATGACATAAAGAAAGTTCTGGCATATTCAACAGTCAGTCAGCTCGGCTTCATGTTTGTAGCATTGGGAGTCGGAGCATTTTCTGCTGGAGTATTTCACGTTATGACTCATGCCTTTTTCAAAGGTTTGTTGTTTTTGGGAGCCGGCTCTGTTATTCACGGAATGCACCACGAACAAAACATTAAACACATGGGCGGCTTGAAACAATACATGCCCACAACATATAAAACATTTTACATCGCTACACTTGCCATTTCAGGTATCCCATTTTTCAGCGGATTTTTCTCGAAAGATGAAATCCTTTGGTTTGCTTTCAGCAATGGCGGATGGTTCCTCTGGGCTGTTGGAGCTATTGCGGCGTTCTGCACTGCATTCTATATGTTCCGTTTATTGAATTTGACATTCCACGGAAAAGAAAGATTTGACAAGCATCATGTCCATCCTCATGAATCACCGAAAACAATGACGATTCCATTGCAGGTTCTTGCTGTTCTTTCCGCTTTGGGCGGTTTTCTCGGAATTCCGTATATACTCGGTTTCTGGTTCAGCGACCATCCGAGTTTGATTGAAAACTGGCTTGAGCCGATTTTTGCAGATGCACACAGAATAATCGTTTCAAATAGCGGCAGACCCGAATCTCATGGATTGCATGCCATTGAATATGTTCTTATGCTTGTCAGCGTTGGAATAGCCGTTTTGGGAATCAGACTTGCAAATAAATATTACAGCGATGATTACTGGACTGTTCCAAGAAGGCTTGCAAAAAATTACAAAGCTGTTTACTCGGCATTATTGCATAAATACAGACTTGACGAACTTTATTTCGCTTTGGTTGTTGACCCTATCTTGCTAATTTCGCAGAAATTTTTGTGGAAAGTGTTTGATATTAAAGTCATTGACGGTTTTGTGAACGGCACTGCGGCAACAACAAACAGAACAGGTGAAGTCCTCAGAAGACTGCAGTCGGGAATTGCTCAGAACTATGCTCTTATGATGCTTGCAGGCATAATAATCATTATTATTTGGCTCGCAGTGGGAAGTTAAGGCAATTTGATTTTGCCTGAATTAAAAAAAGTTAAAATATAAAAATGAAAGAATAGATATGGGATTATTACTTGCTACACTTTTTGTACCGCTTATCGGTTCATTTGCTTTGCTGTTTTTCAACAAGGAAAAAACGACAGCCATTAAGTATTCGGCACTCGCTGTCTCGTTACTGACTTTTGTCGTATCAATTTTTCTGTTTTTAGCATTCGATTCGTCCAATTCAGGATTTCAGTTTATTTATCAGGCGATATGGCTAGGCCAGCTGGATGCAGGATTCAGAATCGGAGTGGACGGCATGTCTATACTACTTGTGATGCTAACGTCATTCATTACCCCCTTGGCAATTCTTTCATCTTTCGGAGCGATTCATAAAAGAGAAAAGGAATACTACGTTCTGATTCTTCTTCTTCAGTTTGCTATGACAGGCGTGTTTATTGCTCTTGATTTATTTTTATTCTATATCTTCTGGGAAATAATACTTATTCCGATGTATTTCATTATCGGTATCTGGGGCGGAAAAGACAGACTGTATGCCACAGTCAAGTTCTTCCTGTTTACTGTGATAGGTTCGCTTTTCATGCTTGTTGCCATTATTTGGCTGGGTTCCTATGTCGGCTCAAAAATCATAACTACAACTTCAGGATTTACCTCGAATTTCCTGTTAATCAGAGAAACTTTGGCTACCCACCCGATACCTTTTGATATTCAAAAATGGCTCTTTCTTGCTTTTGCTTTGTCATTCTGCATAAAAGTTCCGGTATTCCCATTGCATACCTGGTTGCCCGATGCCCACACCGAGGCACCTACTCCCGGTTCGGTTATATTGGCAGGTGTGCTTTTAAAAATGGGAACTTACGGTTTAATCAGATTCAACCTTGATTTATTCCCGCAGGCATCATTTTATTTTGCTCCGTACATGGGCTGGCTTGCCGTAATCGGAATAATCTACGGAGCTTTGCTCTCGATGGTTCAAACGGACGTTAAAAGACTTGTGGCTTATTCATCTGTTAGCCATTTGGGATTCGTAGTGCTTGGAATTTTTTCGATGACTGCCGAAGGTATTCAGGGCGGAATAATTCAGATGGTCAATCACGGACTTTCAACAGGTATGCTCTTCCTTTGCGTGGGCATACTTTATGAACGCCGCCACACCCGAGAAATATCGGAATACGGAGGTATTGCAAGGGTTATGCCTGCATTCACTGTGTTTTTCTCAATTGCTATGCTTGCCTCAGTAGGTTTGCCCGGTTTGAACGGTTTTATCGGAGAATTCCTGACTTTGGTCGGAGCCTTCCGTTCGCCATTCTACAATTCATGGGCATTCACAATTATCTCTGCCACAGGAGTGATTTTTGCGGCAGTTTATTTGCTTTGGATGTTCCAGAGGGTTATGTTCGGAGGACTTACAAATCCACACAATCATACTTTGAAAGATATCAACAAAAGAGAATGGGCAACGCTTGTTCCAATAGTTATTTTCATAGTCTGGTTAGGTGTTTACCCGACAACCTTCCTGAAGGTTTCAGAGAATTCAACCAAGGCACTTGTAAACAAACTTCATTTAGTTAAATACGGTTACGAACCGTTCAAGCTGAATAAATAAGAAATTGGGTTTTTTAGTAATTTGGCTCATGTTATCTTTAAATTGAAAAGATTATGTGAGCCATTCTTTTACATTGTATGCCCTTGACAGATCTATTTTAATTATTGGGCTGGACTATCTAACAATGTGTATATAAAGCTGATTTTTGTTTTTTTGGGTTCTTTGCTATTTTTAGTGGGTAAATCAAAATAGTTATTAATTTTAAAAATCTAACAAATTGTTACAAAAGTCTCAATAATTATTTATATTTCAGATACTTATTCATTAATTACTTCGTTTTATGTTACAAGATAATCTATTAATGGAGGGGTGATAAAATTGCATTGCATCTTTAATATATTCTCAGAAAAAAATGCGATGCCTTTGTTATCTAAAACATTGATATTATTTAAAATAACGAATTTTGAACGATTGCATCATTAGATTCAAAAAGATGCAAAGATGCAAATTTTGGCGAATTTTCGCTAAGAATATCTGAACATGATTTGCCTAATTTTATGATTCACAGGATTAAGATTTTAATTTCTTTAAATTTTCCAATTTGCATTGCATCATCAAAAAATAATTTGTAAAAAATGCAATGTCTTTCGGTCTAACCTATTGATATTATTTCAAATAACGAAATTTGAGCTATTGCATCTTTGAATGCAAAAAGATGCAAAGATGCAAATTTTTACCGCCCTCTCATTCGGAGAGGGTTGGGGTGAGGTTCCTGATTTCAATGAACGTACAAAAGAAATAAACGAAAATAAAGATTATTTATTGATATGGAAAAAGAGTAAATATATCATATCTTCACAAATTTCCCAACTTTTTCCCCAACCCTCAAAAAATAAACTCCCGACAGCAAACCGGAAACGTCAATTCTAAATTGAGAATTGTGAATTGACAATTGAGAATTATTTAAATCAGAAGATTTCAGAATTTCTTCACCAAAGACATTAAAGATGCGGATATCTGTGTTGGTCAAGGCATGCCTTGACCCTACTGAAATATCCAAATAATCGGTAATAGGATTTGGGACGATAATTATATCTGAAATTAATCCGGCTACTTCTTCTACTCCTGAAGGATCAACTCCTCCTGTTGGTGTTCGTAAAATCATTCCACCTACACCGACAATAAACCCATCATTTTCAGTCAGGAAATGAATCGCCTGCATCGGCTGATGAGTCCCGACAAAATATTCTTTCCATGTTTCTCCGGCATTATAAGTCTTTAAAATGTAAGAATTATTACTTGTAATCCAGCCAATGCTTGAATTTATAAAATAAACTGATGAGTTAACATTAAACTTTGATAACTGATTTACTTTCCATGTTTCTCCGCCATCTGTTGTTCTGTAAACTTTGCCATGACCTGAAACTGCAACTCCAATTTTATTATCAGCAAAAGCTATGGAAGTAATTTGTTCATTTGCCTCAGAATGTTTTTCAGCCCAATTAACTCCACCATCGGCAGATTTGAGAATTTTTCCCCAGCTTGTTACTGCTACTATCGTATTTTCATCAATGAAATATGCATCCATAAAATGGTTAGTCTGAGCAGAAGAAATCTTATTCCATGTTTTTCCGGCATCGGTGGTTTTAGAAATGAAACCATAAGCTCCCAAAATAAAACCAATATCCGGTTTTGGAAAAGCTATTTTCATTAAATTTGAGGTGGTGCTCAGATTAATCTGTGTCCATGAAGTTCCACCATCGGTTGTTTTATATGCTTTTCCATAGCCACCGACTGCAAAACCTATTTTTTCGCTTGAAAAATAAAAAGAATATACAACCATTCCCATGTCTTCAATTATGTTTAGATTCCAATCTTTTCCGGCATTGGTAGTTTTAAAATACTGTCCATTATCGGCACCAATAAAACCAATATTTTTATCATAAAAGTATATCGAATAATTATCATTACAGAAATTCTCAGTCAAATATTTCCAGTTTTTTCCCCCATCAGTTGTTTTCTTAATCCTTCCAAAATTTCCGCATATCCAGCCGGTATTTGCATCAGAAAAATGAACCGATTGAAAAGTTCCTGATTCAAAAGTTCCTAAAATAAAGTTCCATTTTGCTCCGCCATCGGTTGTTTTAATAATCATTTCTTCACTGCCTACCGCAAAACCAATTTCTGAATTAATAAATCTCAATGAGAATAAATTCGAATTTACGATTTTTGCCTGCTTAGTCCAGCTTGTGCCGCCATCAGTTGTTTTTAGCATTGTTCCGGTATAGCCGCAAACATAACCAATCTTTGAATCCAAGAATTGAATTCCTCTTAACATATTTTTGACATTCGAAACTTGCTTAGTCCAGTTTTTTCCGCCATCGGTTGTTTTTATAATTATTCCATTGTCTCCAACAGCACAACCATTATCTGAATCAAAAAAAGCAATTGCAAATAGATTTTCTGTTGTGATTGTTGTTATTAAAGACCAAGAATCTCCGCCGTCAGTTGTTTTTAAAACATTCCCGCCTAAACAGGATGCATAACCGATAAATTCGTCAGGAAAATGCACAGCAGTGATGACATCTTTATAAGGAGATGAAACGGAAGTCCAGGTTTCTCCCTGATTAGTCGTTTTAATGATAGTTCCATTCTCGCCGACAGCAATTCCTTTATTTGAAGTAAAAAACCACATTCCCCAAATAAATTCTTTCGTTCCTGAATTGATGAAATTCCAGGTAATGCCCGCATCAGTAGTTTTAATAATAGTACCATTAGAACCTGCACTAATATAAGTTTTGCTGTCTATAGCAAAACTTGCAAACAAACCATTTCCCTGCGGTAGGGGATTTTGCCAATACCAGCCGTATTGCTGAGCATTTGAATTGACAATAAACAATTGACAAATGATAATCAATAGAAGTAGTAGTTTTTTCATATTAATCCTATATTTTTATAAATTTGCTTACTTTTTCTCCCACTCGAACAAAATAAATCCCCGACGGTAAACCCGAAACGTCAATTCTTTGTCCTCCGCTGGCGGAGGTGTCTGCGGAGCAGACGGAGGTGGATACGAGTTCACCAAAAACATTGAAGATACGGAAGTCTTTGTTGGTCAAGGCATGCCTTGACCCTACAGAGATTTCGATATAATCTTTTGCAGGATTTGGCGAAATTTGAAAATCATCGGAAATATTTTTTTTATCTTCAACATCGTCTGCATCTAATGAAAAAATCCAAGTATCAGCGTCCATTGGGAAATTATTATACCCTGAGAATAATAATATCCGTCCTTCTCCTATTCTTGCAATTTTATGTAAATACCTTTTAGAAGGTTTAACATTTACTTCAATTTTCTTCCATGTTGTAGCGGAATAATTAAAAATCCAAGTATCATTGAGAAGGTCATTTATGCTTGTACCACCGAAAAGAATAACTTTATTTTTTCCAATTTGACCCATAGAGTGACCATGCATGACAGGTGGAGGATTATTGATTTTAAGTTCCTTCCAAGTATTTTTTAAACCCGGGTAATAAATATAGGTTTTATTTACGTCATTTGCACTTGATTCAGCACCGCCAAATTCTATCATCAAACTATCATCTATTTTTTGAATCTCAGGTCTTTGGCTTGTAAAACCAAAAATTGGCAATAATATCCATTGATTACTATCAAGATCATATAACCATGAATCATGTTGAGAATTAAGATGGTTATCCAGACCTCCATACAAGATAGCTTTATTTAAACTATGATTAGAAATAGCACTTTGAAACCGAATCGAAGGACTATTGGCTGGATTCATTTCATACCAATTTAAAGAATCAATGTCAAAAATCCAAGTATCGCCAATTGCATGAATATATATATCTTCTGCATAAGACCCTCCGAATAGCAGAACCTTCTTTTCATTAAGACAAGTTAATGCAAATTCACTTCTTGGCGAGGGATGATTGGGTGTATTAATTTGTGTCCAAGAATTCATATTCAAATCATAAATCCAAGTGTCACCAAGTAATTTACCAGTTGAATCTTGTCCACCGAATAATAGAACCTTATTTTCACCTAATGATGACATACCAAAACTATATCTTGCTGGAGGCGATTTAGATGGATATAGCTGAGTCCAATGCCCCGTTTGAGCAAAAAGGGGAGAAGAGTATATAATAAAGAAAAGTAAACAACTTATTGAAATGAGAATATTTCTATGATTACTCATTGATAGCTTCAATAATTGATTTAACAATTTTAGGATGCAATGATTTATTAGCATGAAACGGAATAACAACCCTTGTATCACCTTTTATGTAAATGCGATGACTGCCTTTTGTACGAAGCAATATAAAATTCGAGTCGAAAAGCATTTTCTCAGCTTCTTTTGCATTGATTGAAATCAATTTAGGCAAAAGAAACCTCATAACTTGTAGAGAAAATTTCCTTATTGAAAATCATGTTATCTTCTTTAAAATCGAGAGTCTCAATATATAAATCTACTGCTTCTTTGACGTTAGATAAAGCCTCCTCGAATGTATCGCCTTGGGAATGACAGCCCTTAAGTTCAGGGCAATAGGCAAAATAGCCATATTCATCTTTCTCAATTAAAATAGTCAGTTTGCCTTGCATGATTCACCTTCTTGAAAATAATTATGAAGTTTCATTAAATAATATATTTTAATTCTGTAATTCGAAATCCCTTGTTCGATATTCTCTTATTTCTTCTCTTCCCCTTGTCCCACGTTCTTGGTCCCTTTTTCCAACTAAATCTTCAAAAACTTCCCAACTTTATCCCCAACTCTCACGAAATAAACACCCGACGGCAAACCCGAAACGTCAATTCTTTGTCCTCCGCTGGCGGAGGTGTCTGCGGAGC
>CAZSHX010000028.1:0-54270 GCA_964606895.1 uncultured Hyphomicrobiales bacterium
CTTTTTTTTTCGAGTGGTTTAAAATATTTTATCATAGGTGAAGATATAGTTGGGACGAGGAGAAATTGTGAATTCTGAATTGTGAATGAGATAAGAATCTTCATTTATCCCTTTGAAAAAGAGGGTTAGGGGGATTATCTTCTCTTCATCTCTTCAAACACCTAACCGCCTAAACAACTAAGCACCTCAACTCTTTGAGTATCGAACAAGGAATTTCGAATTTCGAAGTGAAGAAATTAGAATAATTCTTTCACTAAATGCCTAAACCCAAACATCTAACAATCATTCTCAATTTTATGTTTAAAATTTTAGGATTTATTTTAAGTCTCTATCATATTAAAGAAACAAAACCGTTTCTTGTTTTTTGAATTTATTGAAAATTTAGGATATATATGATTTACAAGGCATTATTCAAATTTAGAACAGCAATATTATTGACTTTTTCTTTAGTCGTTTTCAGTTTTGCAGGTTGCGGAGATAATAACAGTACAAATCCGCTTGACTTCAATGCTTTCTCCACTTCCGATGATGTTACTCTCGGCAAACAACTTGACTCTCAGATTCGCCATACTCCTGCAGAGTATCCGCTTTATAATTATCTCGACCAAAACACCTATGTACAAAGCATAGTAACTGAAATCACCAATTCTTCATTGATAAAATACAAAACAGTTTTTGCCTATAAAACTCAAATAATCAAAAATGATTCTGTTGTAAATGCTTTTGCAACTCCCGGCGGATACGTCTATGTTTACACCGGATTGCTTAAATTTATTGATAACGAAGCAACCCTGGCAGGGATATTAGCTCATGAGATAGCACATGCCGAGCTTCGCCATGCTACAAAAAGAATGACAAAAGCTTATGGAGTTGATTTTGTTTTGAGTTTGGTTTTGGGAAATAGTTCAAGCCAATATGCTCAAATTGCCGCTAATCTTTTTACAGGTCTTGCTTTCCTGAAAAACAGCAGGGACGATGAATACGAAGCAGATGAATATTCTTTCAAATATTTGCAGACTTCGAAATGGTATCCGGGAGCAATCACTTACTTTTTTGATAAAGTAAAAACCGGAAATTCAAGCTTCCTTGAGGAACTGCTTTCTACGCATCCTATGCCCGAAGAACGAATTCAAAAAGTAAAAGATATGATTCAGGCAAGCGGAGTTACTGCAAGCGAGAGTAATTTATTCACTGCGAGATACTCTGCCTTCAAACTTAATATGCCTTAAATGAACATAGATTCACTCAAACATCATTTCAACCGGAATATAAGGATTTATTATCCTCTGATGATTGTTTTGGTTTTAATTGGAGGGTGGTTAAATTCCATATTTATTCCATTTCTAAATGATGATTTCCAGATTATCGGGTGGCACAATCCGGCTTCTTTTGTGGATATCTTCAAACCTTTTTGGACAGGTGATGTTTCGGGGTTTTACTGGCGACCTCTTGTAAATTCACTACATTCACTTACATTGTGGGTCTTCGGATTTAATGCTTATGCTTTTTATTCAACGAATCTGCTGATTTACATTTTATGCTGTATAGCCTTCTACTATCTGTTAAAAAGAATCGGGATTTTACCATTTCCTGCATTTCTTACAGCTTTGTTTTTCGGGCTTGCTCCATCGCACGAAATAGTAATAGGTTGGATTGCCGGTCGCGGAGATGCCCTTGCCGGATTTTTTCTGATTTTGGCAATGAACTCATATTTAAAGTTTATTCAGGAAGAAAATAAGACTGCTTTCTTTTTCTATTTGGGTTTTCTCATCTTAGGATTTCTATCCAAGGAAATCGCTTTTGCAGGAGTTTTCATCCCAATATTGAGTAAATTAATCTTTCCAAATCAAAAATCATTTAAGCATTTTATTATCAGCGTAATAATTGGAATTGCCGTTTTTTCGATTCGTTTTTTGTTCAGTTCACCAAATATCTTTCAAAGTCCGAATGCAACGGAATTTTCATTGCTCAGCTCATTATTGAATTTAATCCTGTATTTGCCTTCAACAATTGTCTCTGCGACTTTGGTTAAAAATTTGGATTATTTTAATGTGCTGACTATGATAGTAATTTGTGGGTTTTTGGGAGCTCCGATTTATTACTGGTTTAAAGAACGTAAAGCTTATTGGAAATTAAGCAGTATGAAACTGATGTTTGGTTTAACATGGTTTGTTTTGTTTATCATTCCTGTGATTTCAATTTTCATGCGTTGGTATGTTTTTGTTCCCTCAATCGGACTCTTCATAATATTGGGTACAGTACTCAGCTCAATTGATAAAGAGGAAATTAAAAAAAGAATAAGATTTGATTTTGTCATATTGTTAACCGGTCTTTTATTACTGAATATTTCTCAAATGAGCAAATGGGTTGAAACCGGAAAAATGACTCAAAAAGCCTTGCAGTCAATTTCTTCGATTGATTTATCCGGATATAAAAACGTTACATTGTGGGGTGTTCCCGATAAAATTGACGATATAAATGCAATGAAAGTCGGCGTTCAGCAGGCAGTTCAGCTTTTTTCGAATAATAAAGCAATCAATGTACGTTCTCCACTGCGATTTGAACTGGAAAGCAATTCAATTACAGCTGTTGAACAAAATTCAGAAACCGGATTTAATCTGACAGTTCAAAATGGAAAAATATTTCCTATTTTCAGTCAGTCCGTCTTGAATAATAAGAACCAAACGTTCTATCTCAAAAATATCGAGTATGAATTAAAAATTCGAAATGGCAATCCTTCAAAAGCATATATCAATTATTTCTTTAAATACACTTCAAACATTAATCTCGTTTTTATTGATGGAAAGTTCCGGAAGCTATAATATATCTGATAAGTATCTAACAAATTAATAGTTTGTTATCAAACAAATTACTATTTTTCTAATATTATTCGTGTCCATACAATATTTACATAAGAATATCGAATATTTAAATAATTAGTAACGACTAATAAAATTATTAATAAATCCTAATATTTGGGAGAAAAAATATGAAATTCTTATACAAAATAAATAAACATCCAAAGTTGGCAATAATGGCTATATTCATTATGGTAATAGCCTATGCCGTTATTGTTTATGCTCGTTCAACAGGTATGACCGGAAAAACTTCTACTACATCAGGCGGATGCTCCTGTCACAATTTAAATCTAAATACTGCAACTACTCTTTCAGTTGCAAGCAGTACAAGTTCGTTTACTGTTGAAACCGGCTCAACAACTACCTTCACAGTAACAGTTAACAATTCCGGAAGACCGGCCGCAGGAATAAATATTGCAGTTAAAACTGACCAAACGGGAAGCACAGATGTCGGTCAATTGTCCCCTGAGGCAGGTTCGGGTCTCCAGTTATCGAACGGAGAACTTACTCATAGTTCTCCTAAAGCCATGAGCAACGGCTCGGTAGCATTTTCATTTACCTGGACTGCTCCAACAACTCCCGGGACATATTATTTGAGGGCAATTGCAAATGCAGTTAATTCAAATAATCAGGCTGATAATGATGACCAATGGAACTGGATGGCTAATCAGGCATTAGTCGTCGTGGCACCTCCCGGAATAGTAGTTTCAGTTCCTACCGGAGGTGAGAACTGGTGCCCTGGTTCAACTCACAATATTACATGGACTTCCACAAGTGTTACGAATGTTAGAATTGATTTATCAACCGACGGTGGCTCTTCATTTCCCATTACTCTTGCATCATCTGTAAGTGCATCTGCAAATAGCTGGTCATGGAGTATTCCCGCTAATCAGACTCTTGGCAGTCAATACCGCATTAAGATTTCTGACGTGTCCAACGCAAATATTTCCGGCAGTAGTCAGGGCAATTTTTCTATCCCGGGCGGTGTTACAATTTCGACACATCCCCAGTCCCAAAACGCCTGCACGGGCAAACCCGTTACTTTTTCTGTCGGAGCTTCAGGCAATGGAATTCATTACCAATGGAGAAAAAATACAGTGAATATAAATTCTGCTACTCAGCAAAATTATACGATATCGAGTGTTCAAACAAGTGACGCTGGAAGTTATGACTGCATTGTTACCGGCGATTGCGGCAGTCCCGCAACAAGCAATGCCGCAAGCCTTACTGTTGATATCAGCCCTGCCATTACTCTTCAGCCTGCTTCAAAAGATATTTGTTCCGGAGGTAATGTCGAATTTTCAGTTACAGCCGTGGGAACCGATATAAACTACAAATGGCAGAAAAATGGTGTTGATATTCAAAATGCCACATCATCAACATATAGTCTGAATAATGTTACAATAGCAGATGCCGGAAATTATACGGTAGTTGTTAACGGAAAGTGTAATTTCCCGCTAACGAGTCAGCCGGCTGTTCTTAATGTAATTACGCCACCTGAAATCACAAAACACCCTCAGACAATCTCAACTTGTATTGGCAAAAAGGCATTTATATTTGTCAACGTCTCGGGACAGAATCTCACTTTCAAATGGCGTAAAAATGGGACTGAAATTCCAGGTTCAAATAATGATACCTTGTTTTTCAGCAGTGTATCAAAAACTGACGAGGGAAGTTATGACGTATCTGTCAGCAATGGATGTTCGCCTGATGCATCAAGTAATAGTGCTTTGCTTGTTCTCGCGTCAAAACCTCAAATTGTTCAACAGCCAAATGACCAAACCGTTAGTGAAGGCTCGGACATTGATTTTACTGTTGTTGCCAATGGTTTAAATTTAACTTATCAATGGAGAAAAGACGGTGTGAATCTATCGGGGAAAACTACGGCTGATTTCCATTTGAAGGGTGTGAAGTCCACCGATGCCGGAAATTATTCCTGCATTGTTACAGGCGATTGCGAAAGCGACACAACAAAATCTGCAAAGTTGACAGTTAATCCAGCCGGTTCCGGTCCGGTTCTCGGTTTGATGCACGTATCTCTTGATTTCGGCTTTGTTGTTTCGGGTTCGGTCAAAGATACTACTTTTCAGGGATTACTTAAAAATACCGGAGATGCCGATTTAATTATTTCATCAATTAAGCTTAGCGGAACAAATCCAACTGACTTTGAGTTGCCTGATTTGCAGGTTCCTTTTACGATTAAAAAAGCTGAATCGCGTTCGCTTGCTATCAGATTCAATCCAAAATCCTTGGGAACAAAAGAAGCAAAAATTGAGTTCACAAGCAATTCCTCGCAGAGTCCCGTGATGAGTCTTTTAGGTTTTAGTGCAGATACAAAACTTGGTTTGTCTTTAACCAAAATTGATTTTACTTCATTAAATAAAGCTCCCGATGAAAAATCAATCAAAGTGGAAAATCAGGGTAATTTCAATATGAATATTTCTCTAAGCATTTCGGGCAAAGATGCCTCCGATTTTTCGATAGTTGGCGATAATACTTTTCATTTGAATGAGAATCAATCTTATGATGTAATTCTAAAATATCTTCCTGTTACCAATAGTTTATCAATAGCTGAATTAATAATTACTATTGATGCAACCGGTGAAACGACTAAAGTTCCTCTCAACGGGCAAATGGTTACCGGCATTTACGAAGTTGCTTTAGTTGACAATCTGAATGTTTTTCCAAATCCATCAAATTCGAATATCGAGATGCAATTCAGTGTTGCAAAGGAATCAACTATGGATATAAGAATAGTTGACCTGAACGGAAACGTCGTTAAAACCTTTGAGAATCTTGTGCTGTCGCAGGGCAATACGGGTTTGATTTGGAATGGCAAGGACAATTCAGGTAATCTTGTTCTTGTAGGTTCTTACCGGATAATGTTTATCGGGAATAACAAAATTCAAACTTTCCCGGTGATAATCAACAAATAAAATTCAATTTACAAGATATTTTCAAAAAGCGGAGCCGTCAGTTCCGCTTTTTTTATTATTTTTAACTTTTTGATTTATTAAATAATTCGAATACTTGAATACCAAGATGAAAAATGTAGTCATAATACCTGCCGCAGGAAGTGGCAAAAGATTCGGCGGAGAACTCCCCAAGCAGTTTGTAGAGCTTTCCGGAATTCCGGTAATCATCCGTACTTTGCAAAGATTTGATGATTGTTCCGAAATAACTGCAATTATCATAGCAATTAATTCCGAATTGAAAGATTTGCTTACAGAACAGATAGATAAATTCGCAATTAAAAAGGAAATTTTATTTGCAGATGGCGGAGTACAAAGGCAGGATTCTGTTTTTAATGCTTTGCAAACCTCAGCCGCTCAAAGTTCAGATATAATTCTTGTTCATGATGCCGTAAGACCATTTATAGATGGTGATTTCATCCGTAAAATCATTAAGTTGAGCGAAGAATTTGGTGCTGTAGTTCCTGCTTTAATACCAAAAGAAACCTTGAAGATTGCCGACAGCGAAAACTTTGTTTTAAGTACTCCTGACCGAAGTAAACTTTTCAGTATTCAAACTCCTCAGGGTTTCCGTTCAGAGATTCTTATAAAATCTTATAACACTACAATAAAAGGAACAGAAATATTCACTGACGATGCCTCAGTTGCAGAGTCTGCGGGTTATAAAGTGAAAATCACAGAAGGCATGGAGGAAAATATAAAAATCACCTCGCCTTTTGACTTTGAAATTGCAAAGCTGATTTTGAAGAGATGGGGAAAATGAGGGGGAATTTTCTAAAAATAAACTTTATTGAATTTCGTTGATTTTATTATGACTAAAGAAGAACAAATTGATTACTGGATTCATTCTGCCGACGATGATTTCGAAGTGGCGGAGACTTTGTTATTGGCACGAAAAAACCTTTGGTGTTTATTTATCTGCCATTTGGTTATTGAAAAGACCCTAAAGGCACATTATGTAAATGTTTTCGATGAATCTCCTCCAAAAATTCATAATCTATTGAATTTAGCCTCAAAAGTAAAATTTGATTTGAATGAAGTGCAAAATAGCTTACTTGATGATTTGAATATTTTTCAAATTTCTGCTCGTTATCCTGATTATAAAGAAAGACTTAATAAAACTTGCACTAATGAATTTACAAATGATTTTTTTCAGAAAGTAAAGGAAATCTTTGAATGGATGAAATCCCAATTGAAGTGAGAGAAAAAGTTAGAACATTTTTGTCAAAATTAAATGATTCAAATATTTCAATTATTAAGGCTATACTTTTTGGCTCTTATTCCACGAATCAATTTAATGAATTCAGTGATATTGATATTGCTTTAGTTTCATCTGATTTTTCGGGAAATCCTTACTTTGACAATCAAAAAATTCGCAAGGCGAAGCTCAGCTCGAGTTACGATATTGAAACTCATACTTTTTCAGAAGCAGAATTTAATTCCGAAAATCCTTTTGTTAAAGAAATTCTAAAACATGGGATTGTGGTTCAATAATTGATATTTTTAATATGATTGATACTTTTAAGTAAATATATGTTATTTATGAAGTTAAATTACACTTGATAAACTTTTCCAACAATTTATTTTCACTTTTTTCAATTATTTTCAAAAAAGTGTGAGACGTTTTTGCGTTTCATGTGTCATATATAAATAGAAGTGACAAATTTTAAAAAAGTTTTTTTAAATTTGTAGTTTCTTGCTATTTTATTTTATAAAAATGAAAGTTGCAAATATGAAAAAGATAATTTTTTCGATTGTATTCGTTTTGCTTTTTAGTCAGACTTTCTCTCAGAATCTCTCATGGAAGGCAGTAAATGCTGATGTAGGTGTTAATATCACCTCAATCATGCAAGACAGTACTAACCGAATTGTATTATTATCAGAAAAGGGTCTGTTTTTCCTGACAAATTTAACCCAAGTTGAAAGAATTGACTCATTTCTTCCCGACTCAATTAAAATATCATGCTTTGCAATCAACACGAAAAATGAACTATACGCCGGCACTTTCAAGAACGGAGTATTCTTCTTTGATGAGAAAAACAAAAAGTGGGTAAATATAAGTTCCAAATTAGGAAATCAGAACATTAAGAATATAGCAATTAACAGTAAGAATAAGATAGTAGTTGGAACTACAATGAGGAATTTATACTTTTTTAATATGCCTGACAGTTCTTGGACTCGAATAAAAGGATTTCAAGATAATTTGGATTTCTCATTTGTTAAGTTTAGCTGTGATGATGAGTTATTTGCCGGATGGGCTGGTTATTTATATAAGTTAATAAAAGATTATATAAATGAAGATGATTTGAGAGATTTACCCGTTGGTTGCATAGATGTTGATAACGTAAGTTCATATAATCAAAAAAATTATGTTTCTACTGAGAAGTGTAATATTTTTTATTCGGAAGATTCAAGTAAAACATGGATTAAACTTTACGAAGGATTGGAAGGAGTTCTAAATATTTCAGATGTATTAATCACACGAAATGAGGAATTAATTGTAATCTCAAGAACAAAAGGTGTTTTTTATTCCAATAATGTAAGGACAAATTTTGAAGAGAATAACTCAGGCTTGACTAATTTGAATGTAATAAGCGGATGTGTTATGAATGATGGGAGAATACTGATTAATTCTGATAGCATTGGGTTGTTTGTTAGTGATGCTCCAAAAAATAATCCTATCAAACCAGTCGGATGGTCTGATAGTGTCAAATATTTGGAGCGTAAAGCTCTTTCTCGTAGTGTTGATTTTATTAAATTTTCCAATGACGGAACAAAGATATTTACGATAGGTGGGTCAGAATATAAAATCTGGGATGTCAAAACAGGCTATTTACTAAAACAACATCGTTTCTCTACCGATGTATTAATCAATGCAAATATCAGCGATGATGATAGTACAATTATTATAAACTGCGAGTATTATTCATCCAAATATTCTTTATGCAGTTTTATTTATAGCATGAATAATGACAGTCTTATTAAACAATTTTATTGTGTTCAAGATTTGGATAAGTGTATGGGAACCGATCATAATTATAGCATTAGGAGTATTAAAACCGATTATTCCCATAAAGATAAAATACTCGATTGTTCATATGATTTCGGTAGGTCTTGCGATGGAAGCACTATATTTTATAATAATTATGGAGGATTATTAAGAGTTGATTTTATTTCGGATTCAATAAAATCAACTGAGTTATATAATCATCCTGTAACAGATTTTATTAAAACAAAAAGTGAAAAATTATTCATTACTTCCGACGAGTATGCTGATTCTTTCAGTAACTGGTCAAATCCCAAAAATCATTGGAATTGGAGTAGTACTTTAGAATATATAGATATTAATCTTAAAGAAAAATTAGTGTTATCAAAGGGTACGAATATTGACGGAAAAACTGATAATTACAATCCATTATCCTCGATGAAATACTTGGAGAATAAGAATAGATTAGTTACTTTACGTTCAGCAAATCAGTTATTCTTCTGGGATTTAATTTCAAAGAAACCGGTTGATTCTTGTTTTTTCACTCAAACTCCGGTTGATTATGCTTTTAGTAGAAATGAACTTAGAATAGTCGCTGGCTTTAATACCGGCATCTACATATTATCATCACCTGAAATGAGGGTTCTGGATTCAATACCGTTTCATTATGAGACCGGTTATAAATGGAAAATCGCTGTTTCTCCAGACTCCAATACTTTCGTTTTTGGCTCTTATGATGGGATGATACGGTTAGTGAAGTCAGATTGGTTAAACAATACCTTAGGGACGGATATTAAACAAGAACCTGATTTGGATAAACAACAATACCTAATCTCCCCCAATCCCGCCACCGATTTCATAGAAATTTCCGTAGGGGCACAGGGCACTGTGCCCAATATCCGCATCTTCAACGTCTTTGGTGAAAATGTGAAGAACCCCTCCCCAAGCCTCCCCAAAGGAGAGGGCTTAAGAATTGACGTTTCAGGTTTGCCGTCTGGAGTATATTTTGTGAGAGTAGGGGATAAAGTAGGGAAATTTGTGAAGATATAGTTGGGACAAGGGACGAAGGAAGTGATGAAATTGCAAACAAGAAAAATCAAAAAAATATTTAAAATTATTTGTAACCTTTTAGCTCTTTGTGTGTCTTATAGTTAGAAGTTAATACAAAATTAAAAAAATATTATGGAGATTTCATGAAATCTTTTGGACTTGTAGTTGTCTTCTGCCTGATGCTTTTTTCAGCTTCAGCTCAACCGATTAATGTTACAACTTCAACCGGTGCAGGTAGCGACGTAATAAACGGGATTATAGCAACACCCGACGGCAAGTTATTCGCAGGAACGGATAACGGTCTTCTGGTCTCGTCTGATGAAGGTTTAAATTGGGATAAAGCAAATGCTTCATTTGCAAATTCTTCAATCACAGCATTAAAAATTCATAATAATCAGATCTATGCCGCAAGTAATTCAGAATTATATAGATCATTGGACAACGGCAGTTCGTGGGAACTGTTAAATTCGAAAATAGGAGTCAGATCTATGGCATTCACTCCTTCTGATTATATTGTAATCGATGGTTTTAACCTGTACGGAAATTTATTGATTCAGATTTCTTTTGATAATGGGAAAACATGGAGGGAGTCCTTTGGCGAACCCTCAAATCTGAAAATTCAGAATAATCCACGTGGCGATATATTCAGGAAAGGGGATTACTATCTTTATAGGCTGGACTATGCAGACAATGGCTATTGCTATCAGTCATATTGCTGGCAATATTTAACAAATGGATATAATTTTGGGGAAGCACGCAGTTTTGTTATCCTAAGTGATGATTACATGCTTTCTTCTACCGATAAAGCAATATTATATTCAATTTACCGAGGTTCTGCTTGGGGTAAACTTGCTGATGAATCTTTTTCAGAAATGGGTGCCGATAATTATGGCAGGGTTTTTGGCGATAACAAAATTAGTCTCGATAGCGGAAAGACCTGGAAAGTATATTTCAACGACTCAACATTCAAAAATATCAATCAAATATTGTCAACTAAAAAAGGCTTTGTTTATTATGCTTCTTCTACTGATGGGATAAAGTTCACTACAGACGATGGTTTGACATGGCACAGGGTAACTCACAGACTTTCAGAAACATCATTTAATGAAATTCATTTTTATAACAAAATTCTTTATGTCGGGACTGAAAAGGGTGTCTATATCTCTAAGGATAAAACACTTTCATGGTATCCTTTGAATAACGGTTTAACAAATAAAATGGATTTTACAACATTTGAGCAAAAAAATAACGGCGATTTGCTTGCTTATATAAAGGAAAGTGGATTTTGGACTTATTCCTTCAGTGCAGGATTATGGCAGAAAAACTCATTCCAGATTACTCCTAATGTCAGGAAAATTTTGAAAGTGAAAAACGGTAATATATTAACAGTTACGGAGTCAGGAGTTTTCATATCTTTGGATGACGGAGACAGTTGGCAGGAAATCAATTCGAATATTACCGATAAAGATTTGATTTCACTATCTCAGGGAACTGACGGAATGATTTACATGGGTTCTCAGGGAGGAATAATTTATCGGATGGATTTACCAACTCAGACTTTGACGGCAATCAATGACAATATATCACTTGGATACCCTGTTACTTCAATTTCCCAAAATCCCGGAGGCGATATCTTTGCGGCTACTCTTGGAGGTGGAATTTTCAGACAAAAAGCCGGTGGGAACCATTTTATAGAATCCAACCTGCAACTCGGTGTTTATGATTTGACATCGGTATATGCCACAAAAGATAACTATGTCGTAGCCGGATGGAAATACGGGACCTACTCATTTTCGAATGATAATGGGGAATTCTGGTCCGAAATCAATCCTGGAATGTCGTATTACAATAAAAACAACCCCATTATTAATATTATTTCTGATGAGGAAGGGGTCATTTATTTTGCAAAGAAGAATTCATACTTTATTATTCTTAAAAATCTTTATGAAATTGAAAACTATCAGATGGACATACAAAATCAAGATTATAGCCAACATAGCATTCACTCATCCGATATAAATCAAATAAAATTTTCAAAACTTGATTCTGTGTTTTTCACAGCTGGTTCAGATGGTTTCGTTAGGGAGTGGCGAATGCTGCAAAACAGTTATTATGTTTCTGGGATTTATCATATCATTAGGGAACTAAAATTCAAAAATCCAGTTACTTCAATAGATTTATCGAAAGATGAGAAAAAGCTTCTGGTTGGAACTTGCCGGAATGATACTGCTTTAACTTTCGTTTATGATTTGGAAAACGAAAAATATATTGCCGAGATAAAGCCTGGAATAAGCTCAAGAGAATCTAAGCTGAATTATTTGAAAAATATTGTCAAATTTAGTTATGACAATGAATATATTCTTAATTCAGTAGTTTTCAGCTATAGCAATAAAGGAACAAGTAATACCAGTGGCGATTTAACGCTGTGGAGCTCACAATCTTATACATTATTGAGAAAGCTGGATAATGGAATCCAAGGTGGCGTACTTTCGATAGCTATGCCATCTTCCGGAACAAACATAGCGGTTTCTTACGACTCCACGTTTCAGGTTATATCTCCCAAGACAGATCCTATACATACCGATGGAGTGGCAATGATTGATTATATTTCGGGGAATGTGACTTTTTTAAATAATCATGTTACCAAAGGTCAAAAAGTTTCGAATGTGTTTATTTCAAAAGATAACTCTCTGATGATTGCACGTTGCAATGACACACTTTATGTTTGGGACTATCCTTCTGGAAATCTGAAATCGAATATATACAACATTAAATGGAACTTTTCAAATGTTATGCTATCCGACAATAATGTTTATCTAATCGGTATTCATGAGCCTCTAAAACAATCGAGGATATGGGCACTGAATAACCAGAGATTCTATGATAGGATTGGATATTACGATGTTAATTCAATTGATATATCTGATGATTCCCGAACGTATCTATTTGCAGTTGGCGGCAGTGCGTTCTGGATAGATATAGAAATGATAACTAATATTGATGATTCTTTCGTTACTAACAAAAATTCATTAAATATCAATCCAAATCCTGCTAAAGATTACATAGGAATTACTAAACTTTTCGAAGGCTTCGAATTTTCGGAAGGTTCATCAAATGAAGTTATAATTTTCAATGTCTTCGGTCAAGAAATTCTGAAAATTTCTGAATCGAATAATTCACAATTTTCAATTCACAATTCCCAATTTAGAATTGACGTTTCGGGTTTGCCGTCAGGTTTGTATTTTGTTAGATTTGGGGATAAAGTTAGTAAGTTTTTGAAGATTTAGCAAGTGAAAAGAAAAAAAAATCCCCATTGGCCAAATGGGGAATAGATTTTTTTGATAATGCGGGAAAAAACTTTGTTATTACTATTTTGCTAATAATAATTTCTGAGTAAATAATGAACTTCCAATTTTGGACTGAACGAAATACAATCCATTAGGTAACGAAGCTGTATTGAAACTAACTTCATGGTCTCCTGTGCTCTTGTTCTCATCAAGCAAAACAGCAACGTTCATTCCTGTTTGGTTGAACACATTGATTGTAACTCTGTTCTGCTCGGAAACTGTGAAGTACAATTTAACGTTGTTTGTATTTGGGTCCGGTAATAAAGCTACATTTGAAGAAGTGAAATTATTGCTGTTAATTGATACTTTTGGTAAAGTTATGGGCTGAACAGGTACATTAATAGTAACAACATCACTATTGTCCTTTGATTCCCACCACCAGGCAAGATTGCCGGTATCTTCGAGATATACTTCTTCTATGAATGCACCTGTTAGAGGGTTAGCCAAAACGATTTTTGGTTTCTTTGTTTTTGGTTTTTGTTTGGGCTGGGGGGTGTCCCAAGGTCTTGGAGCCCATTCGTCTTCAAGTTCGTCTCTGTCGAGACCTTTGAAGCCATATTGAACCTGATATTCTTTTTTATAGTTTGGATTACACCATTTAACGATGTAAGTGTCATAACGACCGTCGCCGTCAGAATCTACCTGAGTGGTGGATTCTACCTGGCTGGTTCCATCACAGCCGTAATATGTAACGTTTGGTTCTGCAGTAAGTGCAAATAAAAGCGAAACGAAGCCGCTGATCATAAGCACTACTAAAAGCGAAAATTTGAAAAAGTTTTTACGCATAATGATTCTCCCGGGATAAAATAAGACATAAATATTTGAATTAATTGGGCCGCATTATCAAATCCTGATATATCAGTGAAGATATTTTCAAAATCATGAATATTGATTAAGCACATATTGAAAATCTCTGCGTACAGCATTAAAGCCGGCACAGGATTCAATTCATAAAATTATGGAATACTTTTGTTTTTGGGGAAATTGATGAACAATTTATCAGCCATCTTACCCGAAAGGTAAAATGCAATTGATATCAATACCAAAAACAATTATTGTTCTATCTCTTAAGAAGAGGGAGAAAAGAGCAAATTCCTTTTTGCTTTCATGTTCAATCCTTGAATATGTGGTAAAAAAATACTATTTTTACATTACAACATAAATAGAAATGTTGTAATATTTTTTATTTTTTAGCATTCTATCATAGAATGTTATATAATTTATAAAAAAAATTTGGAAAAAACAAAAAAAATATTAAAATATTTAAAAATAATTGTATATTTTTCAAAATATAGTTTGTTCCATTTTAACAAATAATGATAAGATACTTTAAAATATTCTTTTTTACTGCTTTTTTAGTATTGTCTTCAATTGCATTCGGAGGCAGTACTATTGATGAATTGGAAAGCAAACTTAAAACTTCCAGCGAAGATGCAAGAATGCAGATTCTGCTAGAACTTTCCAGAGCAAACCGGAATAGTTCTCCATACAAAAGTATTGACTATGCAAAGCAGGCGGCTGAAATTGCTCAGAAATTAGGCGATTTATCCATTCAAGCGGCAGCGACTACAATAATAGGCGATATCTATTATCACTATAATAATGATTTTGTTCAGGCTTTAAAGTATTACCAGCTCTCCCTTACTTTCTACGAAAAAATGGGGAATAAAATTGAAATTGCAAATAAATATAATGATATTGGTATTGTTTTCAGAAGCTTGGGTAATCTTGAAAAAGCCGTTGATGCCTACACAAGTGCCTTGCAAAATTATCAGGATATTGGAGATAAACCAAGCATTTCGCGTACATTGAACAATATCGGTAATGCTTATCTTGACCAGTCCAATGCCGAAAAAGGTCTTGAATATTATTTAAAGTCACTAAAAGTAAAAGAAGACATTGGTGATAAAAAGGGGATGTCCGCCACTTTGAATAATATTGGTGTAATCTATAAAATGCTGAAAAAATTCGACTTGGCTCTGGAATACAATTTCAAGAATTTGAAAATCAAGGAAGAACTGAACGATAAACGCGGAATTGCCTTTGCTTTAAACAACATCGGGAACATATACCAATCTTTGGATAACTACGACAAAGCGATTAGCTATCACAACCGAGCTTTGACTATTAAACAAAAACTTGGTGATAATGCCGGTATTGCTACCTCGATGAACAACATCGGAAACTGCTTGAACAGTAAAGGCGAGTACAAGCAAGCACTTGGATATTACCTTCAGTCCTTGAAAGAATTTGAAGAAGTGAGCGATACTTCCGGAATTTCAACATCACTGCTCAATATTGCCAATATTTACATTAAACTTGCTGACTATAAGCAAGCTCAGTTTTATCTTGATAAAAGTCTTAGATTCGCATCTGACAACAATAAAAATGATGTTATCGCTTTGAGTTACTACAGTTACTCGATTCTTTATTCTAACATGGGTGACCATAAAAAATCGGATTATTACTATAAACTTTATATTTCAATGAACGACTCGATTCTTAATGAAGAGAGCCGGAAAAAGATGACCGAAATGCAGGTTAAGTATGATGTTCAAAAGAAAATAACCGAGAATGAACTGCTCAAAAAAGAAAATGAAAAAAAGGAACTTCAGATAGCCGAGCAAAAGCGTCTCAGGTATTTCTGGGTTACTATTTCTATATTGATATTGATTACTTCAATAACTCTTCTCAGACTTTATGTTATTAAGAAAAAGACTTCTGTTCTGCTCGAAGAAAAAAATGCCCTGCTCAACGATAAGAATGTCCTGCTTCACGATAAAAACGAAGAACTTGAAGTTGCGAATCAAAAGCTGAGAGAATCCGAAGAAAGACTAACCGAACTCAATCATACAAAAGATAAATTCTTTTCGATTATTGCTCATGACTTGAGGAACCCCTTCTCTTCCCTATCCATTACTCTTGATTTGCTGAGAATTCATAACGATAAAATGAACAGAGAGCAATACGAAAATCTGATTTACGGGATGAAAAATACAGTCGAAAAAGCAAATGACCTTCTTGAGAATCTTCTTGATTGGTCACGTTCAAAAACTAATAATCTAAGTTATGAACCTGAGGACCTTTCTCTAACAAAAATGGTAGGCGAATGTGTAATGCTTTTGAATGGAGTTGCAATCACGAAAAACATTCTTTTCAAAATTGACCTTGAGCATGACATTACGGTTTTTGCCGACAGGAATATGCTTTCTACCATACTTCGTAATATCGTAAGTAATTCCATCAAGTTTACCCATCCGGGCGGTTATGTTGACATATCTTACTCACGATCAGATGACAATTTTGCCCAGATTACCGTCAAAGACAACGGTGTCGGTATTTCTGATGAAAACCTTCAAAATCTTTACAGAATTGATTCCAATTTGAAATCCAGAGGTACTTCAAACGAAAAAGGTACTGGACTCGGTCTGATTCTTTGCAAGGAATTCATCGAGAGGCATGGTTGCCAAATATGGACGGAAAGTGAAGTCGGCAAGGGAAGTACCTTCCACTTTACAATGCCTTTAACAAAATAATGTTTTAAAATAAATCAATTATTTCGAGTAATCATCCTAATCCTTTAGAATACAATTACGTAATACCCATCATTCAAATAAAATATACAATTTCACCCCAAAAAGACATTTATAGATTATGGGCTTATATTCTTTTTTGAAAACCTATTCCATGTTGCATTTATAAGTATAACGTTTATAATCTGACAAGCAGAGATTTTAGGGCTACTTTCATTAGATTGCTCAAACATCCTCTTTTGCTTTTTACTTCTATAAAATTAACTTGGCATAAAAGGGGCTAAGAAATGGGAAATCTTATGTCTTATTATCAAATCAATCAGATCATGGATCAAAAATTATTGAATAATTTTGAATAATACTTGTTATTTTTCTTCGTATTTTTGTTTTTTATTTTTGTAAGCACAATTTCAACAATAGGAGACAAAATGAAGGGTCATAAATTTATAGATGCCGCAAGTATTCTAATAATTAGTTTATTTGCTGTGATAGATGTATTTGCTGTAAAAATCCCTGTTCCCGACAGGGCTGTTGGCGATGGTTCAATCAACAAAACTGCATACCAAATTGTAGTTCCTCAAAGAATTTCGGATGATGGAGAAGTGGTTCCCGGTAACATTTATAATATTACACGGGTATCACCGGAAAATTATCTTCCGAATTGCATTTATATCAAAACTAAAAATATTCAGAATTTAATCGGGAAACCGGTGCAATTATCTAATTCTATAATGAATATTTTAAATAATTATAAAACCTCAGAAGTAATTGCTCCATTTCAGAATATGTACAAGCAGGACAGCAAAAAGGAAAACAAAACTCTGAGCCAATCCATTGAAAATGTCAACAGGATTTACGAAGTCAGATACAGCGACAAGATTGACCCCTACGATTTTTGCATGGAACTGATGAAAAATCCTGAAATTGAATATGCCGTACCAATTTTTATTCGTCAATTGCATGCTTTCCAGCCGAATGACCCTGCAATGTCGAATCAATGGCATATTCCTGATATTTCATTAAGCAGTGCATGGGATTTATGCAAGGGCGATACAAATGTTACTATCGGTATCGTTGACACCGGTGTTGACATCAACCATCCCGATTTAAAAGCAAATATATGGACTAATCCGATTGACAGTACTTATAACGGTATTGACGAAGACAATAACGGCAAGATTGACGATGTGCACGGCTGGGATTTGGGAAATAACGACAACAACCCGATAAATGCCACCGACCTTCATGGAACTCACGTCGCAGGATGTGCATCTGCTGTAACAAACAATTCAATTGGCGTTGCAAGCCCAGGATTCAAATGCAGGATAATTCCCGTTAAAGCCCAGAGAGATGGCTCAGGTGGCATAACAGACGGTCCAATGGGTATTGCTTATGCGGCATCTATGGGTGCAAAAATAATTAATTGCAGTTGGGGTGGACCCGGCTACAGTCCTGTTGACCAGGAAATTATTGATGCGGCTGTTGCTTCAGGGAGCCTTGTTGTTGTTTCAGCAGGAAATGACAATTTAACGAATATTGACGATATTCCTACATATCCGGCGGCTTATAATAATGTCCTTACTGTTGGTGCAAGCTCGAATCAGAACAATATTGCATCTTTAACTAATGTTGGTACCGTTGTTTCTGTTTATGCTCCGGGTGTCAACATTTATGCTACATTGCCTAATTCTCAATATGGATATGAAAGCGGAACTTCAATGTCAAGTCCGATTGTTGCCGGAGTTGCGGCACTTGTTCGTTCGTTTCATCCGGATTGGACACCGAAGCAGGTTCTCCATCAGATAAGAAGTACATCCGACAATGTCTTTACATCCGATACAATCGTCAGAAAGCTGATTTACGGAAAAGTCAATGCATTCAAAGCTCTTGATTATAACTACACTGCCGGCAAATCGGTTCCCGGTGTTGAAGCTTCCAAGATTTCATTAGATAATGTGAGCTATGTTAATGATTATAATATGAAGCAACTGAATCTTACAATCACAAATTATTTGGGTAAAGCAGACAACCTGACGATGACCATTGTCCCCGAAGGAAATTATTTGTCGTTACCTCAATCAGTGTTTTCTTTGGGTACTCTCGATAATTTGCAAAGCAAAGACTTGCAACTGGATATACAACTCAACGAACAAAATCCCTGGTACAGTGGATTTATTAAAGTAGTTCTTGTTTTCAGAAGCGGTACATATACTGATTACCAATTGGTTAAGATACCGATTCAGGTAACTTCCACAAACAAATATTCATCCATTGCATCATTTCCTTATCCGAGCTATACGCCTCAATGGTTAAGTTCTGCATCATCAAAAGATGCAATGTGGGTTATTGGTACGGGCGGAGTACTTTCTTCAAATAGCGGCTGGTTCAAAGGAACACAAAGCGGCACTATCACAAATAACGTTCTTGGTACCGATCAGGCTTATGCCGTAGGAATGATAAACAATAATGCCGTTTCGATTGGGACCGGTACACAAAGCAATACTTCTGCTTATGTTTACAACACATCAAATGCCGGTGGAAGCTGGGCGAAAATGGATGTGTCTTCGATTACAGGTTTTATTGACGATATTCATTACTACGATGAACTGAATGGTATATTTATCGGCGACCCCAAAACCAACAAATGGGGTATTGCAAGAACAACAGATGCAGGCACAACATGGTCACGTATTCCGAATATTCCTGTTCCTCTAACAAATGAGGGCGGACTTAACAGTGTTTCTTATTTTGAAGGTGATAATATCTGGTTTGGAACAAATCAGGGCAGAGTTTTCTATTCATCCAACAGAGGAACTTCATGGAAGGCGACAAGCCTGATCAGATTTACATATATTATCGGGGTTTGCTTCAAAGATGCAAATAATGGATTGGTCATTTACAAAGATACAGCCCAGACAAGTCCGTATTTGGTTGCAAGAACTACCAACGGAGGAGCCAACTGGCAGTTAAATGCTTACAACTTTACATTAAATCAATTAACTCCATTAAACCTCCATTCTGTCCCTGAAGCTACTGCTGTTTATGTGCTTTGCTCGAGAGGGGAAGTGTACAGTACCGAAGATTACGGATTGACATGGAAGCCTGTACCGAGTTCCACAAACGGATACGCAACCAAAGGTTCTTTGAGCTTATTGCCGAATAATAAATTAAGAATGTGGCAAGCCGGAAATGTGTTCGGTTTTCTGGATTTTGATTTAAAAACAGCTTCTGTCGGTCAGGAAGAAAATTCTTACATCAGAAGCTTGAGAAGTCCGTATCCAAATCCGTGTATTAATGGGACTAATGTTGAATTTTACATAGAAAAAAACAGCAATATAATGCTTGGCGTTTATGGGCTTGACGGTAAATTCATCAAAGAAGTCTTTCGTGGCAATGCCAATGAAGGAATGAACTCAATCTATCTGAATACAAGCGATTTGAATTCAGGTTCTTATTTATTAAATTTGCAGATAGACAACAGAACCTTTTCCAGAAATTTTGTTGTTATTAAGTGACGATTGGTTTAAACATTGTCATTCTGAGCGTAACGAAGAATCTATATCTATGAAAAATTTCGGGAAAACAGACTTTTTGCTTTGCTCAGAGTTACAGAGAAATATTAATTTTAAAAAATAAATGAATCGCAAAAAGAAATCAAACATAGCCGTTGAAATTTCAAGGTGGACGGGCAGGGTAATCTCAATACTTATGATTTTACTTATGCTTGCTTTTTTATTTGACGAAGGACTGCCAAAGTTTTTGAAGTTTGCACCACCCGAAATTATACTTTTTCTTGCTTTTTTTATTATTCTTGCAGGATACATCACTGCATGGAAAAATGAATCTGCCGGAGCAATTCTTATTGTAGCCGGTACTGTTTTTTTCTGGGCAGTCAATACGGTTGCCACCGGAAGAATCTGGATGGGACCCTTTTTGTTCGTTTTTCCGTTGACTGCATTTCCTTTTGTTTACTGCTGGTGGAAAGAAAAGTAGCTTTGTGAATTTAATTAAACAAGGTTCGCATTATTAATTTCAATTTTTTTTCATTATATTACTTTTTTAGCAATACAAAAATGGCTTGTTTTTTGTTGTTGAAAAATATTTATTGTAACTTTTTTGTCAGTAATGATATATTAATTATGTAGCTCGAGTAAATGTCAAAGAACATTATAAATATTGAACGCTTCAGAAAGCTCTACTTTCTGACCTTTCTGATTTTCGCATCGGTTATCTATCTGAATTTCATTTCAGGCTGTGAATCTCAGAAACCATTGAAAATTGCCCTTTCAAAAGGCAAAGGAAGCGAACATTATGATAATTATTCAAAATGGCTGAAAGCTAACCAACCAAATGTTGAATGTATTGACTTATATCATATTCCTCTTGCTCAGGCTCTGAAAGAGCTTGAAAACTGCGGCGGGCTGGTACTTACAGGCGGACCCGATGTTCATCCGTTTAAATACGGAAAAGCTGATGATTCCGGCAGATGCGAGGTTGATTTGAAAAGAGATACTTTGGAGTTTCAACTGATTCGCAAAGCTATGGAATTGAAAATTCCGATTCTTGGAGTTTGCCGAGGTCAGCAGATTCTTAATGTTGCTTTCGGCGGTTCGCTGATTGTTGATATTCCCGAAGATTATCAGTCAACAGTTATGCATAGAATGGACAATCCTGACAGTTGCAACCATAGAATTAACTTGATAAAAAATTCAAATTTGTTCAATGCCTGTAAGTCCTTGTCTGGCATGGTAAATTCGAACCATCATCAAGCTATTTCCCAAATTGCCGATATCTTTAAGGTTAGTGCAAGAACAGAAGACGGAATTATTGAATCAGTCGAATGGAAAGACACAACAGGGAAGCCATTTTTGATGGCTGTTCAATGGCATCCCGAAAGAATGGCTCCCGAAAGTAGTTTTTCTTCGCCGATTGCAAAAGTATTTCTCGAAAATGTTAAAAAATTTGTTTCAAACAAGAATTAAAGTTTAGAAAGTGTATAGATAAAAAATGAAGATTTGGCCCGTACCGGACAGTTACTCAAAAGAAATCCCCAGAAACGGGGAACCCGGTTCATTTTGGGAGGACAGAGGAGACCGTTTTCACTGCGGTTTGGATATCTATGCCCCAAAAGGTTCAAAAGTTCTGGCAATTCAAAACGGCAAGGTTATTGACGTTGGTGTTTTTACTACTTCGGAAGAAAATGCCTATTGGAATAAGTCTTATTTCATAATTATTAAAACTCCCCAAAATGTGATCTACAAATATGCGGAATTGGGGGAAGTTGTTGTTCATATCGGCGATTTTGTTGCCGCAGGCGAGCAAATCGGATGTATCGGTGATGTCCTCAATCCCGAAGAAGTCAACCACACTACCCCATACTACATACACGAACTGATTCGCGAGAATAAAATCTCCATGCTTCACCTTGAAGCTTACATCGCACCAATTACCGAAGTGCGTCCATACATGGGAGGAAACTATTTCGGGGCAACTAAGCCCTACTCGGTGCTTGACCCAAGTTTGTTCCTGAATGGTTCAGGCAGATATTCCGCACGGAAAACCGACGACATATAGAAGAATCACTTTGTTATCTCTAAATTTTAGTTCTTATACTAAGTTCCCAATATGTCTATATCAGACAAGCAGGAATGTTTGTTCTGCTTTCTTTAGGCAGGTCAAACATCCCACTTGAAAATTTTACTTCTTTTAACTAACATGGTATCAGACATTTAATTGATAAATCATTTGATTCTCTATTCGGCAATACTGAATTTTTGAATATCTGAAATTTTACTTCCAAACGAATAATATTCCAGTTTATATATATAAACACCGTTAGTAAGCTTTCCTCCGTATTTCGATTGCAAATTCCAATTGATGGTTTTTTGTCCTGCTGTTTGGTATTCGTCGCAAATAGTCGCCGACTCCCTTCCGAAAATATCAATTACTTTCAATGTTACTCTTGAATCGGCGGGCAGATAATATTCAAAAGCTGACCAGTTTGAAGCCGGATTTGGATAAAAGGTAGAATTTGAAGAATGGAGTACTGATTTATCTTCGTATTCAATCCCCGACATTAGTAATGCCTGCTTGCAGGCATCGTAAGCATTCACTTTTCCGCTACCCCAAGTATTATTTGGAGTTGAACCTACAAAAGCATCTTTTTTTGTTGTTTGCTTTAAAATACTTAGAATCTGATCGTAATTTAATGTCGGTTTTGCCTGGAGCATCAAAGCAACAACTCCGGTGACGTGCGGCGAAGCCATTGAAGTACCCTGCATTTTTTGAAGTTTGCCGTTTGTATTAATAACAATATTCTGAGCAGAAACATTTGCCTGACTTGTTTTAGCGGCAACGATTACTTCGCCCGGAGCAGTGAAGTCGGGCTTGATTCTGTTGTCGCGTGTTGGACCGCGTGAACTGAAGGATGATATATTATTCAATTGACCTTGGCTGTAAGAATTGGCGTTAACATCTGTCCAACCGTCCTTTGTAACATGAGAACCTACAGAAATGAGCTTTTTCGCTGTTCCGGGGATTCCTATAGTGCTGATATTATCTCCCTTTACAACAGCAAAGCCGGGAGAATCGAAATCAGAAAAAGTTCCACCCGATACGAACCAAGCATCGAATTTCACGTTTGACTGTGCCTGAGTAGCAAGCACCCAAGTAACTAATCCACCGAAACTTGATGCATTCTGCATCACAATCAAAGCTCTTTTTGCTTTATGAGTAGCATCGTAATCTGTTGTATAAATACTTACGTCACCCAATTTATATGTTTGTGAGCCATCGAAATAAGTTATTGATTTGAGATTGCTGTCTCCATTAACCACGCATGTGGCACTTCCTAAAACATTTCCATTGACATCTAAGGCTCCCAATCCGACTTCCATATTGCCCGATGAAAACCAAAGGTCAATAACCTGAACTGATTGGTCTGGCAAAAGCAAAACAGTAAATTGCATTGTTGAACTTGCTGTATAGCCAACATGGGGCCAGCCGGAATATTCATCACCATCGCCCTGATTTCCTGCGGCGGCAACAATAATTTTGCCATTACCGGTGAGATTTGAAAGTGATTCTTCGTAAAGGCTTGCTCCGTCATGAGCCCCGAAGTGCCCGCCAAGGCTGAGATTGATTACGGCAGGTTTGCTTAACGATGCAGCTTTCTGGAAAATATAGGAGCATCCGTTCACAACGTCAACATCCTGAAATCCTTGCTGACTATTAGGATCACGAGTACCTTTAACAAAGATTATATCTGCTTCTGGAGCCATGCCGACGTAGTTTGAAACAGCCTTTCCTGTTCCTGCGGCAGTTCCGGCAACATGTGTGCCGTGACCGTTTCCGTCTTTTTGCTGGCACTGTCCGGCATCTATCTGAGCTTTTGTATATTCATGCCCGTAACCAAATCCCTGTGCAGGATTACCATTATCCGAAACGTCCCATAAGTATTGGATTTTGGTTTTGCCCGTATTAGGGTCGTCGAAATCATCGTGGTTAAAGTCAATCCCCGAATCAACCACACCTACTACAACACCTTTTCCTTTTAAGGGTTTTGATAGACCTTGACCGGATTGAACCAAATCAGCTTTTATGTCAACACGGCTTTTGTCCAATGAAGCTGAACGGTTAACGCCTGCTTCAATTCTGGATATTTCTTTAATATCCGCTATTTCATTTATTGATTGTACAGGAACCTTGGCAACAATTATATCCCCGGCAACCGTAGTAACCCATCCGCCAAGTTTTTCTATTTCGGAAGTTGTCCGGGCAATGTTTTCTGTTTTAATAAATATTCCGGTAAATGCTATGTCGTTAATAATATCAATGCTTGAGAAATTGGAGACCTTTTTTGCTAAAAGCTGAGGACTGTCCTTTGACTTATTCTGGTTCATCAATTCATGGAACTGGTATCGAAGGAGTGGGTCAACTTTAACCGAATAGCTGTTTTGAGACGCAAGTGTTGCGGCAAACAGAAGAAAAAGCGAAAAAGAAAGAAAAGCTCTTTTCATGGAGCGACTCCTTAAAATGGTTTTGAAATATTGGAAAGTTCAATTTTTTCTACGAAAGGAAAAGTGTTGATTTTATTCAATTGATTAATTGTTCCATATACAGTTGCAACATTTTTAATGACATTTTGAACCATAGCACCGGACGATATGAGCTGATTTTTCATATTCTCGTCAATTTCGGTACTGCATTTAACAAATACAAGAATCTGCTTTTTCAGAGGTGTTTCCTGAATCTCCTTAATTTGAATTTTCAATGGAAGGTTGAATTTGGAATCTTCTACCTTTACAGATGTACAACTAACCCCCAATAAAGTCAAAAAAGCAAAAATGCTAAATTTGAATTTCATTTTAACCCTCAAAATTAAAATCTTCAATATTTTATTGTATAAATTTAACAAATATTATTAATATGAACAAAATATTTATTTGAAAACTTAAGAAAAATTCATTATTTTTTCGTTTTTTAGAATATAAAAAGCTTAAATGAGATTTAAGATATTGATATTATTCGTTTTTGGAGTTCTATCCGTGGTTTGTTCAAATGGGCAGAAATTTGAACCAAAACATCCTAAAACAAGGAATGACTCCCAGAAGATAATCTTCTTTAACCAGCGGGCATGGGATTTATCCTCGGAAAATATGCCTTCAGCTATGAAATTTGCTCAATCTGCACTTGAACTGTCTCAGAAAAATAAATTTCAAAAAGGCATCGCCGATTCTTATTTGAATTTGGGAATATTGCACAGCAATTCGGGAAATTATGATAAAGCTATTGCTCTCTATTTGAATGCATTGAGAATTCACGACTCATTGAAACTCACTTTAGAAACTGCTGAAGATATGGGAAGTATCGGAATTCTTTACAAAACAAAAGGCGACTATGACAAAGCACTTGGGTACTACCTGACGGCAATAAAAAAATTTGAATCAGTCAAAAGTGCTGGTAATATTGCCGCATATTCGAGTAATATCGGTTCTATTTACAGAATACAAAAGAAATATACCGAATCTCTGAAATATTTGAATAATGCTCTGGAATATTATTCGAAAGCTAATAATCCTGCCGGTCTTGGAGAAATTACAAATAATCTTGCTCTGCTTTACTGGGATATGGGTGAACTCGACAAAGCATTGGCAGGTTTACTGAATGCACTTGAAATTCAAAGGAAGCGAAATAATTACCGGCAAATTTCAATTGTACTGAATAATATCGGAGGCCTTCATCTTGATTTGGCAAAGAACAAGAAGCCGGATGGTCAAATTTACAACCCTTCTTTGAGCAATACTTCAAAAGTAAACTACCTTAAGAAAGCCAAAACTTATCTTTTAGAGGCTCAGTCTTTAGCTGTAGCTAATCAATACACTTATATCCTGCAAGATGTATATTTCAATCTGTCGGAAATAAGTAAAGAATTGAATAATTTCAAATCAGCTTATGATTATTACATCCAATATTCAAATCTGAAGGACAGTATCTTTTCGATTGACAAATCGAATGCAATTTTTGAACTTGAATCAAAATTCAATACCGAACAGAAGAACAGAGAATCCCAAATCAGGGAACAACAAAGATTGAAAGCCATCCAATACAGAAATAATCTTCAGTATTCAGGAATAATGATTTCTATACTTATCTTGTTCATAATTCTATTTATGGCAGGAAAGTTCAGAGCCTCCCCAAAACTGGTTGATGCAATGGCTTTTGTTTCCTTCCTATTGTTTTTCGAGTTTGTTTTAGTCTTTTTGGAACCGTATATTGACCAATATACATATCAGGTTCCTTTGTATAAACTTGCTATAAATGCGGGGTTAGCAATCATTCTTTCTCCCGTTCATGAATGGATAGAAGAAGTTATAAAACACAAAATCTACAAAACTCAAAAGAAAATTATCAAATAAGACAATAATTTCTTTTTTATTATAGATAATATATTTATTTTAATAAGATTATTAAATTGAAAATTAATAATTTAATTTATTTTATAAATATTAGGAGAATTAGAATGTTTAAAAGAATGACCAAATTAATGGTTCTCGCAATGTTACTTTGTATTATTGCTGTAAATATGAATGCGAAAGTTCCAAGAAAAGTAGTTATGGAAGATCATACCGGTGCATGGTGCGGCTGGTGTGTCCTTGGAAATCAGGCAATGGAAGATATGCTTTCGCTTTATGGCGATAAATTCATTCCTGTTGCTATGCATAATGGGGACAAAATGGCAGTAGGAAATGCAAATACTATTGAAGCCACTACATTTTCTGCATTTGGGCTAACAGGTTATCCCTATGGCACCATGAACAGAATGAAGGTTCTTTCTAATGGCAGTACTGCATATCCCGTCCATCCTTCCTTTTGGGAACAAGTAGTTGCCACTCATATTTCTGACCAGTCTGATGTTAATGTTACAATTACAAATCTTGTTGTTGACAAAACTGCAAAAACGCTATCTGTAACGGTTAATGCAAAAATGGAAGCAGATTATGCAGGTCAGCTTGCATTCAATCTCTATATAATGGAAGATAACCAAACCGGAACAGGTTCAGGTTGGGATCAGACAAATTATCTCGCCGGCAGAGCCGGATATGAAACACATCCATACTATAAGTTAACAAATCCTGTAAAAAACTTTTTGCACCAGAATGTACTTATTGATTGTCTCGGCGGCTCATGGGGCGATGCAACCGGATTTGACAATCCTGCAGTTTCAGGGAAAACTTACACCAGAACTTTTACTGCCGATTTATCTGGATATCCAATCCAGGATTATTCTAACCTATGGTTCGTCGGTCTCGTTCAGGAAACAGGAGCAAAATATGAAATTCTTAATGCGATGGCAATCAATAAAAAAATGCCTAAACCAAAAGCGGCTCTCTCTACACAAAAAAGTTTGTATTACATCTCCGGCACAAGAGAACAAAGCAAATCTCAGGATTTCACTTTTACAAATGACAACAAATGGGATGTTGATGTTGAGTTTTCTGCAGATCCGGCAGGTAGCGATATGCCTTCAGGTTGGCAGGTAACTTTTTCCAAAACTACTGCAAAAGTTAAAGCAGGTGAATCCGTTACAGTAACTGCAAATGTAAAACTTGACAAAACTGTTGCTTACGGTGTTGCCGCATTTAAAGTAAAAGTATTACCCGGTACTGATTACGATGGTACTTCAACTAGTGGTTCATTAGCAATCTTAACCGATGGTGTTGACAATGTATTCTATTCAATTGATGAAACCGGTATTATTCCGATTAAAGCTTCATTAAAAAACAATCCCACTTATAGCGTCAATTCCGCTGTAGTTCCTCTAACTCCGGAAACTTATGCCGCATATCCAAGAGATAATTTCAAACTTGCCTTATTCCCCGAAACTTATACTTCAAGAGGAACTCTTGCCATAGGTAGTAATGATAATTTTATTGCTATAGCTAATGAATTTATTGATGCAGGAAAACCTATTTATATTTCTTCAATTGATGATTTGTTCTTCATTGCTGGAAATTATACTACAAAACCTACTCAGGCAACTATTGATTTATTTAGAACCAAACTAAAAATCACAGGATATACACAGGGTTCACCATTCCAGTCAGGAGATCCGCAGGCAGGAACCGTATTTGCTGTAAATGTTGTTGGAGTTACTGGGGATGATGTGTCCGAAGACATGGATTTCATGATTAATCAATATACTCAAGCACATCCTTATTATACATTTTTACTTGATCAGGTTAATCCTGTTGATTCAAAATCGGTTACACCGTTTTTAACTTATGCGAATACAACCATGACCAAAGGCACAGAAAATGCCGCAGTAAAAATTATGACCGGAAAAGGCAAAGCCATCTATCAGGGTTTCTCGCTTGACTTAATTTCTTATGAAGTTACCAGAACAACTCTTTTAGGTAACATGATGACTTGGTTACTGAATGCTCTGGATGTTGAAGAAGACCTATCCAACATGAATAATGCCAATATTTCAATTTATCCTAATCCTGCTGTTGCTAACTTCAAAGTAAGTTTTGAAAGCAACAAATCAGTAAATTCAGGAATGGTTTATATTGCCAATTCAAACGGTCAGAATATTCAAACTATCAGCAATACTGTCAACACAGGCAAAAACGAATTCAGTGTTGCTACTGTTGGCTTGCCATCAGGCAATTATTACGTCATCACAAGCATTAACGGCATTATGTCCTATCAGCCATTTGTGATTACAAAATAAGTTTGTAGCAAATTCGATTGATTCTAAAATTGAATCATTTTTTCAAAAACCTCATCCTGACAATCCGGATGAGGTTTTTTTTTATTCTTGCTTGATTTTCAAAATTCATGAAAGTAACTTTGTATACTGGGGAATTGCAATGAAATTAACGATGGAACTGCCCCTTTTTCAATTTCCTGCTTTTATTAGTAAACAATAATCATTATTTTTGTTATTGATATGTATTGACTATTTATATTAGGGAACGGCGATGAGAAAAATTTTCCTTTTCATTTCACTTGTACTTCTTTCAGGAATAAATATTCTTTCCGAAGATATTTACAATCTTAATCCGAGACCAAAAGCGGCTTACGATAAGCAGGGACAGTTTGGGATAAATCAGAATAGTGCTATCTTCATCCCCAAAAATGTTTCTGCCGAAGTACTCGTAGCCGTTGATTACCTTCAAAGCTTTATCCAATCTGCCGAAGGTTACAAGCTCGAAGTGAAAATGCTGGAAAATTACGATCCTGACGAACCCGGAATATTAATGGGCGAAATGTATTCTGGTCAAATCCTGAAAAATTATGTTGATGCCGTAGCCAATGAATCCGAGGTTACTAATATTCCCGAAGGTTATGTGCTGGATGTTTCCGAAAAGAGGATTATCCTTGCAGGGTGCACCGCAAGGGGAGTTTACAACGGGGTTTCAACTCTTGCCCAATTAATGGTACCGGGAAACGTAACAATCTTTGTTCAATCTTTGCATATTTTTGATTATCCCGATTATGCAAGCAGATGGGTTATCAATTTCCAGAATCTGAGAGGAGCCAATGCAACCGGCAATCTTGCGAAAATCCTGGATACCATGGCATACAGGAAACTTAATTGCATCAATCACACAGATTTCAAATATTCCATTCTGGAAGAACAGCCTCAAAATTATTTCGACAGTGCCCGCCGTTTTATTAATATGGCGAATGCCCGTCTGATTGAAATCGTACCCGGTGTTATGGGTTTCGGATGGTCGAGCGGAATACTTTTCAGGAATCCGAACCTTGCCGAAGGTTTGCCGACAAGTGCCGTCTATAAAATTGAAGCAGATACGGGAAGACTTATTCCTGACAACCGAGTTTCACTCCCAAACGGTGGTTTTGAAAATATTGGAACAAACGGAAAATTCTCCGGTTGGTCTTTTTATGATGAGAACTTTGCAACACAGGATTTATCCGTTTTCCACAGTGGCAAGGCAAGTGCAAAATGCACAAATTTTGACGGATCAAACAGCAGATTTTCACGTGCTGTGGACTGTCAGCCATTCCGCGGATACGTGCTTTCGGCTTGGGTTAAAACCGAAAATTTTTCAGGAGGAGAAGTACGGCTTTTTGCTTACGGGCAGGAAGGAAATGTTTACCGTGCTTTGAGCTTCACAAATCTGGATATTCCTGCAACCTCCGGCTCATGGATGAAAGTTCAGGTTTACTTCAATACTATTTATCACGAAAAGGTGATTCTCTATTGCGGCGTTTGGGGTGCAAACAAAGGCACAATCTGGTGGGACGATTTCGAAGTGAAGGATCTCGGGCTTACGAATGTTCTCAGAAGGGACGGCACTCCACTCACGGTTGAAAATAAATCATCCGGAGTGAAATATACCGAAGGAATTGATTTCGAGGAAGTTAAAGATAACATTATGCTCTCCAAGTATGGCGAGTACGGTCCATTCCATCAGGCTCCGACTTTCAAAATTAAAAGTAACGGCAAAATCAAAAACGGTGATTCCCTGCTGATTTCTTCCTATCATCCTTTCGTGGCTGTCAGCGATAATAATTGTTCGGGTTCGGTGATGGCTTGTATTTCGGAAGATACTACCTATAAAATTGTTGAAGATCAGTCAAACCGTGTGAATGCTTTGCTCAATCCGAAACGCTTTTTCATGACTCACGACGAAATCCGCAACATGAACTGGGACTTTGCCTGCCAAAAAAGAAAACTCTCCCCTGCAGAACTGCTTTCCGACAACGTAATCAAATGCTATGACATTCTGAAAAAAATTAATTCCAAATCCGAAATTCTTCTTTGGAGCGATATGTTCGATTCATTGCATAATGCTTACAAAGATTATTATCTGATTAATGGCGATTTATCCGGAATATGGAACACAATTCCCAAAGACATAGTAATCGCAAACTGGAACGGCGGGAAAGCAAAAGAATCCCTGCAATTTTTTGCAGATAAAGGTTTCAAACAGCTGACTTCACCCTATTACGATGACCGCAGTACAAACAACATACGGCATTGGAGAATTGCTCAGGAAGGAATCCCGAATGTTACCGGAATGATGTACACAACATGGCAGACGGATTACTCGCAACTGACTCCTTTCGCCTATTATGCATGGGGAGCCGGTCCTGCAATATTTTTTGAACCGCCCGATTCATCGGTTCTTGATAAAAAGGAATTCACGCTGAATGCAAAAGTTTTTTCTGATTTTTACGATCCGACTGACAAGATTATTTCCGTTAAAGCAAACATCAGATTTTGGAATAATCAGGGACAATCCGCTAAAACTCTTGATTTTTCAAATTCTTCAGGTGCTGACTTCTCGTGTAATATCTCAATACCCGACTCTACTTACTCGATGGATTTTAATATTCAGGCAGTTAATTCGCAAGGCTTACAGCGGAAGTCCCCTACTTATACAATCAGGAAAAAATCTTTGAATGGAGTCTGGGATTTCCCGCTTAAAGACAATAATTCCGACTTTATTATTTCACCCAACCCTGCAGAAGATTTCATTGAAATTTCTGTAAGGTCAAGGCATGCCTTGACCAACACAGACATCCGTATCTTCAATGTCTTTGGTAAAACTGTTTCCACCTCCGTCTGCTCCGCAGACACCTCCGCCAGCGGAGGACAAAGAATTGACGTATCGTGCTTACCTTCCGGCGTTTATTTTGTGAAGTTAGGGGAAAAAGTTGGGAAGTTTGTGAAGATTTAGTTTGGACGAGGAGAAATTGTGATTTGAAAATTGTATAAGAATCTTTTTCCCCCTTTGAAAAATTGGCTTAGGGGGATTTCCTTTCTTCAACTCTTCAAACGACTTAACACCTAAACCTTAAACATTTAAACTCTTATGACCACCTCATATTCTACCTCTTCATACCTATCTACATACCCTGTTGTTCATAGGACATAATATGTTGTTCTGACATCTAACCAATCTTATATTTTTTTTTCTTTGAAATTGCATCTTTTGTTTTATTACGAAAATATGCAATGCGTATTCGCATAAACTATTGAATTTATATCAAATAACGAGTTTTGAGCAGTTGCATCTACGAATGAAAAAAGATGCAATGAAGCAATTTAGGTGAATAATCGGTAGAATTTCTGAACCTTGATTTACTCGATTTTAGGATTAACATGCTTAAGATTCTTTCCTCCCTGAATTTTTCCAATTTGCATTGCATCTTCAAAATAATAATGCAGAATATGCAATATTTTTCATCTAACCTATTGAGATTATTTCAAATAACGAATTTTGACTCATTGCATCTTTGAATGTAAAAAGATGCAAAAGATGCAATTCTTAACACCCTCTCCAAAAATCGGGGTGAGGTTTACTAACTTTCAAAGTACGATTACTCAAAAAAATAAACGAAAGGAATGATTATTTATTGCTGTGAAAATGAGGTAAAATATCATATTTTTACAAACTTCTCAACTTTATCTCCTACCCTCACAAAATACACCCCACTCGGCAAACACGAAACGTCAATTTTTTCCCGCCACTCTGTAGGGAACAGGCATGCCTGTTCCCTACATTTTATACCGAGAGCAGTAAAGATTTCGATTTTGTCTATTTTTTCAGAATATATTTGCAGGAAGTCTGTTACTGGGTTGGGGGAAATAGATACTTTCCCAATTTGGTTTATTTCAGAATTTTTCACATCTACATTTATTTGTCCGTAAGAATAATCTGCTTTTTCATATCCTGCTAGCCCTGAACTTTCCATGCTACCAAAATAAACTTTTTTAGTATTCAGTAAATTCATGTCTTTATCATAAAAGTAAGTTTCCTTCCATTCGTTCCTACAAAAAACCCAATACTTATATGAAACTTCAGTATATGCTTCATCCTTATATATTATAGAATCGATTTTATTAATTGAATAATAAGTTGTACATTGATAGTGAAATTCATTAACCGATTTAGTGAATTTTCTCACTTTCAAATCATTATTATTATCATATTCATATTCGTTAATTTCATAAAGTTCAATTAAACTATCTTTAATAATTTCATCTTTATTATTATAATACTCGACCTTATATTTTTTTGGTTCAAGCCATGAATTTGAATAATAAGAGAAATCTTGCCTATATATTTCAATTTTATTTGGGTTAACGGGTTTATAAAGATATTTAAACATTATCGAAGACGAATCATATTTTTGAGATTTGTTTACAAGTATATTTATTTCTGTAAGTTTATTATTATTGTAATAAAAAGTCTTGATTGTATCTTCCCAATAATAATGATTTGTACCCGAATAATATTGATAATAACCTGTTCTATTATGATGAGTTTTAAGCTTGCCATCATTATAATATTCGAATAAATTAAAAGTATCAATAGATTTTTCTTTAATATGAGTACCATCCCAAAAACACTCAGTAATAAGAAAAATACTACCACTGCCAGTTATATTAATAAGCTTGCCTTTGTCATCATAATCAAAATCCTCCCTACCTCTAACATTCCAATTTTTTTGATCGTTTGAATGATAATGTGTTTTTGATTTTAAAACTAATTTAGTTTGTGAATTTGAATTCAAAAATGATAACAAGAAAAACAGCAAAACAATAATAAATTTACTCATATCATTTCCTCTATATTTTAATAAACTTCTCAACTTTATCTCCTACCCTCACAAAATACACCCCACTCGGCAAACCCGAAACGTCAATTCTTAATTGTGAATTGGGAATTGAAAATTGTGAATTATTCAAGACTTCCGAAGAATTCACAACCATTTCCCCAAAGACATTGAAGATGCGGATGTCTGTGTTGGTCGAGGCATGCCTCGACCCTACGGAGATTTCGATGAAATCGGTTACAGGATTTGGCGAAAGTGTAATTTCGGGTTTTATTAATTTCATTACTAATCGCAAATCCTGACTGCAAGCACCCCTGACCGCCAAACTGCCATCGTGTTTTGTTGTTTTCAAGATTGTATCGCCAACCGACAAATCTGAAATTCTTAACGGTATCCTATCAGTACCGGCTAAAAGCAAAGTTCCTGTCAAGATTTCTACAACTCTTTCCTGCTTGTCAATCAGGGGAATATTCCCATTGAATTTGATTACCCTGTCTCCGTTTACAACAGTACTTGTTTGATTTCCCGAATTATCAGGATAAAAATACTCTGCATTATAGCTAATCTCGGCAGAATACGTTTTATTATTAATTGACTTATTGCTTGAAGTACTAACATATAATGGAATTTGGAAACCGCTTGTACCTATGATGCCGGTTGTATCGGGCAGTCTGAAAATAATTTCGGAAGCTTCCTCCTGAATTTGACCAGTCCCGGTTAGTGCGAGACCTGTTGTGGTACTGCAGGGATAATCAATGATAATGATAATTGAGTCTGAATACAATTCATTCTTCAAAGGAGCAAAAACTGGGGATATTTCGATTTTTTGACCGGTTGCAAGAATTGTAGGTGCCGTAGGATTTGAAGTAACCGAAAAAATTGAACCCGAGAGTCCCTTTATATAAATATTGGAAATACTGACATCAAAATTGCTCAGATTTGTAATTGTAAATGTCTGCGATGAAGTACTTCCGGCTTTTACAATACCAAAATTAATATCCTTCATTTCACTGAAGACAGGAGTGCCATAAATGACATTAATTGAATCCGACCAAATACATCCGTTCGAATCGGCAACTACCACGGAGTACACTCCCGGCTGTTTAACAGAAATTGATTTCGACGTTTCGCCTGTGTTCCATTTGTAAGAAACAAAATCCTGAAGGACAAATAAATTGCCGGTTTTGTCAGGGCATAAAAGTGAATCTCCTGAAATTGTCAGGGGTGGTTTCGGATTTTCCGAAATGGTAATTTCTGCAGTATCAGAGCAAAAATTATCATAAGTCAGTATCACAGAATATTTTCCCGGCTTGGTAACTGAAATTCTGTCAGTTGTGTCTCCCGTTGACCAAAGATAAGAAAAGCCGGTAATATTCGGCAAAGCAATCAGGGTTGCGTTCTGACCGTTGCAAAGCTTGGAAATTTGTTTGATATCTGCAATAAAGTCAAGCCACAATACCTGAACCGAAGCACTATCTGAAAAACCGTAATTATCTGTTATCACAACTTTATAAATGCCGGCAGATTTTACAGTAATTTTTGAAGTGGTTTCTCCTGTTGACCATAAGAACGAATATATTGAACTGTCAGGTGTGGCACTAAGTTCTACGCTGTCGCCCCTGCAAATTGCCGAAAGACCTGATAAAGTAACATTAGCCTTGAAATTCGGCGAACGTCCCCAGTTTTCACGACGATAGATATACTCCATAGAAGTTCCGGCATAGCCGACGGAATCATTTAAAAAACAAATATTGGTGAAAAGTGGAGTGTAACGAAAACCATCAATTGATTTGTAATTATTGAATTTTTCTTCGTCGAAAATAAAGGGCTTGTTCCATGTTTCACCTCCGTTTGTCGTTTTGAAAATTCCGCTTCCACAAACGTAACCAAGATTTTTATTTATGAAAAATACCGAAGCAAACCTTTTTGTATTGTCGAATTTCCATTGATATAAATTCCAATTGTCGCCGCCGTCGGTTGAATAAAACAACCTCGAATCGCCATTTGCCAGCCAGATTTTATTATTATCGGCAAGAGAAAATTCACCGAGGAAAAGCTGACTGTACCAGGGCATGTGAGTGTAGTGATCTTCTGTATCGTTTATATGCAATGAGTCTTTAACAATTATTTTATCAATTAAATCGAATTGATTGAGCCAAGTCTTACCGCCGTCATTAGTCTTCATTATTTTTTTTGAGGAACTTGCCCATCCTGTATCCTGATTTATGAAATAAGCACAGAGAAGATAATTCCCGAGGGAAACAGTATCTACTTTTTCTGCAAAGCGGTAATAGTTCCATTTTTTGTATATATCTGCTTTGAATGCAGGGTCAACAACAATGGTTTCCCATGACTTTCCTGAATTAAGGGATTTGTAAAGATTTTTACCAATCGCAAAAATAAATTTTGAGTCAACACACTTGATTTGGGTTAATCCTTCATTTATTAATTGAAGATTGATTTTCCATGTTAAACCGCCGTCGAACGACTCATAAACGGTTGCAGTCTCAGTATTCGGATTATTGTATGTCATGAAGCCATGGAGTGTATCCATAAAACTTATGGAAGTAATAAACTTGGCTGAATCAATATGCGGAATATATTTGCTCAGGGAAACCCAGCTCTGCCCGTAGTTTGAGCTTCGCAGGACTGAATTGTTATTTAAACCCCCTAAATATCTGAAGAGTCGGTCCCAAAACAAATCAATGGGAGCCCCATTATAGCCCGTATCTGTAACCAAAGCCCATGAGTAGTTTTGACTAATACAGATTTTGCTCACGTTTCGGGATTGATTACTCTGCAGGTTGAGGTTAACATGGTCCCACCAGTCAGGTTTGGCGGAGGCAACAGAAAATGAAGATATCAGAATAACTGAAAAAATAAAAGAAATTCTAAATCCGCGAGAGGCAAGAATTTTCGTACTATGCTTTTTCATTATAATCTCCTGAAAAAAAAGATTTTATAAGTAAAGAACTTTTAGCTGTATAATTTATAAATAATTTCGGATACAGCAAAGCATTATCTTAAGTTTCAGGAAAATAAAGTTAGTTGCGGCTAAAATGAGATGAAACATATGTGAACAAAAAAAGCCTGCCCTAATTCCAAGGCAGGCTGTTTTTTGCAAATATTTTAAATCGCTTACTGAATTTTAATCTTTTGTCCTTTTTGAAGGGACTTGTCAGTCAGGTTTTTGTTGCTCTTTTTAAGTGCTTTAACCGAAACACCGAATTTGTCGGCTATTTCTCTCAAATTATCACCTTTTTTAACGACATAAATCTTAGGCAGTTTGTTCACTTTTTTCGACGATGAAGATGAACTTCCTTTTGAAACTTCTTCCTGATAAACCTTCAGTTTTGTTCCATAAAGCACTTTACTGCCCGAAACTGCTTTCGGATTCCACTTTTTAATCTGAGCTTCTGTAACGCCGTATCGAGCGGCAATCATGCTCAGATTTTCACCTTTTTTAACTTTATGGTTTACTTTTTTCTGAGAGACAGGCTCGGAATATTTCTTTTCCTGTTTTACAGCGTAAGTTGCTTTTTCGATTTTTTTAGCGGCAAGAGTTTTACCGGTCTGAATTTTAAGACTTTGACCTGAATAAATATTTTTTTCAATTTTATTCAGAGATTTAATTGATTCTATTGAAACATTGTAATCATCGGCAATTTGGGCAAGGGTTTCGCCGGAACGTACTTTGTGACGTACTATTGTCGGAGATGAAGTATTAACAGCAACCGACTGAGCTTTCACTTCGGAAGGAATACTTGCGGCGATTTTTAATGTTTTGCCGACTTCCACATTACTTGAGTCATAAGGAATATTATTCAGATTTCTCAAGTCTGACGGTCTGATTCCATATCTCTGAGCAATCAAATCAACTGTTTCACCTTCAGAAACAGTGTGCATTATATATTCTTTCTTTTGGGTTACAGATGTAACGGGTGGCGGTTCTTCTTCATTGTCATCACCTGCAATAGCTTCGGATGCTTTTTTCTCCTGTTTTTCCTTCAATGCCAGATAATCCGCCTGGTCAATAGGAATTTTTACTACAGTACCTTTGCGAAGTTTAATTTTCGCACTTGTCATGTCATTTGCAGAAAGAATTAATTTTTCGGAAATGCCATAAACTTCAGAAATTGATTGAACCGATTCCCCTTTTTGAACTGTATGAGAAACCCAGGGTTGTTTTTCTTCGGGAGTTAGTGTGGCATAAGTTGCTATAAAGCTTTGTTTAACTCCGACAGGGATTTTCAGTTTGTATTCCTGAGCATCAGGAGGTGTGCAGGAGCAGATTAATTCGGGATTAAGAGCCTGAAGTTCCTCAAGGGAAATATTAGCACATTTTGCCAAAGCCTTCAAGCTGACGGGTTCTTTAATTCCATAAGTTTCGTACTTATATTCATCCATAAACTGCATATCGCTTTTCTTGAAACCATATTTTTCGGGGTCAAGAGAAATTTGAGCGGCGGCAATATACTGAGGAACATAATTTCTGGTTTCCTTTGGTAAAAAAGGTCTCAACTGCCAAAAATCAGGTTTATCGAGATTACTCTTTCTGATTGCTCTTTTAACACCGCCTGCACCGCAGTTATATGCGGCAAGGGCAAGGTGCCAGTCGCCAAGGTCATTGTATAAATCTTTAAGATGCTTGATAGCCGCTTTTGTTGATTTTTCTGGGTCTCTTCGTTCATCAAGCCAAACCGAGGAGTTTGCATTTAAACCATATTGTTCGCCTGTTGAACGAATGAACTGCCACATACCCACTGCTTTGGCTTTTGAAACAGCTAATGGATTCAATCCGCTTTCAATCATGGCAAGATACATAATTTCCTCAGGAACTCCTTCTTCTTTTACTACCTGCTTAATCATAGGGAACCATTTTGAGGAACGCTCATACCATTTTTGATATACTTTGCGGGGTTTGCCTGTTGTTAGGAAGGTGATATTTTTCTGAACTAAATCATTTGTTACCAATGGAATCTGGAAAGTCTGTTCCATGACTTTTTCTACAATGGGAGTAGTAGAAATGGTATCCTGAACAATAGTCAAGGGCTGGATTAAAGGAGCTTTAACATTTTTGGATGATTCAACTTCCTGAAGAAGTTTATCGCGAATAATGAAAAGAGAAGAATTTTCATTTAAGTTATCTATGCTTTGAATAAAGCTTTCGTAATCTTCAATAATGGATTGAGCCAAATCGGTAAAATCGTCGTTTTGTTCAATTCCGGGATAATTGACAAGCTTATTGAGAATATTTATGGCTTCTTCAAAATTTTTGGCGGCGTTGGTTGTGTCGCTTTTTTCGATGAAAATCAAAGCCTGCAGATATTTTTGTCTGGATTCTTCAAGATTTTTCAAAACAACTTTATCTTTAGTCTTGGACGGCAGAGGAACTTCGTCAAGTTCTGAATATTCGTCCGGAAAGACGGATAGTTCCTTGCTCTGTTTCGGTGCAACTTTTTTGTTCTTTGCAAAAGAGTAATCGGTAAAACCGTTGAAACACAGTACTGCGGCTATTAACAAATAAAATATTTTCTTCATGTTCGCTCTCAAAGTAATGAAAAATATCTTCTCAAAAAAAATGACATTCTTAGAAGAAACAATATAAGTCATATATTTTAATAAGACAAGAAAAATTTTATTAATATTTTTTCATAAATAGCCGATGTTAGTACCTATCTTATATCAATTTAAAAGAATTAATAAAAATTAATTGTTTCATTGCGAAGGAATTTTTAATCTCTTCGGGTACTTAAAAAAAAACTTCCCGAATGCCGAGGCTTCCGGGAAGTTTGATATTTCGAAAGATTAAAATGTATCTGTTAATACATTCCGTCCATACCGCCCATGCCACCGGGAGGCATTGAAGGCATACCTGAATCTTTGTGTGGTTTGTCAACAATTGCACATTCAGTTGTAAGAAGTAATCCTGTAACTGAAGCGGCATTGAGTAAAGCAACGCGTGTAACTTTAGTGGGGTCAATAACACCGGCAACAAGTAAATCTTCGTATACTTCTGTTGCGGCATTGAATCCGTAAGCACCGGTTCCTTCTTTGATTTTGTTAACAACTACAGAAGCTTCGAGACCTGCGTTAGTAACAATTTGTCTGATAGGTTCTTCGACTGCACGACGGATAATTTCAACTCCAACTCTTTGGTCGGAATTTTCAACTACTACTGCATCCAAAACTCTAACAGCTCTTAAATAAGCAACTCCGCCACCTGGGACGATACCTTCTTCGACTGCGGCTCTTGTTGCGTGGAGAGCATCTTCAACTCTTGCTTTCTTTTCTTTCATTTCAACTTCGGTTGAAGCACCAATTTTAAGAACAGCAACACCCCCGCTTAATTTGGCAAGGCGTTCCTGAAGTTTTTCTCTGTCATATTCGCTTGTGGTTTTTTCAACCTGAGATTTAATTTCGTTGATTCTCTTTTTGATGTCTTCAGATTTGCCGGCACCTTCAACGATTGTTGTATTGTCTTTGTCAATAGCGATTTTTTTGGCAGTACCAAGGTAAGCTAATGTAGCATTGTCAAGTTTAAAGCCTTTTTCTTCACTGATAACAACCGAACCTGTAAGAACAGCGATATCTTCGAGCATAGCTTTTCTTCTGTCGCCGAAACCCGGGGCTTTAACTGCGGCAATACGCAATGTGCCTCTAAGTTTGTTAACAACTAAAGTAGCAAGTGCTTCGCCTTCAATATCTTCGGAAATGATAAGCAAGGAACGGCCTGCCTGAGAAACTTTTTCCAAAATTGGAAGAAGGTCTTTAATTGCTGAGATTTTTTTGTCATGAATCAAGATATAAGGATTCTCGAGAATTGCTTCCATTGTTTCGGCATCTGTGACGAAATAAGGAGATAAATATCCACGATCAAACTGCATACCTTCGACAACTTCCATTGAAGTGTCGGTACCTTTGGCTTCTTCGACAGTAATAACACCGTCTTTGCCAACTTTTTCCATTGCGTCGGCAATCAAATCACCGATGGTTTTATCGTTGTTAGCCGAAATCGAACCAACCTGAGCAATTTCCTTTTTACCTTCAACTTCACGGCTGATGGCTTTAAGTTCTGCAGTAATGGCTTCGACAGCTAAATCTATTCCGCGTTTCAAATCCATTGGATTTGCACCGGCTGTAACATTTTTGAGACCTTCACGGTAAATTGCCTGAGCAAGAACTGTAGCTGTTGTTGTTCCGTCGCCGGCAACATCACTGGTTTTTGAAGCAACTTCGCGAACCATATTGGCACCCATGTTTTCAATCGGATCTTCAAGTTCAATTTCTTTAGCAACGGTAACACCGTCTTTTGTAACGGTCGGGGGACCGAATTTTTTATCAATAATAACATTACGACCTTTTGGACCTAATGTAACTTTAACGGCATCGGCAAGTTGGTCAACACCATTCTTTAAAATTGAGCGGGCTTCGAAATCATATTTTATTAATTTAGCTCCCATAGTTTCCTCCTGTTTGATTTATTTGTTGTTTAAAATTATCCGATAATAGCAAAAATGTCTGCTTCTCTCATCATTAAATATTCGTTACCGTCAACTGAAACTTCAGTTCCTGCATATTTGCCGTAAAGCACCTGATCTCCGGCTTTAACCTGCAAAGGTGTAACTTTGCCTTCGTCGTTGATTTTACCTTTTCCGACTGCGATAATTTCGCCCTGCATAGGTTTTTCTTTTGCTGTGTCGGGTATAATAATTCCGCCTTTTGAAACTTCTTCAGCTTCTGCCGGTTTTACGATAACCCTGTCGTGCAATGGTGTTAGATTCATAATTCTACTCCTTATAAAATGTTTTTTAAAAATAATTAAAATATTTTTTAACTTTTTACCTTTTCATGTGTTAATGTTGTAGGACAACTTGCACAATTTGAAAAAGTATTTACAAATTAGCACTCTTCGTCATCGAGTGCTAACATAATGACGTGAAATAAAAATAATTATTGAAAATATTTTTTTAAAATTCAAATATTTTTTTGTTAATTTTTTGCAAATTTTGTGTAAATTAATAGATTATATAATTCTTAAATTGAAAGAATTATTTTTAAATGTAAAAAATAGAAAAAAATTATTAAAAATAAATACTTGGAGAAGAAAAATGAAGATAAAAATTCGCAATTTGTTGATTATATTGCATCTGATTTTGTTTGCTGGAGCGTTTAGCCCAATTGTTCATGCCGCGGCACCAATTCTTGCCAAACCTGCGAACAATTCAACTTGCTTCTCTCCGAATGACACATTGATTTGGCACTCGGTTCCAAATGCTGCATATTTTACCGTAATCCTTTCTAATTCAGCAGATCTGTCTAATCCGATTATAATTCAGGGAACCCAGACAGATACTTCTTATTTACCAACCGTAACTCTTATGGATGGTACGCAGTATTATTGGCGCGTTAGAGTTCTTTTCTCCGGAGGGGGTATTCCTCCTCCACTGGATTCATCTGCGATCTGGTCTTTTACTACTAAGTACCCGGCTCCTTATCTTTCCGGACCTGATGATAATGCAACCTGCCAATTGAAAAAAACTAATTTGAGATGGTTTAATAATCCGGGTTTTCAATTTAATCTTCAGGTTTCAACAGTTAGCAATTTCAGCTCGACTGTTATAAATATGGTCAATATTTCATCGAATACACAAGATGTTACTTTACCAAATTACAATACAAGGTATTACTGGAGAGTTGCCTCGGTGAATGCATCTTGTACCAGTGACTGGTCATCGGTTAGAAGTTTTACTACTGCTCAGGCTCCACCCAATCCGGTTTCTCCGGCTAACAACTCAGTTGGGAATTCCATTCTGATCCCATTAAAATGGTCAGCAACGGGAAATCCATTATCTTATCAAGTACAGGTTGCTCCTGATTCAGTTTTCTTGAGTCCGGTTATAGATGACTTCGTAAATACTACTTCAGACACAATTAATCTTGGTTCATTTAACCGGGATTATTACTGGCGTGTAAAAGCATCATACACTGGTTGCGAAACGGACTGGAGTACAGTTTATACGTTTAAAACTCTATATACTGCACCATTCTTGATGACACCCAGAAGAGATTCATTGTGTGTTCCTCTTCTTGCAAGGTTCGAATGGGGAAGTGTTAATGATGCCGCTTCCTACAGAATTCAAATAGCCGAGGACAATAATTTCAATAAGTTAATTTTCAATAAGAATAAAATCTTAACCACAAGCGACACATTTTCTTTGCCAAAAGGAATGCAAATGTATTATTGGAGAGTTAGGGCTGAAGATGGCAACAATTCCGGAATATGGTCTGATACTTTCAGATTAACTACAGCACCTAATGCCCCGACAAGAACTTTCCCTTTGGATAAAGACTCCGGTGGGGTATCCGTTATCTTCAAATGGAGTTCACTTGGTACTGATATGTCTTATAGAATTCAAATATCAAATTTTCCCGATTTCAAAGTAAATTTGGTAGATCAGAGGACAGATTTGCTTTCTTATCCAATGAATTTTGCAAATTTCAATAAAACATTTTACTGGCGGGTAACAGCAAATTATTTAATGTGCCAGGGTCTCTGGTCTTCGACATGGGAATATAAAACAATGCTCCTTCAGCCGACATTGCAAGCTCCTGCAGATCAATCAACCAAACAATCCACAAATCCTAAATTCCAATGGTCAGCACCTGCCGGAGCTGAAAAATATGTTTTCCAACTTTCGAAAACCATAAATTTTGTGAATGTATTGATTGGTCGAACCGGCTTACCCACCAATTCATTTTCAAGTGATAAAGACCTGGAAACAAGTACTACATATTTTTGGAGAGTATATTGCACAAATTTCGAGGGACAAAGTGCATGGTCAAAAGTCTTTTCATTTACAACAGGGGGCTTAGGTCCTGATATTCCCACTTTAGCTTTACCTGCTAATAATTCTGAAGGTCTGGATACTAAAATTAAGCTCACCTGGAATTCAGCAACCCGTGCTTCTTTCTATCATCTTCAGGTTTCTGAATTCGAAGATTTTCAACCATCTATTGTCAATCTTGATAATTTAACAGAAACGACATATACTGTGCCCAATTTAGAAAACTCAAAAAGTTATTTTTGGAGAGTGGCTGCAATCAATGACACAGGAAAAAGCAGTTGGTCAGACACATGGACTTTTAAAACATTAGCAATGGCTCCTTCTGATATGTCCATACTTCTAACGCCGCCTAATGATACAAAAGATGCTCCTGTTACTCTTAATTTCACTTGGTCTAAAGTACCCAGAGCTGATGCTTATGAATTCCAAATTGCCAATGATAATCAATTCGATTTACCAACAATCATTTTCAGCGATACTAATTTGTCTGCAAACTCAAAATACTTGACTGACCTACCCTTTAATACCGAAATGTTCTGGCGAGTCCGAGGCAAAAATGAAGCAGGGAAAGGTCCATGGTCCGATCCATGGAAATTCAAATCCCTGATTAATTCTGTTACTGATAATCTGCTTGCACAAGTATATCAGATAAATATCACACCTAATCCTGCAAATGATTTAGCAAAAATTAGTTTTAATCTTCCAAAAGATGAAATTGTTTCTGCAAAAATTTACAGCATTATTGGGAACGAGCTTGTAAATTATGTCCCAAAATCACTTATTATTGGGGCTAATTCTCTTGATGTTGATGTAAAAGCATTATATTCCGGAATTTACCTGATTAAAGTTTCCATTGGTAATTTCAGCCAGACTCAACAATTGATAATAAATAAATAGTTTTTCAAAAAGAAATATACAAATGTCCCTTGAAGAAATTTCAGGGGACATTTTTTTAATAAAATAAATTGGGTAAGCAATGAAAAATCGTATTCTTGTATTTTTAGCTCTTTCTTTATTAGTATTACTGCTCAACAGCAATTCTTATTCTTGTACTAATATCATCGTTACAAAAGGTGCATCGGCGGATGGTTCTGTTTTTGTATCTTACAATGCTGATGCCGGCGGATTTATGGAAAGATTATATTTTTCTCCTCCTGCTGATTATAAAGCAGGTGACTCGATGGATGTTTACGACTGGGATACTCATAAGTATCTTGGCAAAATTAAACAAGTGGCACATACTTTTAATGTTGTCGGACTTATCAATGAGTATCAGGTTTCTATTGGTGAGACTACTTATGGTGGAAGACCTGAACTAAGAGATACAAACGGTAGAGTTGATTACGGAAGTTTAATGCAAATTGCACTTCAAAGGTCAAAAACTGCTCGAGAAGCAATAAAAGTTATGACTGACCTTGTGGCAGAATATGGCTATTATTCATCCGGTGAGTCTTTCTCGATTGCTGATGCGAATGAAGCATGGATTATGGATATGATCGGCAGAGGACCTCAGGAAAGAGGTGCTTTGTGGGTTGCCCGAAGAATACCCGACGGTTATATCGCCGCTCATGCTAACAGACCCAGAATCAGAGAATTTCCGTTAGATGATCCTGAAAATTGTTTGTACTCAAAAGATATTATCAAATTTGCTACAAATAAAGGTTTATATAAAAAAGAGGATGGTCCTTTCCGTTTTGCTGATGTGTTCGACCCGCCAACTCCCGGTTCTCTCTTATTTTGCGAAGGTAGAGTTTGGAGTATTTTTCGTCGTGCCGCTCCGAGCCAGAATTTTTCCGATGATTATTGGAGAGCTGTGAAGGGTGCCGAACCATATCCGCTTTTTGTAAAACCCGACAAAAAACTTGCGGTTAAAGATGTTATTGCTTTGATGAGAGACCATTTTGACGGAACAGACTACGATTTGGCAAAAGGGGTTGCCGGCGGTCCGTTTGGTTGTCCTGTTCGCTGGAAAGGTTTAACCTGGAAAGTTGACGGAGATACAGTCAGCGAATACGCATGGGAAAGACCAATATCAACTCAGCAAACAGCATTTGCAATGGTTTCCCAGATGCGTTCCTGGCTTCCAAGACAAATCGGCGGTATTCACTGGTATGGCGTTGACGATAACTACACAACCGTCTATATGCCTCTTTACTGCTCTATAACAAGGGCACCAAAAGTTTTCACAGGTGCAAGCATTAAAGAATTTTCCTTTGAATCAGGCTTTTGGGTTTTCAATCTTGTTGCTAATCTTGCCTACACGAAATATTCCTATGTTATCAAAGATATTCAAAAAGTTCAGAGCGAAATTGAAAATAAATATTACGCATTTCAGCCTGCTGTCGAATCTGCGGCACTTGAACTGAGCAAAACCAATAATGATTTGGCTGTTGAATATCTTACCGATTATTCCAATTCTCAGGCTGACCAGCTTGTTGACCGTTGGAGAGATTTATGGACATATCTGGTAACAAAATACAATGACGGCTATATTAATGACGTAAATGTAGAATACGGCAGACACCCCAAAGGAGCAGGATATGGAAGTGACTTCCTCAAACAGGTCATCAAAGACCGTCCCGGTTATTACGATGTGAAATGGAAAGAAAAAAACAATGAAGGCAATGCTTTAAAAGGAAGTCCGACTGATAAGAAATAACCCTGCTATTAATTTCTGTTACATCGTATCTTTTTACAAATAGAATTGAAGACGCATTTTGGAGATAATGAAATTCGAGGTAAAGTTTATTAGCATAATGCAAATAAGAGAAATGCCTTAACCTCTTCGAAAAAAGTGGGTAGGGGAATATTTCTTAGAGATTCAGGGACTTGGGCAGATGGCAAGAAAAAGAATCAAGCAATTTCCAATTTTGAAATATGGCGAAACGAAATGGAAGAAGAATCCCCGGATAAGTGAATCAACCAATAAGCTATTTGCTCATCGGAATTGATGTTAAATGCAAAAAGCGGAAAATAACTATTTTACATTTCCGCTGATGTAGTCCATAAGATATTTGTTCTCGGTCTGCATGTCGGTTATTTGTGTCTTGACGATATCACCAATCGAGATTAATCCGACAAGAGTACCATCCTGAAAAACGGGTAAATGGCGAACTCTGTTTTCGGTCATGATTTTTTCTACATAGTTCAAATCGTCCTCGGGTTCTACGAAAATAAGTTTACCGGTCATTTGTTCGCTGACTTTGAGATTGGAAAAGCCGGATTGATTGGTGAACACAGCCCGAACAATGTCTCGCTCGCTGATAATCCCGATTGTTTTTCCGTCGTCGTTCAAGACAAGCAAAACACCGATATTATTATTTGAAAGCACTTTAACTGCATCAGCCAGAGTTTTGTCCTTGCCGATTGTATAAACGGAAGCACCTTTGCTTTTTAAAATTTCTTTTACTTTCATTTTCGCTCCAAAATTAAACACTAATAAGTTTGACGCACCTAATAATATTTTATTATAAGGCTAAATACCATCAAGACAATTATTTTCAATTAGAGCAGAAATCCCTTCACTTCTTTTGAAGATAAATTCTAATAAAGCTGTCGTTTGTTTGTTCCAGGAAATTTAGGAAATACGATGCCGTTGTATGGTAGCGGAAAATGGTACTCCAGTAATCATATTTGTCAATAACTTCAACTGCATTAGTAACAATTTCCTGTCCTCTCAATTCATATATGATTTGGTTGTCGTCTTCAGAAAACTTTTTAAAGTTTTTAAATTTCAGAACAGAAGTTCTTATCGCCGCATATCCTGTGTGACCTTCAGTTGAAATATTATAATCATAGGTAAAAGAAAAATCTGTTGTGTTTTCAAGGAATAAATCATAAGACGACCCATTCTTTGGGGATTCAGAATAGTTGGGACTTTTCAACTTTGCTTTTTTTGTCTCATTGTCAAATAAAGTCAATGAAGCAATTGGAAAAATTTCATTCCACGCTTTTTCTACTGTATCCGGATGAGTAGATACTATTCGATGAAACCTACAATTTATATTAGAAATTTCCGCATAAGCAGATATAACTTTAGTGTTTATAAACCCTCGATAATAATAGGAAGCAGTCCCACAATTACCTTCTATTGAAATTGATGGATCCGGATTCTGAGGGACAATACAAACGACTGAACCTGGAGTAAGTTCAGGATAATCATTATTCCCAACGTATTGATAAAAAGCATTGGATGTACTTAATACAACCGCTTCTACGTTCCCGAAATAAACCTTTGGCTTTTGTTCTGAACCAAAATAATTACATAAAATTGCTATGGTATCACCCGAACGTGCCATAAGTTTATTTACCGAAATAATTTTAATTCTACCTGCCAAGTATAATCGGCGTGGGTCACCATAATTATCCGACTCATAAGTTTGACCACCGTAAACTGCCTTTATTGAATACTCTCCTTTACCAACAAATCTTGTAGTAATTAATGAATCAGTAATATTTTCGATTGTCATCGGATTATCGCCCATAAACAACTTAAGCTCATCCTTAATCATTGTCATATTCCTGCCTTTAATATAAAAGTGTTCACCGGAACATCCCGAACGGGGATAGGCATTATTAAGCAGAACCTCTACAACCTCCCTCTCTATAAATGTAAATTCCTTTTCCGATTCATCCGAACTGTCACCTCTGAAGATTGTAAATTTACTTGATTTTGATTTAGCAGGTAATTTTACTGTGAGGAAAGAATTTGTGCTATCCCAGGTCAGTTTTAATTTTTGACATTTTTTAAGGTCAAAATATACATTGAATTTTGAGGTATCAGTACCGAAGTTCTTGCCTGTAATTACAACAATAGATTCGTCAAAACCTTTTTCGGGACTAAAACTAATTATCTTCGGTTTTGTTCCATTTTTAGATGAAGAATCGGTTTTTGTTGTGTCCTGCGGAGCAGTAACCGGTTTAACGGGATTATCCTTACAGCCGAACATTGCCGCAATTATGAGACAGAGGGTTGCAATGAAAAATATGTATCTTTTCATATCAGCTACCAATTAGTATTAAAAGTTGCCCAAACTTACAAATAATTTATCAAATTTCAAAGCAAATAAAATGAAATAACGGCATTATTTTATTTTGATTTAAATATATGACGGTTTATGAAATTTTCCTGTAACTTTTTGACCTATTATCTCGTCTATAGCATTGAGTACTTCATCATCATAAAATAGTTATGATTTTGAGATAGGCTGTGTTCTGAGGAATACAGCCTTTTTTATTTATTTGAGGATACTACTTTCTAACACCCTCAATACTGAATGCATCGGATATTACAAAACTTGATAAACTTGCATCCCAGTAGTAAGTTTCGTTTGTACCTTTTAATTTATCAACGTTGATAATCTCAACCCTTACTTTTATTTGAGTGCCGAAACGCGGATCAGTACCGGTCGCCTCGAAAACCCAGTGGTCGTAATTGAAATCTTTTGATTTTGTCCATGTTCCGTTCATCGAACCGGCAGAGGTTGTAATTACGGCAGTTTCGCCATTAACCGTAAATTTCCATTCCTGAATATCCTGATAACCGTTTGGGAAATCAACTGTCGGAGTGACTATTGTGCGGGTAACAATCCATGTTCCGGCAAGTCCTGTTTTAAGACTTGGTGATGTTGGGTTGTCTTTACTGCATGATGCAAAAAGTAAAATTGAAGCCAAAAAAAGAATAATGAAATTAAAAACAGATTTCATAATAAATCTCCTGAAAAACATTAGAAATATACATAAATTACACTTACCAAAGTTAATGAAAAATTGTAATTTATCAAAGAATATTTAGCACGAATAATCCACAAACTGCTTGTAAAAAATGAGTTATTTGTTATTTTCAATTAATTAGAGAACATTTTCAACAAATTATATCTTCGGTCAGGAGTTGCCTCCTGTCCTCTTAGAGTAATTGAATATTAATAAAGCAAATTGAAGAACAGGAGGAGGAAACTTCTACCGTGAGGGAATAAATTAGGAGAGGGAAGGAGTGAGGTTGACAAACTTTCAAAGAACGATTTCTCCAGAAATATACGAAAATAATGATTATTTATTGCTATTGAAATAAGGTAATTAAATTTGCTATTGTGCCGTTAGGCACATAAGCTCGGTAGAAAGAGGATTAACGTAATTCTTTTTTTCTTGTTCACAAGCGGGAGCTTGGGAACGAGGTTAAAACTCTTCAACAACCAAACGCCTAAGCAACTAAACATCTCAACTTTTGTTAGGCACATAAGCTCGGTAGAAATAGGGTTAACATAATTCTACCGTCCCATCCGGGACGGTACTTCTTGGGGGGTGCTTTTTTCTACCGACCTTTTGTAACTACGTAACAATGAAAATTGTCTGATTATCGAGGATTGAGCTTGGGAATGTCTGAATCACGGTTTTTTAGGATTAAATGATTTCAAGGATTTTTAAAAGATATATTGGAAAGATGTCCTACATCTGCCAGATGTAGGACATCTAATAGGAAAATCATTTCTTCATTCCTCTTAATCCCAAAAATCCCAGAAATCCCAGTTCAGACAAAAAAAAGATCGCCCCTTTTAGGACAGCCTTTCTTTTTAAGTCATTAAATCAAATAGTCTTTATATCAGTTCAAATTTGCAGGTGAAGTGGCGAAGCATTGGCGGCTCGTAAACGATTTTCATGCCGCGGAGGTTTTCTCTGTTGTTGTAAACTTCGGTGATTGCTTCGATCGTGTAATCAATATGATTTCTGGTGTAAACTCTTCTTGGAATTGCAAAACGGACAAGTTCCATCGGCGGGGCAATGTGCATGCCATTTGCGTCTGTTTTGCCAAACATAACCGAGCCAATTTCAGTTGTGCGAATTCCACCGATTTTGTAAACTTCAGCGGCAATAGCCTGCCCGGGGAAAAATTCAGGTGCAATATGCGGGGCAAATCTTTTTGCATCAAGGTAAACAGCATGTCCGCCTGTCGGCATTAGAATCGGCACACCGTTTTCCATTAGTTTATCGCCAAAGTATTTCACCTGACCAACTCTGTAGTCCAGATAGTTAAAGTCCAGCACTTCGTGGAATCCAACTGCCAAAGCTTCCAAATCTCTTCTTGCAAGTCCGCCGTAGGTTATGAAACCTTCGGTAACGATGAGAAGAATTTTTGCTTTCTCGGCAAGTTTGTCGTCGTTTGTTCCGATAAATCCGCCTGTGTTCGAAAGGCCGTCCTTTTTGGCACTCATGGTACATCCGTCGGCATAGCTGAACATTTCCTGACAGATTTCTTTAATAGTTTTATTTTCGTAGCCTTTTTCTCTCAATTTGATGAAGTAAGCATTTTCGGCAAAACGACAGCAATCAAGGAAAAAAGGAATCCCGTATTTTTGGCAAAGGGCTTTTGTGTCGCGGATATTCTGCATCGAAACTGGCTGACCGCCTCCGCTGTTATTAGTAACTGTCATCATGCAAACGGGAATATGCTCTCTGCTTGTTTCGAAAAGAGCTGAAAGTTTTTCGATATCCATATTGCCTTTGAAATCGGCAATAGCTTCGGGGTCAGTTCCGATTGCAGTTGGCAAATCTACTGCTGTGGCAGTTGTGAACTCAATATTTCCGCGGGTAGTGTCAAAATGAGTATTATTAGGAATGATTTTTCCTTCGCCACCGAGAATATTAAACAGAATGCGTTCTGCGGCTCTGCCCTGATGGGTGGGAATAATATGCTTGAAGCCTGTAATCTCCTGAAGTACACTCTCGAACTTGTAAAAACTTCTGGAGCCTGCATAGGATTCATCTGCATCCATCAATGCCGCCCACTGCTTACTGCTCATTGCAGTTGTCCCGCTGTCGGTAAGCATATCAATGGTAATGTGTTCCGAACGCAGGGCGAACGTATTGTAACATGCATCCTTAATTAGTTGCTGACGCTGTTCTAAGCTTAAAATCGGTATTTCTTCTACTGTCTTAATTTTAAAAGGTTCAATCTTAGTTTTCATTTTATCCTTTTTCTGAATTTGGTTTCTTAAAGAATGCAAATTAAGAAAATTCAGTCAAATTTTAATTAAGTAAGGTATAATTTAAGCGAATTTCATAAATTTGTAATTATTTTTATTGTGTATAAATGAATTACTTATATGAAAATTGAAACAGGAAACAACGGCAGTATTATCACATATAAAGGTATGACTCCAAAAATCCACCCTTCAGCATTTATCTGCGAAGGTGTGAAAATCATTGGGGATGTGGAAATTGAGGAAGATGTTAATATTTGGTTCAATACCGTCATCCGCGGCGACGTGCATTATATACGAATCGGCAAGCGGACAAATATTCAGGATTTGTCAATGCTTCATGTTACCAACGATACTTTTCCGCTTGTTATAGGCAATGATGTTTCGATAGGTCATTCTGCAACTTTGCATGGCTGTACTTTGAAAGATAGTTGTCTGATTGGTATCGGTGCTTCGGTTCTGGACGGTGCGATTGTAAATTCTCATGCACTTGTTGCCGCAGGAGCAGTTGTCCGGGAAGGATTTGAAGTTCCTGCAGGCGTATTGGTTGCCGGAGTACCTGCAAAAATCATCAAAGTGCTTTCGGACAAGGAAATTGAACGAATCACTTCAACGACAGTGAACTATGCAAGCTATGTAGCTGATTACAGGAAATACTGATAGACTTTTGAACTTGAAATGAAATTGAATAATAATAAATTTTTATAAAAAATCGGAAATTGAATTTATGATAAAAAGCATGACAGGCTTCAGCAAATTTGAAGCGGCTGAAAATGGAATTAAGGCAACGGTAGAACTGAAAAGCCTTAACGGACGGTATCTTGAAATTAATACAAGAACCCCGAAAACTTTGTCCCACCGCGAAATTGAAATCAGAGACACAGTTAAAAGGTTTCTTTCAAGGGGAACGGTAACTGTGAGCATTTCGCTGGAATATGAAGAAAACCTGAAACTGTTTTCTTTGGACGAAAATGCAGTTCTTGCATGTTTTCAGTCTCTGACTGACCTAAAGAAAAAATTGAAAATCAAGGAGCCTTTGACTATGGACCACGTTCTTCATTTTTCCAATTTGCTCACACCAAAAGAAAATAGTGTTGACAGCGACCAGGAATGGCTTGTGGTTAAAAAAGCCGTTCAGGAATCTTTGAAGAAACTTGAAAAAATGAGAACTCAGGAAGGTCAGCAAATCTTGAAGGACATTCAAGCCCGCATGAAGAAAATCTCAACTATCACCGAAAAAATTGAAGGTTTGGGCTTAAAGAGAATTCCTCTGGAAAGAGATAAAGTCCGTCAGAGAATAGCACAGCTTTTCGAAAGTGATGAGATTGATGAAAACCGTATTCAGATGGAAATTGCTGTTCAGGCAAGCAAACTTGATATTTCCGAAGAATGTGTCCGTTTGCGTTCCCACATAAAGTTTTTCTACGAAACAATTAAATCCAACGAACCAATCGGTCAGAAACTCACTTTCCTGCTTCAGGAAATGAACAGAGAAATTAACACAACAGGTTCAAAATCCGACGACGCAGAAATTTCTCAGAACGTGGTTTTGGTGAAAGAAGAACTCGAACGAATCAGAGAACAAGTAGCAAACATAGAGTAAAGCTATTTCCGATAAAATAATGAAAAAGCCTGATTCATTTGATTGAGTCAGGCTTTTGTTTTGTGCACCCGGCAGGGCACAGTGCTAAGGAGTGAAAGTCTCCAACGAGAGGGGAAAATTGTGAGCCAAAGGTCAAAATCATGAGTTTTCTCCTGACTGCAATGAAAAATGAATTAAAATCAAACTCCGAAGAACTACACCATCTTATTGGAGTCTTTTGAGCCATCAAAGAAATTATGCAAAATCACACAATAATTAAGTCGGAAATGATAAGAATTTATTTTTAAATGTAAAATACGGCGAGAGATTTATAAAACAAAAGTCCCGCATCGTTCAGACGCAGGACTTCGATAATCAAATCTATGAAAGATTCAAATAGATGTTTATTTATCCTTCACACAGCGGACGGAATTACCTTTAAATTTATCTGAATTATGTATGTCAAAACCAGCGTGTTTATAAAACAAAAACCAATATCCCGCTTCCGTCGAACTCCTTTCTGTAGAAGACCAGAGAAAACAGGCTTCCATCATAGACCAATAGTTATTGTTATATGCTCGGCAACCACTCGCTTGAGCAGTAAAGCCACTTTCATTAGTAGCTCCAGTATTAGGTTCCCACCACCAAGAGTCCCAAACGGCTCCATTTACTCGTTTCATTTTCCCCCCTGCGACAGATATTCCACCAAGAAATTCTTGTAATATGCTAAATTCTGAGTCACTTGGTACGTGCCAGCCTATGGGTGATAATATCCTTGCATCATTGACCGCATACCAGTTGTACAATCTACCTACTAACGGGCCATAATAATCCGAATCATCCCACCAGCAGGAGGCACCAGTCATTAAAGTTTCCCAATTGCCATATTTTGGTACTATCGGAATCGAATCTCCGTTTCGGTAGTGGTCAACATTAAGGTTCTTGAGCATCCACACCTGCGAGCCTATTGTAAGGGGTTGCCATTGGTCAATATAAAAGATTAGGCTGTCAATACTGCTTA
>CAZSHX010000029.1:0-53376 GCA_964606895.1 uncultured Hyphomicrobiales bacterium
AGAATATGCAAATATAACACTTCTTTTATGTTTTTACAACATTAATTTAATATAATAAGGTAAGAGGTGAGAGTCGTAGGGTATCTCGGGCTTCTAAGGTCAAGGATTTGGGAAAAAATAAGGTTTTTAGGAAATCAAACCTTCTTCATCCCTTAAATCCCCGAAATCCCAGTTCAAGACTTTTGCCGAATATTCCCAAAACTGCATCAATTGCAATCAAAAGATGCAATGGCTCAATAATCGTTATTTGAAATAATATCAATAGGTTAGCTGAATATACATTGCATCTTTAACGAAAAAAAAGTATAAAGATGTAATATAGAAAAATGCAGGAAAGAATGAATCTTAATACCAAAATTCATAAGAATAGCAGTTCAGCATTCTTTGCATTACTTTTTCCTGAATTTCAGGTTTCTTGTAAGATTCAGAATTCCGTTGATGATGGTTAAAGGATGCGGAGGATTGCCCGGGATGAAAAGGTCAATGTGGTATTTATCCAAAAAGCTTCTTTCTAACGCTTTGCTTTGGTGGAAAATGCCCGAGCTTATGGCATCGGTTCCTGCTAAAATTATAAGTTTGGGGTCGGGAACAGCATCATAGCAAATTTGAAGAGCTTCTGCCATATTTTGGGTTATGGGACCTGTAATGACCAAACCATCAGCATGACGCGGCGAAGCAACAAATTCGATGCCGTACCGCCCGATGTCGAAGTTTACATTGCCGATAGCATTAAGTTCCATCTCGGCTGAATTGTCGCCTCCTGCGGACACCTGCCGAAGTTTTAAGGCATGCCTGAAGAAAGTCTTTATTTCCTTTCGGATTTCATCAGGGTTTATTTCTATCGGACTACTTTGTCCTTCGGTAATAAACAGGTTATTTCGATTGTTAGCCGCAATTTTATAATCATTAGTGAATTTGATTTTCTCAGGCAATGCAAAAGCACATTCACCACAGAAAACGCATCTGCCCAAATCAATTCCGAAAGGACTGTTGCCGATTGCTTCAACAGGACAAAGTGCAACAAGTAGGCTTTTTTCTTCAGTTGTAATATCATTTCCGATAACAGGTCTTCCCTTAAATTTTTCTGTTATAACAGATGTTTCAAGATTTGGTACAAACTGCTTGCCGTGTTTACGGTAAATCAATATTTCTTTTAAAGGCAGAAAATCCAGAATTTTATCAATATTTGACTTAAATTTATTCATAATTTACAGATCATTTCCACAATATGACAAATTGTAGCTTTTGTTGCACAAAGGAAAATCGGAAATTTCCTGACCTCTGACGGCAAGTCCAAGTGCCAGCCAATTGTGCAAAGAAGGGTCTTTGATCTTGTAATGAACGATTCTGCCGTCATGATTAGTTATTGCAGTGTGGCAGATTTCACCACGCCAGCCTTCAACAACTGATAATGAAAGAGATGAAGGTTCAAATTTTAAGTTATAGTCAGGTTTCGAATAATTTTCCAATACTTCAAAACTATTTATCAGGGAATTGATTATTTCAACGGAAGCACTAACTTCCAATTTTCTTAACCTTGCTCTGGAGAGAACATCGCCATGAGTTAGAACAACGGGTTCAAAATTGAGCTGTTTGTATTGTAAGAAAGGATGGGACCAACGAATATCCCTTTTTACATTGGAACTGCGGGCAGACATACCGACAGCACCAATCATTCCTGCTTGTTTTGCAGTTACTTTGCCAATAGTTTCAAATCTTGCAAGAATACTTGGCAGAGAGAATATCCTTTCGGTTATTTGCATGAAACGCTGTTCAACTTCAGAAATATTTTTTTGAATATTTTGAATAATATCATTTGTTAATGGGTAATTGGTTCCGCAGGAACGGATTAAACCCTTTCCGAAACGATTGCCGCACCAAAGCTGGGTTGTATTTATAATGATTGTCCGCAGAGCTTCGCAAACCGCTTGTCCGAATTGATAAGCAACATCACCGCAAAGAGCCGCCATATCGCCGATATGAACGGCAATCCTCTCGAGTTCAAGTGCTATCGTTCTTTCGGCAGAAAGCGAGTTAGTGATTTCAGAATTTGACAGGGACTCTGTTAATAATGAATATGCTGTGCTGTGTCCGATGGTTGTATCACCGGCTATACTTTCGGCAAGAATAGTTTGCCCAAGAATGTTTTGTTTCTCAAGAAATAACTTCTCGATGCCTCTGTGCTGATATCCAAGCTGGATTTCAAGATGCAGAACATTTTCGCCGTTGCAGATAAATCTGAAATGCCCGGGTTCAATAACTCCTGCGTGAATAGGACCGACTCCGACTTCATGAAGTTCTTCGCCTTCAATTGAATAGAACGGATAGTTATTCATCGTGTTTTCGGGATTGAATCGGTCCGCAGGGTAACGGACAGGCTTTAACCACGGATGGTTAAAAAAGTTAATACCATAATTCTCATGGATTTCCCGCTCGAAAACATGAAATTGAAAATGCTTTGCAGTAATGGAGCCAAGTTTGATATTGTTAGATTTTAATTGTTCATGCGAAAGCATGAGAATACTCTTTTCAGCATCATTGCCAAGGCAGCAAATAAATTTATATTTTTCGTCAATTGGAAAAGCAAAGTAATTCAAGCAATGAACTGATTCATCGGAAAACAAGATATCAACCATATTTTTGAAATCAGAATAATCCAAAACAGGAATATCTGATAGTTTAACGGTGCAGGGGTTGTTCAATATTTTTAAATACTTGCTTTGCATATTGTTCTATTTCGGTAAACTTTGAATTATGGAATTAATAGTATCCGTTAAGAATACAGGTTGCGAAAAGCAAATATAAATAACAAGTCCAAAAAGGAAATATTGAGAAAGAGTTTGAATCGGATTAATCTTGACGTTTGGTGCAATTTCCGAATTTCTGGGATTTGAGAACAGAATATGGAGAACACGGGTGGTCAATGCATACAAAACGAAACACAAAAGCAAAGCAGTGAGAATCAGATAGAAATAATTTCCACCATTGACCATAGCCTTGAAAAGCATAAACTCTGAAATAAACAGTCCGGATGGTGGAATTGCCGTTATGCAGATGATTCCTATCATAAGCGAAGCGGCTCCGGGAGGATACAGCTTGAAATAATTTCCCGAGTCATCCAGAAGATAAGTCCCCATTATTTTACGGGATTGCCCAATTTGATAGAAGAGTCCTGCTTTTGTAAGCGAGTGAAGAACAATATGAAGTATCGCCGCATAGTAAGCAATGCCCCCAACTCCCAAAGCGATTGCAACTATACCCATGTTTTCCAGACTTGAATATGCCAGCATCCTTTTGTTATGCTTTGCTTTCAGCATATATCCCGAAGCAATAAGCAACGACATAATGCCCGAAAGAATCAGCAGATTATTCATGAAAGGGAATATCACAGTAGTAGAAAACAAAGAATATATTCTGAAAATCGCTATGAATCCGACATTCATCAGTGCAGTTGATATAAAAGCACTAATAGGAGGCGGTGAAACCGAATGGGCATCAATCGTTACAGTGTGCATCGGAAACAAACCCATTTTAGTGCTGTATCCGACGAAAATAAATATAAAAGCAATTTTCAGATATAATGGGTCGGCTTGAATTGATATTTTGGAAAGTTCCGAAAAGGATAGTTGCAATATCTGACTTCCGCTAACTGTGAAGCCGAGGAACAGAATACCGATGTATGCCAGTGTGATACCGATTGAACAGACGAAGAAATATTTCCATGTTGCTTCCAGAGCCATTGCGGTTCTGTCATGATAAATTAATGCCGCAACGGACAAGGTTGTTGCTTCTACAAATATCCAGACTACAATAACACCGTTAGCTAAATATGCACCTGCCATTGCAAAAATCAGGAGAATCAGTGCCGCATGGTAAATTGAGTGCCTTCTTGGTGTTTCATCTTTAAGATATATAAACCCATGATAAATGGTCGTGAAAGTTAGAAGCGACAAGACAGAAAGAAGAAGAACGCCGAGTTTATCAAATGTGAAATAGGACAATTCTGTTTTTCCTATGTTCATCCAACAATACCCTGCCAATCCCAAAAGCATGAATGCAAAAAAGATTGACATTGTTCTGGCAAATGTTTTATTTGTAATCAAAAACACTGACAGAGCAGTAATTACGGACGATATAAAAAATGCTAATAAGACCATTTAATCATCTTTAAGTATAGTTAAATCATCAACATGCTGTTTTAATCTCATTGCAAACAATCCGAGAATCAAAACACTTGCAAAAATATCTAGCAAAATGGCAATGTTTATCAGCATCGGCATTTCTTTTCCGATAGCAAGCGACAACAAAAATACGGCATTTTCAATTACAAGAAAACCAATCAAATGAGAGAATATTTTTTTATGCGAAATAATCATAAACAGGCCCGCAAATATCCCAAAAAGTGAGACAATGAAGTACGTTGTGTTAATGAGTTGGGTTTTCATGGTGTAAGCAATTACGATACTCAGCATCAAACCAACCGAAACAAAAATCAGCGAGTAAAGTTCGTGATATTCTTTCTTATGAACACGTTCTTTGCCTGTTTTGTTGATTATTCTGATTAATAAATAAGGGACAACAATTACTTTAAAAATTAGAGTTTCAGCAGTAACAAAGATTAAATTGGGAATGGTTAATGAATCAAGCTCTAAAAAAGCAAGAATAAACAGCAGTACACCCTGAATACCGACCAGTGTTGTATAAATCCTGAACCGTTCTGTTATGCAGAGATATATCAGAATGATGGCAAACAATATGACGAGCAGTATATTCATTATTTAAGCATCTGATTAAGTAACAACAAACAAAGAATAAACACAACAAAAGCTATTGAACTCAAACTCAAAATGAACTGAGAATTTTTGACAAGCATTTTCCTTGCTCTGAATGATTCCAAAAGTCCGATTGTAGCCGCAAACAAAACCTGAACAACAAAATAAACCACTATTTGCAGAGCAAATGGCAAAGTAGGAGTTATTATCAAATCAGAGATTAATGTTCCGAATATTGCAAACTTCAGAATTGAACTGATTTTGACTATTGCCAGTTCAAAGCCGCTGTTGTCGAGAACCATTACCTCATGAATCATAGTCAGTTCAAGATGTGTCTTGGGGTCATCAACAGGCAGACGGCTATTTTCAATCATAGCAATCTGAACAAACAAGTAAATCATTATTATACGGATTATCAGATGATAATTATTCGTCAGTAAAAAGCTTGAAAATAATTCCTGCATTGAAAGATGACCTGCAAGCAGAGCTACGGAACCGACTAAAATAAAGAATGCAGGCTCGAGGAGCATTGCATAAAGAGCTTCGCGGCTTGCTCCCATGCCCTCAAAACTACTTCCTGTATCCATTGCATTTATAATGAAAAAGAACCTTCCAAGACCAAGCAAATAGGCAAAAAGAATGAAATCACCATTAAATCCGATTATTGCAGGAGAATTTGAAAACGGCACAAGCAGTATTGTACACAAGATTGTGGAGAAATAAATTATCGGTGCTATCTGAAAAATGAAACTCGTGGTAGAACTGTAAATACTGCTTTTTTTGAATAACAATAGAATATCCTTCCAGGGTTGGAATATCCCCGGACCTTTTCTTCCGCTTGCCAAGCTTTTTACCCTGACTATTATACCTGGGAAAAACAAAGAAGTAAGCAATATTAAAGCAAATGTTATCAAATCAGATTTAGGTACATTAAAACAAAAATAAATAAAATAAAAATGAATGTATAGAGAATGTAGTGCTGAATCATTCCTGTTTGCAGACGAGCAAGATTTTTCAAAATAGCCATAATGAAATCAACAACAACGAAAGTTGACCTTTTGTAAATATCATCGGTATTCGTTACGAAAGAATGTCTTGCAGGAAAAATTTCTTCTTCATTAATCTTTTTGTAATCTCTTTTTACTATCATCAAAGGATTTACAATTTCTTTGAAAGTATTAGAAAATGAATTTCCTGTATATTGTTGTTTCGGAGTACCGTTAGTATAGCCGCAACCCCATGTTTCACCATAGCTGATTGTGTTTTTCTTCAATACCCTTGAGCGAATAAATGCTATTGAAGCCGTTGTTGCAATCAGGATGAAACTTACAAGACTGATTTTGCTGAAAGTATCTGCAATTAAATAAATTTTATTATCGGTTGTTAATTTGAAAATACTTGATACAACACCAATTATTGGATTAATAAATATCATTGGAAAAATACCGACTGCTACTATTGCCAATGAGATAAGGAGCAACGGGAAAAGCATATCGTTACTGACTTCTGTAACTTCATGGTCAGGGTTTTTTCTTTCGGTTCCAAGAAAGACAATTCCAAAAACCTTTGTAAAGCAAAAAATTGCTAATCCTCCAATAATAACCATTGCAATTATTGCCAGAATCATCAGAATCGAATTATTAAACGAACCGCTTGTAAGACCCGAAAAAAGTCCGATATAAATCAGCATTTCGGAAATAAATCCATTCAGCGGAGGTAATCCGCAAATTGCTACCGAACCGACAAGAAAGAAAAATGTCGTTTTTGGCATTTTGTGAACAACACCGCCAAGTTGTTCAATGTTCCTTGTGTGATAGTTCTTATAAACCGAGCCTGCACTAAAAAACAAAAGCGATTTGAACAATGAATGGTTGAGCACATGAAGCAATGCTCCACAAAATCCAAGCATTGAAATGAGCGGACTGTTGATTGACAGCCCGATTGTTCCCAATCCTATTCCTATTCCGATTATTCCGATATTCTCGATACTGCTGTAAGCCAGGACTTTTTTTATATCCTGTTGGACTACTGCCATCATAACGCTTAATATCCCTGATAGAGCAGAAATTGACAAAATAGTAAAGCCTATCAGATACAGGTCATACTGCACATAGCTCAATATTCTTATGATTCCATAAATACCCATTTTTATCATCACACCCGACATTGTGCCCGACACATGAGACGGAGCCGCGGGATGTGCATCAGGCAACCATGTATGCATAGGAATAAATCCAGCCTTTATGGAGAAACCTGCAAAAAACAGAAAGAATAAGGGTATGTTATTATTACTTGCAAAGTATATTTTCAGTGAATCAAAACTCATATTTCCCGTTGATGAATTAAATATCAGAATTCCAATCAAAAGGAAAATGAATCCAACGTGCATTTGAATAAGATAGTTAACAGCGGTTTTTAATGTTGCAAGCTTTTCACCTTCAAACAGAATCAGGAAAAATGAAGATACTGCCATCAATTCCCATGCAATCAGAAAAGTGAATCCGTTTCTGAAAACCAGAACTAACAGCATTGAAGTATGCAAAAGAAGATAATTTATATAATGCAGTGCGATAATTATCGGGTCTTTCTTTTTAAAATAAGGCTTTAAGTACCCGTCTGAAAAAAGAACACCTGTCAGCATTGTGAAGTTGGTAAGGACAATAAAGAAAGCACTTAGTTTATCAATCGTTATCTCAACGGATAAAAATGAAATCGTATAAGTTGCCGGCAAGTATGAGATAAGAACTGAAACTGCAGGTATTGAACTTATAACAGAGATGTATAAGGTTAATAGTAAAACTGAGTAATATCTCAGTTTTGCTGAACCAATAAAAATTGGAATAATAAGAATGAGCGGCAAGAAAAATAATATATTATTCATTTTTTAGCAGTTAGTCTTATTGAATCATTATGAGAAAAGTCGGATTTTTCTGCTTTCTCATTTCTGCTTGAGTTTAGCATCATTTATTTTATAGCTTTAGTTAGTTTCATTTTATAAACATTTTATATCCGCAAAAGTACAAAAAAAATTCAAATATTGAAAATATCGCACTTTTCAGATTTTTTCTGTTCTGCTGTAAAGCCTTATGAAACCTGATAAAGCCGCAGTAGTAGAAATTTCTTCAATAGGCTGGTCTCCTTCGGAAATTAAAATTTCAGATTTTACTCCGTAAGGTTCCCATTCTCTGAGGGAAGCTGTTCTGCCTGAATAGAATGCTAAAACTGGAACCGATTTTGCGGCGGCTATGTGAACGATTGCAGTATCAGGAGAAATCACAATAGAAGCTTTGTCAATTAATGCTATTATTTTGTGCAAATTTGCCGGTGGAGGAAAAAGCCTTATATTGCCTGAAAAGGTTTTTATGATATTTTCACCAAGTTCAGCTTCGGAAGCCGAAGCAATAAGAACAATATTCAAATCGGGAAACTCAATTAATAATCTTTTCAAAAATTCAATATTCTTATTCTGCGACCATTGATTATAATCTCTGCCCGCTGACAGATTGAAAACAGTGAATTGTTCAAGCTTTTTTTGATTAATGAAATCTTCTGCATATTTTCTATCATCTTCACTTACGGGCAAATCGAATTTTGCTACTTGATTTCTACTATTCAATCCCAAAACATCGCAAACCACTTTCAATTGCAATTCAACCAGATTAGCTGAATTTCTTACAACAGGAATCATAATATTGAAATAAGCAGAATATTCAGCTTCTCTGTCCTTATGAGCCGGAGCAACCTTAACTGTTTTGCTTCCAAGCAGTACATTCAGCAAAGTACCAACTTTGGAAGTTTTATAAGTCATAAAAGTAAAAGCAATATTATACTTCTCTTTTCGGATTTTTGGAATGAGTTTTAATATTGATGAGAATTTGCCATCATAAACGAAAAATTTACTGACATTATTATTGTGTTCCAATAATTTAGCATTTCTTGGCGAAACAATAAAATGCACTTCTGCTTTTGGAAAATTTTCCTTTATCAACTGAATAACGGGTGTTGTAACAATGAAATCACCTATTGCATCGCAACGGTAAATCAGAATCTTTCTAATGTCATTCTTTATCGGATAAGGAACACTTTTGTTTCTGAAAATCAGTTTAACCAATCCGCTCCAAAGATTTCGGGCAGAAATGCCGCTCATGCTTTACCGACTTGCTTATAATCCACGTATTGTTTTTCTTCAACCAGAAAGGAACCTGATTTTATGTTCACCCGCTTTTTAATTTCTGACCTTACATCATTTGCGAAATAAACACTGCGGGCAAGAGCAATAAATTCTTCGTCGAATTCCCCTTTGAATTCTTTATTTCGGATTTTGTCTTCAATTTCCCAAAGCTTCTCGTTTATTTCAACCAATTCCAGATATTCGGCTGAATCTCCTGCTATTCCCAATGATTGCATTGATTCATTCAATAGCTCGAATTCGTTTCTGATGTTAACTAATTTAGCTGTATCGGATATTTTTCTCAGCTTAATATCCAGGATTGTAACTTTATCAACAAGTTCGCCGTTCGAGACTTCAATTTTCATAAAATTTCCTATTTGTTAGTTTTTTCAATTTCCCAAAGAAAAATATATTTCAAAAATGTATAAGCAAAAGTACTAAAACCTGCAATCAAACCATGAATCCCATCCAAAAAGCCTCTTCTCAAAAAATACAACCTGAAAAATGCCACACAGGGATTGAACATCAGATTCATCAGACTAAATTTTCTACCTTTATCGTGATAAGATTGTGCAGAGGTTTTGGCATAATCAATTGTTTTTTGAAAATGGTGAGATATTCCGTTGTAAGAATAATGCACCAAATCACCCTTTAATTTTTCGGTATTACCCGATATTTTGAGTTCATCGTGGGGATTCAGACCTTCCCAAACGGGCGAGGAGTCTTTCCTGACCAATCGAAGATTCCAATCGGGTTGCCAAGCATGCTTTAGCAATTTGCCGATATAGAATGTTTTTCTGTTGATTTCGTAACCATTTGCTGTTGGTTTCTTGATTGCCTCTAATATTGATGTTTCAAGCTCGTGGCTGACAACTTCATCGCAGTCCAGAAAGAGAATCCACTCTTGTGTGCATCGGGTGGCGGCAGAATTCTTCTGTGATATATGCCCTTTCCAGTCTTCATGAAATACTTTTGCTCCAAAGCTTTCGGCTATTTCCTTGGTTCGGTCGGTGGAGTAAGTGTCGAGCACAACAATTTCGACAGCAATTCGCGATATGCTTTCGAGTGTTCTTCCGATGTTCTTTTCCTCATTGTAGGAAATAATTGAAACCGAAAGAGGCAGTTTCTCAGTTTTTTGTTGCAAGTATTTAATTGACTGTTACTTAAAGAAAATACAAATTTAATACATTATTCTCTACTTTTTCAAATCGGGTTGGAGAAATATTTTTCTTCATAAGGTTTTTAGGAGAAATTTCTAAAAAATAACGAAAAGCCCCTTTAGTCCCCCTTTTTCAAAGCTGGAAATGAACTATCTTCACTATCATTTTTAATAGCCTTTGAAAGAGTCAATACTTTTTCAGTCCACAAAGGTTTCTTTGATAATATCCTTGCATGTTTTTATCTCTGATTTTGTCAGCTTGCCTAAAACCTTCAGAATTCTGACTTTGTCAACAGTTCGAATTTGGTCTAAAACAATCATACCTTTCTTTCCATCATATTCAATCGCAACTCTGGTTGGGTATCGTTTCAGGTTGGTTGTCATAGGAGCAAGAACAATAGTGTTAAGATGCTTATTCATCTCGTCAGGTGAAACTATAACGCACGGTCTTGTCTTCTTTATTTCACTGCCTAAGGTCGGGTCTAAGTCAACCAGAACTATTGAATACTGTATTATTTCCATTCTTCGAAAGTTTCATTGTCAAACACATCGTTTACTAATAATTGGTCATCGTTTTCCGAATGCATTTTCTTGAAAGCAGTTTCCCAATTCTTTCTTGGGGTTTCGATTGGTTTAAGAATAATTCGTCCTTTCTCAAGAATAATCTCAACCTTTTCATTGATATTATATCTCTCAAGAATTGACTTGCTTAATCTAAGCCCTTTTGAATTTCCTATTTTTATAATAGATGTTTCCATAATATTGTCCTAAATGTGACTACAAAGTTATTACAAATATTTCAATTATCCAAATTCAGATATGATTTTAGTATCGAAGATAAGGTATTTGCATCTACAAGAATGCGGTGATTTTTATGGCAAAGGTTCAAACTTTGTTGTAACATGTTTTTGGGAACACATAGAAACATCAATCATCCTCACCTTCATTAGTTTTTTGGCAAGTGAAAAAGAAGTAAAAGCAAAAAATGGTGCCGAGAAAACATCAATGCAGTAATGCACATGCTGAAGAATAACCGAAACAGCTATGATGACCGTGCCGATGATTAATCCCGCTCTGATATGTTTTTGCGGAACTAATAAAACCAAAAGAAACATCATTGATGTATGTCCCGAAAAGAATAAATCTTTAGTCAGCATCTGACCTGTTCCAAAAAACTGAACAAATGGGTCGTTCAATTTAAGCATCGTTTTGGGCGGTTCAAGCGGCAAAAGATACATTGCCAAAATACGAAATATTATTAGAACCGAGTATCCCGTAATGCCTGTTAATAGCAGTATGGGTTTGTTTCTCAGATAGAAGACTGTAATCATTACAGAAAGATAAAGTGTTACGAATATCAATGCTGTCAAATCTATAGGACAGAACAGAATTAAAATCGGGTCTTGGTAGCTGAAACCCTTTCTCAATTCTACAATATTTATAAATTTCGGATAAATCCATAATAGTATAGCCAACAAACCAACAATGATAATTGTCAGTTTGAGATTCCTGCTAAACTTAAAGAACTCTTTCCAGATTTCTAATGTTTTTTTTGATTTCATTTGTTCCGATTAAAATAATAGTAAATAAAAACAGCAATCATAAGTATATTTGCATTTTTTGCAAACATACTAAAAAATGAAAATAGGAAAAAATATCGAATTATTATTCAAGAAGCTTTTTTACTTTCTGTTCAAATTGATTTTTAGAAATAGAGAAGTCCAACTTCCTGTTTCTGCCAGTAGCAACAAAAAAGTTCTAATCCTAAGGTATGACCGCCTTGGAGATATGGTTATTTCTATACCCGCCTTCAATTTTCTTAAATCAATTAATCCCGATATTCAAATAGATGTAATCGCCACACCCAAAAATTCCTGTTTCATCGAAAATGACCCTGCCGTCAGGAAAATATATAAATATGACGGAAAAAAATGGAATCTTTTCAGATTAATAGCAGAAGCAAGAAAGGAAAAATACGACGCTGTATTTTGCTGGGTTTTCACCCGCTCTACCTTTGGCGGCTTACTTTCCAATTTGATTGCGGGGAAAAGGGCTTTGAAAATCACTCAAAGAAACGAACAAAGATACAAGCTTTATTCTGCTTTCTTCAATGTTCAGATTCCTTGCGAAAGAAATAAAGAACTTATGGCTGAAATGCTCGTAAAACAAATATCTTCTGTCTTTCAAGTCCCGTATAAAATGGTAGAGTTATCTAAAAAAATCAATTTATCCGAAGATGCCTTTTCAAAAGCAAATATTTTTTGCCGCGAAAAAAATCTTAAAGATTTTATATTTTTCAATATTTCTTCAAGCAATAAAATCCGAAGATTTTCTGCAGGTAAAAATATTGAAATTCTGAATGAGATTTTACAAAAATGGTCTAATGAAAAAATTATTCTTCATTATTCACCTGAAGATTCAAAGGAAGCAAAAAAAATCTTTAATGAATTGCAAGATAAAATCACTTTGTTTCCCCTCACTTCTGATATGCTTCTTGTTTCGGCTGTTGTCTCAATGGCGAAAGTTGTCATTACTCCCGATACATCAATAGTTCACATTGCTTCTGCTTATGATAAGAAACTTCTTGCACTCTATTCTACGGTGGACAATTCAAACAACGAATGGCTCCCTATGAATGCGAATGCAATTGTTTTGACAGCACCCGAAGGACAACCGCTCGGGGAAATTGGAACAGAAAGAATCATATTAGCATTCAACGAGTTAATCAATGAATCGAATTTTTAGAGAAAATTCCATATTTTTGTTTTTTTCAAATTACAATTCTGAAAAGGAAAATAATTGTTCAAGCTGTTAAAATGGATATTATGGTTATTTCTTGGGTTTATCGGAATTTCGGTACTAACCGTTGTTGTCTATAAATTCATTCCGCCTCCATTCACTCCTGTGATGGTTATCCGCGTTTTCGAGGGGTGGTTCGAGGGCAGGAATATTGGTATAGAAAAAAGCTGGGTATCTTACGATGATGTATCGCCCAATATGTTCAGGGCAGTTATTTCGGGCGAAGATGCGAAATTTATGCGTCACGACGGATTCGACTGGAACGCTATCGAGACAGCCAAACGCTATAATGCATCGCACCATGGCAACAAAATGCGTGGAGCAAGCACTATTACCATGCAGACTGCCAAGAATGCTTTCCTATGGCATGGCAGAAATTATGTCCGAAAGGGACTTGAGGCATATTTCACTTTTCTGATTGAAAAAATCTGGGGTAAGAAGAGAATCCTTGAAGTTTATGTAAATATAATTGAGCTTGGCGAAGGAATTTACGGGGTGGAAGCCGCCTCACGCCATTTTTTCAGTAAAACGGCAAAGGAATTAACTAAACGCGAAGCCGCACTTCTTGCTTCGGTTCTGCCTAATCCCCGCAGATGGTCACCTGCCGAACCCACACAGTATATCGAAGGCAGAGTTTCATTCATTCAGGGCAGAATGGGCGGGATAGGACTGCCTAAGCCGTAAGAGGCTATTGATAAAGAAAAAATTGCATGTATTTTCTGCGTAAGAAAGAACTTGCGATAATAAATTGTTGTGCTAACCTCATGGTAAAACATAGCGAGTTACTTTATATCTTTAAAATTCACTTAATCCTAAAATCCGTTTAACATACGATACAGACGAGAAGAACTGTCTAAAAAAAGCCCTTCGGATTGGGAAGGGCTGAAGATTAAATTTATGCTTCTATTTAGAAATATAATCTAATATCTCTTTCTCCAAATAACCCGTTGAATTACAATCAATTTTGGTTTCAATATTAACATATTTTCCATCAATATATTGCAAATCATCCCTAAGTCCATTAAAAAAAGTATTAATAGTTACTTTTGTGGAATTTTCCGAAAGTTTTTCTACAACTATGTTGAAATTTCCGGTATACCCATTTTGTTTTATTGTAGCTCCAAATCCAGAAGTCCCACAATCCATTGCATTGCTTACAGCGTCTGTTTTTAATCTATATTCTGTAGAAATAATCCCAGAAGCTTTCTCAATAGTTTTAATAGGCGTATTGTTATTTCCAAACCACTGAATTAGCTTACTCCATGTGACATCAAAATCTTTTTGAATAACTCTTGAATGGTCAAAATTGTAAATTTTGGGTGGCTTATAACTTTCACATGAGAAGAAAAAAAATGCAACTAAAAATAGACCAATAAAATACTTCACAAATCCTCCTAAAATTAATTTAAAAATTTACCCATCTATATATAAAAAAAGGGCATTTCCACAAATTGCCCTCAGATTAGGTATCGCCAAACACCCGTGTATGAAGCAAAAAGGAAAACGCCCCGTTTCCGGGGCGTGCCTTCTTACCGTTCCATACACTTAAAATTGGCGATTTTAATCTGAGAACGAAAGTAAGACTACGCTTACAAATATTTAAAAATTTATTTTTTGATTGCCCAAAAGCGGCAATCAAAAGTTTTGTTTCACCTTTAAATTTAACAATAATTAGAACTATTAAGCAAAAACATTATTCGGCTTTTCTGCAAATAAAGAAATATCTATTCCATACCTAAAAAAAAGCTCATTCCCAATTGATGAAGAATAATGTCTGAATTCAATTTTTCTATCTTCATCCATATCAGCTATTACATTAATCCATATATCTCGCGGGTCTTCAGCACCCCTTTGCAAATCCTTAAAAATAATCTCAGGGAATTTTTCTTTAACCCGATTGAATATTTCATCAATTAGCTTTTGTTGTTTTTTAGTAATCTTCATTGTATTACCTCTAATATTACCCGAATAAGTTCATTTGACATTTTTAATTGGCTTTTTGCACCTTTTTTACTGATCCCACTTTTATAATCTGCTTCACTTCGTATATCTTGCAATTCACGTAAATCTATATTTACCAAAAATTCAAAAAATCAATTCATGCAAAATTAAGTATTTTTCTGCAAATACAATCTAATTTTCAATGAAGGAGGAATTCTTGTCGTATCTTACTAAAAGCCCGTTAATAAATGCTATTCTACCCCATGCGGAACTGTGGCTTATTGAGAGAAGAATAATAGCCTTTTCATCAACAGACCTGAAATGTACAGGATAAGCCTTTATTTTAAAATTTTTTTGTAACTTTTCAGTTCATTCTTGTGTCTTAGGAATAAAGAATGATTGTTATTCACCGGAAAGCTCGAAATGACTCGGAACAATCCAAAAAAATGACATTGCACAAATAATAATTTATGGAGGCTGATATGAAGAAGTTGAGTAAAATAATCACCGGATTAATAATTACCACAAGTAGTTTTTACTTTCTTTTTCCTTTTGGGAATATATATGCCGGTGTAGTTGCACCCGAGAAAATAAAGTCCGTAGGGTTTATGAAGCTTAATGAACAAGAACTTCTAAAACTGGGAATCACCATTAAAGCCTCTCAAGTTGAGTACATCGAAAATAAATCGTTTCAGAACGAAGATGGGACAATAACAGACTTATCAAGAAAAATTGTGATTTCCCGAAATTTAATTTCCGGGAAAAATTACAAACCGAAACAGCAGGAAAAATTATCAAATGTGTTCCCTCGCTTTGCTGTCAATGTTTTTAATTCCGGAACTGCCGCATATTTCAGCAAACTTCAGGACTATTCTGCAAATGCCGATTCTTCAGGAAAAAACGAACCCGGGAATGCAAAAGTCAACAATTATGCAAAAGCTAACAATCTTATTTGTGTTTATTTTGAGTTTGAACCGGACAAAAATAAACAGAATGAGAAAAATCAGATTTATCTGTGGTACGAACCAACCGACGCACTACTCAAATTATTGCCCAAATTTTATGTTGAAAAACTCATGGAGGAAGTTAATTCAGCCGATAAACCGGAAACCGAAACAGAAAGGATGATTCCGGTTTCAACTTTTAATCCGGACAATGCAATCATTTCATCATTATTATATCCAAATCCATCACCTAACAAATTTACTTCTTTAAATTATGTTCTTTCAATCAGCAGAACCGTCACAATAGCACTTTACGACATCAAAGGTAATAAAATAAAGGAAATTGCTTCCAGCCAATTTGCTTCAAAAGGCGAGCATAATGTAAATATTCCATTGGAAAATCTGGATGAAGGCATGTACTTAGTTATGCTTATTACAGACAAGCAGGACAAAGCAATCATGAAACTGATTGTTGTTAATAATTAAAAATTGTATTAAATAGTTGAATTCCGGAGGGCTTATGAAAAAGAGTACAAAGAACTTGTTAGTCGGAGCAATATTAGTTATAATTTGTCAATTCTTTAATTTTGCAAACGAAAAAGAAGAGTTACAAAATCCATCTATTACAATTATTGATGAAAAAGGGAATAAATCCTCATTAAGAATGAGTGAACTCCATATTGCGGTAAAAGTAATCGGTAACCTTGCAACTACAACAATGGAGATGACTTTTTTTAATGATTTGGACAGGGTGCTTGAAGGCGAATTGAATTTTCCTTTGGCAGATGGTCAGGTAATAAGCAGATTCGCTATGGATATCGGCGGGAAATTGCGTGAAGGAGTCGTAGTCGAAAAAGCTAAAGGCAGACAGGTATTTGAAGATATAGTAAGGCATAACATTGACCCGGCACTTTTGGAACAGACAAAAGGCAATTCATTCAAATCGAGAGTATATCCTATTCCAGCAAAAGGAAGCAAAAAAATCGTAATCGCTTACGAAAATGAATTATCCAACGATGAAGAAGGAATGACCTATTTTTTACCAATGCAGTACAAAGACCTACTGGAAAATTTCAGTTTGAGTGTTCAGGTTTTTAGTCCTGAAAAGCCCCTTCTCAATAAGAATGCTATTCCGGGAATCAATTTCGAGAAAAATGATAATTATTTTGGAGCTAATGTCCATTATAAAAACTATACGGCAGACAAACAGTTTGAGTTTATGCTACCTTCATCAGGACTGCAAAAACAAGTATTTACCGAATCTCAAAACGGAAAAACTTACTTTTACCTGAATTTTCAACCGCAAATCATATTTTCAGAAAGAGAATTGCCTAAAAAATTATGTTTGTTATGGGATGTTTCCTCATCGGCAATGAATAGGAATATTGAACTGGAAATTGATGTTCTTAATAAATATTTTGGCAAAATCGGAGATTGCAGTGTTGATTTGGTTCTGTTTAGCAATGATGTTGAACCGGCAGAAAAATTTGATATTATCAACGGAAACTGGAAAAGTCTGGAAGAAAAACTAAGAACAATTCCTGCTGACGGTGGTACTCAGTTCGGCAGTTTGGAACTTGACAAATATAATTGCGATGAATTCATTTTGTCTTCCGACGGCATAAGCAATTTTGGCGAGAAAGATATTAAGCTGTCGGGCAAACCTGTCAATATTCTGAATTCTCATCAAACCGCCGAACATTCCTATTTGAAATATATAGCTCAGAAAACAGGCGGGCAATATATTAATCTTCTGAATACACAAGTTGAAAAAGCTGTAAGCTCTTTGCTGAGTTCCCCATACTCATTTATTTCAGTTGAATATTCATCAGGTTCGATTGCAGAAACATACCCTTCAATTTCGACACCGGTCATGAATAATTTTACATTTTCGGGAATTTTGTTGAGCGACGATTCGGAAATTAAACTGAATTTCGGTATTGCAGGCAAAATATTATTTACCGAAACCATATCAGTTAATAAAAAAGAGAATAATGTTTCTTCCGGAATGTTGAGCCGTATTTGGGCATCTAAAAAATTATCTGAACTCGATATGAGGTTCGAAGTCAATAAAGATGAAATTACATCAATCGGCAAGGAATTTTCAATCGTAACCAGAAATACTTCACTTATCATCCTGGATAGAATTGAAGATTATGTACGTTATAAAATCGTACCTCCGGATGATTTAAAGCAGGAATATTTTGCACAACTTGCAACAATTGACGAAAGAAAACAAAAAGACGACAGCTCTCACAAGTTGTCTGTCCTGAATATGTTTAAAAAATCAGTTGAGTGGTGGAATATGGATTTCAGCCAAAATTTACTACCCAAAAAGGATTCAGTTACTAATTATTCTCGAAATACTTCACAAAGAAATTCAACTGTGAGTTACTATGATACTCTCTCCGGAGATACTATTTCAGTATCACATCCCGTTTCTTGGAGTATATTGCAGGGGACAGTTAAGGATACTAACAATCAACTCTTAGTGGGTGCTTCTGTGCGAATTAACGGTACAACTCGTGGTGGTGTCGTGAAAGCAAATGGGAGATTTAATATAATAAATGTTCCACCGGGTATCTGGGAAATACAAATAAGATGTGTTAGTTATAAAATCACAAATATCCCTATTACAATAGAACCAAACAGAATTCATAGAATAAATGTTATTCTGGAAAAAGCAGAACCTACAACAGATCAAGAAGAATTAATGGTTTTGGCCAGTCGGGAAACCGTACAAAATACTGAAATTGGCTCAGTACAAAGAATGAGTACTACTGCAGATGCAGAGGAGCGAGAAGGGGTTACAAGTGCTGTCGGTATATCCTCGGGGGTTTTCAATGCAGGCGATGGCTATATAGTTCGCGGTTCAAGAGGACCTGAAACATTAATCAGAGTTGATGGTTTGGATGTCGGCGATCGGTTTACCGGAGGTTCCGGAAGCGGTCAATCTTCTGTGATAACAGATACTGCCAATAGTAATAACATTAGAAAATCAGCAAAAATCGGATTGAAAAAATGGGAACCGGATGCACCCTATTTGCTAAAGCTGAAAGAAGCCGGTGAAAATGAGATTTATAGTGTTTATCTTGAATTGAAAAAAGACTACGGAAGTTTGCCGGGTTTCTATCTGGATGTTTCGGATTATTTTGCAGGTAAAAACCAAAAGAAAACGGCATTAAGGATTTTGTCGAATCTTTCTGAGCTCGAAATGGAAAACCATCAATTAATGCGGATTCTTGCCCACAGACTTGAACAACTGGGATATTTCAAACTTGCTGTACTGATTTTCCGGGATGTTCTGAAAATCCGCGAGGAAGAGCCACAATCCTATCGTGACCTTGGTTTGGCTTTGGAACTTGAAGGAAATCTACAAGAAGCCGCAGATAATTTATATAAAGTTGCTGAAATAAAATGGGACAGCAGATTTAACGAAATTGAACTCATTGCTTTAAATGAGTTGAATAATTTAATCAGCAAGAATCCTGATAAAATTGATGTCAGCAAATATGATAAACAATTAATCAAGCACATGCCCGATGATATCAGAATCGTGCTTAATTGGGATGCAGACAACTGCGATATGGATTTATGGGTATTTGACCCAACCGGTGAAAACTGCTATTATGGTCATCCTGCAACCCGAATCGGAGGAAAGATGTCAAGAGATTTCACCCAAGGGTATGGTCCGGAAGAGTATATAATAAAAAAAGCAATGCCCGGAAAATATAAGATTAACGTCAATTATTACGGTAGCAGACAGCAAAAGATTGTTGGTCCGACGACAATTATGATGCAAATCTTTACAAATTACGGCAAGGAAAACGAGAAAAAACAGGAAATAACCCTCCGTCTGAAAGAAATAAAAGAACTCATAGAGGTAGGAGAAATTGAAATTTAATAGAGTGTTCTTTACAAACTTATATGTAATTAGGAGGAATATCTTGACTGAGATGAATGGTTGTCTTTATATTTATGATCTATCTTGGATTTTAAAGGATTTCACTTTTTAACATTTTTTTATTCGTTCATTGTTTTGTACTTTTGCTTTTCTGAAATTAATTATTTAGAAACATTTCAAATTGATGAATCAGACACTCAAGAATATAAAAAGTGATAAGATAGACAAAAGTATGCCTCAGTTTGGTTTGATAGGCATAATCATAACAATGGGAATAGTTTACGGTGATATCGGGACATCCCCTCTTTATGTTATGAATGCCTTGATTGACGGCACCAGACTAACACCTGACTTTATCATCGGAGCAATTTCCTGCGTTATCTGGACTTTAACATTCCAAACAACTATCAAATATGTTTTAATAACTCTAAAAGCACATAACAATGGCGAGGGCGGGATTTTAGCCCTTTATGCATTATTGAGAAAGAAAAAGAAGTTCTTATTTATTTTCGCAATGATAGGTGGTGCGGCACTTCTGGCAGATGGAGTGATAACCCCTGCAATTACGATTACTTCGGCGGTTGAAGGATTGAGAATGATTAATCCTAAAATACCTGTAATTCCAATAGTTTTAGGAATATTTACACTTTTTTTCTTTTTCCAGCAATTTGGGACAAATAAATTAGGTAAGTCTTTCGGACCGATAATGCTGATTTGGTTTTCGGTTCTTGGAATTCTCGGGTTTGTGGAAATATTCAAATATCCTGCCATTTTAAAAGCATTTAATCCATATTATGTTTATATTTTTCTTAGTGAATTTCCCGAAGGCATTATATTATTGGGAGCTGTTTTTCTTTGTACCACAGGTGCTGAAGCATTATATTCGGATTTAGGGCATTGCGGTTATAAGAACATTCAAATATCGTGGTTATTCGTTAAATCTACTTTGATATTGAATTACTTAGGACAAGGTGCGTGGATTTTAACAAATCCCAATCTCACCACCGCCACGACTAATCCTTTTTTCTCAATAATGCCACAATGGTTTCTTCTGCCCGGGATTATTCTTGCTACGCTTGCATCAATAATTGCAAGTCAGGCATTGTTAAGCGGTACATTTACCTTAATTTCCGAAGCAATTCAATTGAATTTATGGCCTAAATTAAAAATTGAGTACCCCACACAAGTCAAGGGGCAAATGTATATTCCTTTCATTAATTGGTTGTTGTTCTTTTCCTGTATTTTTGTTCTCTTGTTCTTTCAAGAATCTTCAAAAATGGAAGCGGCTTACGGATTGGCAATTACTATTACGATGTTGATGACAACAGTATTGGTAACGTATCATCTACGATTGAACAAGCATAAAAATATCTTCATCGTCGTATTATTCATGAGTATATTTCTGACAATCGAATTAACATTTTTATTCGCGAATATCAATAAATTTATCCATGGCGGATGGTTCTCGATTATGCTCTCTTTCGTTTATGGAGTAATAATGTATGTGTGGTTCGATGCAAGAGAAATCAAAAAGCGGTATTTGCAGTTTACCGATTTTTCGAAATATTTACCTGCGATAAGAGATTTGCAAAAAGATGAAAAAGTACCATGTTTTACTTCAAACTTGGTATATTTGACCAAAGCAGATTCTATTTATGAAATTGAAAGCAAGATAGTTTATTCGATTTTAAATAAATTTCCAAAAAGAGCCGACAGGTACTGGTTTATCCATATTAACTATACCGATGAACCTAACGGAATGGAATATTTAGTGACAAAACTTGTTCCAGATATTGTTTTCAGAATTGATTTTCATATAGGATTCAGAATAAATCCAAAAATTAATGTATTTTTCAGAAAAGTCATTCAGGATATGATTCAAAGCAATGAAGTTGATATTACAAGTAGTTTTCCTTCGCTTAGAACACATCATATACAGGGAGATTTCAAGTTTGTTCTGATTGACAGAATTCATACCTATGATTTTGATCTGAAAATCACCGATAAGTTAATTATGAAATTACATGAATTCATAGATAAAATAAGTATTTCGGATAGCAGTGCTTTTGGATTGGACACAAGTGTAGTTATTGACGAAAAAGTACCTTTGCATCATAAAAATGCGGCACCATTAGCCTTGCAGAGAATGCAATAAGCGATATTTTACTAAAATTTTTAATATAAATATCGTTTTGATGTTATTCTTAGCAGAATTGAGTTGTAAGAGTCAGTGACAATTTGATGTATTTGCTCATTGCATTTCTCCCGTATTTGACTCCAATAGCCATGTTCTCATCATTCCTTTTCCTTTGATTTCGATTTCCCCGCGTTCGTGGAATTTGAAACCCCCTGCTTCGCTTTCCCCCTTTGAAAAAGGGGGTAGGGGGATTTTCTTATGTTCTAACGTATGTTTGAAGCGTTCGGTACATTGTATTTTCCCGATTACTCCGTTGGTTTCCATTCGGGAGGCTGTGTTTACCATATCGCCCCATAAATCATAGATAAACTTCTGCTCGCCGATAACTCCAGCCACAATTGGTCCGCAATCCAAACCAATACGGAATTGAATTTGCTGATTATCTTCAGACCTGTAGTCTTTCATTGTTTGTAGAACTTCCAATGCCATCATTGCTATGGCTTGGGCATGGTCACTTCTCGGAATGGGGATTCCTGCCGCCGCCATATAGCAATCTCCGATTGTCTTGATTTTTTCTAATCCGTATTTTGTGGCAATTTTACCAAAAATCGTAAATATTTCATTCAGCATTTTCACCATCTTCTGAGGTGTTGATTTTGCACTGAGCTTTGTAAAATCAACAATATCAATAAACACAACGCTTGCCTCATCAAAGTGATCAGCAATTTGAGTTTCGCCTGCTTTAAGGCGATTTGCGATTGATTCGGGGAGTACGTTGAGGAGGAGGTTATCAGATTTTTGCTTTTCATCACGCAAATCTTTTGTTTTCAATTCAACTTCTTTTTTCAAATCATAAGCATAATGCTCCACTCTTTTTAAAGCAAGTGAGAACATTCTTGAAAGAAATAATGCCTGTGAGAAGAACAAAAAGAGAATGCCCACAGATACAGGAAAATATAAATTAATAATATTATTATGATAAAGTGTTTCTGTTATCCCTGAAAAAATGATCATAAAATAACCCATACTGAAAATAAAAGAATTTTCGCGTTTTCTTACTATCGTAATAATGAAAATGAAAATTACATATAAACAGATGATAACATAAAAAAATTCTACATATAATAAAATATGAGAATGAATGGATGCAGGAAATATAAAAGTAAATAAAATAATTGCAATTGAAAATGCTAACAGAAAATCTGGAATTTTCTTTATTACATCTTTGGGAAAAAGTGTCTTAATATAAAACCATAACAAAGGTGCAGTTGCATAAAATGAACATAATTCTAATTTTATCAGCAATTCCCAGCTTATTTGAGGTAATAGTTTAATGATGAGAATTTCTCCTGTTGTAATTATTCTAACCATACCTACAAAGCATAAGATCCCAAAATATAAATATGACTTTTCCTGGGGTCTGTAGAAATAAAAGCAAAAAAGAATAAATGTAAATAATACCAAAGCTCCTGCAGTAAAATATTCAAAAGATCTGGATGTTTCGCATCTATCCCTGATCTGAGGTTCGAATCCAATATCCGGAGTATGCCATAATCCTCCCTTCCAGTAATGAAAATTCGATACCCAAAACACAACATCATTAGTATCTTTTTGAAGGTCGATTTCTATGATTTTAGGGTTATACTGTGGTTCAGAAGTTTTCTTTGTCTTACCTGTTTTACCATTTTTACCGATAAGCTGAGCATTTAGGAAAAGTTTATAAGCTATTCCCTGAGCAGGAGAATAAATTGCAAATTTCTTAAGATTTTTATTTACTAAAATCTTAAGTTTATAAGAAGTAAATCCTTCTTTTGGTAAGGGGGTATCATCCCAAAGATAACCATTCCAAGTACTCGGTATTGTTGCGAAATGTCTTTTTGTTAATGTATCAAAATCTTTAGATGTCAAAAAATTACTCCAATAAAACTCCCATTCACCATCAAGTTTTATGATCCCTTCTTTTTCGAAATCCCAGCCGCGAAGGTCGAGAATTCCGTTTTTGGCTGTTGGTGGTTTCTTGCGGTTACTGTCGCATGAGAACAAGCTAAGCGTCAGGATAAGTAAGAATATAAATTTGATGTATTTGCTCATTGCATTTCTCCCTTATTGGATTCCAATAGCCATGTCCTCATCATTCCTTTTCCCTTGATTTCGATTTCTCCGCGTTCGTGGAAGGACCACCCCTGAACGACTTCGTCGTTCGTCCCCTCCTTAGCAAGGAGGGGAAAAGGGGAGGTTAACTTTTGTTTGAAGCGTTCGGTACATTGTATCTTCCCGATTACTCCGTTGGTTTCCATTCGGGAGGCAGTGTTTACCATATCGCCCCATAAATCATAGATAAACTTCTGTTCGCCAATGACACCCGCCACAATAGGACCGCAGTCCAAGCCAATTCGAAATTGGATTTGCTGATTATCTTCCGACCTGTATTCTTTCATTGTTTGTAGAACCTCCAAAGCCATCATCGCTATTGCCTGGGCGTGGTCACTTTTTGGAATTGGAATTCCTGCCGCCGCCATGTAACAATCGCCTATGGTTTTGATTTTCTCTAATCCGTATTTTGCCGCTATTTTATCGAAGATTGTAAATATCTCGTTCAGCATTTTAACCATTTTCTGTGGCGTTGATTTTGCACTCAGTTTCGTAAAGTCAACAATATCAATAAACACAACACTTGCCTCATCAAAGTGATCAGCAATTTGAGTTTCGCCTGCTTTAAGGCGAATAGCGATAGATTCGGGGAGGACGTTGAGGAGAAGACGGTCGGATGTTTCTAGTAATTTTTCAGTTTTATCTTTTTCTAATTTTAGTTCTCGTGTTCGTTCTTTTACTGTATTTTCAAGTTCATTTGAAAAATTCTGAATTTGATAAAACTCATTTGAGGACTTTTTAGATAAATAATATACCTGGCATAGAGCAATCAGAAGAAATGAATATGAAGCACTCAAAAATGTATTTATATAATTATTTATAAATAATATGTCATTAATTGCAGAAGTTACAGAAAATATGTAAGCAATCAAAATTATTTTTGCTCCTGTTTTCTTATGCCTTACAGCAATAAAACAAACATAAATTACCATTAATTGGCTAACATATAGTGGAATAGGCATAAATTGTACTGTATATGAAAATTGATATGGTGAAAGGAAAATAACCGTGCCTACAAACAAGTAGCTAATAAATTGCAAAATGATAAATACTATTTTATTAAATTCATCCTTAAAAAAAGCATAAACAATTGCTGTATATAATGGTAATGCAAAATATACAGATCCTATTTCTAAATGTATCACCCAATTCCATGTTATATTAGGAAATATATTGACTATATAATATTCATTAGTAGAAAGTATTCGTATCATTGTGGCAATTAATGTAATTCCGGTTAATAGAGCTGGTATTTCCAGCTTCCTGTGGAAGAACAGAATCAAGAGATACAATGATAAAAACAAAGATCCACCCGCCTGTAAAAGGTCAATACAAACGCTGAGGTCTCGTTTTGCCTGTATAAGAGAAGATGTGCCAAGATCAACAGAATTCCAGATCCCACCTTTTCTATAATGGAAATTTGATACCCAAACTATTATTTCAATTGAATCTGAATAATCCCTTAATTCCAATACCTGAGATTTGAATTGAGGAACTACATCGTAGATTGTTTTTCCGATTTTCCCATTATTACCAACAACTATATCATTCACTAGAAAATTATATGCTGTACCCAATGGAACAATTTTTAAAGCAAGAATTCCTTTTGGTGGTGGTAACTTAATTTTTAATTTGTAAGAAACATATCCGATTCCCGGAAGAACACTGTCATTCCATCTATAACCTTTCCAATTATCAGGAACATTTATTAAATGCTTTTTCTTAACCGTATCAAAATCCTTCGACATCAAAAATTGCTTCCAATAGAATTCCCACTCACCATCAAGTTTGATGATTCCGTCTTTTTCGAAATCCCAGCCGCGAAGGTCGAGGACTCCGTTCTTGGCGGTTGGTGGCTTTTTGCGATTGCTGTCGCAGGATACAACAAAAATAAGCAGAATACAAACAAATAGGAAGTTAAGGAATTTCTTCATATAATTTTGATGATTTTATTGAAAAACCCGGATAAAAAATAGCAAACAGACCCCGATTAAGCCGGAGTCTGTTTGTTTTTAGCAATGAAATTAATATTTTAGAACTACGGACACTCCTAATGTTCTTGGAGCACCCATTATTGCCTGTTGCTGACCTCGGTATTCCATTGTGCCGTAAACGTAGCGATAGTCGGCTAAGTTTTTAGCCCAGAAATAAACATCAAACACTTTTGTAAAAAATCCTGCTTTGGCATTCAAGAGATTTCGGGCTGTACTTTTGAATAAATCCAAATGAGAAGAGTAATAAGGGTCAATATACTGATAGTCAACATTAAATCCCAGACTGCCTCTCCACGAACCCATGACAATAGGATATTCATATTTTAAACTTATCATTGAGTTTATTTCCGGCGAAAATGGAAGCTTATTCCCTGAATAGTTATAAGTCGTATCCTTTTTGCCATCCTTTGTTTTATCGGTAAATTGATACTCCTTTAATTTGGCATCTAAATAACCAAAACTGGCATTTAGCATGAATCCTTTAAACAGGAAAGCAGTAAGTTCCAACTCAAAACCTTTTATCTGAGTTTTTCCGGCATTTTTAATTGTCTGAAGCGGATCTGACAAATCTCGGATTGCCAGTAACTGCTGGTTTTGCCAATCAATATAGAAAACATCTGTGTTTATTCTCAATCTGTTATCAAACATGGTTGTTTTATATCCAAGTTCGTAATTCCATGTATTTTCAGGTTTATAATATGGCACAGTTTTATTGTTCCCACTGTTATATCCTCCACCATGCGAACCGCTTGAAGCACTGATGTAAACCATATTGGATTCATCCAATCTATATGATATTGAATACTTTTGACTCAGGAATGTGAATGCATCAGAACGTTTCAAAGTATCGAAGGCATTTAAAAAACCAAGTACAGGCTGTAGCAGTCCCGGTACCGGGTGTGGCAAAGTACCTGTATAATCATAACTGTTAACAGTATTAATATCCATTGATTCTTGTTCATACCTTAGTCCTGCAGTAATATCCAGCTTTTCAAAAAGAGTATATGTAGCTTGTCCGAATGCGGCTAAATCAGTATTGCTTGAAGGTCCTTTTGTAATTTGGGACAAATTGTTTATTTTCATACCAAATAGATTAATTCCGGCATTAATTTGCTGAACTTGTGGATGCTTGGCACCTAATGTTCCTGCATAATCATAATCGTTTCGTTCATACATATAGAAAAATCCAACCATCCATTTCAATGGAGAATTTCCTTTATTGTTTTCAAATCGAAGCTCTTCGGAAATATTTTTATAGGGAGTTGTTTCTTTAAGACTTAGTAAATCCGAATCGGAGAAATCTGCATCATAGTTCCAGTCTAAACCTGTTATTCCCTGATAGGCTGTTGTTGAAACAATATTCATAAAATTCAGATTGTAATTCAGTTTCAAAGAGCCCATCATATTATTCTTTTTGATAAAGCTATTAATATTCCTTGAAATTTCATACGGATTCTTGAGTGCCGCAGTTGGATTGTCGGCAAGAGGCCATACGCTTTCGTTAATATATTCAAAATTTCCGAAAAGTTCGGCACTGAATGTCTCAACAGGATAATACCTGAGATTCAGAGTTCCCCCATAACCTTTGCTCCATCCGGCATTTGATTTAACAGATGTTCCGGTGCTTGTGTCATTATTTGTAAAATAACCGTCTTTGCTATAATAATAAGCAGAAACTCTTGCAAAAAGCTGATCTTTAATGAGTGGTTGGGAAATACCCGCATTTACATTGAGATTACTGAAATTGCCATACCCGGCACCAAGTTTATACGAAGGAGTATTGCTCGGCTTTTTTGATACGACATTAATAACGCCTGCCAGTGCATTTCTGCCATAAAGAGTTCCCTGAGGACCTTTGATTATTTCTATTCTCTCAATATCATTCAGAGCCATTGGATTCTGACCATAACCAAAAATGGGTACTCCGTCAAAATAGAATAAGCTGGTTGTTGAAAAAAAGTTTGAAGGAAACATACCTCTGATATTTATCAGGTCGGTCATGTGCGAACCGCTTTCGGCAATTAAAGTATTTGGCGATGTAGCCATCAGGTCGGTTCGTTGAGTGATATTAAGGTCTTCAATCTTCTCGCTTGTAATTGCAGTTATTGCAATGGGAACACTTTGAAGATTCTCCTCATGTTTATTTGCCGTTACAACTACTTCACCGATTTTCAAAGATATCGGACTTAGAACAAAATCAGCGATGACAGGTTGAGATTCGACAGCCACCATTCTTTTTTCAGTTTTAAAACCAAGAAAAGAAGCAACGATAAAATAATTACCGTTTTTCACGTTTTTGATTGTGTATTCACCATTAGCATTAACTACGGCTCCTAATCTACTTGCTTCGATACGGATTGATGCCCCGGGCAATAGGTTACCATCGGCATCTTTGACGATTCCCCTTATTTCAGTTGCATTTGCGTAAAACGACAATATAAAAAACATTAGTAAAGCAACTTTCTGCATACTCATACTCCTCATTGAAATTGAAAATTAATTTAAAACATACTAAAAAAGTAATCAATTAGCGATTCAACTTCAAATATAGTTATTATATATTGAAAATCCAATGAATATTTTCTTTTTTGTCGGAGATGTTATCGTTTCTAACTCCCTATTATGATTATAAATAGGAAACATCAACTGTTCGCAATTTCACTTTACGCAATAACTTGTTTCCGGTTGATAATAACCATGTTCTCATCTTTCCTTTGACTTTGATTTCAATTGTTTGGGCTGAAAATATTTTCTTATAATATTCATTCCAACCCAAATCTTCAATTGAAGTATTTTTACCCAGAATGAGTACAAGTACATTGAGTTTAAAATTTTCATCGTATTTATTCCTGTTAGGGCATAGATTATGGGTACGGGGAAAAAATAATTTCTTTTTGTTAGTTTGAGCATAAACAAAACAAATTTAATATAAGGGGCGTTCTTTATATGAACAATATTATCGGTTTTATCATAAACCTGAGCCTCAATATCACTTATAGTCCCATCTTGAATTGCTTTGTTATGCATGATGGTACCGGGGAAAAATGTTAATGAATAACAACCGAATAAATATGGCATTGGAAGATTGGCGAGAAATCGAAATGTTATTGATAAATCTTCAATTGTTTCATAAGGATTATCTAATATAATATCATAAAATACTCTCAAATTTTTCTTCTCACTCAATATTTGAGCTATATCAATAAATTGCTCCTTATTAAATTTTCTTTTGTAAATATTTTTGTTGGTATTTTCACTGGCAGATTGCAAGCCTGTTTCCAGTGCAATTAAACCTGCATCAATTAAAATATCAATATTACTATGGCTAATACTTGTTGGTGATGTATTAATTTTGAAAGGCAAACCGACTCGAGACTTATATTTCTCAGAAAAATCTATCAACTTCTCTTGACGACCTGCGATGAAATCATCATCATAAAACTGAATTATATCAATAAACGGATATTTTGCAAGCACATATTCCAATTCAGAAATAATTCGATCATTGGATTTGTACCTCAGCATTTTTCCTTTATTTTGATAAATCCGTTTAAATAAATTATTACAACAATAGGTACATGAATAAGGACATCCGCGGGCTGTCATGGTCATATAGGAAACAATATTCTCCTTCTCCATTCCAAAATATGAGCCCTGTTCGCGGTAAATAATTTTGAATAAATCTACGGATAAACTTTCTAATCTGTCTCCAACTCTGACAAACTCCCTGTCAATCTCCATCAATGGAAATGGGAAAATATCCAGGTTTTCTTCAAGATTTCTCAATTCATTTTTTATTATCTTATTTTCCTTTTTAAACCAAATGTTTTTAATCCCATAATCAATTTCTCCTCCTTCAAAAGAATTAATCAGTTCAAGGAAAGCTTCTTCCCCCTCACCTATACAAATCATATCAACAAATTCTAGACACTCTTCAGGTAGTGCTGTCGGATGGACACCACCCCACAATATCGGAATATTTAATTCCCTTTTAATGAAATCCGTAATATATTTCGCCTGTCCCAGATAATTTGACACTACTGTCATTCCAACAAAATCGCAATCTTTTAAAAGAGAATGCAAATCATCGTAAATTGATTTGGGGAAATCGATTTTATTGTTAATCGCTTCCTGTCGCATAAAGATTAGTTTAACCTGATGATTATTGTTTGTTAGATAGGAAGCAATAGACCGCAACCCATAATTTATGGTTTGGCATGTTGTGTCTATTAATGCAATTTTCATAAATGGAATTTATCAAAAATTGCTAAGATAATAACCATGTTCTCATCTTTCCTTTGCCTTTGATTTGTTCTTACTGCGTTTCTCAAACAAGTTATCCGGTATTATTTAAAAACTACTTCTTCTCAAAATACTTCACATTTGGCAATCCTTCAAAATGTTTGTCCAAAGTATATAAAGTGGCATTATGAGATAAGGTTGTTGCATAGATTATCGAATCAGCAAGAGGAAGTTTGTGAAGTATTCCATATTTTTACTGCTTCTAAGGCTATATCTTTAGATAAATCAATTACTTCAGCTTGCTCCATCTGTGCTATAATATAGAGAGCTTCTTTTTCAGTTCTATCAGCGAGTAATTTTTTAAATACTTCGGTCAAAATTATCGTTGGAACAATTAATTCGTCGGGATAAAAGAGAAATTTTTCGAAATTGATGTAAAGTGATCCTTTGGAAAAAAGCTCAATCCAGCAGGAAGAATCAAGTAAAGTCATATTCTATCTTCTTCCTCTCTTACAAAAGTTGTATCCATCCCTTCGCAAATCCCGACCAAGTCTTTCAAATCCCTGAGTGGAACAATTTCCAAACGATTATCATAAGAGATAAATTTGACTCTTTGACCTGGAAATACTTTAAAACTATCCCTTATTTCCTTAGGGATAACCACTTGATATTTCGTTGAAATCACTGCTGTGTTCACTATAATCTCCAAAGTAAATCAAAAATACAACGATAGAATAAACGTAAGAAAAATATTTTTATTACAGGATAAATTGAATCATATATTTTCTAAAAAATAGGTTCTCATCTTTCCTTTACCTTTAATTTCTATTTCACCTCTTTCCTGGAATTTGAAACCCTCTGCTTCGCTTTCCCCCTTTGAAAAAGGGGGTAGGGGGATTTCTCCTTTTTCTAATTTCTCCTTAAATCTTTCAGTTACTTGTATCTTCCCTGATTCCCCGTATTCTTCCATTCGGCTTGCTGTATTTACTGTATCTCCCCACAAATCATAAATAAATTTCTTCTCGCCGATAACTCCTGCAACAAGGGGTCCGCAGTCAATTCCGCATCTGAAGTTTATCAATGTGCCATTGCCTGTATTGTAATTTTTAAGGGCTTGCATTGCTTCTATTGAGAAATTTGCAGATTTAATGGCACTATCTGTACTCTTTTTTGGTACTCCAGCCGCCGCCATGTAGCAATCGCCTATAGTCTTGATTTTTTCCAGTCCGTGCTTCTGTGCAAGGGAATCTAATTTTGTGTAGAGTTCATTAAGTACCTCAACTATTTTTTTGGGTTCAATGCCTGTTGAACTTTTGGTGAAATCAACAATATCAATAAAAACTACACTTGCTTCGTCAAAATGGTCGGCTATTGTCGTTTCGCCATTTTTTAGCCGTGTTGCTATTGTTGCAGGGAGAACATTCAGTAGAAGGCTTTCCGATTTTTCCTGTTCAATCTCAATAATTTCTTTCTGTTCAGTTATTTTTTGGTTCTTATCGGCAAGTTTCTTGTTGTCCCTTTTCTTCCGCCAGAAAAATAAGAACAAGACTAATGCCAGAGATGAAAGCAGTCCGATTCCGCCGACTAAAGAATTGCGGACAACCCCCTGATAATCTTTATCCTTATTGAGTAAGTCAATTTCTTTTTGGGATTTTTGATGCTCGGCTTCTTTTTGCTTGATTGTTACATTTTGCAGTTCCTTATCTTTTGAGAGCAATGATAATTCGTTGTTCTTGCTCAGAATGTCCAAATTACGTTTATCGAGTAACAGTTTTTGAATTCTTTGTACATTGCTCAAATTGGATAATTCTTGATTTCTTCTTGCCAGTTCACTTTCTTTCAAAACAGCAGTTTGTTTCAGAAGTTCATTTTCTTTATTCTTAATCTCTAAATCTTTCTTTGCTTCAAGTTCGGCTATTTTCTTTTGATTTTCTGAAGAAAATATAGAATCTTTTAAAATTTGAGATTCTTTAAAATGTGTTATTGCTGATTTATAATCGCCCATTGCCTCATAAATTTGAGATAATTGAGATTCACATTCCAATTGATCCTCTTCCGCTTTTATTTCCTTACAACCGTTAAGAGCTGTTTGGGTGAAGCTCAATGCAAGCCGCAGATTCTCTTTTTTTGATGAGTCGCTTGCCGGTCTTAAAGTATCCTTGGCAATTTTTAAATATAAACTACCAATACTATTTTTATTGCTGTACTGACTAATTTTATCCCCGATTTCTTCACCAATTTTTAAGGATTTTTCGAAATAATTCATTGCTTTAAGATAATTATCCTGAGCTGAATAAATACTGCCAATTCCCATAAGATGTCTTAGTAAAAAGTCTTTATTACCTGTTTCTTCCGATATTTTTAAAGCTCTTTCATAATAATCTAATGCTTTCGTATATTCTTTTAATTCTGTATAAACATTTCCAATATTACTATTGGTTCCAGCGATCATTTTTTTATTCCCGATTTCTTCAGCAATTTTTAAGGATTTTTCGAAATATTCCAATGCTTTGGGGTAGTTGGATAATGAAGAATAAACTAAGCCGATGTTGCCGAGCCAACTTCCAATAGGATATTTATCTCCCATTTCTTCAGCAATTTTCAGGGCTCTTTCGAAATATTCCAATGCTTTGGGGTAGTTGGATAATGAAGAATAAACAATGCCGATGTTGCCAAGATGCATTCCAATACTACCTTTATCTCCGATTTCTTCAGCAATTTTCAGGGCTTTTTCGTAATATTCCAATGCTTTGGGGTAGTTGGATAAACGATTATAAACATTGCCGATGTTGCCAAGATGAATTCCAATACTACCTTTATCTCTGATATCTTCAGCTATTTTCAAGGCTTTTTCGTAATATTCCAATGCTTTGGGGTAGTTGGATAAATCTTGATAAACAATGCCGATGTTGCCGAGATACCCTCCAATATTAATTTTATCCCCGATTTCTTCAGCAATTTTCAGGGCTTTTTCGTAATATTCCAATGCTTTGGGGTAGTTGGATAATGAAGAATAAACAATGCCGATGCTGCCGAGATAACTTCCAATATTAATTTTATCCCCGATTTCTTCAGCAATTTTTAATGCCTTTTCGATATATTCCAATGCTTTGGGGTAGTTGGATAAATCTTGATAAACAATGCCGATGTAGGCGAGTTCCGATGAAATGCCTTTTTTATCATTGATTTCTTCATATATTTTAAGAGATTGCTCAAAAAATGATAGAGCTTTCTCGTAATCTCTTTTTGCAATATATCCAAGGCCAATAGCATTAAGAGCGTCAGCTTTACCTTTTTGCCATTTTAGCTTTTCCGACAGTGCCAGAGCTTGCTCTCCCAATTTTATACATTCATCGGGAGCAGTTGAATATTTTTTATAAGCAATATCATTGAGGATATTTACTTTGTTAGTATCCTCAATAGCTGTGGACAGCTCAGTTTCTAAGCTGTCAATTTGCTCTTGCAGAGTTTTTGGTTTTTCTACTCCCTTTTTGGCGGTTTTTTCCTTTTGGGCGGAGTTTTCACCAATAAATATCATTGATAAAATTATCAATATAATTGGAATAATAGTTTTTTTCATAAATTCACCTTATTCTATATTTTATTTTTATTTTAAAAAATAAGTCCTCATCTTTCCCTTGCCCTTGATTTCTATTACGCCGCGTTCTTGGAATGACCACCCCTGAACGACTCCGTCGTTCGTCCCCTCCTTAGTAAGGAGGGGATTAGGGGAGGTTAGTTTCTCCTTAAATCTTTCAGTTACTTGAATCTTCCCCGCTTCTCCGTATTCTTCCATTCGGCTTGCAGTGTTTACTGTATCTCCCCACAAATCATAAATAAATTTCTTCTCGCCGATAACTCCTGCAACAAGGGGTCCGCAGTCAATTCCGCACCGAAAATCGAGGTGGATTCCATTCGGGAGGGAGAGATCACCATTCAAATTATTTATAGCTTCCAAAGCAAACCTTGCCGCCATTTCTGCATGATCTTCTCTTGGGTTGGGAACACCTGATGCCGCCATATAGCAATCGCCGATTGTTTTGATTTTCTCCAAACCATATTTATGTGCAATTTTGTCGAAATGGGTGTAGAGACTGTTCAGCATCGAAACTACCTGCTCGGGACCAAGTGCATCAGAACAGGAACCCTTTGATGCTAACTTTGTAAAATCAACAATATCTATGAAAACAACGCTTGCCTCGTCGAAGCAATCGGCAATCGTTGTTTCTCCTTCTTTTAGTCTGTTTGCAATCGAGGACGGTAGCACATTAAGCAGAAGACTTTCTGATTTTTCCTGTTCAAAGATGAGTTCATGATTCTTTTGAGTCAGATTCTCAATCAAAGTCTCAAGTTCAATATTCTGGTCTGTAACGGTGGAGTTCAAGGACTGCATTTCTGTGTAAGCCTCTTCGAGCAACTCATTCTTCTGCTGAAGCTCACCGATTAATGATTCTAATTTTATATTTTGCTCTGAAATCAGTTTGTTTTTTGCTTCAACTTTTTGTTTTTCTGATTCATAACTTTTCACCGTAAAGTTAACAAGAAAAAACATTATGAAAAAATTATAAATAAACGTAAAATACTGGTCGTAGAACCTGATATTCTGGTCAAGATAGGGTGTAATAAATGATGGAAATAACAAATGGACAAAAAACAAAGCAGTTCCAACAATGAAAAAGAATAACATTACAAGTTTGCGGTAACTGCTACCTGTAATGATTATGGAAATCATGAAAAGATTGAAGAAAATGTAGATATTCGGACTGTCATAGCCTCCGTTATGAATCCAAACATAAGACATTGTTACCACTCCGATAACTATAAAATACAAGACAAAATGTTTGAATTGATTTCTGAATCTTGCGAAATAGTAAAAAACAGCGAATACTACTGCTATGAATAAGGGAAGAATGACTAATGCTAACCCAAGGTCAAGAACTTTATCAACAATGGCTCCGAAAATGCTGAATGCAATTCCGTAAAAGGTTGTTAGAATAAACAATCTGTGCGACAGAGAATACTTATCTCCGTCGCCAAAAACGACATCTGAAAATGCCATACCACCCTCATCATTTCTATTTTAAATCTATATAATTCAACTATGTAATTTATCGAGATTATTCAAGTAATGTCTGATTTGTCTGTCTTATTTTTCCAAATATCTTTAATTTACCAATTCTTTTTTCTTCACACCGAAATTATTTTCCCAACAACAACTACAAATATAATATAATTTTTGTTATTGTTCAATAATTCTTTGATAATATTAATTATTTACCAATTTTAATTATTTCCTTTGCTATTGTAGAGCCGTTTATATTCAATAGCATAATATAGGTTCCTGCTGTCAGGTTGCTTTTTGAGAGGTTTAATTCCATTTTGTTATCGCCAATTCCTAAAAATTGATTTTCACCCTGATAAACAATTTTTCCGTTCAAATCGGTAAGTTCAATTCTTGCTTGCGATTCAGCAGTTGTTTTTAGCGAAACCGTGATTTGTTCTGCAAATGGATTTGGATAGATTGATATTACGGCATCAGTTGCCTCACTCCCGATATTCACTCCTGCAGGTCCTTTGAAAACAACCCACTGAATTGATTTAATGTGTTGGACAATCAGCTTTGCATCTCGTGAATATGGAGTTGTGTCTTTAACAGTAGCAATGATTTTATAAAAATTATTATTTAATGCTTTCGTATCAAGCCTAAGACTGTCGGCATTTCCAGCAGGTTTATCGTCAATTGTCCAATTAACCAAAAGTGTATTTGGAATTGGTTTGAGTGTTTTTAAATTGAAGCTTAAAACTGTGTCCTGCACAGACAAATTCAGAGAGACAGGGGTATATGAGTCAACAGGGGAAACCAGTTCGTGGATTCGTTCTACGAGAGTCTGATTGCAAACAGCACAATACTCAGCACCAAGACTTCTCATCTTGCAACTATACTGAGGACGGTACCACTGAGTGTCGCAATAGTAAGCACCAAGGAAAAGACCCGGAATTTTTTGGTATTTGGCATCAGTTGGAGTTGGAACAGGAGTAGCCTGGTCAACCCAAATATTCCATGGGATTGCAGAATAAGTTGTGGATTGTGTGACATTTGGACCTATTAATGATTTATAAGAGCAGTCCCCGCCGTATTCATCAGAAAGCTTTGCAAAAGAATGTGCAAATTCGTGCATGATAATTTCAGGTGCTGAAGAATTTGTGGAAGATGTAGGGAACGTTCCTCCTGTCCCGCCGTAATAAGATGTGTTGACCAGTACAAAAGCCTGGTCATAAGCAGGAAAATTTCTTTGAAGAACCTTATAAACCGAATCATATTTTGTAACTACTAGCCCGCGATGAACACCCGAACCATCGAACGTAGAGCCGAAATAGTTGTTAACTGTCAGCTTCGGATGTGATTCTTCCGAAGGGCAATCCCCTGCAGTTCTCGGATGGCTTGCTCCTGATTCTTTGGACGGGACGCTGATTGCAAACACATTGAAATAATTCTTGTAATCGGTTAAGGGTTTGATTTTGAAAAAATATGTATTTGCATTTTTTACATCCTGAATATACTTTGCAAGTTCGCTTGCCTGATAACCGTCGCCGATAAATACAAAATTAACCCTATTGTCAATCGGACCGGTATAGTATATTGTATCAAGAGGGAAATCCCCCGAAATCGCTGTTTGGTGCAAAGCAAAACCCAATATAAAAAGTAAAAATATTTTTCTAATCGCCGTCATTGTATTCCCCTATTTTCATTCTTTTTAAGTAAATATTTTGAGAATTGAGTTTATTGTCAATTCTATCAATTGAAATGTAGTAAAAATCTACGTTATATTGTACCCTTAGTGTTATTTTTCCCTCTTTGCTTCGGGAATAGTCACTTTTAAGATTGTTTTCTGAGTCAACAGATTCGAATCGGGTAACAAAAGGGTCTTCGAAAATCAGGGTTTGGAGTACTTTCTTTTCTTTATCCAAAAACGAGCAGGAAAAACAGCCCGGGAAGTACTTGTTTTCGGAAATATGTGCAGGCTTCAGTTTTCCGGGAACCAATTCAATGCTTTCAGGTCTTGCCGAAATCTCGCCGTCTTTATCCCGAAATTTCAAATAAACATAAGCAATTTGCTCGCCTGAAACACTTCTTCCGGTTTCTTTGCCGTTTGAAGATTTACACGAAATCAACAACACCGAAATCAGGCATAATAGAATTATATTTTGTATGTTTTTTGTCATGATTTCTTTTAATTAATAATAAATTATCATTTCAAAATTATCAATAAAATCGGTTAAAACATACGAATAAATTGTTCAATTAAAAATAATTTCTTCGAATTCAATATGCTTTTTGTGATGGTTTTCTTTTTTTTAAAAATAATCTTGACCCTCAAAGAATCAACCATAAATCTTCCTATTATTTGTAATATTCTTTTTTTAGTCTATTCTCAAATTTTTTTTTATCTTGAGAAATTATTACCAAACGATGGTTAATCAATATCTTAATGAGTCAACTGCCATAGTATTATAAATTCCTCCATCGAAATTGTAAACTTTAACATAGGTCTGCGAAGATGCAGTTGAATTTTGAGGGGTTATAACAACAAAATTCTTGGTAATCTGATTTTGAAAATGGTCAATCCATGTTCCGGAATTGGCATAGATTGATTTTTGATTATAATAATTTATGGAAGTTATAATGCGGGCTTCGTGGGTATGTCCAAAAACAACAATCCTTTTATTCGAACCGGGATTTGCAAAGTATTGTGCTTTTGCCTGATTCTCGGAAAAACTTGCGAGATTAGCATGCTTGATTGCATCATCAATTGGGACATTGACAGCAACTTTATTTAGTGCCTGTCTTTCAAGCCAAGTGTCTTGAATTCCCTTAAACATTTTAAAATCAATCAACCCGCCCGTAGTTGTCTGATAAGGTAAAAAATCATTGATTGAATATGTCTCGGTGAATCCATTAATATTTGTTAAAATGATTTTATCATTAAATTTGTTTTCAATCGGCAATTCCAACATCAATATCTTCCAGATGTTCCAATAGAGATAGGCGTAACTTTGGCTTTCACCGCCGGATTCGTAAGGAGTAACACTCGGGATTGAATCGGCGGCAGTTTTGCAATTTTGAATCACGTGAAGTGCTGCAATTCTTGTAAAGAAATATCCCGGCGGCAAAATGGACCCCGGTGCAATATCTTTGTTCGTTATCGGGTCGGGAGCACAGAAAAAATTATACCTGTGACCGTGTTCAATCGCTATTTCAGGATGTCCGGCAGGTGAATAAGTTCCTAAACCTAAGACATTATCCCGTACTTGAATCATTCCGGGAAGAATATTTGAAATATTTTCTGCAGTTATGGTTATATCATGGTTGCCGGGTACATAGGTAACCGAAATTTTCCCGTCCATAATGATATTGTTGAAAGCATCAATCACTCCCTTATTAGTTGCGGCAATACGCCTGACAAAGTCAGCCTGATCTTTCCCATTATAAGTATTTATATTGGCAGGAACAAACCATTCATCCAACAGGTCTCCGGCAATAACAAGCTCTTTGACATTTGAAGATACTCTAATCTGCTCGAGAAGTTTCACCATATAGCTCAGATTATTGTTTATCTCTGCATAGGCAAGATCTGCCCCAAGATGGAGATCGCTGATGACGACAATCATATTTCGTTCATTGCTCCCGTTATTAAACGGATTCATGACAGTAGTAACAGGATTAACACTATTCGTGCTGTTGCACGAAGTTAATAAGCCAATCCAAATTATAAGACAAATTTTTAAAACTGTTTTCACTGAATACTTCCTTTTCAAAATTCTAAAGTTTCGATTTTCTAAATATTCTGTCATAATTGACTATGCCATACAAGTAGAAATATGCAAATAATTCATTACTGACAGTATCGTCCTGAATTCATTTTTCTGTAACTCAACAGAATATATCTCCAATTCTTTCTATATCTATACCTAATCCCCTGTCGGTTCTATTGAGCTTGTTTCAGCCATCAGCATAACAGTCTTTTGGGGAGCTCTTGGTCTGTGCAAAACCCCTTTTGTTATGGTAACTCCTTGATTCGGATTAAGTTCAATTGTTCTGTCTTCGAGGTCAATCAAAAGCTGTCCGTCGAGAACAAAGAAAAATTCATCATCTTCATCATGTTTATGCCAGTGATATTCCCCTTCGATAATGCCTACCCTGACCACGCTGTCATTGACTTTTGTTAAAGTTTGGTTGAACCATTTATCCGTACATTCGTTGACTATATTTGTAATATCAATAATTTCGAAATGCTTGTATTTAATATCAAGTTTTGTAACGTAATCAAACTGCTTTTGCATAATTCTGTCCTTTTAGTTAAGATTTTTTCTATTTAACAACAACAAGTTTAAAAGTTTGAGTAAAGCTCATACCTGTTATTTTTAGATAATAAACACCATTAATAACCTCATCATTATTTACATCCCAGTTTATTTGAAATTCACCTGTGTCTGAGATTCCATCGAAGAGATTCTTTATTAATATTCCTTTCATGTCATATATAGCCATTTTAACATTTTCATTCCGAAAAAGAGAAAATGAAATGTTTACGGATTGTGTTATTGGGTTTGGAATTGTCAGACCTTCAATTAGTTTATCCTGGTTTGAAACTGAAGAAGAGCTTACGGTTGTAACCCTCATATTATCTGCCATGAAGATAACTCCATAATCCTTGCAGGTTGGAGGGCGGCTGTCATAATGGACAACAACACTGTCGAAACCCATAGGGAAGCTGCATCTCAGAGTATCAACGGGCCAAGTGCCGGGAAAGCTTGCAGTTTTAGTGTTTGTTCCCACTAAACTGCCATTCTTAAAAGCTGTTACCCGCATTGTGGCGGCATCATCGCATCCGAGTTCCTGGCAAGAATACATAATGGAGAAATCAGAAAGATTTTGGTCGAATCTGATGAGCAGGTCGGAAAGGTTGATGCTGTTGGGAGAGATGATGCGACCGGCGAATCCCTGAGGAACGAAGCCAAGCACATTTGCATTCTGAATGGAATACCCCTGCCCCGTTGCTGAGAATCGGGCAGTAATACCACCCACAGTTTGACTTATCGGGAGAGATGTGTAGTTAGGTGCATTGTCGAAGTCGAAAAGCACTTCAGTAGCAGAAGCTATAGAAACTTGTCCGATAAATATAAATAGAAACAAGGTAATACTTTTCATCAATAACAATGTGCATTTACCAATTTGTGATTTTACGTTTATTTTTTTCATGATAAGTAACCTTTTATTTTTATAAATGAGCTATTTGTTAAATTTACATTTTTTCTCAATTTGATTACTCATACAGTTTGAAAACCATTATGATTTTAAAAATTCATATTCATAGACTTTAGGCTCTAACTTTTTGGCTAAGATTTTCAGCTTGTCCCGTAAATCACCGATTAATAACATATAATGTTCATCATCACTTTTGTTGTTCATTTTGCCTGCAGGATTTCTGCCCTGAAAATGTTCCCGAATGTCGTATAGTGAAGCGTTTACATTGCAATTCGGCAGAGCATGATAATATTTCCATAGTTCTTTGCCGGAGTCAAACACCGCTTTTGCTTCTGACGAAAATTCCAATGGATTGCTTCGGGTATCGGTAACACCATAGGAATCGCCATAAAAAAACAAAGCTTCAGATACTACAGGTGCTTGTAGTTTGCCCTCGATGAATTTAGTCATGAAATTGCTTTCAAATTTCTCCCTGGCTCCCACTTCATATTCAGTAAAAGGTATCCAATGGTTTGTGCCATATTTTGAACTTACTTGATTCTGACCATGAAATAAAGCATAAGCCAAACAGTTATTCTGAAACTCTTTATCATCTTTCCAACCATCATTTGGATAAAGAAATTGGTCTCTATCATTGATCCAAGTAGGTTCAATAATATGTCTGATTGTTAAATACATACACATTTGAATTACATTGTTTTCGGTAATTGGTGTTGTATGATCTTTAATATCAATTGTTGAAATTCTCACCTGAATATTATGCTGAAAATCATTTTTATTATTGTGCAATATTCCAATTGGTGATGATTTTTTATCAAAAAATAATCTTAACCAATCATTTATATATCCTTTCTCATTATCATAAGTATGAAATATTTTTTTACCTAATCTCAATCCTTTAGTATCAAAAATATCAAATTCTGCTTTTTTTAATCTGTATTTTTTTGATAAATCCCAAATTATAAAACCAATAGGAAAATGTCCTTTAACATTATCGAATGTATTAGCAGGAGTTATAAATCCGCTGATAAATTGAGCATAAAAGTATTCTCTAAATTTTAAAAAATTTGGACCTTGAATTATTTTCATCTTTGAAAATTGAGCAAGAATAGAATCCCCTAATTTATCATAAATTCTTGCAAAGAATTGAACAAATATTTCATTACCTGCATTTCCGAGTTTATCCTGATAAGTATTATGAGTTTTGTGTTCAAGAGCTACATTATGCTTAAAAGAACGACCAATTCCACTACCACTTTCAGCATACGGAGGATTAATATAAACCACTAATTTCTTTCTTTTCTTAGGATTATTAATTATATCCTGAAGTGGTTTCGGAAGTTTAGTAAATTCATCATTCAAAAAATCAAACTGGAAAACATGGTCTTCAAGCAAATTAGCTCCGTTTTTTATACGGTCTTTCATTACTTCCACATCTTGTTTATCGAGTGTGGAAGCCCAGATATTATATTTATTTGTCAAACCTGTCAATAAATTTCCTGTTCCCGCCGCACAGTCCCACACATAATATTCATCCTGCCAGTCTTCACCCAAAACATCCGATAAATATTTCTGCGACAATTCAACCCATATCTGCGGCGTGAAAAAACTGCCCTTGCGTTCCCTAACGTCCTGCGGCACAAGCAAATCACGACGCTCAACAATGTAATCCCAATATTCTTCTTTTGGCGGTCTTTCATATTTATTCCAAAACTGATGATGTGCTTTCTGCTTGTCATTAAACTCAACCGAACTTGAAGTAAATGCACCATATTGGTCTTTAAAGCGGTTAAATTCATATCTTGTTGCTTTCAAAACAACATATAAATTATCTTTAAGAGAAGTATTTTCGCTTGAAATTAAATCTGCAAGGTAGAAATCACCGTCAATTATTCCATTATTTTTAGCGACATCCCAATTAACAGCAATAGTTGATTTTACGCCTGCCAGCCATTTGTTGTAAATAACCATGAAGTTGTTTTTGTCAATCCGGGTTTTTGTCAAGCCGAATTTTCCCGGAACAAAGTTGTTTTTAATGAACTTAGTAAGTTCTTTATCATCTGTTTCATAATGGTAAAGCAGAGCTTTGCTGTCAATTATAGTTCTAACCTTTTCATAAACAAATCTAAACTCTTTGGTTTCATAATTGGAAGGTGCAACATTCCAGTTAAAATCGTTCATGTAAAAAATATCGTGGATTTCATTGTAATGAATAAAAGCAATTTTCTCGGAATCAAAAGAGCCCAGCATGGCAGGCGGAAGGTACTTATCGAAAGTTCTTGCTTTTCCGATAGTCAGAATTAATTGAACCAAAGATTTGTAAATATCCGATGAGCCGGTTTTTGCTTCAGCCCAAAGCAAAGATTCCTGCTCAAAAAGTTCTTTCTGACTTTGGTGCATACAGACGCAAAAGTCAACATTTCCAATAATTTTTGTGCAATCGTATAACCAAAAATATTCTTTAGCGATAATATTTTTTAATTCTTCTTCTCTGATGTTTGAATATTTCAATTTATTACTTTCAAAATAAATCCTACTATGTTTCTTATAAAGTTTTAAAATCTACTTATTTGATTCTTTAAAAGATATGTCATCATCTGTCCCTTGCCTTTAATATCAACCATTCCTCTTTCCTCAAAACTAATTCCCAAATCTTCCCTGCTAATTTCTAATTGTTCTTTGAATCGTTCTGTGCATTGGATTCTGCCGATTACTCCATTGGTCTCCATTCGAGATGCGGTGTTTACCATATCTCCCCAAAGGTCATAAATGAACTTCTGTTCGCCGATGACCCCTGCCACCGTTGGACCGCAGTCGAGCCCAACTCGGAATTGAATCTTCTTTGACTCAACAGATGACTGCGAGCCATCGTTTGAGTAGGCATATTTTTCCATGGTTTCAAGAACTTCCAAAGCCATCAAAGATATTGCTTCAGCATGGTCTGTCCTTGGCAGAGGTACTCCTGCGGCGGCCATATAGCAATCCCCGATAGTTTTAATTTTCTCTAATCCGAATTTCGCAGAAATTTTGTCAAATATGGAGAATATCTCGTTAAGCATTCTTACTGTATCCTGAGGTTTGGAGTGGGCACTAAGCGTTGTGAAATCCACAATATCAATAAACACCACACTGGCTGACTCGAAATGGTCAGCAATCAGAGTTTCACCATCTTTCAATCGCTGAGCTATAGGAGCGGGGAGAACGTTCAGCAGAAGCTGTTCTGATTTATTATATAATTGTTCAGTTTTTTCTTTTTCGTTTATCAAATCTTTTGTACGTTCAACAACAATTTTCTCCAGTTCAATCTGCCTGCGTCTTATATCCCTGATTCTTAATCTATAAAGCAGATAGATCATCGTAATGACAAGAAAAGCAACCAAACTTCTAAACCACCAGGTTTGCCAGAAGGGTGGTAAAATTATAATTCTCACCGTTGCTCCTTTTTCATTCCAAACGCTTTCATTGCTCGAACCGATAACTGAGAACACATATTCTCCGGGATTAAGATTAGTAAACGTTACTTTTCGGTCATTAGTTAAAATCCATTTATCATTAAAATTTTGAAGTCTGTATTTGTACTTGATTTTACCGGGATTACAATAGGATAGCAGTGCATATTCAAGAGTTATCATGTTTTCATTGTAATTAAGAACAATTTCATCGGTTTCTGTGATAGATTGAGTAAGCAAAACTCTGTTATTAATCTTTTCTCCGATTTTCACATATTTATTGAAAATACTGAAATCAGTCAGGACAATATTTGAATTTGTTGTTGTACTGAAAATCTGAGAAGGGAAAAAATGATTAAAACCATTAACACCGCCGAAAAACAGCTCGCCGCTTCTGGTTTTAAGATAGGCCCCTGTATTGAATTCATCGCTTTGAAGCCCATCCTTGTAAGAAAAATTATAGAAATTCTTCATTTCAGGATTAAATCTTGATAACCCTCTGTTTGTGCTAAGCCAAAGGCAACCTTTTTCATCTTCCAATATTCCATAAATAGTGTTATTGGGTAAACCATCCTCAACGGTATATGAAATGAATTTCCCTGATTCTCTGTCCATAAAGTTTAAACCATTATTGGTCCCAATCCAGAATCTTTGTTTCCTGTCTTCATAAATGGATAATACTGAATTACTGCTGATGCAATTCTGTCCTTTATTAAAGGTATAGCGTATGAAAGTACCCGATTTTGAATCATAACGATTGAGTCCGCCAATATCAGTACCTGCCCAGATTACTCCTTTCTTATCCGAATAAATTACTTTTACATTTCCGGGCGAAATAGAATTATTATTCTGGTTATTGCAATAGAAAACATATTCATTTTTTGATGGAGTAAATTTGTTCAAGCCCCTTTCTGTTCCGCACCATATATTACCTTTGCTGTCACTAAGCAAGGAAAAAACATAACCACCTATAATTGATTTTTCTCCTTGATCCATTGGTATCTTTTCATAAATCATGTCATTCACATAAACTTTATATAAACCATTTCCTTCAAAACCCATCCAGATAACATCGTTTTTATAATTATCATTCGTAAATGTATAAACAGTACCGACTAAAAATTCAGGATACTTGTAATTTAAGCCAAGATTATCTGACTTTAATTTAAGTTCATTCAATAATTTTTTATTAGTAAATTTTTTGGGTCTGAAAAAGAATTCGGAATTATTTTTTGTTAAATTATATAATTTATTAATATGAGATTTGTACAACAATAAGCCATTGTATCCGCTAATCCAAATATTACCATTATTGTCTTCGAAGAAAACTCTAATGCTTTTGATGGTACAATTCTTCGAGCCGCCCTTTACTAAATTAAATCTATTTGAAAAGTTATTAAATTTATCAATGCCTAAGCCGTTTGAACCAATCCAGATATTGTTGTTGTTGTCAAAATAACCGCATAACAAAGCATTATAACTGATTGAACCATTGGAAGTCGGGTCATTTAGCCGTTTATATAATATTTTTTTCTTAATGTCAGCTTTCCACAGTCCCAGGCCAACTGTTGTGAACCACATATTTGATTCGTTATCTTCGAAAATACCTGAAATCAAACTGTTCTCTGGGATAAAATCAAAATATTCTCTCATGAATAATTTTGTTGAAAGGTTATAGCAAAGAATCCGTAAATTAGTTGCAATCCAAAGAAATTCTCTTGAGTCAATAAACATTTTATTTACATTTTCAGTTTTATCATGTTTGAAAATGCTGTTTATTTCATTTATAAAAGAAAACTCTTTTGTTTTCTTATTGAATTTTAAGACATAACCCTTACTGTCATAATTGTAACTGATTATTAAATCTCCTTTGCCATTATCCGTAATATAGGTGATGAGATAGGGATCATTACCAAAAAATGATGGTTTGTATATCTTGAATTTCTTTGAATATATGTTAAATTCAACTAAACCATTAATCACTCCAAGCCATATAACATCCGATTTCAGCTTTTTATTGTAGCAGATTTCCATAACAGAACTATTATTGAAATTAAGAACATTAAATAATTTTGAATCAGATAAAGACTTTTGAGTAAGATTTTGAACGGTTTTATCATCGAAAAAAAAGTTTTCGAATGTCTCGGTTTTGCTGTCATATTTATTCAATCCGTTTGATGTTCCGATCCATAGATTTCCTTGAACATCCTCTGCTATATTATTGATGTTATTATCGCTTATTGTTGCAGGATTCTCGGGATTATTTGTAAATATTTTGAATCCATATCCATCGTATCTGTTTAGACCATTTAGAGTGCCGAACCATAAGAACCCTTTACTGTCCTGAAAAATACACTTCACAGTGCCTTGGGAAAGTCCATCAGTCAAGGATAAATGCTCAATATTCTCATCTTCGACTATCTCTACATTGGGGTTGACTTCCTTTGGAACCGGTCCTGAATTTAAGGCACACAAATTAGAAAAAAGAAAAATCATCAGAAAACAGAATTTTCTCATGTAATTTTGAGCTGAGTTCATAATCATATTTGTACTGCTCCAGCGGAAAATGGGAAAACGACTAAAATAATAATGAGTTTTTAAGGCATAAATAACAGAAATAATTAGATTAAACAAATAGTCGCAAATCACTACTCTCGGAATTATTGCCGTTAATCGGAATATTCCTGACAGTTTGCACTCCTGCAGAGCCTGTTTCCGCTTTTTCCGATTAGACAAATGTAGCAAATTACAAAACATTTTCCAACTTTTTTTTGTTCTTCCCAATATGTAGAACGTTTTTGAGTACAACTTCAAGGTTGCTTTGCCTTACTTTTGTTCTCCGGGGTTGCCGTTCAGATAGTCAATCTGGCGTTAGTAATAGAGGGAACTGTGCAAACGCTTATTAATGTAATAATAAGTATACTCAGCTATCTGTTTTTGAGGATCCCTTTGGAATTTACAAACAAGATGTTGACCATTCTGTTGGTGAGGAGCGTTCATATTTAATGGGCAACTCTATGAAAAATAAATTATTGGTCGTGTCGTTTACTGAAAGAAAAAACATCATTAGAATAATCACTGCCAGATTAGCAACAAAAAAATAATATATGAAAACAAAAGTTAGAGTTTTGGAGATGCCTTGTGATTATTTGGATGAAGATATCCCTGCTGAAATTGATTTTTCTAATGGGAAACCTAATCCATTTATAATAGGGAAAAAAGCAATTGTGGAACTTGAACTTCATATAGCGAATGTTTTCAGGAATTCAAATGAAGTAAATAATGTTTTGAGGGTTCTGATTTCTGCAATACCGAGAAGAAGAAAAGCTCGTGCTGTGTGATTCCAATATTTTTCAATATAACTTGTGAATATCGAAAGGAAGATTTTATTTTTAACGAAATACATGAAATATTTACCAATCAGCTATTAAAGTATTTGAAGTAAAGAAAGTTCGCTCTCTCTGGGATGAAGAGCTAGAAAAATGGTATATTTCCATCGTTGACGTTATCGCTGTTTTGACCGATAGCCCCAATCCTCGTAAATACCGGAGTGTAATAAAATTGCGGCTAAAGAAAGAAGGAAGTCAGTTGGCTACAGATTGTAGTCAATTGAAAATGAAATCAGCCGACGATAAGTCCTACAAAACTGATGTTGCCGATACCGAGCAATTATTACGACTTATTCAATCTATTCCTTCTCCGAAGGACTTTTTTTCAATACATAGCTGTTGTTATCAGCTTAAACATAATCGTTTGTGCGGTTAAATATAACTATATAATTATCGTCTATAAATTCGGTGAAATTGATTGAAATTCGGTGAAATTGATTGAATTTGAATTTTCAACAAATATCGGAATATGGAAACAGATAAACCAATAAGATTATCAAATCACGCTCTAATACAATGCAAAGAACGCGGAGTGAGGATTGATGAAGTTATTGAAACAATAAGAAATGGGACACATGAGTCTGCAAAGAAAAATCGTTTTCAAAGCAAGCAAAATTTTCAATATAATGATTTTTGGTTTGATTCCTTTTACCCAATTAAACAGGTTTCGCCTGTTTTTGTAATTGAAAAAGATGAAATTGTTGTAGTTACTGTGTATAGTTATTACTTTTAGGAGAATAAAATGAAAATAAGTTATGATAAAGAAGTTGACGCTGTTTACATCAGGCTGATTGAAGGAGAGCAGGAGTGCCGCACTCTAAGGCTCAATGATGACATTGCATTAAATATCGGTAAAGGAGAAAAACTTATAGGAATAGAAATTTTAGATGCAAGAGAAGTATTGGCAAATGGCGGACTTCCAGACATTTTACTCGAGAATATCCAATTACAAAAAGCATAGGTTATATTTCATTACAATTATCGATTTGCGTCTCTTCATAAAAGCCATTTGCTAAAGCAATTCCTATAAAAATACTTTGCTAATATTAAAAGAAAAAACATAATAACACATGAATTTCTTACAATATTTTTCAATATAACTTATGATTATTTATTTGAAAATTAATCAAGGTATTATGTAAACTTTCTTACTGTTTTGAAGTCTTTTCTGAATATTAGAACCTTCATCTTTTTAAAGGAAATACCAAATTCCAACACTCCCCAAATTTCTTCTCCCTTCATTAATAATAAATTAGCTATTTTTGTAGTTTTTTAAACCTACAATCTGAAAATTTATTATGCTGAATATACAAAATATTTCTCTTCACATCACGGGACGCTATCTATTCGAAAATGTTTCTATTTCTGTCGGTGAAAATGACAGAATCGGTTTGATTGGACGCAATGGTACAGGCAAAACCACAATGCTGAAACTCATTTATGGCTTGGAATCTCCCGAAAGCGGTAAAATTTCCATGCCTAACGGTTATAAAATCGGTTATCTGCCTCAGGAAATTAAAACTGATTCCATCAAATCAATTTTTGAAGAAGCTGAAAGTGCAATGGATGAATTTAAAAAGCTGGAAGATGATATTAATAAATACTCCCATGAACTTGAAGTCCGTACAGATTATGAATCTGACGAGTATATGAAAATAATCGAAAAGCTTACAGAAGCAAGCGAGGTTTACCACCACATGGGCGGACAGTCAATCGAAGCTGAAGTAGAAAAGGTTCTTATTGGTTTGGGTTTCGAACGTTCAGATTTTTCAAGAGGGATGAATGAATTCAGCGGCGGCTGGCAAATGCGCGTGCATCTGGCAAAGATTCTCTTGAACAGTAATGATTGTATTCTGCTTGATGAGCCGACAAACCATCTTGATATTGAATCAATCCGCTGGCTGGAAGTATTTCTTAAAACTTATCAGGGTGCTATCATGATAGTATCTCATGATAAAAGGTTCCTTGATAATATCACCAACAGAACCATTGAGTTTTCACTTGGTAAAATTTATGATTTGCCCTATCCTTACTCCAAGTTTGTTGCCGAAAGAGCATCTCACAAAGAGTTACAGCTTGCGGCATACAATAATCAGCAGAAACAGATTGCACAGCAGGAGCGGTTTATCGAAAGATTCAAAGCTAAAGCATCTTTTGCTTCCCGAACTCAGTCTAAAGTTAAACAACTTGAAAAGATGGATTTAATCGAAGTTGAGGAAGAAGATTTATCAAAAATGCGGTTCAATTTTGCTGAACCTCCCCGCTCTTCAAGATTAATTTTTGAAGCTAAACAGCTCAGCAAAAAATACGACAGAAAATTTGTTCTAAATAACATAGATTTTGCAATTGAACGCGGCGAAAAAGTTTGTTTTGTTGGTAAAAACGGCGAAGGTAAGTCAACCTTATCAAAGATATTGGCAGGAATATTGGATTATGAAGGAACCCTTGAAACAGGGACAAATCTGAATCTTGGTTATTTCTCGCAACATCAGGCGGAATCGCTTGACCCTGACGCAACCGTCTTTGAAACAATTGACAGAACCGCACAGGGAGAAATGAGAAAGAAGATCCGTTCAATGCTCGGTGCATTTTTGTTTAGCGGCAATACTGTTGATAAAAAAGTGAGAGTGCTTTCAGGCGGAGAAAAATCGCGTTTGAGTATTTGCAAAATGCTTTTTCAACCAATTAATGTTTTAATTCTTGACGAACCGACAAATCATTTTGATATGCTTTCAAAAGATGTGCTTAAAAATGCACTTATGGATTTCAAAGGTGCTATGATAATTGTATCGCACGACAGAGAGTTTCTGCAAGGATTGACCACCAAAACAGTCGAGTTCAAAAAAGGGAAAATAAAAGAATATATCGGCGACATAAACGAATTTCTTGAGCAACAGCAAATTGATTCATTAGACTTACTGGAGACAACGAGGAAGAATTAAATTGAGTGATATAAAATGAAGATTCAATGAATGCGACATATAAAAATATAAAGGTGGCAGGTCAGATACGATAGATGAATGGGAACACAGTAAATATTATACAAATATTGTTAAAAAAATGGGGAATGTATGTCAAGAAGTAGGAACACAGCTAATTTGCAAGTAAAATCTGATTTAACATTTGACGTTGAATCAATAAAATTAATTAGGAGAAAACCAAGGGACGGAGATATCCATCCTCTTGAAAAATTTGAAATCAGAGGCATATTAAATGCTATTCCATCACGATTTATTTATAAATTAAAAACAATTGAACTTAGACCCAGAAAATCCTTGCCTGGAGCCCCATGGGGAGAGTACCGACCTTCTGATTCACAGATAATTTTGTACTCACATCCTTTGATTATCGAAGATGGGAGTGATTTTGCATTAGGTATGGCTTTTGCTTCGAATAGAAGTTTTTCGCTATTAGCAGAGTATAAAGAGGAAAATGGTAAAAATTATTCTATTTGGACTAAAGAAATGTTGAAATTGTTTTACTTTGAAGTTCTTGGTCACGAGATTGGTCACCACTATTATAGAGTAACTAAATTTCAAAAAAAGAAACCTGAAGGTAAGTATCATGAAGTACTTGCAGAGAATTACAAGGATAAAATTTTATCATATATTGAGCCTTTAGCAAGTTTTTTTAATGATAAAAGTGAAAATAAACTTTTAAATGAAGGGCTACATGAATTTATCAGAAAAAATATTTTAAACAAGCCTTATGAATGATGCTGAAAGAAATTTAAAATAATAAATTGTTATTTGCGAATAAATAATCTAATAATCATTTAAAAGGAGAAATTATGAAAACTTGCCTGATAACCTTTTTATTTATCAGCTTAATATTTTTAAGCCCTGTTTCGGTTTCTGCTAAAAAATATCAGCCTCATGTTAAAGGAGGTTTCAAAAGCTTAACTTTAACTGATTACAGGTACGAATCGGGTTATAAAGATGCAAAATCTATAGAAAAAACAGCAACTCTGAATTTTGATGAAAAAGGCAATCAGATTGAGATTATATCCTACAGCGAAGGAAAAGTTGCACAAAAAAACAAAATTGAAAACAAGTATAATAGCGATGGACTCTTAATCGAGTCGGTTTATTTTGATGTATCTGGAAACCTCGCCGCAAGATTCACCTTTCATTATGACAATAATACGAATATAATTTACGACACTACTTATAATGCCTTGGGAGAAGTTAAAGATAGGGGGGCATATAAATATGACAAAAATGATTTCCTTATTGAGGAAACCCACGACACAAGAATTGATAAAAATGAGTTTATTAGCGGCACAACCTACTATACGAATGATAAATTCGGCAATAAAATCGAGGAAAGTGCGGCACGCAGTACTGATATATCCGCTGAAGTAAAATCCGAACTAAGCTTCGATAATAATCAGAATAAAACCGACGGTGATGCCTCAGTGCAGAGCAATAGCAGTACTCCCTCAACGGTTACTTATGAATATACTTATGATAAAGATAATAATATTATCAAAGAAATTAGAACGAGTTTCGATAATTTCAAATCTGTCAAAGAGTTTATTTATGATAAATTCGGGAATATATTGGAGGAATTATTCCCTGACGAGAATAATAAAATTGTTCTTAAAGTCGTTTATGAATATTCAAAGTGAAAAGCTCTATGTTTTCCAAAAGTAAAATGCTCTGAGCAGATATTGGCAATTTTAGTTTATGATTATGAAAAAATTGTTTATCATAGCACTATTATTTCTGAGCATTCAGAAAATCTTCTGCCATACACCTGTCAAAGATGTAGTGATAATGGTGGGTGGTCAGATTATTTCAAACGTGAATTATATCGGTTTGGCTCCCGAGCTAAGTGTAACAGCCTTAGTATTTAATGCAGGTTTGGCTTTTCAGTTTAAAAAATCCTACTTACCCGATAACACAGTCTATCTTGGAATGGGTTTGTTAAATCTACTCCAGATTCAATACGGCTTTTCTAATGAGAATAAAATCAGGTTACGTTCAGAACTCCCTGTACTGAGCGGTTCTCCAATATTTAAAAAGAATTTTGATAACTGGCGTGACAAATTAAATCTGATTCTTACTTATGAATTTAATTTGAAGAAATCATATTTGAACCAGATCGGAATTGGACTAAGCTATGCAATTAATTAGTACAATTTATTATGCGTGATAAACGATTTGTTGCAGTTCACCGCGGAGGAATCCTCAGCCGCGAACATCATCGCCTACTGATCAGATGGGCTCATGATTGTGCTGTGCATGTATTTCCTCTTTTGGAAGGACAAATTGATTACCGCTTGACTTCTGCTTTAAGAGTAGCTTTGGCATGGGAAAAGAACGAGGCTTCGGTAGGTGATGCAAGGAATGCATCTTTGGATGCAATAGCAGCTGCCAATGAAGTTACAAGCCCTGTTGATGAAGCCGTTGCCCGTGCAGTCGGACATGCTGTTGCCACTGCCCACATGGCAGACCATTCCTTAGGAACAGCTGTTTATGCCCTGATTGCTGTGAAGAAAGCAGGTTTATCAATTGATTCAGAGAGAAATTGGCAAAATGAACAATTGCCTTCTGAAATCAGAGATTTAGTTCTCACAAACCGAGGAATGAAGGAGCAGGCGTTTAAAGAATTGAAATAGTTCCCTCCTGCCGATTATCTCGAAAATCCTACTGGCTGTTTATGCTAAAATGTCTGGTGGCAAACTCGGTCAACATCAAGTTATTCCTTTTCCTATTGTTAAATCCTGATGTCCGCCTGTTTCAATATTTTCAGTAAAAAAACGATTTATTGATGTCGTTATCGTGAGGATTTGGAATTGGTAGATTTAAATCGTCTTTTTGCAAAAATTGATGTTTGCCGCCTGAATAAGGACCGATAAATCCAAATTTTTCAAATCATAGATAAGTCCTTTTTGTTTTATTTGTTTAGTGGGCAGTATCGTCTTTTACAACCATGTTTAAGTCAATATTCCCGACAGGTGCAATATATAAATTTGGTTCATCCTGTCAATGCGTACATAGATTTATGGAGAGCAAAAATTTTCAATTTAAAAAATTCAATATCTCTAAAACC
>CAZSHX010000030.1:0-50298 GCA_964606895.1 uncultured Hyphomicrobiales bacterium
ATAACTTTCTTTATTCTAAAATTAATTTTTGAGGTTTGTTATGTTTTCAACTAATTTTTCTAAAGGTTTTGCCCCCCCCAGTGGCGTAAATTCTTACAAATCAATAAATTATGTTGTTTCGCTCAGATTATTTCTATTCCTGATTTTTATAATTTCTTCTTTTAATGCAGTGGAAAATTGCTATTCGCAAACACCCATAGTTCAAAACGGAGACTTTGAGAATTATGTTATGCTACCAACTGCTTGGAATTTGCCTTTAACCGACTTTTCTATCTCTAACATCCCATGGATAAACAGGTGCTTGGGGTTTTGTCAAAATCCAAACAATATTAATATGCCTAACCCACCGACCAATTGCACAGGATGGTTTATCCCAACTTTTGGTACAGCAGATTATTATAACAGTAATGCTGCTCCAGGGGCATTTCACATTAAAGTACCTCGAATACAACTTTGCACAGACGGATACGATTTTACCAAGACAGAACTTCGAGAGCCTCATTCAGGCGACGCTTATTGCGGTTTAAGTTTAGGCAATACGATGGATGCTGCTATTAATGATTATAGAGAATATCTTGAATCAAAACTGAATATAGCACTTGAGGGAAATTACACTTACCTTGTGAAGTTTTGGGTCAGTCGCTCACAACCAAAATGCGGAAATATCGGACATCTTAATAAAATAGGTGCTTACTTAAGCGAACAAGCAATATTAAATTTTCCCGGGTATCCCGACGAATTTACCGAAGGGCTATATGACCAATATTCTTTTAATCCCCAAACTAATAGATACACAAAATGTAGTCCACAGATTTTAAGTACCGAACTGAGTGCAACCGGAGCTGACCCTTTAACGGGATTAGGGGGTTGGGAGGAAATTTCCGGTACAGTTACTGTTCCAAGGGGTGAATCATATAATTATATAACAATCGGAAGTTTCGAGGAAAGACTTACGGATTTTGTTTATGATACGCCGCCACCAAATAATAATTCACCATTCGTTGCGAAACAAGCTTATTATTTTATTGATGATATTTCTATTGAAGAAACACCATGCAACTGCGGAATATCAGCGTCAAACCCTGATGGGGCATATACCATAACAGTAGTGCCTAGACTAAAGCAACCCGGCTCGGAAAGTTGCTGTTATGATTTATATTTGAATAAAGATGCTAATCTGCTTAATATTTGCAGGGTAAATAAAGTTGAGTTGTTTCTTGGTGACGCAATTATTCCTTTTTACACTTATGATGCACCGGAAGGGGTGGATTATTTCTTTAAAGGTAGTTCAGATGCCATTCTCGTTTATCCTAACAAATGTTTCACCAACTTAGACGGAACAACTCAAACAATAAAAATTAAACTTTATAAAGATAATGCTTTCATGTGCGAGTCAATGATGAACTTTACAGTTAATTGCCCTTGCAACTGCGAGTCATCACCGCCGCCAGCCTATCAAATGAGCCTTAATTTAGTGAACTATTCTCATTCCCTTGCAAAAAATCAATGTTGCTGGGAAATTGAATTGAAAAATGCTTCCGATTGCAATTTTTCAGTTAAAGAGATATATCTTGACATTGACCAAAATTTAAGTTCAAATCTAACATTGGATCAATCTTCAAGTGTATATTGGAACTTTGAAAGTATGGGTGTAGTCAATGTAAATGGGATAAACAAAATTCGTTATAAACTAACTAACCCTAATCAATCCAACATTTTAGAACCTAATGTAAACAATCAAACAAATATAATTGGTAAAATTTGCAAGCCTTGGGGTTCATCTCCGTTTCCTATAACATTTTCATACTCTACTGTTGATGGAGTTTGCGACAGACAATGGATAAAAACATTAGATTGTGTGGACTGTTGCGAGAAAATCCATGTTACGGTAAACCCGATTCCGATAATGGATGACGGCACTTCGTGCTGTTTCCAGGCTGATGTTTTGATTGACCCGGGTTATCAATGCGGAACAAGAAAAATTAGAATATTTACATCAGGCTCTAACCCGATTTTCCTATTCGACAGTGGAACCGACAACCTACCGGAAGGGCTATCCAGTTATGTATTTTGTGTTAATAAAGATTTGGTATTTGGCTCTGCTTCTTCCATTCCTATAAATGTTCAAATTTTGAACAATCAATCACCTAATGAAATTCTTTGTGTAAATCCTGCAACCATTAATGCCTGTGTGAAACTGCCGGCACCATGCAAACCGGATTATGAAGGAGCAACATGGAGCTCCATTCAAACTAAAATGGTACCAGTTGATTGCCCGCCTTTACCTAATGGTTGTACCGTAGAAGTAAAATATATTTATCGTACTGTTGAGGTTAATGGAGTAATTATTACCAGGGATATTCAAATCGTTGGTTATAGCTGGCCTACGGGGTGCCCTTGCAACGAAGATGCAAGAGTGGGTGCAATGCTTGAAGCAATATGGTCAGAACCTCTTGTTATTAGTGCTTTCAATTTAAATAAGGATATTCTTTGGCCCAATAACTCCGACTATTGTTTTACTAATTTAAGGGTTGTTGCTTCTGATTGCTGGTACACGTTCAACTTGGATCCACTTAATATTCATAAAGTGAAATGTAATACCACATCATGTTGTTATGCTACTTATTATGTTTGTTATCATAAGGGTAATAATGGTGCAATTAGTTACATAGATGGCTCTTTCAGACGAATTTCAATGAATGATTACGATATTTTGCCTTGTATTGACCCTTACTTGGGGTGCGAGCCAAACAACTGCGGGCTTTTACTTCATGCAGGTCATGGTCTATTCCCCAAGCCAATAATTAATGCGAATGATTCAGTTGTTAATCAAACACCATGCAAGGTTTATATAAGTTCGGATAATACTCATCAGGTTCTTGCTCTGAATCTCGAATGCGAGCTGAAAGGAAATGTAACTTTCCAGCTTATTGATTTGCTTGGTAACGTTGCTCAGCAGGAACAAATTGTAAAGAGCGGCTTTAATGCAAGTGTGCTTATAGACCAAAAGCTAAACTCAGGTGTTTATTTCGTTAGGGTTAAATTTGACTCTCAGGTTTTGTACTATGATAAAATAAATATTGTCAAATAATTTCCATGTTGGGGGTAGTTCATCTACCCCCAATCCTTTTTTATATATATTTAAAACAAAATAATGAAACTTATAAAAATTATAATATTCTTATTATTGCTTGCCGTAACAGTCTTTGAATTTTCAAATGTATTAGCTCTGCCAAAAAATTGGAAAAAAGTAGATACCCGATATGATTATAATACAGTTGAGCGATTTAGTGCTTATTTGGGTATGAAATGCTATGACTCACTGAATTGTATTGTACAAGGATATCTATATGGTGCTGGTGGTTACTATATAAGACGAACGACTGACGGAGGTGAAACTTGGAAAAATGTATTTATGGATTCAGCTTATTATTTTGACATGAGTAATTACAAATTTGTGCCTGATTTAGTTGCTATTTCTTATCCGGGTCCCAAATTGTGTATTGGAGTTGGAGATTCAGGATTAATTATCCGTTCTACAGACAAAGGTGAAACCTGGGAGAAGAAAAGACTAAACGATAGTATTGAATTCTACCGTATAATTATGGCGGATGAATATTATGGTGTTATACAAGGTAGTTACTATAAAAACAGATACCATGAAGTTATCCTTGAGACAAAGGATGGGGGAAACTCTTGGAATAATTTAACAACAGAGGTTGGATTATCTGAAATTAACTTTATTAAAAAAGATACTCTTTATGGACTCTCTCAAGTTCGTAACAAGGATTCTGCGGTCGTGGATGTGTTGATAAAGGTAACCAATAACTGGCAAACAATTGATACGATGCCGAGACCAAACGAAACACAATTGCTATTTGCAGTTGACGATTCAAATTTATGGGTAGCAGGCGGCTCATTTAAATATCCCGACTATAAAGATATGACACAAAAAATCTCTCGTACGATTGATGGAGGTAAATCGTGGACGACACAAAGATATGGAAAATATAATGGATGTGCAATCGAATGTTTAGCTTTTTATGATAAAAATTTTGGAATTGCATCAACATGTATGAATATCACATTTATTACATTTGATAGTGGTAATAACTGGATTATGGATACAATTGGAACATATAATCCAAATTCAGGCGAAGCTGGAGGCACTTTTGCTTTACAAGTACCGTCAATTACAACCGGTTTTATTATTTTAGAGTACGATTATATCTACAAATACACTCGCGACTGGACGGATGGAGTGGAAGTAGAGGAAAACAAAGCAGGAGAATTTTCTATATCGCCAAATCCGGCAGAAGATTTCATAAAAATAACAGGAATTAACCCCACGCTTAAGCGTGGGACTGAAGTCGTACAAATTTTCAATGTATTCGGGGAGAAGATTCCACTCCGTCTGACTACCTCACCCACCCCTCAAGAGGGGAATTTGTTGCTCGATGTATCAATGCTGTCGTCGGGAGTTTATTTTGTTAGAGTGGGGGATAAAGTAGGGAAGTTTGTGAAGATATAAGAAAAAGGGGGCTTAAACGCCCCCTTTAATAATTAATTTTTTTTAGATATTCGAAATTCTCTTCTCTTCAACTCTTCATCATCTAACCACCTAAGCAACTAAGCATCTAAACTCTTAAAGCAACTATTCCTTCACTACTTTGATTGCAAGTTCGGCAAGCTGTTTGTCGTCAACAAAGGAAGGACAGCCATCCATAAGTGATAAACCGCTGGTAGTTTTGGGGAAGGCAATAACGTCACGAATGTTATCGGTTCCCGAAAGGGTCATAACAATTCGGTCAAGCCCAAGAGCTATCCCGCCATGAGGTGGTGCTCCAAATTTCAGAGCATCAAGCAGATAGCCGAATTTACTTTCGGTTTCTTCTGCACTCATGCCAATCAGATTGAACATAGTTTGCTGGACTTCGTTGCGGTGGATTCTTATACTGCCGCCGCCAAGTTCGGCACCGTTGACAACCAAATCGTAGGCTTTAGCTCTTGCTTTGTGAGGCTCGGTTGCCAAAAGCGGAATATCCTCGTCCATAGGCGATGTGAACGGATGGTGCATCGCTATATAGCGATTTTCTTCGGCATCGAAATCAAACAGAGGAAAATCAACCACCCAGTGGAACGAGAAATCTCCTTTGATGCGGTCCATAATACCAGTCAAACGTGCAATTTCAAGCCTGAGAGCCCCAAGCACAGTGTAGGTTTTTGTCCATTCATCAGAAGCAAAAAGAAGTAAATCGCCCGTTTCGGCATTTGCAATTGTTTTAATATTCTGAATTTCTTCTTCGCTAAGGAATTTGGAAATCGGAGAAGAAATTCCTTCGGTAGTGAATTTCATCCAAGCCAGACCTTTAGCACCATATTTTTTGGCGAGTTCGGTCAGCTCATCCAGTTTTTTCCTCGAAAATTCCGCACAGCCTTTTGCATTCAGAACAGCCACTTCTCCGCCCGTATTCAAGGCACCCGTAAACACCTGAAATCCGCAATTTCTAACTGTATCAGAAATTGATTTCAGTTCCAAATCAAACCGCAAATCGGGTTTGTCGCTTCCGAACCGAGTCATTGCATCGTGGTAGCTCATTTTAAGGAAGGGACTTTTGATTTCACAGCCGAGAATTTCTTTCCAGAGTCTTGTTATTAGACCTTCAATCAAGTTGAAAATATCCTCCTGTTCGATGAACGACATTTCAATATCAACCTGAGTGAATTCGGGCTGACGGTCGGATCGCAAATCCTCATCGCGGAAGCACTTAACGATTTGCATATATCTGTCGAATCCTGAAATCATAAGTATTTGTTTGTAAATCTGAGGAGACTGCGGCAAAGCATAAAATCTGCCTTTGTTGATTCTGCTCGGAACAAGAAAATCCCTTGCTCCTTCGGGTGTAGATTTCATCAAAACGGGAGTTTCAATCTCGATAAAGTTTTGTTCCATAAAATAATTATGAACAATATGATATAACTGATTTCTTATGATAAAATGCTTTTGGAGTGAATGACGGCGCAAATCGAGGTAACGGTACCTTAGCCGTAGTTCTTCGTTTGTGTCAAGGTCATCCTTGATTTCGAAAGGAGGCAATTCGGATTTATTAATAATTTCGAAACTATCAAGCAGAACCTCGATGAGTCCTGTCGGAATTTTAGGATTCGGATTTTCTCTCATGCGGACTTTTCCTTTAGCCCAAATCACGTATTCTGACTTCAGCTCCTTGGATTGCTCAGCAAGCTCGGATTGAGTTTCGGGCAGAATTACAAGTTGGGTGATGCCGTACCTGTCCCTCAAATCAATAAAAATCAAACCGCCCATATCGCGGACAGTGGAAATCCAACCGTTCAGAACAACATCTTTGCCTGAATTCTCAGGTCTTAAATTCCCGCATGTATCCGTTCTTTTTACAAAAGACATATTAAAACTCTCCGTATGAAAAAATGCAAATATAATAAAATTTTCAAAGCAGGCTAAACGAAACCTGTAAATAGTTTACCGGAATGAAGAAAAAATGAGATAAATATAATAATATCAATAAAATTTGAATATTAGAGTTATAATGTTTAATAATATATAAATATTTGTATATTAGCATTTTTAAGAAACAAATTAACAAACAATAATTATTTTAATATATGAAAACATTCAAAAGCGACATATCGAACCAAGAATTTCCGATTTCCGAAAAAGTATCGGGCAAATCGTTAAGACAGCAAATCATAAATGTGATTCAAAAGGACAACCCCGAATTCACTACCGATAAGTTTTTATCCATCAGCGAGCTGAACCGCTACCGAGAAAAATATACCGTGGATTACCTGACAAAGCAAATAGGAAAACAAACTGCCTTGGAAAAAACAGTAGTGGACTCTTTGAAAGGCAAAACCACCCTAACCGACAAACTGGATGGCGACGACGCACTTGCATCAACAGCAGGACAGAGAATTGCCGACAAAGTGGCATCATTCGGAGGTAGCTGGACATTTATTATTGCTTTTTCGGTGTTTCTTCTTCTCTGGATTGCCTTTAATGCTTTCTGGCTGGCAAACAAAGGCTTCGACCCCTATCCGTTTATTCTTTTGAATCTGCTTTTGTCGAGTTTGGCGGCATTGCAGGCACCCGTCATTATGATGAGTCAGAATAGGCAGGAAGAAAAGGACAGGGAGCGAGCAAAAAAAGATTATATGGTGAACCTGAAATCCGAACTTGAAATCCGATTTCTACACGAAAAAATTGACCATCTGATTATCAACCAACAACAGGAAATTTTGGATTTACAAAAAGTCCAGATTGAAATGATGAACGACATACTGAAAATAGTTGATAAGAAGTAATATGGAATTTATTAGTAAAAACAATATTTAAAGATAGTTGGTCTTAAAATAATTGCTCTCAGAGAATCAATAGAATATTTCCAATTCTTTGTTTTTCCTGCTTTTTTTTCTGCAAAACAAACCGTAATTTTAAGTTTATTATTATTGACAATTTACGATTTGTTTTTTAAAATATGGAATTGAATATGTACGACTTAGTTGAAAAAACCGACCCCGAAGTTTATTCAGTGTTATTAAAAGAATTCGGACGCCAGAGCGACAAGCTCGAGCTGATTGCAAGCGAGAATTTCACTTCTCCTTCAGTTATGCAGACTCAGGGCTCCGTTCTAACCAATAAATATGCCGAAGGTTATCCCGGAGCACGCTATTACGGCGGTTGCGAATGGGTGGATGTTGCAGAAAATATTGCAAGGGACAGACTAAAAAAACTTTTCGATGCCGAATATGTTAACGTACAGCCCCACAGCGGTAGCAATGCTAACATGGCAGTTTATTTTGCTTACCTCAAACCCGGCGATACGGTTATGGGACTTAGCCTTGCTCATGGCGGACATCTGACTCACGGCTCTCCTGTTAATTTTTCCGGAAAATACTTCAACTTCATTCCTTATGAATTGAATCCCAAAACCGGACGAATTGATTACAATATGGTTGAAGAGCTTGCACTGAAGCACAAACCAAAAATGATTTTAGCCGGTGCATCGGCTTATCCGAGAGATATGGAATTCAAGACATTCAGAGAAATTGCCGATAAGGTCGGAGCTTTTCTTTTTGCTGATATTGCTCATCCGGCAGGTTTGATTGCAAAAGGCAAACTTACTAATCCCCTTCCCTATTGCCACGTCGTTGCAAGCACGACCCACAAAACTCTTCGCGGTCCAAGAGGCGGTATTATTATGATTGGTCAGGACTATGAAAATCCATTTGGAATCGTTGCTCCCAAATCCGGCAGGGTGAAAAGAATGGGTGAAGTAATTGATTCATGGGTAATGCCTGGCATTCAGGGTGGTCCTCTGATGCACGTCATAGCCGCAAAAGCTGTTGCTTTCGGGGAATGCCTGACTGACAGTTACGACAGATACATTGTTCAGGTAATGAAAAATGCAAAAGTCATGGCTGAAACTCTGGTCGAAAAAGGATATAACGTCGTCAGCGGCGGAACTGATAATCACCTGATGCTTGTTGACCTTAGAAATAAGAATATAACCGGAAAAGCCGCAGAAATTGCTCTTGACCGTGCCGGAATTACTTGCAACAAGAATGCAGTACCAAACGACACACAGCCGCCATTGGTAACATCCGGCATCAGATTGGGTACTCCCGCAATGACAACAAGAGGACTACTGGAAGACGATATGAAAATAATCGTCAATTTGATTGACAAGGTAGTGATGAATTCTGCCAATGAAGACATTCTCGTACAGGTGAAAAATGAAGTCAAAGAACTGACTTCACGTTTCCCATTATATAAGGAAATGTAAGATTTCCATTTTGACAAGTAACAAACGGCAGGAATTTTTCCTGCCGTTTTTTTTTGAAATAACTTGAGTCAGTAATTAATTATAAACAACAAAATAAAAGCAGGAACCTTTCGCCGTATCATTTGTATGGGCGAATGGTTCGTTCACCCCTACATGTTCTTAAATTTTTTATTTTTGGTATTATTTCAATAAATGCGTAAATTGAAGTTTATTATTAAGCTGTATCTTAATCAGAAAAATGGATTTAAAAATGAGAACTAATGAATTGATTAAAGAAATAAATATGTTGCCTCTAAGAAAAAGAATTTATGTTGTAGAAAAAATAATTCATTCTTTGAAAGCAAAAAAAGAAACATCTGTTATGAGAGATTCAGCAGATTTGCTATATTCCGATTATTCAAACGATGGAGAATTAACTGCCTTTACTTCAATAGATTGCGAAGATTTTTATGAAACAAGGTGAGATTTGGCTGATTAATCTTGACCCAACAATTTTTTTAGAAGGACGGGGATAAATTAAAGAAGTTGATGAAAATTTAGAGATTAAATATGAAAAAATTTGTATTAATATTTTTGATTTTATCAAATGTAGTTTTTGCTAATGAAAACTTGCAAAGTAAATACTACCTTCATTCAATCGTAGAGCAAAATTTGAATGATAACTCAAAGAAAGCCATAAGCCATTGGATTGATTTTCTTTATGAATCGAATGATAGTTTAAGAGCTTCATATTGGGATAAAACTGAAAGAGTAGAATTAAAAGAGGACTATTGTCTTTTTGATAAGCTTTTAATGCAAATGCCAAGAGAAACCCTTCTCCAATATTTTCCGCCATTTATATTATCAGTCGAGAAAATTGGTAATGACTTCTTTTTAAAAACTGTATTTGCTCAAAAGGAAGTAGTTCTTAATGATACTTCCGCAAACAACCAGAATCCGGTTGCAATTATTGACGTAATAGTTTCAAATCAAGATGGAAAATTCTATTTAAAAAATAGTCTTAATTACCTGACACTCAATTATAAAAAATCAAAAATTGGAAATATTGAGTATATTATTCATCCACTACTTACAGCAGATGAAAAATCTTGTAAGAAAGCAAATGAATTTTGTGATTCTCTTTATAAGATTTGGACTGGACATAAGCTACAAGAAAATATTAAGTATTTTGTTACACCATCAGCAGAATCACTTTCCAAATTACTTGGTTTTGACTTTGCTTATTTTGGCTATACATTCGGTTATACATCAATAAATGCTAAATATATATTCTCAGGTACAGGCAACTTTAATTACAGACACGAACTTGCTCATTTGGTTATTGGTGATGTAAAGAACAAGCTTTTAAGTGAAGGCTTGGCTACATATTACGGAGGAAGTAACGACATAGTATTCAATGAACTTGTTAAAGACTTTATAAAAGAAAATTATCCACTGAAAGAAGATCACTTGAAAACCATCTTGCAAAATTCCAACAGTAAAAGTTTTTATGTTCTTGGAGCAATTCTTGTAAATCAAGTAATAAAGAAATCCGGCTTAGATACTCTAAAGAAATTGGCTGAAATGAATGTCAATGATGAAAAAATGATTTCTGAAATTTGTAAAGTTCTGGAAATAAAAAATGAAAATTTACTTAATTATATTAATGAAATTAGAAATTGAAAGTATGAAATGAGAAAACCTGTTTTGCTATTAATCTTTATTATAACTTTTAATGTTTTTGCTTCAGAGGAAATGAAATTCTATTTTCAAAATCTTCATAGGATAACCAAATCGGCAAATCCGACTCCTTTGTATTTGTTAACTTTTGATACTTTGCTATTGAAAAATAAATCTAATGGAAGTCCTGAAAAACTCTTCAAGATTAAATTTCCGGATATGTACAATTCCAAAGATACTACCTACTTTAAGGAGTATTTTACAGGTTGGGTAAATCCTCTTTTTGATAGGTCAATAATGTTTTTAGTTGGAAATTATAAATCGGACACAACCTATATTTGGGCAGATTTGAATTGCAATCTGGATTTTACCGACGATAATGCCTTTTTTGCAATAACGAAGGAAATTCCTGAAATTTTTGTTTCATTAAAAAATTCTAATAATCCTGAAGGAAAATTTTTATATAAATTTGAAAAACAACACTTTGAGGATTCAGTACTTAAGAATAGAGCAAAGGAACATTTTTATAAAAACGATAAAAAGAAGGGAATAATAACTACTGATATTGATTATTGGTTTGCAAATACAAGATTAAATGTACTATCTTGCGATACCATAATTGATGGGAAAAAGATACAAATAGGTCTCATGGATTGGAATTGCAATGGTTTATTTAATGATGTAGATACAGTTTCCAAAGATAATTTTCTTTCCGATAGAATATTAATCGGCGATTACGGTAGCGAATTAATTTCATCTAAACCTTCTGCCGGGGCGGTGATTTTATTACCGGAAACATTAATTCCAATAAACGGGAAAATCTATAAACTTTTAGAAATTGAACCAGCAGGAAAATATTTAAGGATAAAACAAATCGACACTTCTTATCAAATTTTAAAAGTCGGTGATTCACTTCCAGATTTGGAATACAAATTTGTAAATGGCGAAAAATCAAGTTTAAGGAAACAATTTGTTAAAGGAAAATATAACTTAATTGATTTTTGGGGATTTTGGTGTAAAGGCTGTATTCATGCAATTCCTAAATTGAAGGAATTAGATTCGGTATATTCTGACAAATTGAATATTATTGGTTTGCATGATTATAAGAGTAGTAAACAAACTGCAAGAAAAACTATTGAAAAATATGAATTAAAATGGTCTTTAGGGTATTTAACACCCGAAATTGAGAAAAAATTGCTATCATCCGGCGGGTTTCCTTATTATGTTCTGGTTGATGGAGATGGGAAAATAGACAAATTCAATATAAATTTGAAAGAACTTGAAGAGTTATTAAAAAAAGAATGAAAATGTATTTTTTCCCAACATAGCTTTAAGAAAAGATTGATGTTTCGGGTTTGCCATCGGGAGTGTATTTTGTGTGGGTTGGGGAAAGAGTTATGAAATTTGTTAAAATGTAAAATAAATAATATTATTCTACGTTGCGAAAATTTTGATTTCAAATGATTTTATTGAAAGTATAAAATGCAGGAGGTTTTTAGAGAGGAAGGATTTGTGTTTTTCTTTTATGCAAATGAAGGAAACGAGCCAATGCATATTCATCTACGTAAGATGGTATAATGTATTTGGATATTAAATATGAAACTCAGGCAGAACAAGTTTATATTGAAAATAGATATATTTGTCTTAAATTGAAGGACGACGCTGAATTTAGATTTCCTGCATCGAATAATAAAAAATTATCAAAAGCAAAAGACAAACAGTTGTCAAATGTTGAATTAATATGCGACGGAACAGGGCTTCATTGGGAAGAACTCGATGAAGATTTATCTATCAGCGGCATATTAGATGGTAAATTTGGTTGATAATTAGTTGTGGGGTTACCTCTCCAATATAATTTTTGATGTTCCGGGTTTGTTGTCGGGAATGTAATTTGTAAAGATTAAATCTGGACAATCAATTGAAACAAAGCCTTTCGTTATTATTCGTAAGTTATTAGTATGATAATTTTGATTAATAGGAATGATTTCATGCAAACACAAATCGCAATCGGATACAAACAGATTCTTAATCTGGCGTTTCTTCTTCCTAAAGAGGAAAAGAAAAAAATAATTATTGATTTGCAAAAATAAATTGAGCCAGAAAAGGAAAGAGTATTTGGCAAATATAACGGACAAGTATGGATGTCTTATGATTTTAACGAGCCTTTGGAAGATTTTAAAGAGTATATGCCATGAACATTAAAAATTTTCAGGAGTGACTTAAAAGTAGGGGCGAACGGCAAAAAAATAGATATTTCGAGTCAGGTTCAAGTAGGAGAAATTGTTAATTGAATAAGAAATTTATTTCTCCCTGTTATAAAAATTTCTTCTTATCCCTCTTCAACTCTTCAACAACTAAGCAACTAAGCAACTAAACGACTAAACAACTAAACATCTAAACATTTATGAAACATCCATTCAAAGAATCATACAGAATTCGTTCCTACGAATCGGATTTGAACGATAACGTAAAAGTAAGTTCAATTTTCAATTATATGCAGGAAAGTGCCTCGCTCAATGCCGAACAATTGCATTTCGGATATGACGATATGGTAAGTCAGGGGCTTTTCTGGGTGCTGTCGCGTGCTAAAATCGTGATGTTCAAATATCTTAAAACCTGGGATGAACTAATTGTAGAGACTTGGCCCAAAAACATCAACAAACTTTTTGCTAATCGTGATTTCAGATTTTATGATAATTACGGAAATATTATAGGTGCGGCAACAACGGCTTGGCTAATGGTCAACCGCAGTAATTCCAGACCTGTCAAACCTGATTTGCACCTTAATAATGTTCATAAGTACGAGGTCGAACCCGGGATTGACGAATTTCTTGATAAAATCGAGGAACCCGAAGAACTCAAGTTCTCGAGAAAATACGAAATGTCGTATAAAGATATTGACATAAACAAGCACACGAACAATGCACGTTACGTTTAGTATCTGCTCGATTGCTTCGAAAACAAACTAACCGCCGGTGGAAAAATATCTTCTCTTCAGATAAACTTTCTCAGTCAGACAAAATCAGGTGACGAACTTAATCTGTTTCTTGGAGCAAAGAACGACTCAATAGATTACATCACAGCTAAAACCAGAAACAATGTACCAGTTTTCAATTCAATTGTTGAATGGGTTTAGGAAATAGATATTACTTGGTATATGTTAAATAAACCTCTAAAAATCAAATCCCAAAGAAACCAAATACCATGGCGGAGTCCAGCCATAATACATATTCGACCATGATACATCAAGTTTCAGAGGCAATCCGAGTAAATATCCCCGCAAACCAATACCTGTGCTCATCAATAGATTTTTGGGCTCGGTTTTAAGAAATGGTTTGACCTTTGTGTTGTATTCTTCTTCCGAAATACCCTGCTGATTTGAATTATAGAGATATTTTATGTAGCTGGAATAATCATTCTTTTCTGCACTTACTGCTCCTGATTGGAAGTTTTTAAACGCTCCGTCCCAGGCTCCTCCAACATCCATAAACAAACTGCCCATAAGTCCCTGAATGAAACCTGAAGACCTTCCGGCAAGCAGACCTATGAGAATTGGAAATCTAAGCTCAAGATTTGTAACAAAGAATCTTGTCCCTTGAATTTCGTTAACTCTCCAGCCTCTTAGAGGCATTTCGAAATTCATAAAAGCAAAATCTTCGGGTTTGTCAAAAGGTAGATTGTCATATTTGAATTGACGGTTAATCCAGTTCTCGGTTCCGCCGAGGAAAAACCCCCTGGGGTCAGGACCGAAACTGCCTCCGCCGCTAACTCTTGTTGCAAAATTAATATATTCAGATATTGGCAGATAATACCTGAAATCTCCGTTAAGAGTGATAAATCCAATATTGGAAGCAGTAATTTTCGGTGTGCCTGTGAAACCTATAAAGTATCTTATTCCTTTTATCGGAGCCATAAAACCATACAAAACATCATCATGGACATAGCGGGCAGAAGGAATAAATAACATTCTCGTAACAGACGGATCCTCTGCATTTGTTAAGTTATCCCTCGAAAGATTCCACCAATTCAGATTAAATTCAAGTCTGTTGAACAAATCAAAGGGATAAAATGCGGCTACAGAAGCACCGTAATTTCTTACTCTTAGAATATCTCCTGCTCGGTTTTGATACATCAAAGAATTATGGAAAATTGAGAAACTATAATCAATAATTTTTGGAAGGTAGTTGTAAGTAACCATTATGCTACTGTTCCTCAAATCGGACAAGAGACTTAACTGAAGGTATATCTGATGGTTACCGAGCACATCGCTGAACAGCACCTGTGCCATATTCTGATAGCCGTAAAGTGTGCTGAAAGTAGGATTTCCCATCACAACATCGGGTGAAAAGCGTATTTTGTATTCTTTTTCAACAAAAGTCGTGTCATTAACCTGCCCTGAACTTAATCCAGAATCTTCATTTTTTTGTTTTTCCAAAGCCTCGATATTCGGCTTTACTACTTCCGAGCGGGAGAATTCCAAGTCATAATTGCCATAACCTTTTAAAACTGCAGGCTTTGATGTATCGGGTAAATCTTTCATTTTCTCAATATTCTGAGCGATTTTTTTCTTTTCGAGCAACGAATTTCTGAACTTAGAATTTGGCAGAGTGTCAATTCCTAAGTTTTGGGTTAAAGGATTTCTGATTAAAAATATATCATATTTTCCATTAGATTGAGTGCAGAATAGAAGTTCATTTCCCGATGGTGATAATGATAATTGAGTTATTCCTGTTAATGAATTTGTTTTGGGTTTGGTACTGCCGTCTTTGAGGTTTGTTTCATAAATATTGCCGATACCGTTTTTATCTGAAACAAAAAGCAATTTGTTCTCATCAGGAGAAATTGCGAGTGAAGTCTTTTCATATTCCGAATCAAAGGTTATTCTAGTAATTTTCTTTGAATCAATATTCATCGAATAAATATCCGTACTTTCATAATTATAGTTCCAGATTCTGAAATCTGAACTTAGTTTGGAATCGTCTATATTCTCGCCTCTATCGGAGATGAAATAAAGCTTTTTGGAATCCTTGGACCAAACGGGAAAGAAATCGGAAAATGCGTCGCTTGTAAGATTTGTAAGCTTTTTAGATTTCATATTATACATAAAAATATCGCTTTGACCGATTGAGGAACCTATAAATGCAAGTTTTTCACCATCAGGAGACCAAGTTACGGAAGTGATTGACCTCAGACCGAAAAACAGTTTGTCATAATCTCCATCTTTAACATCAACAATAAATATAGCATCTTCGCCACCTGATTTTGCAGATACCACAAGCTTTTTGCCTGTCGGGTCCCACGATATACCCGGAGTAAGAATATTTAGCTGTTCGAAATCTCTTTTTCTGAAGCTGTTGACAAGTCTTTCGGGGTCATCCTTTTTATTCAGATCCATTGTATAAATTCCGAAAGTACCGTCGCGGTCGGAGATAAATGCCATCTTGTCGCCATTCGGAGAAATTGATGGGGATGAATTGTAAAAACCGTTGTCTTTTTTATGATTTGTTATTCTGGTTGCATAATCTTCGGGGTCTTTATACTTTTCTATATCGGGCCAATAATACTTCTTCATGTCCTTTTTCCATTGCTCGGAAAAATCGTCCATAGAAAGATTGAAAGAGCTTTTGAAAGCTTTTTCGGCAGTTCCTGTAACGCGTAATCTGTTCAAAAGATCTCCGACTTTTTGTTCGCCGTATTTATCGGCAACATACCAGTAAAAAGCCTGCCCGCCGCGATAGGCATAGTAATTATCAAGGCTCTTCAAATCAGTCAAGCTTTCGCTTAGTGAAACATCCCTCATGAACATGTCGGTTTGGGTGTTCAATCCTCCAAGACTTGAATATTCCGCTAAACCTTCACTCATCCACATTGGAATATCCATAGTATTACCTGTGGAAACAGCAGTTTGAAAAGTACCGCCATAAAACATATCATTCATAACAGCATGAATAAGCTCATGGTGAATAACATGGCGGAACTGAGAAATATTCCCCATGTACGGCAAAACAACCCTGTTTTTATAAAGCTCGGTAACACCGCCGACACCTTCGGGAAGATAGGAACCGATAACATTGGTTTGCTGGAACTCATTATGTGTGTTATAGACAATAATTGAAACCCTTGAATTCATAACATAATTCAAAGTATTTTCAATTTTTTTCAAAGCATCTTCAGCTTTTAGGGCTGTGAAAACTGCAAGATTGTATGTTGAATCATAATAATAAATATCAAAATGCTTTGACTGAATATACTTCCAGTCAAAATCCTGATATTGAACTTTATTTTTTCCGAACTGACCAAACAGATTCAAACATGGTAAAAACAATACTAAAATGTATATCGAATATTTTCTTAATTGTACTGACATAATGAACGATTTAGTTATTGATAATTAATAATTGAAGAATTTGTTTATTGTTCAATTATTTTCAAATTAATACGGTAAGATTAGACGCAAAGATGATTTAATAAGTTTAAAAATAGCAAGAACAAATATGGAATGAATAAAATAATCCAAGGTGGAAAAATATTCTTGAAATAATAGAGATTAGTCCGTAATGGTTAATTCTGCTTTTTGAATTTTAAAGTATGTATCGCCTCCAAAATTCATTACAGCATCTATCCAAAAGGATTTTTCGTCATTTTCTTTGATTGTAACTTTCAGGGATAGTTCGGGTGTAATGTCTGGTTTGACGGGAATCAGGAATTTGATGTTAGAAACTGAAGATAACAAGAACTTTTCTTTCATAAATAATTCGGTCGTTTCCCTTACTATTTGAATCAGGCATACACCTGGCGTAACAGGGTTATTGGGAAAATGCCCTGAATATATCGGATGATTTGGATTAAGCTTGATAGTAGCCGTGAATTCAGCCTTCAAACCCTCTTTGATTTCCTTTTCGGTTGATATATTCGATATTTCAAAAAAATCATTTAGTAACATAGTTTTGATTCTTCAATAATTCATAATTTATTGTATGTCATTCTGAACTAAGTGAAGAATCTATATTATTGATTAATCAAGTAGATAGACTCTTCGCTTTGCTCAGATGGACATTCATTATCTTTCATTTTTGTTTTTCGTCCTTGTTGTTGATTTTAATTAGCTTAATATTAATATCAAAATTACAATGGTCAATTTCCAGTGTGTCAGAATCTTTACTCGATTTTATTTCGACATTCCTCAGCCATAGCGAAGCATTTTCCATTTTTTCAAATCTGCCTGTCTGATTCTCAAAGAAATAATAATTGCTTGATTCTTCGTTTTCCAACTTATAGATTTTATGTCTTGAATTGTAATCACTCAACATCAATGCTTTACTGCCTGTTGGAATTTTATTTATAAGCAGACTGAAATCATCACGAATAAGGTTAAGAATATAAGATTTATTAAGCGGCTCTATGCAGAAATGAACTTTGAAATCATTGTACTTAAATTCGAAATCGAACAGCTTAATTCCAAGCTCGGTAACTAAGACAACCCTGACAGACGAATCTTCCATTTCCTTAAAAAACATAAGACCGCTTAAATAATTGCCATAAACATTAATTGCTGATTTGAAAAGAGCTTTCTGATTTGAATAATTCAGGAAGGCAGGAATTTCATTACCTGAAAGAGTTATTTCTTTTATTGGTTTCAATTCGTTGTAACGCGAAAAAGAGCAACCGCTGATTAGAACGAGCAAAAGAAATAAGAAGGAGATAATAAATCTATTTGACAATGAACTTTTCATCAGTTATCTGTTGGTTGATTTTCTTTTTGGTGAAATTAATGATAGTGAAATCTCCTCCGGATTCGTACATTTCCAGTTTATTAACTGTAATGTCTTTTTTATCGAGGTAAATGCTGATATTCGAGAAAAAATCTTTCATCGTTTTGTTAGTCGGTATAAGCTTCAATAGCCACATTTTATCATTTTCAAAACTTGTAACTGAAAAATCTTTGCTATACACGATGCTTCCGTTCAGACTAGAAGTCATGATCTCGGTAATTTTTTTGAACATCTGATTTGATTTCGTGTCAAACCGATTTGTCTTGTTGTCGTCCTTAATTGTTACCTTGTCGTGATTAATTAGTATAAGATATTTGAAAGGCGAAAGATACTCCCACCGAAGCAGATTATCCTTTTTGAAATAGAATTTACCGTAGGATTTGATTTTTTCGGAAAGGACACTAAGCTCTTTTTCTTGAACAAACTCGCTTTCAATAGTATTAGTAGTAGCAGAAATTTTGTCTAATTGAGTTTTAAAAACGGAGATATCCTTAACCTGACGGAATCCTGTCTGGCTATGGACTTGTAAAAATCCTGAAATGAAAACAATACATATTATCCATATCTTCATCTTATTGCCTCTGAAAAATAGCAATTCACAATTATCTTATTCATATCCTTCAATCTCAAGAAAATCATCTAATCTTTTAAATTCTAACCCTTTGGAATGAGCGTGTTTAATAAAATCTTCCAAAGTATTAACGATTGAAACGGCATAATCATGGAAAAGAATAATATCACCTGAAATTAATTTTGATGTTAGTCTTTGCAAAAGCTTTTTACCGTCCTTTATTTGCGTATCTAATGACCGCAAGGACCAGCCGATTGTTAAATACTTTTTAAGATTAACTGCTTTGGCAATATTCGGATTGGTTATTCCGAAGGGTGGACGAAAAAGCCTTACTTTCAATCCGACTAAATCGAATAACACACTTTCAGTTTTTTCCAGTTCATTTAATACTTTTTTGGTTGAGTTAAATCCGATTGATGGTTTATGATTATAAGTATGATTACCGATTAAATGTCCTTCAGCAACAATTTGCTTAACTAATTCGGGATATTTTTCAGCATTTTTTCCAATAAGGAAAAAGGTAGCCTTAATGTTATATTGAGCTAAAATGCTTAGAATTTTCGGAGTATTCTCGGGATGTGGACCGTCATCAAAAGTAATTGAAATCTGATTTTTGTTTTTCGACTGTTTGCAAAAAGTTCTCAGATAAAAATTTGAACTGATTCTGAATGAACCATATCCCAGCAAAATGAAATATGCGATGTAGATTGCAAGACGACTTGAAAATGGCAATTTGAAAAAAATTGTCATACAAAAAAGAACAAACAAAAGGATTATTGCAATATTTCCACTTCTGCTTTTCAGCATTTTGTCAGAATATAAAGAGAGTGGTGAGTACAATTATAATGATTGTAAATCAGAACATTCTTAATTTTATTCGGATTCGTATTTCTAAGTAATGTAACTTCAGGAATGACCTGTCTTTTTAGCATATTTGAGCCAAGCCAGAGAGCAAAAGCTGATGAAGTCTGGTATTCGCCGCAAAGATGCTTATATGCAGTAATCGTTTGATTTTGGAAATAATGGTCTTCGAGATATTGATAGACTCTGTCACCTTCGGAATCTCCGTTTCTGCCAAAAATGCAAAGGTCAATATCGGATTCGTCCATATTGTTGTCTCGTAGAAAATCTTCAATTGATAATCTGATTTTAGTAACATCAAACGGTTCAAACATTGTTGTAACACCTTTCAGTTCACAATATGTCTTTTCATTTTGCTCATCTGAAATCACAAAGAAAGCAGAACCCTGTCCTGAAATTGTTCCTGTTGTTTCAGACTTGAGAAGTTCCAGATGGTTTATCGGTTCTTCTTTCCAGAGCATCAATTTCTTGTAGATTTCATAATAATTTTCAGTCATTTCATCATATCCGCCAACAAGAACGTTCTTGGCTTCACCCTCATTAATTTGAAGTATCCCGTCGGCCAGAGCCGATTCAAAAGAAAAGCCCCTGTGGACATAAGTGAAATTATAGCCATTTGCTTTCAAAATAATGGCAATTTGAGAGTTGATAGTATTATGAGTTGACTGTATGAAAGCTGTCGGAGTCAGTAGCTTTTCTCCGTTGTCAATAATTGCATTCAAAAAAGTTTCAGTATCTTCTATACAGCCTAATGAAGTTCCGCTGATGATAGAGTCCGGTTTTTCAATTCCAGAATCAATCATGCTGATTAATGCAGAAGATATTCCCATTTTCATTATCTTACTGGTACGACGAAGAAGGACAGGATGAATGAAATTTTTATAATTTGGTTCGTTGCAAACTAAAAACTCATTATCCTGACTTAGGGTTTCCTCAAGAAAAACTGAGTTATCATAAGTTTTTTGAGGTGATATACATCCAAGACCATTTATGAAAATACTCATTTCAACTCTTTGAAAATATTAATGATGTGTTATTGCCGCCAAATCCAAAAGAATTTGATATTATATTATTTACTGAACAGTCAGTCAATTCTGAAACAGGAGAAAATGAAAGATCTTGAATCCTTTGAGAAAAATTAAGATTCGGGAATATTCTTTGCTCATGAATTGATAGTGCTGAAAATACAGCTTCAATTCCGCCTGATGCACCCAAGCCATGTCCTGTATAAGATTTTGTCGAAGAGATTTTCGGCATTCTTTCACCGAAAATTCTCATAATTGCCTTACCTTCGGACAAATCATTATTTGGAGTGGCTGTACCATGGGCATTAATATAATCTATTTCATTCGGCGAAATTCCGGCTTTTACCAGGGCATTTGTCATTGCTAAGTATGCTCCTTCACCATCAGGTGAAGATGCGGTTTGATGGTAAGCATCGTTTGCGTTAGCGTAGCCCGATAATTCACAAATTGGGTTTTTCTTCTCTTTTAAAACTGCTTCTTCGGATTCCAAAACCACGTAACCCGCTCCTTCGCCAAGATTAAGACCGTTGCGGTTTTCATCGAATGGTTTGCAAAGTTCTTTATCAAGAATCATCAAAGTATTAAATCCGTTTAAGGTGAATTTGGTTAAGCTGTCGGTTCCTCCGGCAATTGCCCTGTCCAATATTCCGCATTTGATAAGTCTTGCGGCAAGCATTATGGCATTTGCAGAGGAAGAGCAGGCTGTGCTTATTGTTGTTATATAGTCATAGATATCTAGAGCTTTAGCAATCCTTTCGGTGCTGTCTCCGCAGTCATGACTTGCAACATATTGATTTCTTGAGTTGGAAGCAAGAAATTCTCTGTAATAAATTTCGCTCCTGTCCATACCACCGACAGTTGTTCCGGAAATAATACCTGTTCTGTATTCGGATTGCAACGGATTCAATCCGGCATTCAAATAAGCCTCTTTTGCGGCAAAAAGACCTAAAAGAGCAGTTCTTGTAAAGCCTTCAATTCCAGATACACCGATGATTTCATGCAGTTCGTCATTTGAATGTTTTACTTCGGAAACGGGGATATCCTGATGGACAGATTCCAAATACCTCATTTGTCCAATGCCGGTTTTTTCATGATTGAGAGAATATAAATTTTCCTCAACTCCTTTGCCAAGTCCGCTGATTATTCCAAGTCCGGTGATGAAGACTTTTTTCGACATTCAATCTATCCCTTTTTATTCGCAATAATATATTCAGCAAGGGATTTCACAGAAAAGAAAACCTTTTTCCCGTCTTTGGAATCTTCTATTTTTAAACCATAATTTCTTTCTAAAAGAACAATTAGTTCAAGTGCATCAATTGAATCGAGTCCTAATCCTTCTCCAAAAAGAGGAGATTCGGTTTCGATATCGTCAGGTGTCATATCTTCGAGTTTTAAAACCTCGATTATCTCGGTTTTCAGTTTATTTATCAGTTCGTCCATTAAATCACTCCGTAATTTGATATAATTTATTCAATAAGCAAGTTTCAAATTTAACAAATTTCTTGTTATTTATCTCATATTCATTTTCCACAATACAAACGAATGCTTCATAAGCATCGCAGTCAGGGGCAACATCAACCCAACCAAGAATCAATGCCGAAGCCTTATTAGAGCCGCCGAGCAGTTGAGTATAGCAGGTAAGCAACTCAGGAGAAAATCTTTGACTTATCAGGCAATAATTCTCGCCTGTAATCTTGTGCCTGATGCAAATTTCTCCAACCATAATATTCGGCAGGGTATAAACAAAGACTGCAGGACTTGGAAAATAGTTTTCCTTGTTCTTGATTGTATCGTGATATTTTTTGTCAGAATTTAAGCTGGAAGAAGCACAGGAAAAAATCAGGGCTATTTCCTCCGGTTTGTACTTTTCCGTTAAGTTATTTTCCCGTAAAAGCAATTCAGCAGATATGAACGCCAATTTACTCAAATTGTCCATTTTAAAGAATTTCGGATATTTGATTTCAAAATTCCTGTAAGTATTCTTCAGAAATTCTTCAAAACCTGATTCAGCTTTGTCGGTGAATACAATCTTTCCGTCAAGCCAAACCTTGTTTACTTTGATATTGATATAATTTGATATTTGCTGTTTTTTATTCATCTTTTTCGAATATCACTGCCGCATTGCACCCGCCAAATCCTGAGGCGGTTTTCAATGCCTTATTTATATTTTTATTCTCTGTTTTCATAATAATGTTCAGGTGTTCAGTTACCCCGATTTTATTAAAACCTGCTGACTTAATCAATGTACTTTCTTCCATTGATTTCAAGGTGACAACTGACTCAATAATTCCTGCGGCTCCCAATGTATGTCCGTAATAGCCTTTAAGACTGTTAACCGGCACATCCTGCAATCCTGCTAAACCAAAAGCCTTTGCTTCCATTTCATCATTAAACGATGTAGCAGTGCCATGTGCAGAAATAAAATTAATTGAATTTGAATCGGATAGATTACTTTCATTAACAGCAATATTTATTGCCTGATATAATCCGTCTCCTGTTCGGGATGGTCCTGAGATATGATTCGCATCATTACTGATGGAACTACCCCCAACGAAAATTTTTGGGTTCAAAGCATATTCGGGATTTTTAGTCAGAATAATTGTGCCTGATCCTTCACCGAGGGATAAGCCATCCCTTGATTCATCAAAAGGCTTGCATGGTTTCGGACTTATTGCCATGAAAGATTGAAAACCCGAAAGCACAAATTCAGTCAGAATATCGGCTCCAACAACAATTGCATTATCAAAAACAGTAAACTGAAGCAGTCTTTTTGCCATTATTATTGCCGCTACACCTGATATACAGGCATTTGAAACAATAATCGGATTCCTTATTTTTTGGTAAAATTCCTTCATCTTATTTGATGAATCCCATAAGAAAAGTCTGTCTTTATCAAATTTATTGTCATCCAGAAGTTCAATATTCCCTTTGGTAGTTGATATGATTAACAATGTAGAGCTTTTATCTTCGGGTATTCTACTCTCCAGTAATGCATTATAAGAAGAAAGTAAAAGTAGCTTTTCAAATTTGGTGTAAATTTCCGGTTCAGCTATCCTGCTGAAATTTTCATCAAGTAAGTTATTATTGATTTTTGAAACGAATATGGGCGATTTAGATAATTTATTATCATCTACCAATGTTATTCCTGAAATTCCGTACTTTATTTTGCTGAAATTTTCTTCAGTTGTGAAACCAAGTGGTGAAATAATATTATGACCTGCTATGTAAATTTTCTCTGCCATTAGTCTTTAGCCCTGAATCAATCCCATTTTAGTTTTCCATTCCTCCATAAAAGGTGGCAGAGTGAGTATAAGCTCACCATTCAAATTCAGAAATACCTGAGTGCTTTCACCGGTTGCCACAAGTTCGTTGTCGGATTTTCTGTAAATTTTATAATGAAAAATTATTTTGGCGGAAAGACAATTGACGAATTCCGTAACTATGACGGCTGTGTCGCCATAACGTAGAGGTTGTTTGTATTCAAGACTCATTTTTACAATTGGAGTCATCAACTCATTTTGATAAACATCCAGATAATGCAAGCCATATTGCAAACCGAAAGCTTCTCTGCCGTCTTCCAAATATTTCACGTAGTTCCCATGCCAAACAACAGCCATTGAGTCAACTTCGCTGAATCTTACAACAGCTTCTGTGGTGGTTATCAAATGTATTTTCTTCATCAGGTAATTTTTCTCAATTTAAAATTTATTTATCTTTAATCTTAGCCCATGAATCTTTGAGAGTTACCGTTCGGTTGAAAACGGGTTTCCCGGGAGTTGAATCATAGTCTGTACAAAAATATCCAACTCTCTCAAATTGATATTTATCTGATGGTTTGGTGTCTTTTACAAAAGGCTCAATAAAAATTTCTGTAATTTCTAATGAATTTGGATTCAGATATTGTCTGTAATCTCCGCCGTCATTCGGATTTTCTCTATCGAAAAGCTGACTGTAAAGTCTTGCTTCGGCTTTCACAGCATGTTTGGCAGAAACCCAATGAATCGTTCCCTGAACTTTTCTGCTGTCGGGCGAGGAGCCGCCTTTGGTTAAGGGGTCGTAACTGCAATGAATTTCGACAATATCTCCGTTTTCATTTTTTACAACACTTGTGCAGGTTATATAATAAGCATACCTTAATCTTACTTCTTTTCCCGGAGCCAAACGATAGAACTTTTTGGACGGTTCTTCCATGAAATCGCTTTGTTCGATGAAAAGTTCTTTTGAAAATGGAACCGTTCTTGTTCCAGCCGTTATATCTTCAGGATTATTAATTGCTTCCAAATCTTCCGACAAATCCTCGGGATAATTGTCAATAATCAGTTTAACTGGATTCATTACCGCCATCACTCGCTGAGCAGTTTTATTGAGAACTTCGCGAATTGAAAATTCAAGTACGCCAATGTCAACCATACTCTCGTTTTTGGCAACGCCGATTCTTTCGGCAAAATTTCTGATGGCTTCCGGTGTATAACCTCTTCTTCTAAGACCCGAAATAGTGGGCATGCGCGGGTCATCCCAGCCGTTTACAATTTTAGACTCAACAAGCTCCAACAGCTTGCGCTTGCTCATCATTGTGTAAGTTAAATTCAATCTGGCAAATTCAATTTGCTGTGGGTGATAAATACCCAAAGTGTCGCAAAACCAGTCGTAAAGTGGTCTGTGGTCTTCAAATTCCAGGGTGCAGATTGAATGAGTTATGTTTTCAATCGAATCGGACTGCCCATGAGCATAATCATACATCGGATAAATACACCAGTCATTGCCTGTGCGGTGGTGCTCGGCATGAAGAATTCTATATAGGACAGGGTCTCTCATATTTACATTCGGAGAAGCCATGTCAATTTTTGCTCTGAGTGTTTTGGTACCGTTAGGGAAGTCGCCTCTTTTCATTCTGTCAAAAAGAATCAAACTTTCTTCGATGCTTCTATTCCTGTATGGACTTTCTTTGCCTGCTTCGGTCAATGTGCCGCGGTGTTCACGAATTTCTTCGGCGGTCAGTTCGCAAACATAAGCTTTGCCCATTTTGATAAGTTGGATTGCCCATTCGTAAAGCTGTCCGAAATAATCCGAAGCGAAATATTCTCTGTCTGCCCAGTCAAATCCCAGCCAACTCACGTCTTCGCGGATTGACTCCACATATTCGTTTTCTTCTTTGCATGGATTAGTATCGTCAAATCTCAGATTTGTATCTCCGCCGAAATCCTTAGCCAAACCAAAGTTAAGACAAATTGATTTTGCATGACCAATATGAAGATAACCGTTTGGTTCTGGTGGGAAACGGGTTTTGACTCTTCCGTCGAACTTGCCGGTTTTCAAATCGTCGGTTATTATTGTTCTTATAAAATTAGAAGGCTTAACAGCTTCGGGCATATTTTCCATGAATTCTCCAAAATCAGAAATCTGTAATAGTTTTTAATATAATTTTAATTAGACAACAAAAAAGGAAAAAAATTGCAAAGAAAGAGGCAGAAAATATTTATTTCCTACATGATTGATAAAGACAAGAAGAGTTTAGGTGTTAAGATGTTTGAAGAGAAGATTCTTTTCACTTCCAACTCTGCAATTTCAACTTTCAACTTCATCAAAGTTCTGATTACTGTATTTTTTGAATTTAAAAATTTTTTTCAGATGATATTTTTGGTCAAAAGCCAATAATTAATGAATACATCTTTGGAATCTCTTTATTCAAGGAATTGTCATTACACCATTCTTGAAAATCAAGTTCTGACGCAGAATTATGGATTTTTCTTTCCAATAGCATGACAAGATTTTTAACGATTTCGGACTACGCGAAATAAATTATTTTCACTTTTTGAAAATATTTTGAAAAAAACGTGAGACGTTTTTGCTTTTCATGTGTCTTAGTATATACGGAAGTGACAAATTTTGAAAAACTTATTTGGAATTGAGATTAAAATGAAAAAATCAGTACTTATCGTTTTCTTTGTTTTGCTGCAAGCATCATATTCCCAATGGACAAAATGTGATAAATATTCAGTCGGAGGCTATATTAATGGATTAGCAATTAGCGGAAATAAAATTTTCGCGGCTACTGATATTGGAATATTTATGTCACAGGATAATGCCGATAGCTGGACAAAATTGAATCTCGGAATTCCAGAGAAATTTTCAGTTAGCTCAGTAACCGCAAAAGGAAATCTTATCTGAGCACGGATGTGACGGCTATGGTTGAAATGTGTGAAATCGGGCAAGATATTTACTCTTGTATATTGAATCGGGATATTATTGTCAAAGCTGTGATTAACCAATTTCATAAGTTCGCTTTGATTTTTCAAAGCCAGATGGCAAATCATGTAGGATTTGGTTGATGGAATTGAAGAAAAAGAGGACTTTTCGGCATCATGATGGCAGAACAGACATTTCATCTCGAAATCGCCTGAATGTTTTTTGTGGGAAAAAGCTACGGGCTGATTAGGGCTGAATCCGACATTTTTTATTGAATAATCGTAACCGAGATAAATTCCCGTGCAAAGAAAGAAAACCCACAGGACGGCTGTCGCAATCCTGATTTTGTATCTTCTGTCTTTTTTGCCCGTTCTCATTGCTACTCAAATACAAAAATACAAAGATACGAATAGATATTTTTTTATCAGTGGGATTTTGTAATATGGATGTGTTTTTATTTTTAAATCTGTTGGTTCTTTCAAAAGAATCAAATTTTTAAGTATTGAAATTACAGTTACTTCTCATCTATTCACAACTTCTTCTACGTAGTTATACGTAGAAAATCTACGTATAACTACGTATTTTTGTTATATTTTAACGAATTTTCTTGCTTTGTAATTTAATTATCATTATATTAGAACTGCTGACGAATAGAAGAACTCGATTTTAATTATTTATGAGTCTTGATATGGTTGCAGAATTTTTATATATGGGCTTAATGCCCCCCCCCCATAACTCTACGTAAATCAACAGCTTACGCAATTTTCTTGCATTTAATATTCCCCTTAGAAAAATTTCAGAATTGCAATAAACCTAATTGCCCGATTCATTCACTTTTCGAAAGGGAAAAATCCTTATGATTGTCAATTAAAAAGCCGGATTTCATGTTTGTACCAAGAAATCCGGCAAATATCAAGCAGTTAAATTGAACTCACGACGTTTTTTTGAGCCAACCTGACTTACAAAAATACGAAATTTCAGGTTGGTTTGAAAAGGTTAAATTATTTTAACTAACAAATTTTTAAGGAAAAAAATGACAACATTTATTAGAATTTTAATTTTTGTAGTAATGATGGCTTTTACTTCAAATAATTTGCTTGCTCAAGTTCCACCAATTCCATGTCCGCCACCCTGCACTGAAAACAACCAAAATTGGGGAACACCAGTATTCCATTCTTTTGAACCTGACCCAATCGGGTGTCCTGATTGTTGGATTGGCTATTGGGTTGTTAGTAAAATTTTCATTTGTGATGATGAAGATATTAGAGCTTTTCAAATAATTGACATCACTTGTTCACAAGAATGCAGAAGTTGCTACACTACCAGGGAAATATTTCTGAAGGCATTTGAAAATGCATTTCTTCATTTGAGTTTTGGATATCCTGATCCGCCTACACTTGATCCTCCAAATCCACCTATTATACATTGTTGGGACAATGTTCGCTTTTTAAGTGCAAGTTGCTGGAGTGAACACTTTGTTCCTGGTGGGGTATTACCTGCACATTATGAATTTTTTCCTTGTTCAAGTTATGTCTGTTGTAGCATGACCTATGAGATTTGCAATACCGGAACTGGTTTGACAATAACAGCCACAAGTACTCCTGAAGTAGGTTATGTCTGTTCATCGTCTCCAGAGTTTTGTTTTACGATTTGCGAATGGTTTAATTATGATGGTTATGTTCCAACACCATTCCCGAGAATTTCTATAAACGGAGAATCGGATAAAATATTCGATATCAATAATACTAAAAACATAGTATTGGTATCGCCAAACCCAGCTGATAGGCAAGTAACTTTTAATATTAATTCTTTTTACAAAGGTTTAATATCAATTACGATATATGATCTGCATGGAATGGTAATTTCAAAAACAGCACAAAGCAAAACAATATTTAATCAAGAAATTAAAATTAATACTGGGAATTTGATTCCAGGTATTTATTATTATTCAATTGATAGAGATGTCAACAATCTAGCTCGGGGTTACTTTAGTATTATCCGTTAAAAGTGAAATATTTTTGGGGTTTTCATTTAATTAAAATATTCCATGAATGGAAACCCCACTCATTATAATATATTTTCAAAGAGGGAAAAATGAAAAAATTCTTAATTCTGTTTATTCTGACGTCAATTCCTATAATTGCTTACGACTACAAGGATTTATCCGACAATTGGAAAAATGTCGATTATTTTGCAAATTATTATTTTAAGGGTTTGAGTTCTGCTGATTCTTTGAATATCATCACGTCAGGAAATTTATATGAGGGAGACGGACCTGTAATAAGATTATCTACTGACGGTGGGAACAACTGGCGAACTGTTTGGGCGGATACCTCAATATTTTATTTTGATTCTTTAGGTCATCCACATTATTCTTACAAACCTAAATATCATGTCGAATCTATCGCATTCCCTGGAAAAGAATTAATTTTGGCAGGTTTCACCCGAGGAAGAATGTTAAGGTCAACAGATATGGGAATAGAATGGGATACTCTATCATTCAATTCTATAAAAGCAATAAGAACTATTAATATGATTGATACTAAGTTTGGTGCGGCTCTTAATGATACAAACATTTTAATTACGCAAGACGGCGGCTTATCTTGGCGAATAACTCAACTTCCGGATACAGCCGTACGAAAGCAAATGTTTGAGATGCAGACTACATCATTAGGTAATATTTTAATCATAGCCGCTGGATATTTCGGCACTTCTTATGAATCTTATTTTTATAAAACTTCTGATTTCGGAGAAAATTGGAGTAGGTTTCCAACCGATTCGTTAGCATATAAAATTTACTTTTTTAATGATTCTCTTGGATGGGCCGGCGGTGGGTATTCAGTAACTGATACTGTTAAACATCATACTGATAAATTTGGAAGAATCTCGCATACTACCGATGGCGGAAAGACATGGGCAATTCAATTAAATATGGACGATACTTTAAAAAATGATAATGATTCTATAATAAGGGAGAATGAATACTTTTATTCTATCTCATTCACAGATTCACTAAATGGTATTGCGACTAACGTAACCGCAATTTGGCGAACTTATGACGGTGGTAAATCGTGGGTTAAACAGACGAAGCAATTCTTAGCTGGTACAGATTATTTAGAAGAAGGGCCTAATTTAACATCTTTCAAGCAAGGAAATGCAATTGTAACCAGCTATCAGTTTAAAATATTCAAATATTTTTTAAATGGAACGCATGTTGATGATGATATAGAAATGAATATTAATGAAAATGATATATTTATTTCCCCAATTCCCGCCACAGATTTTCTTGAAATAAATCTGCCTATTGGAAACACGGAAGAGAATGTAGAAATCTTCTCAGTTTTGGGAGTAGAAATGAAGAACCCACCCCGACTGACTTCGTCAGGCACCCCTCCAGAGGGGAATTTAAGAATTGATGTTTCGGTTTTGCCCCCCGGCGTTTATTTTGTGAGAGTGGGGGATAGAGTCGGGAAGTTTGTGAAGATATAGTATTTTTTACTCTTGTTAAATAGCAATAAATAATCATTTCTTTCGTTAATTTTTGATTAATCGTTGATGAATATATTTATTCACACACTGACCATTAGTGACTGTGGACAAAGAATTGACGTTTTCGATTTACTGTTGGAATTGTAAACTGTAAGAGTAGTGCATAGAGTTAGTAAGTTGAATGGATTTATGTACTTAAGTAAAAATTTATGCTAACTGAAAAGAAAATGCATTTCTTAAGGACAAATTATAGGCAAAACAATCAAAAATCCAAGATAGAAAATCCCATACTATCTGAAACTTTTTGCTCTGCCAAATCTCATTTTGGGTTTATTGCTTTCGGGTGGTTTTGGGCGGGAGTGACCTGAATTTCCGCTACCACGCTGTTGTTTGGGTGCTTTTTCGGGATTATGGTCTATCAATGGAAACGGGTGATTGTCAATTACCGGAATTCTTTTTGAAATTAATTTTTCGATGTCACGCAAATATTCTTTTTCTTCGGCATCGCAAAACGAATAAGCTGTTCCCTTAGCTCCGGCTCTTCCTGTTCTTCCGATGCGGTGAACGTAAGTTTCGGAAATATTCGGCATTTCAAAATTGATGACGTATTCCAAATCGTCAACATCAATTCCTCGTGCCGCTATATCGGTTGCAACCAAAACGCGGGTTGTTTGTTCCTTGAAATTAGTAAGGGCACGCTGTCTGGCATTTTGAGCCTTGTTGCCGTGTATTGCTTCAGCTTTGATGTTATTCTTCTGGAGAATTTTCACAACTTTGTCAGCACCATGTTTTGTGCGAGTAAAGACCAGAACGGTTTTGATTTTCTCATCTTTTAATATATCCAAAAGCAAAGAATTCTTATTTCCTTTGTCAACGTAAAACAGATATTGCTTGATAATATCTACCGTCAGTGAATTTGGTGTAACCGAGACTTTTGCCGGATTGTGCAAAATAGTGCTCGCCAGCTTCACAATTTCAGGAGGCATGGTTGCAGAAAAGAAAAGAGATTGTCTTTTTTTCGGAAGAACAGCAAGCATTTTCTTAACGTCATGGATAAATCCCATATCGAGCATGCGGTCTGCCTCGTCCAGAACAAAAATTTCAATATCCCGCAAAGTTAAATAGCCCTGATTCATCAGGTCAAGAAGTCTGCCCGGAGTGGCAATGAGAATATCAACACCAATATTCAATGCATTAGTCTGAGGGTTTTGATTCACACCGCCGAAAATCACGGTACTTGTTAATCCTGTATGTCTGCCGTAAGCTTTGAAACTTTCCTCAATTTGAATAGCAAGCTCTCGAGTCGGAGTAACTATCAGGCTTCTGACTTTTCGTTTCTTGGCGTAAGTTTTATTTGCCGACAAAAGTTGGAGAATGGGAACGGCAAATGCCGCAGTTTTTCCCGTGCCTGTTTGTGCACAGCCGAGCAAGTCTGTACCTTGCAAAACAATAGGAATAGATTGAGCCTGAATTGGCGTTGGAACGGTATAACCTTCCTCGTGAATCGCTTTTAAAATAGGTTCAATGATGTTTAGAGCTTTAAATAGCATGAATGTTTATCAATATTTTTTTGTTAAATTCTGTTTTCTTCGTCAAGTTTGTAATCCTCTGTCCTCATCAATTTGCGTTAACAAAAAAATCTTAAAAACAGGCTGGCAATTCGAAGTATGTCAGTGTAAGTGTATTTAGACGATTGGAACTTCAAATTAGTTTCTTTGAGGGATTTAACAATTTATTGAATGCAATATATAATAAGTTCTTATTTCAAAAATCTCTGAAGTATATCAGGAGTTGGAACCATGCATGAATCTCTTTTGCCGAATATTTTGTATCTTGAATTTGCTATAGCAGTGTAACAAAAATCTCTTATTGGTCTTGGTAAAATGATGAAAACATATAATAGTTTCCAAAGACCTCCCAATTCTCTCAATACTTTGAGTACTGCCTTTGATTTCGTGAAATAACAATTTTCACCTAATAAAACAAATGAATTGAAATCATCTTGCGGTAAATTGAATTTTTTGAGCAATGATTGACCAATTTCAGATTGCAATGAAGCAAACTTGAATTTTTGGGTTTGGTCTCGCTTGATTATAAACTGAACTGAAGAGTTGCATAAGTTACAAACTCCGTCAAAAAGTAAAATGTATTTTCGGTTGTTTTTCAATTCTACCATTTATTAATCAGTTGTTCTATTTGACCTGAAACAATATCCTGCTCAGTTATTGGCAGATTAACAATTCTGCCGTCCTTCAACTGCAATTGAATACCCCATTTCGCAGGATTTTTTTTGGCAAGTCTATTCGAACCAACATCAGAAAAATTAACAGGTCTAACTTTTGAAATATTTGTTAACAGGAAATCTTCCTTGTCCGAATCAGGTAGATTTGTTGAGGAATAGCGAAGATTTTTCACATAAACGCCATAGAATCGAACTCGTTTATTTGTGATGGTGATAATTGAATTATCTCCGGTTTGTTTATGGATTAAGGTTTCTCCATCGTCAAGATTGGATGCATCGCGGTTTGCGGCTTTAATAATTCTTTCTTTCTTTAAAATCATGAAACCGATAACGACCATCAGAATCCCGGCAAAGTAACTTCCGATAATGATTCCGACTCCATATTCTTTAAATATTGCAACTACGGATTCATTTTCAATTTGAAATTGTATCGGATAGTCAATGCCAGCCGCAATGGATAAAATTACTTTGACGATAATAGGAACAAAACCGATGATTATTAAAACCCATGCAATCGCTAACTTGTTTGCTTTTTTCATTTTAATTCGAAATTAAGTTTTTGAGAAAATTTAAATTAAATAATTTATTGGAATGAGCACCCATCAGCAAATTTGCCCATTACAGCTTCATTCCAAATCAAAAATAATATAATTAATATTCGGAACCAAAAAGATTCTTTAAATTAATGAGAAAAACTGAAATTATCAGATCTGCAACGGCTTATTCTTTCTCGTCTCCGGCTTTGAATATATTGTCGAATTCCTTGGGAAGCGGTGTTTCGAAGTGCATAATCTTTTCAGTCATCGGATGCTTGAATTCCATCATATAAGCATGGAGACCAAGGCGGTTAATAGGATTATTCGTAGCACCGTATTTCTTATCCCCGATTACACTGTGACCGATGTCCTGCATGTGTACACGAATTTGGTTTTTTCTGCCTGTTTCGAGTTTGATTTTCAGCAGAGAGTAGTTCTTGCTTGTTTTCAGTACGGTGAAGTGCGTAATAGCTTTTTGACCGTCATTTTCGACAGGACTGGAAGTAACAAGATAATTTTTGTTTTCGTAAAGCCATGATGTAATCGTACCGCTTGGCTTTTCAACAAAACCTTCAACTACGGCAAAATAGCAACGTTCCATAACTGATTCCTGCCAGTCGGTTTGAAGAATGCGTTTTGCTTCGTAATCTTTGGCGTACATCATCAGTCCGCTGGTTTCGCGGTCCAGACGGTGCAGAACATATATTTGGTTGTCGGGGTCTTGTTCTTTGACATAATCGCTCAAGTAACTGTATGCCGTCATTTCTTTTTCTTTGTCGGTAGCAATGGAGAGTAGTCCGCTTTCCTTTTTGATAACTATCAGATAAGTATCTTCGTAGATAATTGTAATGCCCTTCAGTTTAACTTCACGTTGCACTTTTTCTGTGCTGAAGCCAACACGCATGCCGGGTTCAAGGGGATGATTATAAAGTGTAACTGCCCTGTTCTCAATTGAAATCTGCTTGTTGGTAAGTAATGACTTAATAGCAGTTCTGCTTTTCTCGGGAAAAATTCCGATAAGAAATTTCATCAATTCGGTCGGTTCTTTAACGGTGTAATATATTATCTTGCTCTTACCGGCTTTTTCTTTGGGATTTGCATCAGGAATACTCATTTTTGCCTTAATATTTTAAAAGTTACATGGAATCAAAGAGTTATAGAAGGATTTGCACGGTTAATATTTGGATTACCTTCCTAATTTTCGTTTTCTCATATTTTTCTCCAGAAATGCAAAATCAAGGCAACTGTCATCTAATTCTTTAGAATTTTTGGAAGAGCCTTCGGATTGTGTGTCTCTTCAACATAAAAAAAATCCCCGACAAATGCCGGGGATTTTTAAATTCGAGAATGGACATCAATTATTTAGAAATAATCAATGAGCGGGTTTCCGAGAAAGGACCTGATTCGATTCTGTACTGATAAGCACCCGAAGACAAATTCAATCCATTCACATCAACTTTAAGTTCATAATCGCCTGGTTTCAAATTAGCATTGATAAGTGTTGCAACTTTTTCGCCATTAATATTGAACAAGGAAATCGTTGTTTGAGCCTCAAGACCTACCGAGTAATTGATAGTAGTGAATGTACCGGCAGGATTTGGTGTGGCTTGAGCCAAACTATACTGAGTGCCTGAAAGCTTGATTAATCTTAGTGTATTAACACAAACAGGATTAACTGCAATGTCGCCGGGGATTGTATCCACAATAGTATAAAGAGAAGGTGGACCCAAAACTGAAAATACGCAACGAAGTGGAATTATATCCAAATCACTAAGATAAGTATTCATTTTGAATTTGAACAATAAGCCGTTTGTTCCGGTGAAGTTCAAAGGTTGTCCTGAATTCTTGAAATGAACAGTAAGTTTAGAATTATCAGCAATTAAAGTATCTTTAGCACCGGCTTGCATTTCGGGTACGATTTCCCATCCTTGAGTCATGGTACCGTTAGTGATAATGTCTTTAACTCCAAAGGGTCTTGTATCATTTGGTTCAACAGTTGATGGATAAACATCCTGAATATTCTGTCTGCCTTCTGATTTGAAGATAACCTGAGCTTTGAATTCCTGGATGGAACCGGAAGCAAGTGCTTTGGCTTCATCACTGTCTTTGTCTATGAAAAATTCAATTTCAGTTTTCGAACCCGGATCAACTCTGTATTTGTTTTTTGGGATTCTTGCGATTGTTTTCAATATCTGAGCTTTACCTGTCAAGTATGAATATGCTTTTCCGCCTGTTGTCAGATATTCAATTGTTGCTTTAAGATCCTTTATGTTGTTTGGTTGCTGATCAACAACGTTGATATCCATAAAGTTGAGTGTAAACTGAACATCCACATAAACGGTATCACCGGGATTGACATCAAATGATGATTGATCTTTGATTCCGGATTTTGCTGTTTGCCAGCCCTTAATATAGAAATATTTGTCGTCGCCTGTAACACTTGCACGTATGTCTCTTGTAATTGTCAAAGGAGTCGAGCCGGTATTAGTTAAGAATACCTGACCATCATTCATTTGGCTTACAAACAGAGTACCATGGTCATGGTTATTTGACATCAAGCCTTCTGTGAATCCCATGCCGGTTAAGGCACCGATTGGATTTTCCGGAGCATCGCTGACTGCTGTAAGCTGTGCTTCATGCAATCCGGGATGTTTAGCAGTAAATTTAATTGGGACATCAAACTGACCACCGATAGCGACTTTATTCCATTTAGAATTGTCAGCAAGGAAAGCAGGGTCAATAACAAATGCATCTTTATCGGGACCATCAATACTAAGAGAAGTAACAGTTAATTCCATTGGATTTACATTTGTGACATGTAATACTTCACCTTTATCGTCAAGACTTGCACCAACGAGAATTGCAGGAGTAAAATCTTTTCCGATAATATTAATGTGAGGTTGAATACCTACACCTCTAAGCTGGTCGCTGACACGAATTTCTTTACCATTAAATTGGCAAATAAGAGTAACTTTGGAAATGTATTCTTTTTCTGCTTTTGGTGCAAAGAAAGCTGGCAAATTAAATATCTGGCCAATTTGAAGCTGAGTAGGAATTTGAGCTCTATCCAAGCTGAAAACACCATCAGGATCATTTTCAATTATAACGTCAGTAACATCTACTTTAGAATTACCTGTAGTATCAGCCAAAACTACGAAATGCGGATAGTTAGTAACGCCATGATTTTGAGCATAAGTGTCAATTACTCTTCTTTCTTTCCAGTCATATCCGAAAATCCTTGGACCGGGTTCAATACCGTTTCCAACCCAATCGGAATATAATTTATCTTTATCGGTATTACCTGTGAAGTTTGCTCTTGTAACGTCCTGAACACCAATTTTATCGGGTTTGTAATATACAAGGAAGTCAAACTGTTGTGATGGTTCAAGTATAAGGGGGAAAGTCAAACCCTCAACTTTAGTAAAGTGGACTTTATCTGCCCAGTCAATAGTATAAAGCTCAACATTGATATTGCTTTTATTAATGATTTTTACAGATCTTGATTCTTCATTCCCAAGAGGAATATCTACCCAGTTAGCATCTGTAATTGTAACGATAGGTTCGCCGGTTGTGAGTCTCAAATAAACAATATTCTTTGAGTAACAACTTAAGTCAGCAATAATTGAATCGTTGACAGCTACAGTTTGATTAACAAGAGCTGTAGCACAAACTTCAACTTCTTTGGTCTGACCCGGTTCGAGTTCAATCGGAAGAATATCTTTTGTTGTTATGGCAAATTCAGATTTACCATATTTCAAACGAAGATTTTTAACCGTAAGTTTTGCTGTGCCGGGATTTGAAATAGTAAAGGTTTTGCAAACTTTTTGACCAACTTTCATTAATCCAAATTCAACATTAACAGGAACAACAGAAATTTGTTCAGGTGTGTATTCGTATGTTTTCTTAAGAATTCTTCCGGAACGGGTCATAACAGTAACAACACCCTTAGCAGGTTTTTGTAAATCAATAACATCTAAGAAATACTGAGCTGTTTTATCACCTGGATTGAATTGGCTGGTTGAAAAATTATAGTTAAAAGATTCTGAAGATTTAAAGTTGATACTTAGAAGACCGGCACAATCAGCAGTTGGAGGGGTAACAAATACCTGTGCATCAACATTGCCGCATACCATATTGTCTTTAATATAAAGTGAGTCTTCGCAAGTGGAGTTGTAATTGATACCGATTGGATAACCGTAAGCAAATCCGTCTTTGCTTCTGTCCCAGTTTCCATAAGCATAACCTGCAAATTTGGCTTTATCTTTGCCTCCCATAATCGTATCACCAATAATAACGTGGTCACCAGGAGAAACTTCTGTTGCAAGCCAAGCATAATTAGTCCCGGCAATATATTTAACAGAACTACCAAATTTAGCTAAAAATGAAGTACCATCGAATTTAAATTTATTTAAATCTCTGGAATCAAAAGTCAAATAAACAAAGTTATCAATACTTGCTGGGGCTCTAAAAGCGGCATAACTTGTCCAATGGTCAATTGGTGCTAAAGTTATAAGCATACCTTGACCGTTGCTTGAGGGATTCTGAGGTTCATCAGTTTTGCCTTTATCCGCTATAGGTGTAGGAACGTGATCCATCCATGTTTTACCATATTGACCTACCAGAACGGGTCTGTTGGCTCTGTACATAGCGGCAACTTCCTGACTGACAATATCATGATATTCACCGCGTTTTAAAACACGTGAAATTTTCATAAAACTGGAGCCGTCTTTACGTAGCTGTTCAATAACTGTTGAATCATAAGCGGCAACAAAACGCATCAAATCGCCGGCATCTTCGGGATAAACTCCTCTTGGTCTTGCGGCGTATCTAAAGGGTGCGGCAACATATTCGGTTCCAAGCAATTCAATAGGCCACATCATGTCAATCATCATATTCTTCATGAAGTTAGTAGGTCTGCCAAGCATTGTGGACTGAACTCTTGGGAAACCACTTTTGGTATGCCCCGAAATAACTGCAATCGGTTTTGTAGATTCTATATAAGTACCAGACAAATCTGTTACCCAATCTTGAATTAAACCAGCATTTGGTCTTCCTTCAATAAGATAGCAATCTCCTTTTTGCAATGTGACTTGTCCGAGCTTACCAGCATCAATTTTTACAGTGTTTGCAGTTGGTCTATATTTAATTACATTGTTATCATCTGAAGAAACAATTAAAATTTGAGCTGGAAGAAGTTTGTCAGTTTTATCCTGATACATATTCAGAGTAACATATTTTTTTCCAAGCCATTCAACGGGAGTAACTCGATATGCCTCACCGGACCATCTATATGACATATAAACGGCTACTGATATGGGATCATCTGCCGTTACATGTATTCCAAATTTTTTAATTTCTTCACTTACTGTCATCATTATGTTATCGCCATAAGGAACTTCAGTAATCTCATTTGCTCTGATAACAAAGTTCTTGATTGAACCTGTTTCAGCATCTTCAACAGTTGCACGAGTGTCAACCTTTGAAGAGATCCAAATTGCAATGGCGTAGGCTCCTCTGATTGCTTCTCCTGCTTCACGGTTACAGTGTGGCAGTCCAAACCAATATTCCTTGCCTTCAGTTATTTCCTCTTTACTGATTTCCTGGGAAATCAAAGGAAGAGTGAAAACGAGCGAAATGCACAACATTAAGAAAAGTCGTAATAAAGTACTGGTACTTCGTTTCATGAAAACCTCCAATAATTTAAGAATGTTAATATATCTAAATTCATTAATTGTCAACATCATTTTTACAAAATGTAATATTCTAACATACTATAATAAATAAAAATAACTATATATCAAAATAAAAATTTTCAACAATGAATATTTTTTTTTCAAGATTTAAAAATAATATTTATCTTTTCGTTAAATATTCATAATTTAATAACAAAAAAAATGACATTTTGTTACAAAGATTTTGAAAATAATTGCTATGAAACATATTTTATTCTTCGTTTTTGCTTTTTTGCTCTTTGAATCAACGGTTTTATACGGTGAAACTAATGAAAAATATTCTTCTGTTAGAATTGAACTCAAAAACAAACATGACTTTGAAATTCTTCTGAAGTTGGGTTTGGATTTTGAAAATGCTGTAGTGAAAGACAATTTTGTTCGAACATCTGTTTCCGAGTCAGAGATTAAATTATTGAAGCAAAATAGTTTTAATTTCAAGATTGAAATCGAAGATTTGACAGATTTTTATGTAAATAGATTCAAATCCGAATCCGACAAAAACATCAACTTCACTTTAGGGGAAGAAAATTTCAAGCTTGGTTCTTATGGAGGCTACTATCCGCTTGATTCAATCAACATCATTTTTCAATCAATGAAGAACAAATATCCCAAGTTTTTTAAAAAGGAAATGATTCTGAATTATTCTATTGAGGACAGACCGATTTATTGCTACATTTTTGGAAATGGGAATAGCGACCAGAAGATATTGCTGACGGCTCTTCATCATGCCAGAGAAGGTAGCGGAATGATGTCGCTTGTTTATTTCTTATGGAAAATATTAGAAAAGGCTGATGCCGGAGATTCATATGCTAATTTTCTTTTACAAAACAGAGCGATTTATGTGGTTCCCGTTGTGAATCCTGATGGGTATTTTTTTAATCAGAAAACTCATCCCGAGGGTGGCGGAATGTGGCGAAAAAACAGAAGACAAACCAATGATACTACCTTTGGTGTAGATTTAAACAGAAATTATGGTCCTTTTGAATATTGGGATGCCCCTAATTTAGGTTCTTCACCCGACCCTCAAAGAGATACATATCGTGGTTCAGCTCCTTTTTCAGAACCCGAAGTTCAAGCTATTCGAGATATTTGTCAGAATAATTGGTTTAGAATTGTTATTAATTATCATACTTATTCCAATCTGATTATCTATCCTTACTCAGCTTTAAGCCGTGAGACTGATGATTCTCTCTATTACCGTAATCTTGCTTTTGAATTGTCACACATCAATCTTTATTATCAGGGTACTGACAATAATACAGTCGGTTATTCAACAAGGGGCAGTTCGGATGATTATATTTACAAAAAATATTTGGATGATGCCTCTAAATCATATCCTTTGACGGTTGAAGTTGGTACTGTTGATGATGGCTTTTGGCCCAAACAAAGCAGGATTATTGAGCATTGCAGGGAAAATTATCAATTGCTTGAACAGGTTCTTTGGATTGCCGATGTTCATTTACGACCGACTGATGTTTATTCCGAATTCGCAAAGGTGAGTGATTCGGGATATTCATGTTTCCTTAAAGTAAATCTGAGAAATCTTGGTGTAAATCAATCGGACAATAATTCTTCAATCAAAGTCTATTCAATTGACAGCAATGTTGTTTTCGAAAATAACACAAAATTGCTCAATTCGATGAAACAGAATGAGATGCAAACAATTGGTTTTATTGTGGATATTAAAGGAACCGGATTTGTTAATGGGAGCAAAATCCCTATAGTTACCGAAATTCATCAAAATGGGATAAACCGGAGAGATACCTTCAATATACCCTTATACAGCCATGTCACGAAATCTGTTTTTGATAATGGCACTTTATTCGGTAATTGGAAAATGGGAGATTGGGGTACTATCTTTGATGATTTATCAGGTGAGTTTGTTCTGAACGATTCACCAAAAGGTCTTTACCGAGATTCCTCCTCAAATTATTTGACTTTGGACGAACCGATTCATTTAGATAATTTCCCTGTTTTTCTTGAATTTTATTCCAGATGGGAGATCGAACCACAATATGATTTTGGTACTTTGGAGATTTCTACTGACAACGGAAAAAAATGGGAATTTTTGAAAACCGATAGAATGCTAAATGGTTACGGACTTAAGGACAGCCGTCAGATTGCCGGGAGTTCAGGATTTTCAGGTTTTATGCCATTATGGGTACGACAAATATGTTCATTGGAGAAATATATCGGAAAAGATATAATATTTAGATTCGGTGTTCTTTCTGACAAGGGAAGAAACATGGATGGGTGGTTTTTGAAAAACATTAATCTTTTAGTTTTCGATGATACCAAGTACACCGGAATACTTCAGGAAAACGAATTCATGCAAATAAATATTATTCCGAATCCTGCTATTTCAGGGAGCAAGCTTCATATTGAATTTATTACTGATTATCATGCTTTCAACAGTATTTCAGATTTCAACATTCAAACCGAGATTAGAATTAAAAATTTAATTGGTTGTGATATTCTGAAATTTGGACTTAAATTGTCCAATAATCAAACTAATAATATTTCAATCCCTACTTCACAGTTAGCATACGGTTTGTACTTTGCTGAAGTCAAAATAGGAAGACGAATAATTACCAAGAGTTTCATGGTTCTAAGCAAATAAATGTTAGTAAACGGAAAACCATACAGAACTATTTGGGAGAATCCTAAGGATGAACAGGAAATTTTCATTATTGACCAGCGACTTCTACCACATAAGTTTGAAACCGTAAAACTTAAAAATCTTGAAGACTTTCTTTTCGCTATAAATGATATGCTTGTTCGCGGTGCTCCTCTGATTGGTGTAACTGCCGCTTACGGACTTTATTCTGCTTCATTAAGTATCGAAAGAAATTTCAAGAAGTACATTGAAAAAGCCGCTCAAAAACTAATTGAAACAAGACCTACAGCTGTCAATCTTAAATGGGCTGTTGAACAACAGCTTTCAGTAGTTGACAAAACCAAAAACATACACGAAGCAAGACAAGCTCTACTAACTAATGCAAGGTTTTTAGCTGAGGAAGATATTCGGCAAAATAAGCAAATCGGAATCCAAGGAGTTAAGTTAATCGAAAAAATCTATCTTCAAAAAGACAGCCAACCTGTAAATATATTAACTCATTGCAATGCCGGATGGCTGGCAACTGTTGATATTGGAACTGCAACAGCTCCAATCTATGAGGCACATTCAAAGGGGCTTTCTGTCCATGTTTGGGTGGACGAAACAAGACCAAGAAATCAGGGTTCAAAACTTACTGCATGGGAATTGCTGAATCAGGGAGTTCCGCATACAATAATTGCTGACAATGCCGGAGGACATCTTATGCAGAACGGAATGGTAGATTTGGTTATAGTTGGAAGCGACAGAACTTCTGCAAACGGAGATGTTGCAAATAAAATCGGCACTTACCTGAAAGCATTAGCCGCAAAGGACAATAATATTCCTTTTTATGTAGCATTGCCTACGTCAACTATTGATTTAACAATAGAAGACGGAATGAAAGATATCCCAATTGAAGAACGAAATCAGGACGAAGTGAAATATATTGAAGGTTTGGATGGAGGAAAGATTAGAAAAATTCTCCTTACAACTGCTGAATCAAAAGCCTCAAATTTCGGATTCGACGTAACACCTTCTCGTCTTGTAACAGGCATAATTACTGAAAAAGGAATTTGTAAACCTAATAAAATATCAATATTCAAATTACTGAAAGGTTTATAATGGATAAACTGAAAAACCTTGACAAACTGTTAATCAGACAGCATACAAAATGGGGAGAAGTATTTTCAGGGATTGAAATGCGAAATAGTTATGATATATGCGATGAAAACGGGAATATAGTTTACAACAGCGGAGAAACAGGCGGTTCATTCTTGACAAGGATTTTTCTTCGTGCCCTTAGACCATTTACTATTTCGGTTTTTGACATTGACGGTAGTTTAGTGCTGACCTGTAAGCGTCCTTTCAAGTTTATGTTTCATGAAATCCATGTATTTGATAAATACGACCAACCTATTGGATCAGCCAAATGGCAGTTTTCTTTTTTAAAACATCGTTATAAAATTTTGGATAACTTTGGAAATGAGATTTTCAAAATTGACGGGACAATTTTTCATCCATGGACTTTTAAAATTTATGAAAACAATGTTGAAGTTGGTGTGATTCATAAAAAATGGATGGGAATGCTAAAAGAAATGTTCACAAAAACAGATTATTTCGGTGTTCAATTTCCGATTAATTGGTCACCTGAAACTAAAGGACTTTTCCTTGGAGTTGTTTTTCTGATTGACTTTGTTCATTTTGAGCATAGTAAATAAAAATAATTTTGTAACTTTTCTTAAGGAAAATTGTTATTGATATGTCGGATAAATTCAAAATAAAATATTTAGGTGAAAAAATGAAAACTCTTTCTGCTGTGTTTATTTCAATATTATTTCTATGGGCTTGTTCAAACACACCGAATAATCCCGTAAAACCCACAAATGATAAAGACTATCTCAGTTTTTACTACAAAGTAGCAACTGATTCGACCTATAAGAATTTCAGATTGGTTTTTACTGATTCATTGCCGTTGAATCAGGATGTTTATCCTCGTGTTTATACAGAAAAATCAATGGATTACGATACTTTATTTCTTGCAATTCTAACTTATCCCCAAGGAGATACTGTTTACGCAATGACTGATTTTAATACGTACCTCCACGAGAAAGATTTTCCTGCAATCAACAAGAAAAATGCAGGTTATTACACTGCACATGCTTTTTACAAAAGGAACTCTCAGTTGGTAGTTATATACGAAAAAACTATAGTTTTTAAATAATTTAGTAATTTTATATTTCTACATAAAAGTATCAAAAATAATAAAATACTAAAATATAAAGAGAAGAATCTGATTGTAATCCAAACAATGAGATTCTTCTCTTACGATATCATTACTTAGTTGCAGTTTCCATCAATTCGTTCATACGGGAAACAAAGTCAGCCGGACTTTTCAAATATCCTTCGTTCAGCATGGAACCTTCGTATAACTGCATGATACAGTTCTTCAGTATCGGTGTTGAGCTGTTTTCAAGATTGATTCTCGATAGATTTATTATCAACTGATGGCTCGGATTAATTTCCAAAATTCGCTTGGAAGCGGCAAATTCTTTGTCCATCATCTGCATCATTTTTTCCATCTGTGGGTCTAATCCTGTTTTCCCAACAACCAAAGTGCATGGTGAATCTACAAGTCTTTTCGATTCAACAACATCCTCAACGGCAGTTCCCAAAACTTCTTTAAATGTTTTTATCAATTCTTCAACCAAATCTTTTGACAGCCGTTTGTCTGAATTCTGCTCATTTTTCGGGACTTCGATGTCGGCTTTGTCTATTGATTTCAATGATTTTCCGGCATATTCGTAAATATATGGAACGGTGAAAAGGTCAACCGGATCGGTAAGGAAAAGCACTTCAATGTCATTTTTTCGGAAAAACTCAAGATTGGGATTCTTTTCTATTGCTTCGCGATAATTTCCACCGACATAATAAATTTCTTTTTGTTCTTCCTTCATCCTTGAGAAATAATCTTTCAAAGATGAAAATTCACCTTCAGGTATTTTTGAGGATTCAAATCTTAGAAGTTCAATTATTTTTTCTTTGTTGGCATAATCGGAATTTAATCCCATTTTAAAAACAGAACCGAAATTTTTGTAAACAAGCATGAAATTTTCTTTGTCATCCTGTGCCATTTCTTCGAGCAAACTAAGAATTTTTGAAGTAAGGATATTTCTGATTTTTGTCATAACGGGACTTGACTGAGTAACCTCACGCGATACATTCAACGGAACGTCTTCTGTATCAACCACTCCTTTGACAAATTTTAAATAATCAGGGAGTAGCTCTTTGTTATCATCAGAAATGAAAACTTTGCTCGAATAAAGCTGGAGAGATTTTTCGGTAATATCCCTGAAAATCATGGGTGTTGACGTTTTGGGAATGAAGAGTAAAGCCTTGAAATTCAGGTTTCCTTCAATATTAAGATGTATATGTTTCAAAGGAGGTTCGAAATCATTTGTAAGGAACTTATAAAATTCATTAAGTTCTTCTTCTGTAATATCTTCTTTTTTTCTGTGCCAGATAGCAGCAACAATGTTCACATCTTCGTCATTGACTGATACAGGAAAATCCACAAAGTTCGAATATTTTTTCAGTACACTTTTCACTTTGTAATCTTCAGCAAAATCTTTGTACTCTTCTTTTAGTTTGAAGCTGATTTTAGTGCCGCGGGAGGCTTTGTCAATTTCTTCAATTGTAAATTTATCTTCTCCCTGGGATTTCCAACGGTAGGCAACTGAATCATTTGAAGCATTGCGGGTTTCAATTGTAATTTCGTCGGTTACCATGAAAACCGAATAAAAACCGACTCCAAACTGTCCGATAAGCTGTCCGTCAATGGTTTTGTTTTCTTCCTTAATATTTTTAAGAAATGCCAAAGTACCCGAACTTGCGACAGTTCCTATTTGAGAGATTAATTCTTCTCGCGTCATTCCAATACCCGTATCTTCAATAGAAAATATCTGATTTTCTTTGTCCAAAGTAATTTTTATCTTCAAATCAACTTCGGGATCAAGAATATTTGAATCGGTCAATCTGCGAAATCTGAATTTATTCAGTGCATCAGAAGCATTCGAGACAAGTTCCCGAATAAAAATCTCGGGATGAGTGTAAAGCGAATGAACAATAAGATGAAGCAATTGCTTCATTTCTGCTTTATATTCGAATTCTTGAATTTGAGCTTGATTTTCGTTATCCATGATTCCTCCTTATTTGTTTAATAATTTGCTTAAATTTCGGTAGCTATGACGTTGAAAGGATAGTTTTAGTAAAATCAATTTGAAGAAAAGTTGATATGTGTTAATCAAATAATTATTTGAAATTATTTTTCAGTATTATCTCAAGAAAGTACTTTATACAGTTCCTTACTGTTTTTCATAAATAAGACGAAATTTTACCAAAATATCGGTATAATGTTGAATAAAGTTGTTGCATATGATATTTTCAATTTTGCTAACTTATTGATATTATTGGCATTTACGTGTATTTAAAAGCGGTCTCGAGAGGACTCGAACCTCCGACACCCAGTTTAGGAAACTGGTGTTCTATCCTGCTGAACTACGAGACCAAATTGTTTAATTTATTGTGTCATGCCCTTCGAGCATGAAGCGGCTTCCGCCAAGATTGTTGAATTGTGCATTGAACACCACATTTGCCACAAATATCTTGAGGTGGTGGACATCCATTTTTTTCAGACCAAGCATTATTGCCCTGTCTATTAATGCTTCAATATGTTCATTGTTGACTAACCCCAAAGCATTGAGGGTAACAAGCTCACCCCAGGCTTCGGTTGAAAAAAGGTCAACTTCGGATTCATGTAAAACTCTGAAAGATGTAGTTGGATTCTGCTGATCAAATGGAATGAATTTATCGGTGATTTCCATACGGTCAACAATCCAGCTCAGAGCAGTGGATATTTCAGAATCCGTATAGCCCTGAGAAACAAGTTTATTTAGGTTCAACTTGTTGATATCATTGTTTATCCGAAGTTCGGACACCACATAAACTATTATTTCAACTATTCTTTCGTACATTACTTAATCTGCTCTAATGTTTCAGAAATATATCTGTTTTCCAATTTTGTCATAATAATCTTTTCTCTTTTCGTTTTGTCATTATATCCAGCCAAATGCAAAGCACCATGAACAGAAAGCCTCATAAGTTCCTGAGTTAAGGTAACTTTGTATTCCTCTGCCTGCACTTTGGCTGTGTCAATACTTATATAAATCTCACCGTCAATTTCTTGTTCGTCAAGATTGAAAGTAATAACGTCCGTAGAACGATTATGCTTCAAAAAACGTTTATTCAATTCATGTATATTATCGTCACTTACTAAGATAATCTTTACATTCGAATCGAAAATACTTTCACCGTCGAAGGTAAATCTCACAGAATCAATAATCTTTTTTTTGGGTATTGGTTTGAAATCTGTTGTGTTGAATAATTTTATTTGATTTGACATAATCAGATTATACTTTCGGTTAATGACAATTGCATAGCCGCCAATAAAACGGGAGAATCAATTTCTGAAAAATCTGCACTCAAAACATCGCGGCTTATATTTGAAAACATCGAGCAGTTGCACTCTCTGCCGATTATCAGACAAGATAGTTTGGTTTCTGTTTTATGAATGAAAATAATTTCGTCCGGTTCAAACAGTAAAAATCCTGAGCAATCGTGCAATTCAAAATACCCATGCTGAGTTTGAACGGAAATCAGCGAACCCGCATTTTCGTGCGACAACTGAGCATCATTATAGACTGTAAAAACAAGTGATTGCTTCGTATGAGGGTTGGTTAGTTTCCATGACCATCCACGTGCAAATTCCTCATGATTTGTTCCCAGCATTTTTGAAATGCTTTCAATTTCTTCCGTTTTAAACTTATATCTCATAGCTTCCCATAGTTTTTCAATTATTGCTATTAATAAAAAAATAATTTATTAATTTCTTGCTTTACTAACAAGCAATAAAAAAAATATTTTCGTCTATATTTATATTTCATTTATTATTATTTGAAAAAGTTTAGATTTTATTAAATTATGTAATCGTTTTTTGCAAAAAATAGAATAAAATGCGACCGAAGGAATTAATTGAATTAATTTCGGAAGGAGAATCCACTACTCTTGAATTTAAGCGTAAAATCAGTTCTTCCGAAAAAATAGCCAAAGAAGTAGTTGCTTTTGCAAATACTATTGGCGGATATTTACTCATTGGAGTTGACGACGACGGCACTCTTTATGGAATTGAAAGCGAAAAATCCGATACTGATATTTTGGAAAAAGCATGTTGTTTTCTAATTTCTCCTCCCATTGAACCAATAATTGAAATAGTAAAAATATTATATCTTAATAAATTTCTGAATCTGTTCTCCAAATTTAAGGAAATATATTCCAGCTTTCAAGGAAGATACATCTATTTTCAATCCTTGAGTTTTTTGATTAGACGAGCTATTGTCGTTAGAAATATTCAAGGGATACGTTATCAATTTTAACCCCTCAAGGGAATATATTTCAATTTGTTGTCTATGAAGAGATTTCGCTTCGAAATTTAAAGAAACTTCTAAATAATCTGTTGCCGGATTAGGTTTGATATGAAAAACGGTTTGTATTACTTGTTCATCTTCAACATCAACGAGGGTTAATTCGGTGAGCTTGGCTTTAAATAATCCATTGATGAAATTTGTGCATGCAAAAATATTGTCCCCATAAATATGTAAAGCAAAAATAAATTTATTAGTCAAACCAACATTCTTTTCTTTCCATGTTTTTCCCGTATCATTTGAAACAAAAACTCCACCTTCATTGGTTCCAATAATAATATTATTTCCGTAAAGAACAATACTTCGAACCACTAAATCTATTAAACCATTATTTATTGGAGACCAATTACCACCTTTGTCAGAACTGATAAACAATCCCTTTCCTTGAGTTCCAGCAAGGACGAAATCCTTAAAAAAAGCAATGCTATAAACGTAGATGTCTTTTAAACCTGCATCATTCCAGCTAAATCCATTATTCGTGCTTAAATAAACTCCATTTCCTGTTCCGGCATACAAATCAATCCCATTAGTTGTCAAACAATTTACATACATTGAAGATAAACCAGCATCTCTCCAATAATTACCATTGTTGGAGCTGTAATAAACACCCTTGCCTTTTGTGCCGACAAAAGTATTATTGCCGTTTAACACAATACAATTAATGTAAGTCTCAATCAATCCATTATTTTCTTGACTCCATTTTCCACCATCATTTGTGCTTACATAAACACCATTACCATAAGTACCTGCAAAGAGATATAAACCATTTGTTGCCAAGCACTCAATGTAAGAATTTGTTGTATCTATTCCATTGTTGACTTCAAACCAATTATCACCCAAATCAGTACTTTTGAATATTCCACTTTTATAAGTTCCGGTATAGATATTGCTTCCCTTGTTAGTAATACAGGTTACATCAATATTATTTAAACTGCTAATGAGAGTGAGCCAATTATAGCCAAGATCAATACTTTGATAAACACCTTCACCATTAGTTCCAGTTAATATTTTACTCCCGTTCCATAAAATACAATAAACACTTAAAATTGAAAGCCCATTATTTGATCGAGACCAATTTGTTCCAGCATTTGAGCTTCGAAAAATTCCTTCATCTGTACCGGCAAAAATATAATTATAATCTAGCCCAATACATCTGATATCCGAACCAATCAAACTTCCGGACCATGTCGATCCATTATCCTTGCTTGTATAAATACTTTTACTTGTACCTACACAGATTAGGCTTTCACTAATTTTTATACTCTTGATAATTTCAACAACAGGAGGATTAAGATTAATCCAATTAACTCCATTGTTTGAACTCAATAATGCCTTGCCTAAACACCCTGCAATAACGGAGCTTCCATCAGTAGCTAAGCTGTAAATGGGTAGTGTCATATTTGTCATAAAAGTCCAATTGCTACCATTATTTGAACTAACATAGAGTCCACCTTCAGTACCCGCAAAGACATAGCTGTTATTGACAGCAAGGCAGTTCACGGAAAGAGGGTTCAGACCTGATGCTTTCCAAGTAATCCCATTGTTTGTGCTTATATATGAACCGGAGTCAGAACCGGCGATTATATTGTTGTTGGAAATGGCTAAGCAATTAACCATCCCCGAACCTGAAAAACCACTGGTAATTTTTGACCAGTTAATGCCGTTATCGGAGCTTAGCATAACACCTGCATTGACACTGGCAATAATATAATTCCCCTTAACCACAATTGAGCTTGTCTTACTGCTAAAAAGACTATTGCATTGTTTCCATTGGGCAGAAAGAGGCGACAAAGCAAATAAGCAGATAATAACGATAATCATTTTCATTTTCATTTTCATTCCTGAACCACTAAAATTAATTGCAAAATTCTTTAAACATTGTCTGTATTCAAAAATAGCATTAAAAATGACGGCAAGCAAGAAATTTTATCATTTGCTTTAAGAATATTTTTGGAATTTAAAATAAAAAGGTTATATTACATATTGCAAATTTATTATTTGATTTTTGTGTTCTGGAGAAAATTATGACTATTTCAGCTAAAAGAAATGTATTCAAAAAAGTCCTCATTATCTATTTCATAGTGAGTTGTTTTTTCCAGATTGAAATCTTTTCCCAAAATTATATTTGGATAGAACAAACTGCTTCAGGTAGTAGAACATGGACGAGTATAACATCTTCATCAGACGGGGCCAAATTATCAGCTGCTGTAAATCCCGGCTATATTTATACTTCTACAAATTCTGGAGTTAGTTGGACACAACAAACTGCTT
>CAZSHX010000030.1:50398-51941 GCA_964606895.1 uncultured Hyphomicrobiales bacterium
ACTTCTACAAATTCTGGAGTTAGTTGGACACAACAAACTGCTTCAGGTAGCAGAGAATGGTGGAGTATAACATCATCATCCGACGGGGCCAAATTAGCAGCAGTTGTAAATCCAGGCTATATTTATACTTCATCAAATTCTGGAGTTAGTTGGACGCAACAAACTGCTTCCGGTAGCAGAGTATGGATGAGTATAACATCATCATCCGACGGGGCCAAATTAGCAGCAGTTTCATATTTTGATTATATTTATACTTCTACAAATTCTGGAGTTAGTTGGACACAACAAACTGCTTCAGGTAGCAGAGAATGGTGGAGTATAACATCATCATCCGACGGGGCCAAATTAGCAGCAGTTGTAAATCCAGGCTATATTTATACTTCATCAAATTCTGGAGTTAGTTGGACGCAACAAACTGCTTCAGGTAGCAGATCATGGAGGAGTATAACATCATCATCCGAGGGCACCAAATTAGCAGCAGTTTCATATTTTGATTATATTTATACTTCATCAAATTCTGGAGTTAGTTGGACACAAGAAACTGCTTCAACATGGACGAGTATAACATCATCATCCGACGGGGCCAAATTAGCAGCTGCTGTAAATCCCGGCTATATTTATACTGGTGTTTTAGGTTCTTCCAATTTGATTTATATTTCAAATGTAACGCGTTCCAGTTTTTGTGAGGGAGCTTCAGCTTCAATAATTTTTACTGTTCTGGGTTCATACTCCCCAGGTAACACTTTTACTGCTCAGCTTTCAAATTCTGTTGGATCGTTTGCTAATCCTAAAATTATTGGTTCACTTAACAGCACAACAGAAGGCACTATAACGGCAAAAATTCCAGATACAATATCACCTGGTACTGGCTATAGAATAAGGGTAATCAGCAATAATCCGGTGGTTATTGGAACGGACAATGGATCTGATATGACAATTTCTACGAAACCATCAGCAAACATTTTTGGAGTACTGTCTGTTTGCCCTGGTAGTACACAAAATTATACAGTTGGTGTTGTATCCGCAACAAATCAATGGGATGTAACAGGCGGAGTAATCAATGGCTCAAGTACTTCAAATTCAGTAAATGTTACTTGGACAAACGAAAATTCGGGAACTATAAAGTTGACTCAAACAAATTCATCTGGATGTAGTAATTCTACGATTTCTAAGGTAACTATTGGAGGGAAACCAAATATATCAGGGGAGGTTTCAGTATGTTCAGGCAGTCAACAGAAATATATTGCAAATTCATCCACAAATTTTTATCAATGGTATGTAGCTGGAGGTACAATAATCGGTTCAAGTACTTTAAGTTCAGTATTAGTAAAATGGTCAAATGAGCCAACTGGGAGCGTCAAATTAATACAAACTTTAGGGGCCGGTTGTAAAGATTCCACTTCAATTGCCATTGACGTAAATTCTATTCCCTCGGTAATGATCATTGGTAGCAAGATTGTATATGAGCAAACATCTGAATCATATTCTGTTACTAGTGTAATAATTCTTTGAATAACTTATAATATTTCGTATATTTGTATTT
>CAZSHX010000031.1:0-50955 GCA_964606895.1 uncultured Hyphomicrobiales bacterium
CTTGTTTTTTCTGAAACCATGGCAAATGCAGTCACTTAATTACTTCACACTTGACGAAGGTCATGGGAACACCCTGCTTAGTTGGTATGACGAAGGTAAACTAAGCTATCCTGTCGGCAGAATTTTTGCTTTATTTGCAAATATTGACAAAAAGATGGGTCCTGATTTTGAAAAAGGATTGAAAAATATTAAAAACATTGTCGAATCAACTATTGCAATCTTTACGGTTGACAGACCTGAAACTAAAATATATTATATTTCTTCCAACAGTTCTGCCGACCCAAAAGAGATTCAAACCGCTATGACATCAGCCTATGGAGAAATATCTAAATTTTGCAATGAGAATAAAATTGACATGATTTCGGCTCCTATTGCAATTACTACTAGTTACGACAAAGACAGTTATATCTTTGATGCCGCTTTTCCTGTTAAGGACAATTCAAAAGTTCCAACTGGCAGGATTAAAGCCGGAGTTGTTCCGGCAGGTAAATACCTGAAGGGCATTCATATAGGTCCTTATACGAAAATGTCAGAAACCTATACTCAAATACTTGGTTATATGGGTATGCATAAACTTACGCCTGCGGGCAGGTCATTCGAGGAATATGTTAGTGACCCGGGGAACTCCAATCAGGAAAAACTCAAAACTCATATATTCTTCCCTATAAAATAGTAATCCTATTGAAAATCGGAAATATCTCAGGTGATTTTTTAAAAAGCCTTCCGGGAGTTGTAACTTTCGGAAGGTTTTTGGTTTGGATGACAAAAGGTAGTATCCGGATAACTCCAATATTTTGTTTAATTTTGCAAAACGAACATTAACTCAGAAATCAATAATGATAATAATATCAGCAACAAATTTATCAAAATCCTTCAGTGAAGTTCCTTTATTCCAAAATATTTCATTTGGGATGGAGCAAGGCGAGAAAATTGGTTTAATCGGCAAAAACGGAGCCGGTAAAACTACTTTGCTAAAAATTCTTGCCGGGATGGAAACACCCGATAGCGGAGAAACAGTCAGGAATAGTAATATCAGGGTTGACTATTTATCCCAGACCACAGAGTATGAATATGAAGACACAGCAATAGATTATGTTATGAATGGAATACCCGAACTGCACGAGGCATTTCAGGAATATCACTATTTGCTTGATAATAATTCAAAGGATACCGAAAAACTTGCACATCTCTCGCACAAAATTGACGAACTTAATGGCTGGAGTATAGAATCTGAAGCAAAAAAAATTCTTCAAAAAGTTGGGATTACAAACTTCAATAAATCTCTCCACTCTGCCTCAGGAGGTGAAAAGAAGAGAATCGCAATCGCCAAAATTTTAATAGCAAAGCCCGACCTCCTGATTTTAGACGAACCAACCAACCATCTTGATGCAGATACTGTTCAATGGCTTCAGGATGAGCTTTCCGCCTCAAATTTATCAATTATATTCGTTACTCACGACAGATATTTCCTGGATGCTTTGGCTACCAAAATAATTGAACTTGATTTTGAAAAATTATTCTCTTTTAGCGGCAATTATGAACAGTATCTGATTCAGAAGCAGGCTTTACTCATCAATGAAAAGTCAACTACCGAACATCTTCAAAACAAACTCAGGCAGGAACTTGAGTGGCTTTCCCGAGGAGCAAGAGCAAGAAGAACAAAGCAAAAGAGCAGAATTGACTGGGCAGGAAAATTAAAGGAGGACGTTCGGTTTGTAGAGCATAAGAAAATTAAAATTGAAGTTGGGAATGTTTTCCTCGGTAGCAAAGTTATCGAGGCTCACAATGTCTGCTTTTCAATTGGGGATAGAAATCTCATTGAAAATTTCAGCTATAATGCTCAGCATGGCGATAGAATAGGCATTATTGGTCCAAACGGTTCCGGAAAAACTTCCCTTCTGAAAATATTTGCTGAATTAATGAAGCCAACCAAAGGTTCTTGCAAATTGGGTTCAACTGTAAAAATCGGATATTTTGAGCAGGAGCACGAAAGCCTTGATGAAAATAATACTGTTATCGGTACATTGCAGGAAATCGCTGAATACATCAATGTCGGAGTCGGGAAAGAACGCAAAATTACTTGCAGAGAACTGTTGGACAGATTTTTATTTGCCAGGAACAGACAAAGAGCTTTTGTGCATACTCTTTCAGGCGGCGAGAAAAAACGTCTTGCACTGCTCAGGCTGTTAATGGCTAATCCAAATGTCTTACTACTGGACGAACCGACAAATGATTTTGATATTGATACTTTAAATGTATTTGAAAATTATTTGGATGATTTTTACGGGGTCTTGATAATCGTATCCCACGATAGAGCATTTTTGGACAGATGTGCAGAATTTATATGGGCTTTTGAGGGTGAAGCTGTTATTAAAGAGTATCCCGGGAATTATACTTCTTACCTTGAAAAGAAAGAAACCCGAAAAACTGAATTACGCGAACAGAAAAGCCTTGAAAAGAAAATAGAACCTCAACCCAAAGAACATGCTACCACAAGATCAAATAAACTTTCCTTTAAAGAAAAACGTGAACTGGAATCAATCGAAACTGAAATTGAAACTCTCGAAACAGCAAAAATAAATATTGAAGAGCAACTTAATGAAGCGAATCAGGATTATAGAATCCTTGAAAAATTATCGCATGAGCTTAATGAAACAATCAGCAGATTGGACGAACTGACAAACCGCTGGCTAGAGCTTTCTGAAAGAGTTTAAAAAAAGATGGGTTCTATCGCCAATGAAGAACCCATCTTAAAAAATAAGTCAGTAATCAAGTTTATTTTACGATAACTATTCTCAATAATTTTTGAGTATTCTTGAATTTTACCTCCAAAAAGTAGGTTCCCTGCGGTAAATCGCTTAGTTGAATATTCTGTTTGTTTTGACCAGCCATGAATAACTGAGTATTTAGCTTTTTAACAACATAACCTTTCAAATCCCTAATCTCAAAATCCACTTCAGATGGTTCGTCCAAAAAGAAAGTAACTTCTGTTTCGTTATTGGTGATTGAAGGTGTTGCATAAAAAGTACTTGAAACATCATCAAAGACAGAGGACAATAGCAGAGAAAATTTAGCTACAGCAGACCATTCACTCGAATTATTACTGCTAAACGCACCTACACGCCAGTAATAATCTGAATTGTAATTGCTGAAACCGGAAAAATTAAAAATATTCGATATGAGTCCGGCAGAATCTACAATCAATTTTTGGAAATCTCTGTCATTAGCAATTTGGATTCTATAGGAATTTGCACCTTCAACATTTTCCCAGTTGAAGTTCACATTCTTGGTTGACAATTGGCTTAAGGGATTAACAGGAACAGGAGCGGTAAGTGCAGTAGTAAACACAGAATAAGCAGACCACTCGCTTGTCATATTAGGATTAATTGATCTAAGCCGGATATAGTAAGTCTTATTATTTAACAAATCATTGAAAGAAAATTTAGTATCTTTTAAATCAGGAAAATTCCGCAAATTAACTGTGAACTGAGAATCTTCTGCAAGTTGAAGTTCATAAGAAACAGCACTGTAAGATTCATCCCAAACAAATTCAAGTTTGACGGGTATGCCAAATTCTCCATTTGGAGGGTAAATGAGTGTCGGACTGATAAGATCTGTCTTTGACTGAGTAGAAAAGGTATGAGTTTCAGACCATTCACCGGCATCAATTTGGTCGTATGCTCTGACTCTCCAATAATATTTGGTGTCAAATCCCAAATTTGCATAGCTTAAACTTGTTTTAAATGTTTTTTGATTAATAACAAATGTACTAAAGGTTGAGTCAGCCGATAGCTGAACTTCATAAATTTCAGCTTTTTCAACAGGTTTCCATAACAAAATTCCTTTAAGAGATAAATTTTCAACATTATTACTTGGTTTATCAAGTGTAGGATTAATGAGATTTGTCCTAAATGACCAAATATCTGACCACCCGCTTTCGAAATCACCGTCAAAAGCCTGTACACGCCAAAAGTAATTAGTTAAATGTTCCAGATTTTTATAATAATATTTTTCTGATTTAGAAATTAGTGAATCAATAAGAATTTTGGTAAATGTGGAATCTTTAGAAATCTGTACATTAAACTCTTTACCATTATTCATTTTCTCCCAAGCCAAAAAACCCTTGCTATTATTACCTGTCGAAAAATTATTTGGAGATAAGAGATTAATTTTGCCAATTGTGGTTGAAAATGTATTTATTTCAGACCAATCACCAAAAAGTTTGTTATTCCCGGCTGAAACTCTCCAGAAGTAATTTGTTTTTAATTTAAGGCTTTTAAATTTAAAGACTGTACTATATTTAACAGTCTGATCAATTAATAAAGTTCTAAAAGTTGAATCATCAGTTATCTGTATATGATAAGAATCAGCATTATCGGTAGCTCCCCATTTTAGTGTATCACTTAGATCTAATGCTTTTGATCTGCTTAAAGGGTATATTAAATCGGGAGTGCTCACCATTGTTTTAAAAGATGCAATATCTGACCAACCACCGTTGCAAATCCTTGCTTCAGTTCGAACTCGCCAAAAATATTTTGTAAAATGCTCTAAATTATATATATTACATGAGTTAGTGGCAACTGTTGTATCAAGAATAAGATTGTTAAAATCATCGGTGGTCGAAAGCTGAAATCTATAATTAATATCATTAAAATCTGATGTCCATTTCAATTTTTGAAAAACCGGGGCATTGGCTGTATCTATATCATTGACACCAAGGGTAGGAGCTGCGGCAAATGGATAGGCAATAACAAATTCACCAAAAGAGCTTATATCTGCTTCGAGCCTGTCAAGTTGAGAATTATAAACAGTTTTGATTTCTGTAAAAAATCCGTAATTTTCTTTACTTCGTAAATATATTTTTAAATTCTGCTTGTTTTGATAATTTGAAAAACTTGCTAAATTCAAATACAATTTTCCTGAAAAACTTGTCACCCCATTGTTGTTTATAACCCAACGAAAGGGTAAATAACTGCAAGTATTAATTGAGCTATTAATATTAAAAGGGGCATAAGAATGTTTTTCAACTGACGTGAAACCCCTCCCTGAGAGTTTATTAAGATTTAAGGAAACATCAGTTTGATTTTGATTTTCATTAAAATCGTAAATACCATCCGAGGAAATATCTTTAGAAACGGCTTTCATCCTGTATATATATCTTAAAGTCTGATAATGCCCATTATTAGGTTTACTCATTGAAAAAGCAATTTTTCCATCAGGTGTAACTTCTGTAGCAATTAAATCATCTTTTAGATTGTAATTAATTCCCCATCCTATAATAGTATTACCATTAGCCAGTCTTTGAGCACTTCCCATAAAAGTAGCAAAAATATCGGGAGATGAACGGTATTCCCAAACTTTTGTAGCAGTTTTTCCAATTTCATCTATTTGATATTCTACTGCTCTTGAGTATGGAGTTGGTTTCAGGTTTCCATTATCGTAAAGAAGGATATTACCATTCGGAAGTCTTTTGGGATTATGCTGATGCGAAAAACCTGTAAAACCCTGGTACGTATCGTTAATGAAAGTAAATTGATTCTTTCTGGATTTGCATCCACCTAATACCCACATAATTTCACCGGTTGCTCTATTTATTTTAATCAATTCATCGAGATTTCTAAAATTTGCTAATATATTTCCGTCACTATCGTACTCAGCAGAATTTATATGGTAAGGATCAACTGAACTTTCAGTTAGAGGGATGTCCCAAGTAGCATCCAAAACATCTATATGTTCATAAGTATTCCACTGGAATACAACATTCCCTTGATGGTCAATTTCCTGAAGAATAGGATTTGAAATAACAGCATTTGATTTTCCTGCGGGAACTTTTTCCGCCATGTTTACTTTTTTTGAATCAAAGCCGGCTACAAGATAATTACCTTCAGGAGAAATCTGCATAGTATGAAAGTCAGTAACATAAGGATAGCCAGACTTAGCACTATCAACAACATCGAAATTTTCATCTAAAATTAACCAACCAGCCATTTTGCTACTAAAACAAGCAAAAGAACCATTATTAAGAATCCTTAATGCATTGAATGAAGTACCATATTTTTCGAGAGATTTATAGTAGGCTGGCATGCCGTAATTATCATAGATAGCAAGATATTTCCCATTATTCGAAGTGGTGAATATATATCCTGGTGCAGGATTATCAAGATTCGTTATATTGTATCTTACGAGCTCATCTGAAAATAAATTTCCGAATGCGAACATTATGATCACTGCTAATAGAAAGAAAAGGTTTTTTTTCATCGAGCCAAAAGTCCTTTCAAAATATTTAAAAAATTATTAATTTCTGGAACATTATTAGGCGAATCTAAAATTAATTTTTATATCCACTTATTTCAGAAACGCAAGTATAAAAAGCATATTGTATCTATCTTATTTTTATTTTTTTAAAATAATATTTTTTCCCCTTTTTTCCTAAAAGTATTTTTAAAAAACCAATAATTTTATGAAATTCCAAAAAATACTTTCAGAATTGATTATAAATTGTTGCTGATTTTAAAAATTGCATTCATGCTGATCAAACTATTTGCTGAAGAATTGTTTTTCGTATTTATAAATTCGAATTTATACAATTTAACTGGATTACTTTCTAAGTGTTGCAAATCTTACAGATTTACAAATATTTTTAAACAATAGAAAAAAAACAAATTTTCCTTTGAAATTATCTTCTTAATAACTTAATTTTGTTGTTTGGTTGAAAGCGATTATGATTATTTATTAATATATTAAGGGATTCAATGGTTAAGTTAAGCAGATTTTTTTATGCAGGATTTACATTCGCTATTTTGTTCCTCTCGATTAATTTGAATGCTCAGGTTCAAATTTCCGGTACAAATTACAGTACATTAAAAGCCGCATTTGATGCTATCAATGCAGGAACTTACACCGGTGCTATAACTGCAACAGTTATCGGCAATACAACTGAAACTGTCGCCGCTGTTTTGAATGCATCAGGCAATGGCAGTGCAAATTATACATCAGTTACCATCTACCCCACTGTAACAGCAACAATTTCCGGTTCTGTAGCGAACGGATTAATTGAACTAAGAGGTGCTGATAACGTTACCATTGATGGAAGAATTGGTCAGACAGGTTCCACTAATTCATTAACAGTTCAAAACAACTATACTGCGGCAAATGCTTGTGCTATATGGCTGGATAGTTTGATTTCCGGAGTCGGTGCCGGAGCAAGTAATAACATCATCAGAAACTGTAATATTATTGGTGGTGCCAATAACACAAGTTATTGCCACGGTATTGTTCTCAGTTCAAGTTCGTCATTATCAACCGGTGCTTATGGCAATAGCAATAATCAGATTCTTTATAACAAAGTAGAGAAGGCATATTACGGAATCAGAGCTTACAGCTTAACCGGTTATCCTAACTGGCAGACAGCAAATGTTCAGATTAAATATAACACACTCGGCTCATCAGCTAATCCCATCGGATATTACGCCATTTATGCGTATGCCTGCCGTAATGCTCAAATAACTGACAACATTGTTAACTACCAAAACTACGCCGGCGGCTATGGAATGTATTTGTATTACAATTTCAATATGACCATTAACAACAATCTATTCGAAAATACTTCAAATACAAGCACTTATTATGGAATGTATTGTTACTATGACACAAGTGCAACTATCACGAATAACACAATGAGAAACATCACCACTACCGGCTCAATGTATGAGATGTATGTTTATTATTGTCCCAGTTCATCCTTCTCAGGGAATTCTTGTACAGGTATTACTATTGCCGCTTCTTTCTATGGATTGTACCTTAACTATGTTCAGAGTTCAACAATTTCAAACAATATTGTTGATAATATTTCATGCAATGGAACTTCAGGTACTTTTTATGGGCTGTATCTGTATTATGGAGATAATTCCACTGCTACAGGGAATACTATTTCTAATGTACTTATGATGGGAACAACCTACGGTATTATTAATTCTACAACAACTTCACCTACTTATAGTAGGAATAAAATATTTAATTTACGGTCAAATAATATAAGCGGATACGCTGTGGATGGCCTCTATATTTCTGCTGGGTCCAGTGCTACAATTACTAATAATGTCATATACAATCTTACTTCAACAAACTATAGTGCCACAAGTACTGTTTATAATCCTTTCGGAATCAATATTACGAGTGGTACCGGTCACCGGGTTTACAACAACTCAGTAAATCTCTATGGTTCGCAATCTGGATCAAACACAGTCGGTACTCTTTCTGCAGCATTTATTATTTCTGCAACCGCTGTGAATTCAGTTGATGTCAGAAACAATTCTTTTGCTAACAGCTTAACAGGTCTTACTGGTTCAATTTCCTATGCAATCTATATTTACAGTTCATCGAATTTAACCGGTTCAACATTTAATTATAATGACTACTATGCTTCAGGTACTTATGCAATGCTTGGATTTCAAACATCGAACCGAACTGATATAGCCGGTTGGCGTTCAGCAACAGGGCAGGATGTAAATTCATTTGCTTCAACTCCTTCTTATAATTCGAATAATAACCTCAGGCCTCTTTCCGGTTCTGCGTTACTTAATTCAGGTACACCCATAACATCTGTAGTTCCCACTGACTTTTTATCAGTTACCCGTTCGACAACAACACCTACAGTCGGAGCTTACGAACAAGCTGGAGACTTCGCGGGACCTGATATTACTTTTACTGCTTTACCAAACACAACTTCAACTTCCAACAGAGTTGTATCCGGCATTGCAATGACTGATTTTACCGGCATCAACACCACCTCCGGAACAGCACCTAGACTTTATTATAGAAAATCAACCGGAGCAAATTCTTATAATGATAACACAAGTGCCACTGATGGATGGAAATGGGTAGAAACAACAAGTTCAAGTTCACCCTTTTCTTTTACTATTGATTATTCCAAAATTTACGGAGGAGTACCCCCTGGTACCGGGATTGATTATTTCTTTGTTTCTCAGGATGTTACAGGCTCAGTAAATATAGGCAGTTCATTATCAGGATTTGCTGTTTCTCCTTCTTCTGTTTCATTAACATCAACCAATTTTCCTGTTAGCGGATTTAGTAACTATCAGATTACTGCTGTTCTTTCAGGAACCTACACTGTCGGTTCCGGAGGTACATTCCTTTCTCTTACAAGTTCAGGTGGTGTGTTTAGCGTTATAAATGCAGGACAGGTCAGCGGCGATGTTACTTTTCAAATCATTTCCGACCTGACAAGCGAAACAGGAGCAAATGCTTTAAATGCATGGACCGAAATAGGTGGTAGTGGATATACCCTGTCTATTGTACCTGGTTCGGCAACAACGAGAACAATTTCAGGTTCAGTTGGAGCAGGATTGATTAAAGTTAACGGAGCTTCCAGAGTTGTATTTGATGGAAGATATGGGGGTTCGGGAAATTATCTGACATTCTCAAATACCAGCACTTCAAGTTCGGCGGCTTTCCATATCGCCAGCACAAGTACTACTGGTTTGAATAATATTACAATCAGAAATTGCAACATCTATGGAGGTATCCCAACAACATCAACTGTTTACGCCATTTATCTTGGCGGCTCTACCATCGCTTCAGCAGGTGATAATCTCGACAATATAAACATTCTTAATAATAACATTTACAGAGCATATAATACAATCTACGTTTATGGGACAACAGCTAATCTGTCGGATAACCTCGTAATTTCAGGGAACAATATTGGTTCATATACTGCGGCGGATAAAATCGGTTTCAAAGCTGTTCACCTAAACTATGTAAATAATGCCAATTTGACAAAAAATGTAATTTTTGGAATTACTCAAACATCCAGTTGGGATGCTGTTTACATAACAACCGGAGTTACGAATTCGAACTTTACAAAAAACACATTCAAAGACCTAATGAATAATGGATCAAACAGGTTATCAGGATTTTATATTGGTTCGGGCACAGGTTCAAACCTGACATTTGCCAATAATGAATTTTACAATATGATAAACAATGGTACAAGCGGTGCCACTTATGGATGTTATGGATTCTATCTTGCCGCCGGTGGTGGTTACAATATTTATCATAATTCGATTCTATTTACCGGAGATAGAGATGCATTAGGCACCTATTATCCATCGTCGCCTTCTGCCGGTATTTATATTCTTTCCGGAGTCACGGCAGTGAATATTAAGAATAACCTTTTATTCAACAATCAGACTTCAGCAACAAATCCAACTACTGCAAAAAATTACTGTATATATAATGCAGGAGCTAATACTCAGTTTTCATCCATAAATAATAATGACTATTACTTCAGTGGTTCGCAAGGTTATCTTGGTTACCAGGGAGCTGATATTACATCCTTATCCGCATGGCAGAGTGCAACCGGGCAGGACGCTAATTCAATTTCTTCAGAACCGGCTTTGAACAATACAAACGTTCTTGTGCCGCTTCCAAATTCACCATTGTTAAGTGCCGGTGGAACCGGAACGGGAATAACCGACGATTATCTCGGGGTGACACGCTCTACAACAGCACCAACCATCGGTGCTTATGAAAGAGGTGCTGATGTTAGTGGTCCGATTATGTCCATAACACCTATAACCAATACTGCATTAACATCAAACAGAACATTAACTAACCTTGCAACTATTACAGACTATTCAGGTGTAAATACAACTACTTTTGCTCCCAGACTTTACTTCAGAAAATCAACTGATGCAAATACTTATGCAGGCAACACTTCAGCGAATAATGGCTGGAAGTATGTCATTGGTTCTCTTAGTGGAAATAACTGCTCTTTCACACTCAATTATTCTCTCTTACAGGGTGGTACAGTTTCTGTTAATGATATTATCGAATATTTTGTGATAGCTCAGGACGTTACTGCAGGAACTTACACATCTTATAAAAATGGCAGTTTAGCTGTGCTGCCAACAAGTGTTGCTCTGACTTCAACAAATTTTCCAATGTCAAGTGCCAACTCATTTACCATCGTTCCATCCATGAGCGGTACTATAAATGTTGGTATTGGACAAACTTATACTTCACTTTCCAGAAGCGATGGAGCTTTCAACAAGCTCAATGGCGGAGTTCTTACGGGTGATGTTATAATTAATATCACCTCAAATCTTAGTTTGGAAGATGGCTCTACGGCTCTAAATGAAATACCAAGTGAAGGCGGTGTTTTTAACATACTTATTAAACCGGCAAACGCGATTAATTATTCTATAACCGGAGCTTCATCAACTTCTTTAATCCGTTTTAACGGAACAGATAGAATAACTCTTGACGGTAGCTATTCAGGTTCAGGAAATTATCTGACATTTACAAATACTTCCACATCCGGTACAATCGCGGCAATACAAGTAGCAAGCAACACAACCGGTGCCAATTATGTCACAATAAAGAATTGCAATATGTCAACAGGATTCAACACAGGTACTTCCATCGGATTATATATCGGAGATTTACCGATATCAACTTCCGGTACATCTGCAAATTGCGATAACTTAACAATACAGAACAATGTTATTTCTAAGGCTTATTATGGTCTTTATGTCAGCGGTTCGACATCCGGCATGCTCGATAACCTGTTAATTGAGAATAACAAGATTGGGTCAGATGTTAATACAGAATACGTTACACTTCGCGGAATTGTTCTTAAAAACGCAGAAAGCCCGATTGTTAGAACTAATACAATATTTAATCTGCAGAGTTCTTCATTGACCGACATGGCAGGTATTGAAATTGGAGGTACACTCAACAATGGCTATATTAGCCGCAACAGGATTTATAGCATTAAAAATGCTAATAGTTCAGGCTAAGGAGCGTTCGGAATTAATATAACTGCCGGTTCGGGTGTGACTATTGATAATAATTTCATTTATGATCTGACAACAACCAATTATTCCGCTTCTCACTTAACATGGAATCCATTCGGAATCAGAATTATCGGTGGTTCGAACCTGAAAATTTATCATAACACGGTTAATCTTGCAGGTTCCCAGCCTTCAATAGGTTCTACCGGCACATTATCTGCGGCATTACTAATCAATACTTCAACCATAACAGGTCTGGATATCCGAAATAATATTTTCATGAATAGTCTTGTTGGTGTAACAGGTTCCAAATCTTATGCAATTTTCATGTATTCAACCTCCCCAAGTGGGTTGTTCAACCAGTTAAATTATAATATTTATTATGCCTCCGGAACTTATGGAGTGTTGGGGGCTTACGGAACAGGTACTAATACCGATATTACTTCAATTAGTGCCTTGCAAACTGCAACCACCAAAGACGCAAACTCTCAAGCCGTTCAAACCTATTTAGTTTCCGATACTGATCTGCATCTTAACGGAACATCCGTTGCCGATAACAGACTTTATTGCCCTCCGATTACAGGAATAATTGTTGATTTCGACAATGAAAGCAGAAAAACGTCAAATACAGCTATGGGAGCAGACGAAGTTAAACCAATGATAGGCTTTTCAAGCGATTTAAGCTTTTCTCCTGATAATGCCGTTTATTGCAACAACGCTTCTAACGTTACGATGAGTTTTACTCCCGCTTTAACAGGTTTTGCCGATGGTATTTCAAGAACTGTTACACCAGACTTCAGTATCAGATGGTATAAAGACGGAAATGTTATCAGTGGTGTGACAGGCAATTCAAATACTATCAATCCAATAACTCCAACAGATGCAGGAAATTACAGGACAGATATTTCTTATGCCGGTGCTACCGCCACAAGTATTACTAAAAATATTTATGTAGAAACACCAATGTCATTTACTTTACAACCCTCAAGTGCCGATGTTTGTTCCAGTGACCCTACATTAATTCTCAATGCCGGAGCAACAGGTACTATCACCAAGTTCCAGTGGCAAAAAGAGAATCCTTCTACTCCGGGAACTTTTACTGATATTGTTGGGCAAAATTCAAGCCAATTAACAATTGTTCTGGCAGATCCAAGTCTGGCGATAGGTAATTACAGACTGAATGTTAATGGTCCCGGAAACTGCGGACCAGGTATTATAACTTCTAATACAATTAACGTTAATGTTACAGAGCCTATAACGAATATGCAAACCTTAGCTGATGTTGATCCGAAGAATGTCTGTACACAAACAACTTTCCATTTAACAGCAAAAGCTAAAGGTACCATCTTAGCTTATCAATGGCAGAAAATGGTTAGTGGGAATTATGTCAATCTGCCAACTTCCGATTATCCGTCAGCAAATACTTCTGTTTTGCAAATCAGGAACTCAACTCCGGGAAATTCAGGCAAATACCGCTGTTTGATAACAGGCAGTCCAAAATGCCACCTTGCTCCGGTTCCAACTCCCGATTTGGACGTTACTGTATGGCCTCTCTTTACTCTCGACAAACAACCTCAGGGAAAATTAACTTGCAAAAATGATTCTGTTGCACTGATAGTACTTGCAGAAGGAACTATTTATAAATATCAATGGAGAAAAGACGGGGTTGACCTGAATCCTTCTCAGTTTATGGGTTCAGATGGTCCGATGATGATTTTGACAAATATGCAGTATGAAAGCTCTGGTGCATATACTTGCGTTTTAACAATTCAGGATTGTTCCGGCATTAAAGATGTTGAATCTCAGCCTGCTCTTGTCTATATTGTCTCTGAAACAAAGATTACTTCTGCTACCGCGATTCAACCTGAACCACTTGGTGCAACCGCCGCATTCGAAGTCCGTGCCCACGTTGTCGGGGCTCCCATTGAATATCAGCCTGACATTCAATGGTATCGCGGAAACACACCGCTTAGAGACAATTCAAGAATTGCCGGTACAAAATCTTCAATTTTAACTATTACAGATTTAATGCCTTTTGATTACGGAGATGATTACAAAGTTTTGGTAACCGGTATTTGCGGTCTTGATTCAGCAGTTTCAATCAGTTTAACAGCACCGCCCACTATTAACATTAAAACACAACCCGCAGATTTAACTATTTGCGAGAGTACTAAGGCAACTTTCTCGGTTGATGCTGAGGTTACTCCTACCGGAAACATAATGACTTACCAATGGAAACTCAATGGCGTTGATATTGACGATGACGGACACTATGTCGGGGCAAGAACTTCATTTTTAACAATTGAAAATGTTAAACCATCAGATGCCGGAAATTACAGTGTCATAATCAAGACAGCAACTGCAAATGTTGTAAAAGTATCCGGAGATGCTAAACTTACAGTAAAACTTAAACCCGTAATAACTCTGCAATCGGTTGCGAAAATAAGTGCTAAGGCTCAGGGTTCGTTTGAAATATTTGTTAATGCCGATGGGCAGGCTCCACTTACTTATCAGTGGTTCCTGAATGGAACAGAAATTACAGGTGAAACCGAAGCCCTTTGCAAGAAGGACAACGTGGACCAATCAGCAGAAGGTGTTTACACTTGCAAGGTTACAAATGAATGCGGTGAAACAACTTCACGCGATATAACCGTTATGATTACCCAAAAGAATTACATGAACGTTGATGAGATTAATCCCGATAACTGGGGTTTAATGCAAAACAGCCCTAACCCTTTCAGCGGTAAATCAATCATTACTTATGTTGTGCCGAATGAATCGAACATTAAAATTTCTGTTACAGATGTATTTGGTAAAGAATTAGTGGTACTCGTAAACAAAAAAGCAAGCATGGGAGTTTATGATTTGGAATATAACCCTGCCGGAATGAATATATCGGCAGGTATTTATTATTACACTCTTCAGGCAGATGGATTTACTGAAACCCGAAAGATGGTTTTTGTAAAATAGAACGAATTTTTACAAATCGAATAAAGCAAAAAAGGCTGTCCGCAAATCTCGGACAGCCTTTTTTTTTATTTTTCAATTTTCCAAAATATATTTTCATTTTTGTTGGATTTGTTATTGCTTTTTTATATCTTGTATAAGGATTAAATACAAAATAAAAATTTGTGTAAATATTCAACAAAATGAAAAGATTAGATAATTGACTCTGAAAAATAAGAAATTTGTTTTAATTAAATAGATTTATATAATATTCGAGGTGATTCTATGAAACAAACTTATCTAAAAACCATTTCCTACAGCTTAATTGTTGTCGTGTTATTTTTGTCACGGGGGGGGGGTGAATGCTCAACCTCTATGTCCACCAACGGGGACTAACGTTATTTCTAATCCAAATTTTGAGGTCCGTTACCCGGGCGAACAGGGAATATTTCTATTTGATAGACCCTATGGCAATCCATGGAAAGCAACATGTTCATGGAATTTAAACGAAAGCTTAGGAAGACCAGAAAATTTACCTAATATGGCAACACCGGATATATTCGGGCCTTCTCAGGATCCGTCCAACCTTGCTGACAGGAATGTTAGAATTTGGCCCTGCTCTGGCACTGCCGGTAATATTATGGGAAAACAAGCAACACTGAACGGATGCAGTGACGATTGTACTATTCCCAGCAATATTGCACATTCCTACGCCGGTATTGGGTATGTTTTTAGTTATTATGAAAATACCGAATTAAAAGTTCCAAATTCTTATAAAGAAAATTTTCAATGGTCGGAATATTTAGTTCAGAAGTTAGCAAACTCTTTAACCAATGGCAACATCTATAAACTTTCATTTAATATCAGTAAGGCAGAGAGTTTTCAAGATTGGCCCAACCAACTAAACAGCAAAGATATTGATTTGAGTTACATAGGTGCACTTCTAACAAATACAGAGCAGAAAATACCTACCCCTACTTCACCTATTTATGAAACTTACTCCATCAAGGAAGAACAATGGAAAAACATCAAAGTTCTTAATAAAACTGTTCTGGCGAATAAAGGACTCCCGCCTAATTATTGCGATTGGATGACCATAACCGGATATTTCAAAGCTTGCAACGACATGCAGTATATTTATATTGGTCATTTTAACAATGACATAAAACAGGAAATTGGCGCAAACTTTGAATGCAAAGAAAAAATATACACTTCATACTATTTCATTAACGATGTGGAACTGGAGGAAGTTTCTTCTGCAGAATGGAATATTCCTTGCCAACAACAAAACCAAACTTGCGGCAGTGTTTGCCCGGATGCTGATAAATTCGAGATATTGGCTGTTTCAGAGCAAATAAAAACAAGTGAAAATGGCGGACCTAATGCTCCCGGATGCAATAAGGGCAGATGTTGTACTCAAATATTTATTAAAAGAACACAAACAGGAGATTGGAACTGTCATTTCAATTTTGTTAAATTGAATATTTCGATTGATGCCACATCAAAGAAAGTATCACAATTGATTCCAATTTCACCAGAGGCTTACACTCAATTTGTTAATGGCGTGCCGATTAGCGTTTATACACTATGCAACGACCAATTCCCTGAAATTAGATCTCCGGTTACGGTAAAAGCTCAATTTTTTAACTCAACATCAGAAATAGTATGTGAACCATACCCGGGATGGTGGGGTCCGGAGGTAACGAGCAGTAACTTGACACTGGCGTGCGAATGTCCCTGTGAAGAGATATCTACACCTGCAAAGACAAGGTTTAAGTTTGAGAAGGATCAGACAAATGATTGTTGTTACTTTTTGAGCTTAGACAATACAAACAGCGAATGCGATATATTTATGTATAGCATTGTAGGTGATGTTGAAGTGTTGTATGAAAATGGATTCGATTATCTTGCAGAGGAGGAAAAAGTTTTTGTAACCCCGCACAACAATACCCCGCCACCAAATACATGGGTAAAAAGAAGTCCTTTTTGGGATGGTACCAGGAGGTTCACGTTAGATTATATTCCGTTACCTAATGACCATTTCCTGAAAGCAGGTACAAATTCTGAAATAGCAAGAATTTGTGTACCTCAAGATGGTAGATTATACAAATTTAATTTTAATTTGTCTCGTGTTCAAAATGGCGTTTCAGGCTGTAAATCAGAGGATTATTATGTGAAGTGTTTACCAACAAATACTCCCGCCTGTTGTGCGAATATCCATGTGTCTCAAACACCTGCGGAGGATGACTGTTGTTTTTATCTTTTTATACAAACTGACCATGATGAAATTTGTAAACCGAGTTACTTTAATATATTTGATATAACTGAACCGGGGGATATGAATACTGCTTTAGTAAAAGGCAAAGTTGACTATTCAACCGGGGTGGATGACCCACCATACAAGAGATTCGGACCCTATTGCGTTAAGGGCAACCGAAACCATAACTTGAGCGTAGATGTTTGTTTTGATGACAATAGCACTGTAACTGTCTGTTCTACCCCTTTGAATATTTCATGTTCGACTAACGATTGTTGCGATGAAATAAATGTAACCCCAGGCAATTTCTCTCGTAGCCTACCTAACCGTGATTGTTGCTACGATTTTACTATAAGCACAGGGGACGGTGTCTGTAGCCCAAAATCGTTAATAATCAAAGAGGGCGGTTTAGTGAGAGCGAGCTTTACTGAGGCTACCGAGGGTGCCGGTTTGGGAAATATTGTTCCGCATCTTTGTTTGCCTTCGAGTCAGGGGACTCATTCGTTAGTTTTTGATTTTAAACATCAAAATAATCAACACTGCTATAAGGAAATTACTGTTGGATGCGAAGAAGACTGCTGTCCAAAATTACATGCAGTAGTCTCGCCCGACCCAATTGTTTATGACGATGGCAGTACCTGCTGTTATGAATTAGTCTTAACAGTTGACTCTGAGCTTCCATGCGATTTAGGGAAGCTCCAAATAGTTGATTATGGTGATTTTCTTATTAAGGAAATTGACGAAAGCAACATTCCCGGACCAAGAACACATCATTTTTGTGTCAGTAATACACAGTTTAACGGGCAATCGTCTATGAAATTAAGAATCAAATACCTTGACAATAACTTGTTTAAATTCTGTGAAACTGAGATAGAGATAAATGCCTGTTCAGCAATGAAAATTCCTACACCTTGTTCGCCCGATAATAACGGCGGCTGGATTACAATGCCACAAGAAATACCAATAGGTTTCTGGTGCGATGCACAGCCACCGGAACCGCGACATCGCTGTGAAATCAATTTCAAATTTGCTTATCGTAAAGTTGTTAATGGAAGCGAAACACACAGAGACGTTCAGGTGTTAAGTTATTCCTATAATAAAGGTTGTGATTGTGAAATGCTGAGAATTGAGCAGATGATTCTTGCGATGTGGAAAGACCATGATGTTATTAGTGCTTTTTTTGATCTTTCAGAAGTTCCTAATGACAATCAGGAGCATTGCTTTACTGATTTCAGGGTTGTTGCCTCGGATTGCTGGGAGAGATATGTACCGCTGAGCGATGCAGACCCAGCATTATTGAAGAGATGTCCTACTACAATATGCTGTTGGGCGAATTTTCTTGTGTGTTATAAAAGGGTTGACAATAAGATAGTTTACACTCGAAATGAAAGAATATCAGGAAGTGATGAAATTCCTGTTCCCTGTCCGTCTCCGTGCCAACCTCGGAATTGTGAGCTATGGACTAAGGCAGGCTTAGAACTTGGTTATATACCGGATGTAAGCCGAACTGAGAGGATTTCTCAGCCTGACGAAAGTACGCAGATAAATATTCCACCTTGTAATGTTTCATTAATTAATAATGAAATTAAAGATGAGGTTTCAATCAAATTGGAATGTGAGCAAAAGGGGAATATTAAATTTATTTTATCTGATTTGCTTGGAAATATTGTTATGCAGTCAGAGTCTGTAAAGACGAGCTTCTCCATAATAGTTCCCGTTAAAGTGAAGTTGCAATCAGGGGTATATTTCCTGAAAGTGACTATGGATGACAGCATGTTGTATTTCAATAAAATTAATATAGTTAGATAAATTAACATAGATCAGAACAAGGGTACAAAAGCCCTTGTTCTGATTTTTTATAAATGAAAGAAAAGTATGATAAAAGCATTTAAATATATCTTCTGTTTTGGGGTTGTTTTTCTCGCATTTAATTGTAATTCCCCGGGTTATCAAAATAAGAACTGGCAAGTTATTGATGTTATTCCCGGTTATGTTCCAGATATAGTTACCTGGGATTATTATGATTTAAAAGCCGCTGACTCTTTGAACTTTATGGTTTTAGCTGTCAAAAACGGCAATAGCGGCTATTACTTACGCCGGACTACCGACGGGGGTTCGACTTGGAATATAATTTTAAAGGATACGTCGTTTTACATTGATTTTTATAATTATAATTTTGTTCCAGTAGTTCAATCGCTATCGTATCCAAGTACAAATTTATTTATCGGGGTTGGGGATTCAGGCTTGGTTATTCGTTCAACAGACAAAGGTGAAACATGGGATAAATATTTTTTGAGTAAGACAGTAAATATTTTTTGGATAAATATGCTTGACGCAGAGTATGGCTTACTTGGGGGATATGACCAGGAAGCTGATACAGTTGCTGAGATGGTAACATTTGATGGAGGAAAAACTTGGAAAAATCTAAATTTTAAATGGGGCTTAAGCTTTATCAGTATTATAAATAAAAATCTATTTTGTGGGGGTAGGACAATTAAGAACAAGGATTCTATTTATACACCTTATATGGTTTGGGTTCGTGACAATTGGGTTTCCTATGAACTACGTGAACGACCACCCAATGTTGATGTTTCACATTTTATAAATGAAAAACAGGGCTGGATTGTAGGTGGAAAAAAAGTTTTTGATTCCGCAGGCTGGACTTCGTATTCGCAATTAATTTATTATACCGATGACGGAGGTTTCATTTGGCAAAAGCAATGGGATACTGTCTTAAACGGTGTTTCCATTATTGATATCCGCTTCCATGACGAAAATTTCGGTATTGCAACAAGCGAGGATGGATGGGCTTTGATAACAACTAATGGAGGAAAAAACTGGAATGCCGAAAAAATTGATTCATTTCCAATAAATGACGGTGCTACTCATAATGTTCGATACATACAATTTCCAACACCCAATACTGCCATTGTAGTTGAGGACTGGAGAAAAATTTATAAATACACACGAGAGCCTGTAAATGTAGTAGAAACGGAAATAAGCAAATCTGATGAATTTACCATTTCTCCAAATCCTGCGGAGGATTTCATAGAAATTTCAGGAATTTCAAGAATCTCAGGAATAGACCCCACTCTGAAGCGTGGGGTTGAGGTAGTTCAAATCTTCAATGTCTTTGGGGAGAAGATTCCACCCCGTCTGACTGCGTCAGCCACCCCTCAAGAGGGGAATTTGTTACTTGACATATCAATGCTACCGTCGGGAGTTTATTTTGTGAGAGTGGGGAATAAAGTCGGTAAGTTTGTAAAGATATAAAATGAAAAGGGGCTAATGCCCCTTTTTTATTCTTAAATTTGACAATTTCCCCCTCCGGTTTTTACCTCTTTGGAATTGCAGGTTTTGACGGAAAAGTGAACGGGTCGGCTTTGATTTGCTCTTTCGCCGTTTCAATTGCTTTTTCCAACTGCATATCCCTGCCCTGCATCAATGATTCGGGGTCATTATCAATATATATATCGGGGTCTGCTCCGTGATTTTCAACCAGCCATTTTCCTTCTTTATTATAGAATCCGTTGTTGGATTGCTCAACATTTCCGTTGTCAATTGTTGTCTGCGAATTCAGAATACCAACCAGCCCGCCCCACGAAGGAACGCCAATAACGGTGCCGAGCTTTCTTGCTTTGAAATGCTCAATGAATGCTTCGCCGTCGGAGCCGTTGTATTCATTGGAAATAACAATCAGTTTTCCTGTAGTAACACTTCCCGGATAGCGGAAATTTTCCATTCCTTTTACGCAGTTGTAGGCAACCATTTGACGTTCAAGCTTATCAATCATAAAATATTCGGTCCAGCCGCCGCCATTGCCGCGAACGTCAATAATCAAGCCTTTTTTGTAGCGGAATGCCCGCCAGTATTTATCGAACTGTCCTGTGTTCTGGTCGCCCATTGCCGTGAGGTGCATATAGCCAACTTCGTCGTTCGAATTCTTTTTGATTGTATTAATGTTGTCAGAAATCCAGCGGTCGTAACGAAGCCCGTATTCGCTTCCGACTGGTTCAACTTCGTAAGTTTCTCCTTTTCCGCCTGCCGAGGAACTGACTGTAATGCTCACTTTTTCGCCCGGGGTAACTTGAAGATGCTTGTAGATATTTTCAGGATACTTAATTTCGAATCCATTAATGGCAAGAAGCAAATCACCGTCTTTGACCTTTATATCCTGCTTGGAAAGCGGACCGCGGCTATTTTGGCTGAATTCCGTCGGACCCAGAATTTTCTCGATTCTGTAATATCCTGATTTATCGGGTACTAAATCGCAACCCAGATAGCCCGTGTAAACCTGACCTCTGACGGATTGCTGAGGCGAAAAATCACCGCCGCCCACATAAGTATGCGAAACACATAGCTCGCCAACCATCTGCGACATCAGCCAGTTCAAATCCTGACGCGAACGAAGGTCGGGGATGCAGGCTTTGAATTTGTCGCCAAGTGCTTTCCAGTCCTTGCCGTGAAAATCGGGGTCATAGAAGAAATCGCGGTACCAACGCCAAGTGTCGTTGAAAATTTGTGCCCATTCTTTTTTAACGTCAATTGTATAGAACATTTTGGAGAGGTTGATTTTGTCCTTGAGTCCTCTGGACGAATCAAAATCGTTCAATTTTTTGACATAGTAATCTGATGATTTTTTAATGATGACTTGTTCTCCGTTTGAAGAAATTCTCCAGTCGCTTATTTTATCTGGAATTGAAAACACTTTTTTATCTTTTGCAGAAAAAATGTTCAATGTCCATTTTTCTCCTGCACGCGGCGTGAAAACTCCACGGTACTCTCCACCTTCGTAACCGTCAACGGATGCGTAAGTAACTCTTCCTTTTCCTGCTTTCAGATAGAAATAGTTGCCCGATGGAATTGGTGCTTTGAAAATTCTACTGCTGATATTTTCCAAATCAATTCTGAATGGTTTGCTTTCTTTGGAAACTGTATCATCGCTTACAAAAGGAGGTTTTTCGCCTGCTCGGAGCTGAATTGCCATCACCTGTACAGGATGATTAATTATATGATTATCCTCGAAAATATCCATCCTTACGCTATAGTCCTGATAAGAAAGAAAATAGAGCATATCGCCGTTCACATCAAACGAAGGATTCATGCAGTCATAAAAATCGCTGGTAACGGCTTGCTTTTTGGCACTTTCAAGGCTGTAAAGAAAGATTTGATTATTCCTGTTGAACTGAACAAAAGAATAAGAAATCCATTTGCTGTCGGGCGACCAGCAATAGTCGCTGACTTCCCAGTAGAATTCATCATTTTTCAGCTGACGAGATGTATCAACAAGCACGAGTGCTTTTTCATTAATATCAATATAATATAAATTAAAATCTTTGGTGCTGAACAGCAGTTTTTTGCTGTCGGGCGACCAAACGGTATGGTAGGAAGTTCTGCCCAATCCGTTAGTCAGTTTAGTCCATTCTGCTTTTTCATTTTCGGTAGATTTAATATAAAGTTCGTAATCTCCCGTTTTGTCCGAAAAAAAAGCAATCCACTTTCCGTCGGGAGAAATATCGGAATATCTTTCTCTTGAATCATTAGTGTTTGTAAGGTTTTTCGGCTGTTCGCCATTGTCTTTGACGCTTGCCGAGAAAACATCGCCGCGTGCATCAAATACGGCTGTTTTGCCGTCATTCGACACATTGAACGAATGAATATAATCAGTTGGATTGATAGTCCTGTCTGCGAGTTTCCAGTCGTCGTTTGGAGCGTCAACTGTAATTTTATTCGAGGAATTGTCTTTCGGGTCAAGGATATAAATATATCCTGCATTCATGTAAATAATTTTTTTGCCGTCGGTGGAAGGCATCTGAACATCGAAATCTTTGTGGAACGTAACCTGTTCGATTTTCTTGATTGCGAAATCATATTTATAGATATTTGTAATGCCGTTTTCGCCTCGGTCGGATGCAAAATAGAGGAATTCACCAATCCACATCGGGTAAGCATTTTTGCCGACATAATCCGTGAGTTTTGAATATTGATTCGTTTCATAATCATAGAGCCAAAGTTCGATAAACTGACCGCCCTTGTATCTTTTCCAATAATATTCTTCTCTTCCGCGGGGATTATAAGCCATTTTTTTACCGTCGGGCGAGAAACTGCAAAGAATTCCTTTCGGAACAGGCAGAGCCGATGGCATCTCACCTTCGGGCGAAACAGACCAAAGCCGCGTAATTCCGCGGTAATCACTTTCTCGTGCATTTCTGAAAACGATGTTTTTTCCGTCCCTTGTCCAGTTCAGCACCTGACAACCGTCGTTCCATGTCAGTCTTTTGGGTTTGCCTCCCGATGCAGGAATCAGGTAGGCATTGTTATTCCCGTCGTAATCACCTGTGAAAGCAATCCATTTGCCGTCAGGAGAAAATTTTGCCGAGGATTCTTCGCCAGGGTGGCTCGTGATACGAACCGACTGTCCGCCCTGAGCATTTGCCAGCCAGAGGTCGCCTTCGTAGGTGAACACAATTTTGTCGCCGTTCAGGTCGGGATATTTCATGAACCGTGCTTCGGAAAAGCATAGCAATGTATTGAGAAGGAAGAAAGTAGAAGCAAGTAAAATCAGTCTGTTTTTCATATTATTTCCGCTATTTTTTATAAAATACAAAAATAATGATTTTAGCAGTACCATTTTGCAATTTCCCAAAAAGATTTTAGTTTTTTTTAGGAGGTTGAGATGAAAGTCATAATTTTTTTGAAATCTGTTCCGATTCATGAAAAATTAATATATATTTGTAGAATATTTTAAAAATTATTTTTAATGAAATTAATTTATATTATGTAATAGAAGTAAAATGAAAAAAAAGATGGATTGGGGATTATTTATTTTCTGGACAACAATGATTTTGAGTCCCATTATTATTGTTACTGTTTTCGTGATTATGGAATATATTAATAATGATTATTCCTTTAAACCTTATAATTGGGTAAAAAAGTTATATGTCAACGGCACGGTTGATTCAATTTATGTAAGTATTAATAACCATGGAATTGATTTTATATCAATTACCAATTTTGATAGTTTGAATATTAATATGGAATTAAGAGGTTTTAGCCACAAATTCTCAGAAACTGTGAAAAAGGGCGATACGATTTATAGTGCAAAGTATGGCGATTCAATTTTTATTATAAAAAATGGAAAGAGAATAGCATTTGAAAAAGTCGAAAAATTGAAAAAGCAAAAATCTAAGGATTCAGAATGGGAAAAATATCTAAACAAAAAATAGTTGCAAGTATCTTATTGATTGTCGTGCTCATGAGTTGTGCAAACAATAAATCGATCAAACAAGGATTAATATATCAATACGATCTACCTGCATTCTCACATTTTAATTTTTTGCTATTTAAAAATCAAAATGATAGCCTAATATTTATCATTTCTGATGAAGTTTCAAATAAATTTAGTGAAGATTTGAAATTAGATAGTCTGATTGAAAATAAGTTGTATTTATTAGAATTAATCCCGATTGAAACAGGTTTGTACTTGAAATCTTCCGTTAGGAGTAGTCACCCTGTCAGTTATTATGTCGGTGATAGCACAATAATAACAAAACAGGACACTCTTGTTGGAACGGTCTATAAATCTCCAAATATTATTGGATTATATTATAAAAAATAACAATATATTATACTTCATTTCTATAGCAATAAATAATCATTATTTTCGTTTATCTTTCGTGAGTTCGTTCATTGAAATCAAGGACCTCACCGCAACCCTCTCCGAAGGAGAGGGCGGTAAGATTTGCATCTTTTGCATCTTTTTCAGCACAAAGATGCAATGGAAAAACAATCGTTATTTGAAATAATATCAATAGGTTATGAAAATTTTGTATTGCATCTTTTACATTATTATTTTTGAGGATGCAATGCAAATTGGGAAAAAGATGAAGTGGAAATTGCTTCAGCGGAGCAAACTGTTTGTAGAAAATCGAACCATATATTTTTAAAGCTCCGTAGGTGCGACCTGATTTATCAGACTAAATTTTTTACAGTCCGCTCCTACGGAGCTAAAACATAAAATCATTTGGTTTTTCTACAAACAGGTTGTTGCTACGGAACACAAGAAATCATACGTTGAAATCAACCACAAATTGCATCTTTGCATCATTTTGCATCCAAAGATGCAACGGGTCAAAAACTGTTATTTGAAATAATATCAATGCTTTAGATGGGAAATAACTGCATTTTCTGCATAATTATTTTGAAGATGCAATGCAATTGGGAAGATGAAAAAATCCGATTTCGCGTAGCGAAATAATATTTGTAACTGCGAAATACGCCTATGACTTTCTATCACGTAGTGATAGCATATAAAACGAACATTTGCTGTCGCTTTTATATTTAACCCCTATGGGGTTAAGGATTCTTTTGGGGGGGTCGATATGTTACAAATATTAATTCCCTCTGGGAATTTGAAGAATTAAAAACAACCAAAATTTGCATCTTTTGCATCATTTTGCATTCAAAGATGCAACAGCTCAATTTTCGTTATTTGAAATAATATCAATAGGTTAGCTGGTAGATAACTGCATTTTCTGCATAATTATTTTAAAGATGCAATGCAAATTGGGAAAAAGATGAAGTGGAAATTGCTCCAGCGGAGCAAACTGTTTGTAGAAAATCGAACCATATATTTTTAAAGCTCCGTAGGTGCGACCTGATTTATCAGCCTAAATTTTTTACAGTCCGCTCCTACGGAGCTAAAACATAGAATCATTTGGTTTTTCTACAAACAGGTTGTTCCTACGGAACACAAGAAATCATACGTTGAAATCAACCAAAAATTGCATCTTTTTGAACCCAAAGATGCAATTGTTCAAATTTCGTTATTTGGAATATTATCAATGGGTTATGCGATAAATAAATGCATTTTCTGTATAATTTTTTTGAAGATACAATGCAATTTTGGAAATGAAAAATCCGATTTCGCGTAGCGAATAAACATTGGTAACAGCGAAACAGCCCAATGGATCGTTATCTTTTAGAGAATGTTATAAATCGAGCAATTGCCGTCTTTTTTATATTTAACCCCTAAAGTGATAAAGAATATTCCAAACAATTCTTCTTTTTCATTGCGAAAAGGACACCAAAGCGTAGCCGAAATGTCCGTTGATTTTTGAACCGGGATTTCAGGGATTTTTGGGATTAAGAGGATTTAGGAGAAGAAACACTTGGTAATCCGTGTAATCCTTTAATCCAAAAAATCCGCGATTCAGGAAGTTTACCTCCTTCCCAAACTCTAGCTTGGGAACAATAATGAATGTTTAATTCTTCTTCCGAAATGAAGTTATCACTAATCTAATAGATTAATTATCGTCATTCCTATCTCTCTATTAATTTGCGATCCACAATTACAGTGTCGTTACTAATAATTATCGTATCCAAATTATTTTGATAATCATGAAATATTTCAAAATCTTTACCAGTTAATTCATGTCGTTTCACAAAACCTAAATGTAATTTGGTGTCAATAGCAAAATAATTCCCGCCACCCTTTCTGTTAATTGAGAAATATTGTTTGTTTGAAATCTCTTTTTCGTAAATTTGGTTACTACCAACATCTGAAAACATTATCCCAATTAAAGCAAGATTTGCAAATAGGATAAAAGGACTCAAAATAATTAATATAACTAAACTTATTGACAAAGCGATAATTTGTGTTCTAAATGTTCTAATCAAATATATTAATAAGAATGGGACAATCCAAATGTTCATTAGAAAAAATATTCTTATATAGTCCAGGAAATTGTATTTCGAAGATATACTACAGACGGTTATTACCAAACAAATCAAAAAGACTGATGTCCAAATAATTGAAGTATATATTGCTATTTTTCTTAATATGAATTTTCTTCTTTGGTGCATGGTTTGCTTTTCTTCATTGAATTTTGATACAGAAATAACATTTATCTCGATTTTAAATTGTCAAACTCATCAACCAGTTCCATACAGGAAGTTTGGTCAGATAAATATCTGCCTGTTTCAAGTTGAGATTTAAAGTAATTATAATAATCATTGTAAGCATTTCCAAAAATCTCATTCCACGCTTTAGCCTGATATTCTGTTACAGTAATATTTTTAGCTTTTAATAAAACCAATATTTTTTCACCTGGCTTATTTTTATGGTCTTTCCAAAGAACTAATCCTAAGTCAATATATTCATCGTCAATATGAAAGAATTGTTCATTCAGGTAATCGTTAGTTTTTGTGTATTCGACTGATTTAATAATTCCTTTATGATTGACAGAGTTATATGTCAAATCGGAAATTTCAAAATCAATTTGCAATGGAAAAAATAATTTAGAATGAACAATGTTTAATCCCTTCTTCGAATTGATAGCATCAGCAAAAGTATGTGTTGAAAATTCATTAAGAAGTATTGAAAAATTCTTCTTAGTCAACTTGATTTTTTTTATCAGGCTATCATGCAAAAGTGGGAGATACTTGTGAAAAATTCCAATTCTTTTAGCATTGTCATTTAAAAATTGCAAATACTTTTCTTTTGTTTCTGGAGCAATGTCTAAATCTAAATAATGGACAGCTAACATTGGAGCTATATCTTGAATTTTATTTACCATAAATGAATTTATTTTTAATTTTAAATTTCCCTTAAACTTGAACATCTGATTAATCCCTTAACCTGGCAGTCAATCATGTGTAATCTTTGCAGATACAAACATGAAAAGCCAATATGGATAATTTCAAACTCATGCCTCTTATTCCCTCACAAAATGAGGCATTTCAAAGGGTATTTCCAAAGAAAGCTCGAGCAAGCCCATATAATTCCCGTTTTCATACCAAGGAGATTGATAAATCAGCTTTTTCTTGCCGTTTTGTTCGATTGTGTAGGCATTCACCTTTTCGCTTTCAATGATGTTTTTGATTTGCTGTTGTGATTCGGGCTTGTGGTAACTCAAAAGATTTGTACCAAGCAAATCGGCACCGCCGTATTTTTGAAAAGTTTCTTTTGACTTTTGATTCATATAGATAATGTTTGTTTCGCTGTCACAAATTGTTATAGCGGCATTGAATTCTTCCTGCCAGTTAGTCATGATTCTTGCTCCTGATTATATATGGTTTCTGAAATATTTGATTCATTTTTTATAATTTCCTGTATTTTAATCTGTCTGATTGTAAAAATAGTTCCTGCAATTATAGGGATGATGCCAAGCATAGCACCTGTAACGAAATTGAACCAAAAACGGTGACCTCCCATTAGAAAAGGGAAACCGAAAAAGATGGTTAATCCTGCAATCAGCAGAACCAGTCCGCCTGTTTTCTCCCATTTCCATGGCAACAGGAAAAGAATCAGAACGGGGATTCCGACGAAAAGAACATCGGCAAACATCTTTTCGGAAATGCTCGAAGCAATTGCAAAATAGAGCCAGAATCCGCACCAAACCGATATGATTACTCTGGCAGTGTTTCTCATCCATAATAGCTGAAGTTGGTTAGTGGTGTTCATATTAATCTCTTTTAAAAAATGTTTGAATAATTTCAGGATATTAAATGTGATTCTCCTTCGGGTACGTCCCGATAATTATTTCTTCATTTTGCTTAAAAAGACGCAGAAAATGAATGCAACAGCCTGAAGAAGAATAATCGTCGCACCGCTTGGCAAATCAAGGAAATAGGATATAATAAGTCCGACAATCGAAGAAAGCACCCCAAAAATAACGGAGAAAACAGTCATTCTGAAAAAAGTTCCCGATATCAGACGGGCTGATGCCGCGGGAATAACAAGGAATGCGGCAATAAGCACAATTCCGACGAGTTTTATTGCCAGAACGATTGAAACGGCAATAAGTATTGATAAAATATAATCGTCTTTTTTCACGGGAAGTCTGTCGGATTTTGCAAGCTCCGAATCAAAAGTGGCATAAGCCCAGCGTTTCCAATAAATGAAATATGTTAGAAAGGTAATAATTCCAATTCCTGCTGTCAAAAGCAAATCAACAGGATTGACAGTCAGAATTGAACCGAAAAGAAAAGCGAAAGCATCAGTTGAATATTCCTTTTTCAGCGAAATGAATATTATACCCAAAGCCACCGAAACGGCGAACAAAATACCGATTGATGTATCCATCTCAAGTTCGGTTTTGTCGCGGATTAAAGTAATCAGAATGGCAACGGCAACCGTAAAGGGCAGGGCAATCCATAAAGGCTCGGCATTCAAAAGCAAGCCCAGAGCAATACCGCCAAAAGCCGCATGAGCCAATCCGTCGCCCATGAAACTCATTTTCCTTTGGACGATGAACACTCCGTAGTAACCGCCGATAAATCCGACGAGCACTCCGGCAATAAGTGCCCTCTGCATGAATGGAAATGACAACAGTTCAATCATGGTGCTTCGCTCCGAAATTCATTTCGTGGGTGTGACCGATATGCCCGAATGTCATTCTAAGGTAAGCATCATCAAAAGCCTGTTCGGGCGGAGCATAACATATTACAGACCTGTTCAGTAGCAGTACTCGGGTTGAATGATGGTAAGCCGCTTCCCAGTCGTGAGTTACCATAACGACAGTAACTTTTGCAGAATGATAGTAATCGTCAATCAATTTGCTTATATCTTTTTCCGAAACGGAATCAATTCCCGTAATCGGCTCGTCGAGGAACAGCAATCTTGGTTTTCTGGCAAAACTTCGTGCAAGATAGACTTTCTGCATTTCACCGCCCGAAAGTTTATTCAGCGACCGATTTGCAAGATGGGCAACTCCGACTTGTTCCAATGCTTCCAAAGCAAGGTTTTTCTGTTCTTTTTTAATCCTTCCTGCCCAATTGCCGTTAATGCCCGAAGCAACAAGTTCAATCGGATTTGCGGGAAAATATCTGTCCAAAGTTTTTATCTGAGGAACATAGCCGATAACGCCGGCAGGAATGCTTTCAGTATGCTGTCCCAAAATCTCAGCTTTTCCTGAATTTGGTACAAGCAAACCAAGCAAGAGTTTAAGCAATGTAGATTTTCCTCCGCCGTTTGGACCGACAATAGAAACAAATTCGCCTTCTTCGATACCAAGATTGATATCCTTCAAAACGATATTGTTTCCAAAGCTGACAGAAATATTTTCTAATGAAACGGCTAACATTGAGGATATATCTTTCTATTTTAAAGCTTTAATGAAAATTTCGGTATTGTAAATCAAAATATCGCCGTAATCGGTTCTGCCCTTGACTCCGCCGAGCGGGTCAAGTTGAAAAACACTGACCTTAGCGGCTTCGGCAATAGCTTTTGCAGAAGCTTCGGGCAGTTCGGTTTCTGAAAAAACTGATTTCAGTTTATTATCCTGAATCTTTTTAATAAGCTCGGCAATATATCTGGGTGTAGGTTCTTTCCCGGGAGAAGATTCAACCGAACCAAGATATTCAAGTCCATACCTTCTTAGAAAATATCTGAATGAAGGATGGAACAAAACTACTTTTTTACTTTTTATAATTGCTGTCATTTCCGAAAGTTTGATATCGAGAAGTTTGAGCTTAGCAATAAAAGCATCGGCATTCTTTTTGTAACTATCAGCATTTTTAGGGTCTTTTTCTGCCATGATTGAACAGATTTTCGGAACAATTGCCATAACGGCTCTCGGGTCTGTCCAGAAATGAGGGTCAATGGTTTTAGTGTCTCCTTCATCAAAGTACATCACAAATTCCTGAGGTAGAAAATCAATCAACCGATAAGATTTTTCGGCGTTCATTTGTGAAGCCCAGCCGTCAAGCAAAGGAGAAACATAGAAAACAGCTAAAGCTTTTTCGACATCTTTCATCATTGAAGTGCCCGGAGAAAAAGTATGTGGAGACTCACCCGCTGGCAGAAGGTTGCGGATTTCGGCTTTGTCGAGTGCTATCTCTTTGATAATAGATGCCAAAGGCGGATTGGTTGCAATGAAAACAGGCTTAGTTCCTTGTTTGTCGCAACCTGCAAATAATAATATAATGAAAGAAAAAAGTAAATATCTGAACTTCATCATTATCCTTCAGTAAACAATTTGAAATCTTTATAACGAAATTACTAAATTCATATTGATTTTCCGTAATTTTGCCAACTTGAAAATGAAACTATTTAAAGAAAATATTGATTGGCTGTTCGTCGGGCTTGGTAACCCGGGCGAGAAATATGCCGAAACCAGACATAACATCGGCTGGCTTGTTGCTATGAACCTTGTTAGCAAATATAGCGGCAAATTCAGCAAAGGCTCATCAATATATTATTATGCGAAAATCAAAATTGACGACAACACAATAATGACCGTCCTGCCAACGACTTACATGAATGCTTCAGGTGAAGCCGTAAGAAAAATCAAGGATAAATTCGCACTACCATTGGAGAGAATTGTTATAGTCTGCGATGAGTACAATTTTCCGTTGGGTAAGGTTCATCTGAAAGGCGACGGAAGCGACGGCGGACATAACGGAGTTGCCTCTGTTATCGAAGAGCTGTCAGCTTCAAACTTTCTTAGGCTGAGATGCGGAATTGGCAAAAATTTTCCTTCAGGCGGTATGGTTGATTATGTGCTGTCAGACTTTTTGAAAGAAGAAAAGGAAGAACAATTAAAAATGATTGCGAAAGCAACCGAAAGCCTTGAATATCTTGTCAAATTCGGAATAATCCGAGCAATGACAGATATTAATTCAGGAAAAATTTGGCTTGAGGAATGATAAGTATTTAGTTTAAAAGCATGGGAAATAATACAATAATAAAATTAGAAAAAGTCAACCTGAAATTCAAGGATAAAAATATCCTTTCAGATTATTCTCTTGAAATTGCAGAAAATGAAGTGGTTTGCTTTAAAGCACCTTCGGGCTTTGGCAAAACTTCGATTCTGAATTTGCTTATGGGATTTATTAAGCCCGACTCGGGTACTATCGTCGTTGATGGTTTAGTTTTAAGTCCTGCAACAATCCATGAAATCAGAAAGAAATTTGCCTGGTTGCCCCAGAACTACAATCTTTTTGCAACAAAAACGGTGGCTCAAGCCATAGAATCATCTTTTGAACATCATTGCAACAAAAGAATCAAACCAAATAAAGATGAAATTGTAAATTCTTTAAATCTGCTGAACCTTGAATCTGACATTCTCGAAAAGACATTCGACAAAATTTCAGGCGGAGAAAGACAGCGAATTGGTATTTTAATCAGTAAGCTGATGAAAAGAAGAATCCTTTTGCTTGACGAACCAACTTCGGCACTCGATAAAGATTCAAAAGAAAAAATAATTGATTTCCTTTTGAAAGACTGCAATTCAACAATTGTTTCTGCCTCGCATGACGATGACTGGCTTTCTGCCTGCACAATAATCGAAGACCTTGAGAAAGGAGAGCGCCATGGAGCATAATGACATATCATGGCTTAATTTGATATTGGGGTCACTAATCCTGATTATTCCTTACTTAGTTTTAAGCTACTACAAAACAGGTTTGGTTAAGACATTTCTTATCGCATTTGCGAGAATGGGTATTCAGCTGATTCTTGTCGGTACATATTTGAAATTCATTTTCAGTTTGAACTCTCTTTTGCTCAATGTTGCATGGGTTTTAGTAATGATGATTGCGGCAACTGCTACAATCATCCGAAGAACAGACCTGACTCAGCGTAAATTCGGGTTACCTGTTGGAATTGGAGTTTTAACAGGAGTTTCTGTGAACATTGCATTGTTTTCATTGGTTATAGTAGGAACAGAAAGATTTTTCAATTCCGGCTATATCATCCCAATAACAGGAATGATAATCGGGAACTGCCTTTCGAATGCAATAATTGCCATGAGGTCATTCTATTATTCTCTGGTTAAGGATGAAGATTATTACAAATTTAGTCTGATTACATCAGGGAATCGGAAAGAGGCTGTTTTTCCTTTTATGCGAAATGCAATTAAAGATGCATTTTCGCCAACGATAGCATCTGTTGCGACAATGGGTTTAATCTGGCTTCCCGGTATGATGACAGGGCAAATCCTTGGAGGAAATTCCCCTACTGTTGCAATCAAGTATCAGATACTAATAATGGTTGCCGTTTTTGCCAGTGGCGTGATAACATCTTTGGTCAGTCTATTGCTTTCGCAAAAATTTGTATTTGATGGTTACGACATGCTGGACAAAACCATATTCAGAAAGATGCAAGGCTGAGCAGTATGAATATTCTGCCATTTTTTAAAAGTTTCTTTATTCAAAAGGAACTTACATTTAATCAAACCTTAAGAAATAGAAAAATGAGAATATCAAATTCACCAACAAACTCATTAAAAGTACAAACTAAGACACAAATTAACTTTTTTTTACTTTTTTGGAAGGGAAAATTAAAATATTATAATTGTGGATTAAAAAAAAGTCATATATTTGAAATTGTTTAAAAAACAATTAACTGAATATATGAAAATTCTGCCTGTTGAATCCGGACCTGTTTACACTTTAGGCTATCTTGCTTACGACGAGATAACCAACAAGGGACTTATTATAGATGCTCCAATGGAAAGCACAGGCTTTTTTGAGGAACAGATTAAGAACCTTGGTATTAGCATCGAAGGAATTATTTTAACACATTCTCATTGGGACCACACGGCTGATGCCCCTGCATTGAAAGAATTGACTTCGGCTCCGGTTTATATCCATAAACATGATGAGTACAGAATTAAGAATCCAAATGAAAGTACAATCTGGAAATTACCTTTTCAGTTGGTGCCTATGAGTGCAGATAAATATGCCGAAGATGGTATGAAGATAGTTGCAGGGAACCTTGAATTAGAAGTCATTTACACACCCGGACATACCGAAGGCGGTATTTGTCTGGTCAGCAGAAAAGATAAAGTTGTTTTTACGGGAGATACACTTTTTAATCAAAGTATAGGCAGAACAGACCTTCAGGGAGGTAATTCTGAACAATTGATGAATTCGATTAATGAAAAATTATTAATTTTGCCGGATGACTACGTAGTGTTCAGTGGTCACGGAGATGTCACAGACATAGGTACAGAGAGGAAATACAATCCTTTTTTACGAAAATGAATAATATTAAATAAAGCTAAATTATGAAAATAAATTCATCAAATGTTAATATAATATCTACCATTTATTTATTAATTTGCACGTTTGTAAGCTGCAATTTCGCAGGATGTTATTCGTTTACTGGTGGCTCTTTACCTGAACACTTGAAAACACTATATATTTCGACTGTAAACGACAACAGCGGTTATGGAAATCCAAAGTTCCGCGAAAAATTGACTCAGGTATTGATGGATAAATTTCGAAGTGATAATTCGTTAAGCTTGGTGGACAGAGAGGGAGATTCAAAACTATACGTTTCGATAGTTTCGATAAGGGATGAAACCTCGAAAGTCAGACCCGGCGAAGTTGAAAGTGAAAGAAAAATTACGGTTTCATGTGAAGCTGAGTTTTACGATGCTGTTAAGAAAAAGTCTTTGTGGAAAAAAACATTTTCCAATTCTTCGATTTACGAATTGAATAATGTTTTGGCTAATCGGGAGGAAGCAGTTAATATCGCGTTAACGCGCGACGCAGATGATATATTGATTGCGGTTGTCTCCGGTTGGTAGGTTTTATTTAGGTAATTATATTATTAACAATATAGGTGAGGTTATCACCAAATATGGAAGATTTAATACTTCTTATTTACTTTTTGTCACTAACTATACTCTTTGGATTCGGTCTTCATGGCTTAGTAATGCTCTACTATTATCATAAGACAGAGAAAATGCTAAAGCCTGAATCCGGTATGCCAGATGAGTATCCCGTAGTGACAATCCAACTCCCAATGTACAATGAATTATACGTTATTGAACGTTTAGTTCGTTCGGTGTGCAATATCAATTATCCCCAGGATAAGCTTGAAATCCAGATTCTGGACGATTCAACTGACGAGACTCAGGAAATTGCCGAAGCATTAGTTCAGGAGTTTCAGCAAAAAGGCTACGACATAAAGTATGTCCACAGAACTAACCGAAGCGGCTACAAAGCCGGTGCCCTTAAGGAAGGGCTCGAAGTTGCACGCGGTGAATTTGTGGCTATTTTTGATGCAGATTTTGTTCCTAAACCTGATTTTCTGCTCAGCACTGTTCCTTTCTTTAAAAACCCTGAAGTCGGAATGGTTCAAACCCGCTGGGAGCATATTAATGAAGAGTATTCTTTCATCACACGTGCCGCGGCTCTTGCTCTTGATGGACACTTTGTTATTGAGCAACAGGTTCGTAACAAAGCAGGATTCTTCATCAACTTTAATGGTACCGCCGGTATTTGGAGAACTTCTACCATTATTGATGCAGGCAACTGGCACGCAGATACTCTGACCGAAGACCTTGACCTAAGCTACAGAGCTCAGCTTCGTGGTTGGAAATTCATCTTCCTTAATGATGTTACTTCCCCTGCCGAACTTCCTGCAGACATCAACGCCCTCAAAACTCAGCAGTTCCGCTGGACCAAAGGTGCCGTTGAAACTGCGAAAAAGCTTTTACCTACAGTTTTAAAAGCAGACCTTCCATTGAAAATCAAGCTTGAATGTTTCGTTCACCTGACCAGCAATATAGTTTTTCCTTTTATTATCATTGTTGCATTGCTTAATGTACCTCTTGTAATAATTAAAAATACTGTTGGCGGGTACGATACTTACTACAATTTGATGTCAATTTTTGTTCTGGCTTCAATTTCCACTTTTCTTTTCTATATGTATGCCCAACGTGCTATACATGTGGACTGGAGAAGAAGATTACTGCTTTTCCCTGTATTTCTTGCGGGCAGTATGGGTTTTGCGATTAATAATTCCAAGGCAGTTATGGAAGCTTTATTCAACAAGAAAACAGGCTTCACACGTACTCCAAAGTACCAGATTGTTGACAGCAAAGACGAATGGAAAAAGAAAAAATATGTTCAGAAAAAAATCAGCTGGATGGTTGTTTTTGAAATTTTCATGACCTTGTACTATGTTGTTGGTGTTGGCATCTCTGCTTACTATCTTGAAATTGCGGCTATACCTTTCCAACTTCTCTTCCTTATGGGTTTTGGAACAGTTGGCTATATGTCACTGAGGCATGCCTTAGCAAAATAGTTCTTCAGGATATTTGATCTTAAAATTTGAAAAAACTCTTACGAAATACGTAAGAGTTTTTTTTTGTAAAGTACAATTTAGATATATATGAGGAAATTTTAAAATATTCATTAAAATATTAAAATAATTTGTAACTTTTTTTCATTAATTTTGTTATTATTAATTGGATATGTCAAAATTATATTCGATATAAATTTTCAGGAGAAATATCATGAACTTCAAAAGTACTTTACTTGCCTCGATTGCTATTGCCGCTTTGATTTTTTCAGGTTGCTGTACGATGCAAACCAGAACCTATAAGGGTACGCTCTGGGTCCCGGTTTACAAAAGCTTCGATGAAATCCGAAATGGTGTTAAGATTTTATCTTCTCACGATTTCGTAAAGCCGGGGAAAATCTATACCTATGGGAAATACCTTTTTGTTAATGAAAAGGGTGCCGGTATTCATATTATTGATAACTCTGATTTGAAAAATCCGAAATTCGTTTCGTTTATTGCAATACCCGGAAACTATGATATTGCCGTCAAAGGCGATGCACTTTATGCCGACAGTTATATTGACCTCCTTGCATTTGATATTTCAAATCCTACAAGTGCCGTGTTGAAAAAACGAATTGAGGCACTATTCCCGAATCCTTTGGATAATACAGGACAGTACGCCGACCCCAAGCTTGGGATACTGGTTGAATGGCTGCAAAAAGATACAACTTATACTTACTCGTGGAACGAATGCGACGGCAGTTCGCCTGTTATATCCGACAGAGGTTATAGCAGTAACGATAAAGGAGTTAGCATGGACGGCGGTAGTGGAGGCGGCACCTCAAGCACCGGTCCAACCGGCAAAGGCGGCTCAATGGCACGTTTCACACTGTTTGGCAAATATATGTATATTGTTGACCAATCAAATTTGCAAACTATTGATATCAGCGAACCTATGAATCCGAAAGAATGGGCTCGGGTGAATGTGGGCAGAGGAGATATTGAAACGATTTATCCATTTAAAGATAAGTTATTTATCGGCTCTATGTCCGGTATGTACATCTATGATGTTTCTAATCCCTGGAATCCTCAATACGTTGGTCAGTTTATACATGCAAGGGCTTGCGACCCTGTTGTCGCCGATGATAAATATGCGTATGTAACATTACGTCAGGGAACTCGTTGCGGCGGTTTGAGTAATCAGCTTGATATCGTGGATATTTCGAATTTGATGGCTCCAAAGCTTATCAAAAGCTATCCTATGCAGGAACCTGCCGGTTTGGGACTTGACAATAAAACATTACTGATTTGCGATGGCAGAGCCGGACTTAAGGTATTTGATGTCACAGACCCGAAGGATATTATTTTACAGAGTTGGGACAATAGTATCAAGACATACGACCTTATTCCTATGGGAAGCTATGCTATTGTCAGTTGTGAAGATGGTATATATCAATATTCATACGCCGACCCGAAGAAAATAGAGTTTCTGAGTAAGATACCTGTTAAGAAGTAAGCACTTTAAATATTTGAATTTTTTAGGATTTCTAATGAAAACTCTATTTGTATTGGTCATATTTGTAACGGGTTATGTGGCATTAATCAGCCAAAAATGGCAGGAGAATATTACTGATCCATCAAATTTTTACAGCATCCGGCAGGCTTATATTGAAAGCCTTAAGGATAAAAAAAATGATGATAAAATAAATTCCGTTGAAAATGACGGCGAAGAAGAGAGATTCAGGCGATGGGAATATGTTATGGAGCCAAGAGTATATCCCTCGGGCATCCTTCCCCGACCGGGCATTTTATTAGAAGAACTACAAAAATTTAACTCTCAAAATCAGTTTTTATTCGACACACTAACTCAGGCAAACTGGATTCCTCTCGAATCCTCTGAAGGATTTCCGGATAACGGCTTTTCCGGACGTTTGAACTGTATTGCATTTCATCCTCTTGATTCAAATATTATTTTTGTGGGTTCGCCATCCGGTGGTTTATGGAAAACCGTTGACGGTGGTAAATCTTGGATTCCCTTAACAGATTATCTTCCAAGTCTTGGAGTCTCTGAGATTATTATCCATCCAACAAATCCGGAAATTATGTATTTGGCAACCGGAGACAGAGATGCCGCAAATTTTATCAGCAATCCCTATTCTTATGGAATTCTAAAAAGTACAAATAGTGGAAAGACTTGGACAGCGACTGGCTTGAATCACGTTTTTGCGGCAAGGATGACAATTCAAAAGTTAATAATTCATCCCACTCAACCCAATATTTTACTTGCGGCTATTACAGGGGATAGTGCTAATTTACGTGGGATTTGGCGTACGAGTGACGGAGGTGAAAAATGGATTAACGTTTCGGGCGGCGGGAAGTTTGATATTGTTTTTAATCCCGGAGATCCCAATATAGTTTATCTCACGGGCTACAAATATATCTCACGTTCAACCGATGCCGGAATTACCTGGAATATTATCAAATCGGATATTCTTCCCACAACTGATATTTCTTCCGCTAAAATTGCTGTGACTCCAGCGAATCCTCATCTTGTATTTGTCCAGTACTTGAATCCAAACACCGGGACGACTTATGGTTTGTATAAATCAATAGATGATGGTGTAAGCTGGGAGCAAGTAAACAAGATAACCGTGAATACGCAGAGCGGATATGACTGGGTTCTGACTGTTTCTCCTATAGATACAAATATCATCTTAAATGGAGGTCAGTACCTTTATGGTTCGTTTAAAGGCGGGTTAACCCTTAGTCAGTTCCCATCGGGGCATGTGGACCATCACGCTTTGGTTTACCGACCCGGAACAAATATACTTTTTAACTGCAATGACGGCGGCATCTACAAATCATATACTAATGGTACATCATGGCAGAATTTGAACAAAGGTTTGCAAACTTTTCAATTCTACAGGTTGGGTTCTTCGGCAAATGATGAAAATTTCGTTTTAACCGGTGCTCAGGATAACGGTGTACAAAGACATAATTTCACTCAATGGTTTCAGATAGGACTCCTTGCTGATGGCACAGAATGTATTGTAGATTACTCAGATGAGTCAATTTATTATATTGCATATCAATATGGCTATCTTACTCGTTTTGGAGGCTCAGGGCAGTTTTATATGCCTCCTACTGCAAACGATTCTAAGTCTTGTGCATGGGTTTCTCCATATCTGATTCATCCTAAAAATTCTAATATACTATTTTTTGGAGCTAAGGACATTTACAAAACAACATCAAGGGGAAACAGCTGGACAAAATATTCAAACCAACTTACTGCTGCCGATGGAGTTGGAGGAGGAATGATACATTCTATGGCTGTTTCCGAGTCCGATCCGGATAGTGTGCTTTATGCGGCATCTTATGTTGTATTGTATAAAACCTCCGATGGAGGAAACAGCTGGCAGAATATTACTTCAAATCTGCCAACAACTGCCGGCTGTTTTGATTGCTCGGCAATCAGTAACATTACAGTACATCCGGAAAATCCGAAAATCGCATGGGTTACAATGTCGGGGTATTCGGCGGTAAATAAAGTATTCAAGACCACTGACGGTGGTACTTCGTGGGTCAATATTACGGAAAATCTCCCAAATTCACCCGTAAATTGCATAATCTATCAGAAGAATAGCAAGGAGGTTCTTTATATCGGCACTGATTTAGGTGTCTTTTTTAAAGATAGCACTGATAAAGATTGGAAACCTTTCATGAAAAATCTGCCAAATGTTCCGGTTCAGGAACTTGAAATTTTCTACAAAACAGGAAAATTACGTGCGGCAACATTTGGAAGAGGGTTATGGGAATCTAATATCTATGGACTAATAAATTCAGTTGATATACATAACACTAATGGTGGAAAATGGCTTTTTCCAAATCCGGGTAGAAGTTACATAGAACTGCCCGAATGTGTAATCGGCAATAATCAAATGATTACTGTTTATTCTGCTTTGGGAGTTCCGGTTAATCAGATAAACGCAACTAAAAGAATTGACATTAGTTTGTTAGCACCCGGAATATATTTCATCAAAGCCAGGGATAAAATATTCAAATTTGTAAAGATATAAAAAATATTCGTTAATGAGCGTAAGAACAATCAGGTTTGACTATTTTCAGAAATATTGATTTTCATTGATATTTTGATAGATAGACTTTGTACTGGATCAAAGAAACTTTGATTTCATTGTTCAAGGGTTTCAAAACGGGAGGCAGAGTTGGAGTCGAAATTGATTATTTCCAAAATGGAATTCTCAAATCGTTGTATTCGGGCTTAAGTGATAAACTTGCTATAGACACATTCTGTCTTTCAAAGTTTCAAATGTGAATCTATCCGATGAAAGATGCTCCAAGCTGGGACATGAAAGAATTACTGAAATATGCGAATGAATCAACCGGAGATAAATAGGAGGAAAAGATTATAATTGAAAGAATATTATTTAAATTAATTTTATGAACAAATTTTGTACTAAACCGTTATTTTCATTTTAATGTTAAAGGAGCTATATATGCATACAGCAATTCTTAGTGCTGAATCTGAAAGTGACTTCAGGATGATTCTGGAATTATCTGAAAAACTTAATTTTAAAACCAAAGTTTTGGAAGACATTGATGGCGAACAGGATTTATTTGTATTTGCAAACGATACTTCGTTAAATGAATGGTTAACAAAAGAAGAAGATGAAGCATGGAAGAATTTGTAAAGTGAGATGTTGTTGTATTCTCATATCCATTTTCCGACTTTAGTTCTCAAAAGAGGAGACCTGCTCTGGTTATTGCTTCCCCGCAAGGTTATGATTTAATTGTTTGCCAAATTACAAGCAAATTTCATTTTGATAACTATTCCATAAATTTACAAGAAAAAGATTTTGTTTCAGGCTCTTTGCAATTGGAGAGCTTTATTCGTCCAAATAAGATTATAAGCATAGACAAGAACATTCAACTTTTTAGAGTGCTGAAGATAACAAATTAATAGTGAAAGAGAAGTTGATTTGTTGAGAAAAAATATATGGAATTAAATTGAAATATTCTTTAGTGTTATTATCTTCATAGATTCAGGTAATTCTGAATTCGATATTTGTTAAATAGTTTACCGTTGCCTAAATAGTTTAAATAAAAGAAAATATTCGTATATTTGTGATTGGTAATTTTTATAAACAAATGTATTGAGAAAAACATGAAGATTCTTAACGCCCTTATAATTATAATGGTATTATCATTCACCAGCTTTCTTTTCGGTAGTGAACCGCCTGAATTGATTTTAAATGGCTTCACTGAAGTGCTTGGTGATTCCCTTCCTGCAGATTTTCCACTTATCACTGTGGATACGATTAACGAGCCTTCACCCGGCTATTATTTCATGACCAACAGAGGTCCCGGTTACGGAGCATACCTGATGATTCTTGACAATCAGGGTAAGCCTGTTAAATATAAAAAAATGCCGATTGGCGGAGTAGATTTCAAAGTAACTGATAATGGGTATTATTCATACGGAAATGCACTTCAGGCAATAGGCGGAAAAGCAAATGTCACAAATTTTATTCTTGATAGTTCATTGACTCCGATTGATAGTTTTAAATGCGGGAACGGCTTTATAGCAGATTATCATGAGTTTAAACTTTTGCCTAACGGCAATGCAATAATGGTAACTTACGAAACTGTTAACGTTGATATGAGTAAGATTACTCCCGGAGGCAATCCGAATGCAAATGTCACCGGTACAGTTTTTCAGGAAGTTGATGCAAATAAGAAAGTCGTGTTCCAGTGGCGAAGTCTTGACCACTTACCGATAACGGACACTGATGCAAATCCTTTAACCGCCGCATTTGACCATGTTCACGGCAATGCTGCTTTTTTGGATTTTGACGGCAACTATCTTATTTCGCTTGCTGTTTCAAATGAAATTATCAAAGTCAACAGAGCCACCGGATACGTAATTTGGCGTTTTAGCGGCAGACATAATAATTTTACTATTACAGGTGAACACGAAGAAAACAAACCATTCTATTTTTCTAAGCAACACGATATTCAGCGTTTACCGAATGGGAATCTGTTGTTTTTTGATAACGGCACTATGAGGACACCAAATCCTTATGCACGTGCTGTTGAATATAAACTTGATGAAGTAAATATGACAGCAACTTTGGTTTGGGAGTGGAAACATACCCCGGATATATTTGCATTTGCCGAAGGTTCAGCTCAGAGATTACCTAACGGGAATACTCTGATTGGCTGGGGTGTTGTTAGAAATTCATTAGTAAGAGCAATAACTGAAGTCAAACCAGATGGTTCAATAGCTTTCGAAATGCACTTTCCAACCGGCATTACTTGCTATCGTGCTTATAAATTCGATTTACCTACATGTCCCGAAGTTGCAAAAGTTGAACTTTCGGATATTTCTGCAGGTAATTCTTATGATTTCAATAATACTAACAATATTACTTCAATTAAAATGAATATATTGAAAGCTGAAGCCCTTACTTACAACTTCCTTGATGTGAAAAGATACGATTGCCCACCTAAGAATTGTAGTTTCGTAGGAAAAACACCATTTATTTATAATCATCGTTTCGAGTTCATTCCTGCCGGAATTGATTCTATTCAGGCGGATGTCAGGATCAATTCTTCACAGTTACCCTTTCTTTTTACACCTGAAAAAGCAAAGGTATATTTCAGAGAAACAATTGGTACAGGCAAATTTTCTGAAGTGCCAACGACCTACAATGCAAGCAAAGAACTTGTTTTCACTGCTTATAGATTTGGGGAATACATATTGGGTATGCCTTTAGAAGAAAAACAGCCTGAAAAACCTATCCTGGTTACACCTGAGAATAATAAAAGAATTAGTTTTCCTGAATCAATTACTATGTTTTGGTCACTTTCCGGAAATGCTGTTGAATCTCATTTGATTTATTCTACAGATTCAACTTTTTCACGGGACACAGTCAATTTGATGCTTTCATCTACGAAGAAAATATATACTTCGGGGTCAGTTTTTTCAAAAGATTCTACCTACTTCTGGAAAGTACAGTCCTCAAATCAGAATGGACTAAGTCCATGGTCGGATACATGGAATTTCACTCCGGTTGCAAATTATATAAATGTTATTAATCCAAACGGTGGTGAAACTTTACTTTTGGATTCTTCGAAATATATAATAAGATGGGATAAAAATTCAAGTAATTTAGTTAAAATTGAACTATTCATAAATGGTTCGTTTGCTTCTCTAATAAAAGATTCTCTTAAAACTCAAACAAATGGTTTCTTCTGGATTGCACCACTGAATACTCCTGAAGATTCCACATACAAAATTAGAATTACGTCTATTGGGGCTAATCCGGTATCTGCTGAAAGTGCGTCATTCTTTACAATTAAAAACAAACCTCTCGGTGTGGAAGAGGATACTCAACCTGACAATATTTCTGTAAATATTTATCCAAACCCTGCAAATAAGATGGTAAATTTTGAAATCATAATTAATTCGGATGGAAATGCAAATCTTAGTTTATTTGATGTTAACGGTAATAAAGTTTCCCAGATAATTAACGATTATCTCGTATCAGGCAAATATCATGTTACATTTCCTCTTGGATCATTAAATTCCGGAACATATTTTTACCAATTAAGAACAGGTAATCAAATTATACCCGGAAGAATCGAGATTATAAAATAGATTGCTTTATTGATTTTCAATCATATTCATCAATTTTTTCAAATCTGAAAAACTGGTGAATATGATTTTTTGTGTTATCCAATATTTAAAGCCTACATTTTTTTATAGTCAAATTCTCATAGTCTAACTTCTTCCCTATAGCAAATATTTACACTAATTTTCGTATTTTTGCGGTCTGTATTTTTTAATTATTAATTGATATTTATATGGCTTATTATCCTTTTAGTGAAATAGAACCCAAATGGCAAAAATTTTGGGATGAAAAAGATATTTACAAAGTTGAAAATGATTTTTCCAAACCGAAGTACTACATCCTTGATATGTTCCCCTATCCAAGCGGTAGCGGACTGCATATCGGTCACCCCGAAGGCTATACCGCAACAGACATAGTCGCCCGTTACAAAAGAATGAAGGGCTTCAATGTCCTGCATCCTATGGGCTTCGATGCGTTCGGCCTTCCAACCGAAAGATACTCCATGCAAACAGGTATTCATCCTGTTGAAGCAACAAACAAAAATATTGCTGTTTTCACCAAACAGTTAAAGTCGCTTGGTTTTGGTTATGATTGGTCAAGAATGATAAATACAACCGACCCTGAATACTACAAATGGACTCAGTGGATGTTTCTGCTGATTTACAATTCATGGTTTGATGAAAAAACGGGCAAAGCCAGACCAATCAGCGAATTGCCGATTCCCGAAGATGTCAAAAATGCTGATGAGTATATTGACAGTCAGAGGCTTGCCTTCATTTCTATGATACCTGTCAACTGGTGCGAAGCACTCGGCACTGTTCTTGCAAACGAGGAAGTGGATGAATGGCGGGTTAAAGGCTATTCGGTTGAACGTCGCCCTATGAGGCAGTGGATGATTCGCATAACAAAATATGCCCAGAGACTTCTCGAAGACCTCGACCTTGTTGATTGGCCCAGCTCCACACAAGAAATGCAGAAAAACTGGATTGGAAGAAGTGACGGAGCAGATGTCGTTTTCAAGATTACGGGTTCTGATGAAAGCATTACTGTTTTCACTACCCGACCCGATACTTTGTTCGGAGCTACCTACATGGTTTTGGCTCCCGAACATCCTTTGGTGAAAACTCTCGTTCTTGATGGAAAAAAATCAGATGTAGAAACATACATACAGCAAGCTTCGCTAAAAAGCGATATCGAAAGAACTGAACTCAGCAAAGAAAAAACGGGTGTTTTCACAGGGAGTTATGCAGTTAATCCGCTTAACGGACAGAAAATTCCAATCTGGATTGCCGACTATGTTCTTGCTCATTATGGTTTTGGTGCAATAATGGCTGTTCCCGGGCATGACGTTCGCGACCATGAATTTGCAAAGGTTTTCGGTATGTCGATTGTTCAGGTGGTTGCACCAAACGACGGAACAGAATTTGATATTCAAAATGAAGCTTATGCAGAAGACGGCGTTGCGGTCAATTCATCAAATGCTGAATTTTCAATTAACGGACAGACGACTGCAACCGCAAAGGAAACTACAATTCTTTGGCTTGAACAAATCGGAATCGGGAAAAGAAAAGTTCAATACAAACTTCGCGACTGGCTCTTTTCAAGGCAAAGATATTGGGGCGAACCGATGCCCGTTATGTTTTTCGAAGACGGAACAAAACGCGGACTCGACCCCGACGAACTTCCCTTGAAACTTCCCGATGTTGTTGATTTCAAACCATCAGGTACAGGCGAATCACCTCTTGCGAATATTGACAGCTGGGTGAATTTCACCGATAAAAAAACAGGTAAAAAAGCAAGATACGAAACAAACACTATGCCCCAATGGGCAGGTTCCTGCTGGTATTATCTGCGGTACATGGACCCGAAGAATCATGAATTCTTCACAGGCAAAGAAAACGAGAATTACTGGATGGCAGACGGTGGTGTTGACTTGTATATGGGAGGTGCCGAACATGCTGTTCTTCACTTACTTTATGCACGCTTTTGGCATAAGGTTCTCTTTGATTATGGCTATGTATCTACTCCCGAACCATTCAAAAAGTTATTCCATCAGGGTTTGATTCTCGGAGAGCCTGAACACTATTATTTTTCAAATATTAATGATGAACTTGTTTCGGGTGAATTTGTAACTGAATCCAATACTCTTGAATTTACGGACAAGAGAACAAAAGAAATTTTAAAACATATAAAAATTGAAGAAGACGACCTGGAAAAACGCGGCGAATATTTCTTTCTGAAGTCGGACTCAGCTATTCGAGTTCATTCACGTGCCTATAAAATGTCAAAAAGCCGCGGAAATGTCGTTAATCCCGATAAAATTGTCAGCGAATACGGTGCAGACTCCCTGCGTATTTACGAGATGTTCCTCGGTCCTTTGGAAGCATCAAAACCTTGGTCATCAAAAGGCGTGGAAGGTGTTAACAGATTTTTGAACAGATTCTGGCGTTTAATCGTAACAGAAGAAGGTTCACTTTCGGAAAATGTTCAGGATATACCCTTAACGCCCGAGCAGGAATATGTCCTTCACGCAACAATCAAAAAAATTGCCGAAGATATTGAAAATCTGAAGTTCAACACCTCAGTTTCGCAAATGATGATTTTCGTTAATGAGTATACTAAAGCCGAAATCAAGCCACGCACTGCATTGGAGAAATTTGTGCTTTGCCTTGCTCCGTTTGCTCCACATATTGCTGAAGAACTTTGGCAGATGCTTGGGCATTCTGAATCAGTCGTATTGCAAAAATATCCCGATTATGATGAAACTAAAATCGTCAAGCAAAGCATAGAAGTTGTGGTTCAGGTTACGAGTAAAATCCGTTCCAAGATGAATGTTCCTTTCGATTCTACTCAGGAAGAAATTGAAGTAATAGCTTTGGCTGACAATAATGTCCAAAAGTTCATCGAAGGCAGACCAATAAGAAAAGTAATTTTCGTAAAAAATAAATTGATTAATTTTATTGTTTAATCTCAATGTTGTTTTTCAAAAAAATAATGCTGTTCTCTTTGCTGATTTGCTTTTCGGCTGTCATTGTACTTTCTCAGACCAAAGAGAAAAAGCCTGCAAAACTGATTGGAAAATACACATGGGCAAGCTGGCAGAAAACAGCTGACTGGGAAACCTACGATGCTGAGGATTATATCCCTGACGGCAAAATGATTAAGGAATTTGGCAAGGCTGTTCAAACAAAAAAAATAACCTTTATTCTTTTTGCAGGTGATTGGTGCGGCGATTCGAAAACCGAAGTACCTAAGATTTTCAAAATATTCAATTATGCTAATGTGTCGGCAGACGGTATCCCGCTTTACGGTGTCGGCAGAGATAAACTCGAACCGTCAGGATTAGCCGAAAAATATAAGATTGAAAAAGTGGCTACTCTGATAATTCTCAAAGACGGGAAAGAAATCGGCAGAATTGTCGAATTTCCCGAAGATGACTGGCTCGAAGATATGCTGGAAATCATTAACAAATAAGCTTTTAATGCAAACAATAAAATATATTAAAAATTTTGACTTGGATGAAATTCAGACTCAAATAGTATCTGCGGGTTTTCCAAAATACCGCGGCGGACAAATCTTTACTGCAATCTACAGCCAAAGAATTTCGGCTTGGGATGAAACCACCACACTGCCAAAAGATATTAAGACTTTTCTTGATGAAAACTACCTGATAAAATCACTTTCAGCAGAAGACGTACAGCATTCCAAAGACGGCACTATAAAGTTCCTTTTCAAACTCTCAAAAGGTTCGTCAATTGAGTCGGTTCTTATCCCTGAGTTTGATCAAGATGAGGAAGGAATTCTAATCAGAAATACCCTTTGCGTTTCGTCGCAGGTTGGATGTGCGATGGATTGTGTTTTTTGTGCTACGGGCAAACTAAAATTCGGAAGAAACCTCGAACCTGCAGAAATTGTTGACCAAGTGCTTGAAGTCGAGAAAATTACAGGCGATAAAATCACTAACATCGTTTTCATGGGAATGGGCGAACCCTTGCATAACTACGACAATGTTATGAAGGCAGTCAATATTCTTACCAATACTAAAAATCCTGTTCTAAGCAGAAGAAAAATAACGATTTCCACTTCCGGAATTGTTCCCGGAATTTTAAAATTGGCAGTCGAGCCGAAACCCGTTAAACTTGCTTTATCGCTTCACGCAACGACAAACGGAGTGAGGGAAAAGCTGATGCCCGTTGCAAAAAAATGGAAGATTGCCGAGCTTCGTGCCGCACTTGAGGAATATTACAAAAAAACCAAAATCCCTGTTACTTTCGAATATATTATGTTCGATGGGATGAACGACACCTACGAAGATGCCAAAAGGCTCCAGCGTTTTGTCCGCGGTGTGCCTTCCAAAATTAATATTATTCCTTTTCACGACATAAGTTTTACTGCACCCGAAGGAATTGCAAAAGATTTGAAACCGTCTCCCCGACCAAAAATCGAAGAATTTGCCCAAACCCTTAAAGAGCTTGGAGTATATGTTTTTATCCGAAATTCAAGCGGTTTCGATATTGATGCCGCCTGCGGTCAGCTTGCCTACTCCAAAAGAAAAGAACAAATTTAAATAATTTTCCGAAACTGTCCGTCTCAAATGATTAAATTATTTTTTTTGAGAGATAAAACAATATGACATTCACACGAAAAGTTTTGCTCGCCCTTTTGCTTGCATTCCTGAATTTACCTTTGCAAGCTGGTATTTTAAACAATATCAGTCCCTCGAGGGATAAAGAATATACCGTCAGACTTACTAACGGAGACGTGATTTCAGGTTTTATTACGCAAATTGTTACTGACCGGAACGAAGGCGACGGAATTGAAATGCAGACTTCACTCGGCACCGCAGTCATTTACGAATCTCAAATTTCAAACATACGATTGAAAGAAACTGCTTACCGTCACAGCCACCGCGTTTTTTTACTGCCAACTGCCGAAGGAATAAAGGATAACTACTTTATCGGTGATTTCGAACTGCTGTTTCTTTATGCAGGGGCGGGAATCGGAGATTGGTTTTCGATTACGGCAGGCAGGTCAATTATTCCGGGCATTGCCTCCTACCAGCAAATTTCAGTTGTAAATGCGAAATTCACGGTTTTTAATCAGGATTTTGATACTCTCGGGCGTAAACTGCTGATTGCTGTCGGCGGGAACTATGGCTGGGCAAATGACGCAAATAAACTGTATCATCTTTATGGTGTCGGTACTTTCAAATTGAGCCGAACAAGTCTGACTGCAAATGTGTTTTACAAACTGGGTTCTGATGACTACTACAATCTATCTTTCGGTAACAGCGGTTTGATTCCTATGCGATACAACAATTACGCATGGGGCATTGGATTGGGTATGGATACTCAGTTGCCCACATGGGAATCTGTTCATGTTATCGGCGAGCTTTGGAACAACGACATCACCAGTCCATCCAAAACAGGCATACTTCTTGGGCTCAGGATTTGCAACACTGCATTTTCTGCCGATTTCGGCTTAACTGTTTTCACACAGCCATTTTTAGCACCTTTTGTCAGTTTCACTTGGACACCGTTTTAAGGAGTAATGAGATGTAATTTTGAGGCATCCCAATAAAGTTAAATTTTCAAAATTTTGCTCCCAAACTCCCGCTTGCGAGCAAGGTTAAAAGCATGTTCATTTAGAATAAATAAATATACATGTGCTTTGGGGTTTATTGTCACCCCAAGATCTTGAATTTTCAATAATATTCCCATAAATGTCATATTTATAATAATCTTTGGTGGAAATACAACCTTCATTATCATAACTAATAGTTTCAATTAGATTATTATTACCTTCATATATATATGTATCCTCATATTTTGTTTTATTATTTTCAAACGATATGCTATTAATCCGATTGCCATTAATATCATACTTATTTTTATACATTCTTGAGAAAGAATTCATTGGATGATTTTCAATAACTTCTATGATTTTTCCATCTAAATTATAAGTTAATGAATCAATTTTATAAATTGAATTATTTTCATCATAATGAATGATTTTACAATTATAATCTTTTTCATTATAAAAATAAATAATACTATCTTGAATTATCTGGCTAAAAGGTTTATTAATAATAATTTTACTGATATTGCCATTTTCATTGTATTTATATAATGATTTTTGTTTATATTCATTTTTGGAATCATAATGTATTTCTTCAATCCTCTTTCCGGTTTTATTATATACAATATCTCTTCTAAGTAAAAAGGTATCCCTTTCACCACATTTAATTATCTCAATTAAGCTATCATTGTTATCATATTTATATGCAATTTTTTCTAAACTTTGAGGTTCAGCAAAATTCCGGCTACTATAATTATCAAATATTTCCTCAACAATATACCCTTTATTATTGAATTTTTGTATTTCTAATAATTGATTCGGTCTTTCAACTATACCCATACTATTCGGGCTTTCAAAGCTACCCATACTAATTGAATTACTAAATACTCTACATTCTATAAAACCACCTTTTACTTTTATTGGTACAAAACTATGTTGTGATAAACAAATACTATTTAATAAAATAACATTCGGAATTATTAGACTTAGATGGAGTTTTATCTTCATTCTAAGAGACTTTTTCATTTCTTGACAATTACTATGTGCTTTCTTGTTCATAAATCAAAATTCCTATATCTTTACAAACTTCCCTACTTTATCTTCAACTCTCATGAAAAAGAGTTGAGATGTTTAGGGTTTAGGCGTTTTTCTGAAAGAATTGTTTTTTCTTCCCCTCGAAATTCTAAATTCTTTGTTCGATATTCTATTATTTCTTCTCTTCCCCTTGTCCCTCGTCCTTCGTTTCAATTCCCAATTATATTTTCAAAAACTTCCCAACTTTATCTCCTACCCTCACAAAATACACTCCCGACGGCAAACCTGAAACGTCAATTCTTAAGCCCTCTCCTTTGGGGAGGATTATGGTGAGGTTTTTCTTTTCCCCAAATTGCATCTTTTTATTTTTTTCTGTAAAAGATGCAATGCCATATTCAGCTAACCGATTGATATTATTTCAAATAACGAAATTTATCCCGTTGCATCTTTGAATGCAAAAAGATGCAAAAGATGCAAATTCTTACCGCCCTCTCCAAGAATGGAGAGGGTCGGGGTGAGGTTGACTTACTTTCAAAGAACGAGTTCAAAAGCAATAAACGAAAGAAATGATTATTTATTGCTATTGAAATGAGGTAATATTAAATTAATGTTGTAAAAACATAAAAGAAGTGTTATATTTGCATATTCTTA
>CAZSHX010000032.1:0-47180 GCA_964606895.1 uncultured Hyphomicrobiales bacterium
CTATTGGCATTTCAATTTGTCCGCCAACCGAAAGTCCATTAAATAATCTGTCAGCCTCTTCTTTACTTTCTGCACTTATTGAAATTTTGCTTCTGTTTTCGTTTTCATTTGTCGGTCCCATACTTTCGGGAACATCATTTGCCATTAAGAGATTTTTCCCAACAGGTAAAGCAATGTGCATTATCTTATTTGCCTCATTTTCTGATACCTGGAATTCTGGACCGGATAAGTCTTTGAAACGCATAATCATTGCGAACTCACCGCCAAATACCGATTTGTAAAATGTGAATGCTTCTTCAGCATTTCCATTGAAGTTGATGTGAGGATTTATTTGTGCCATATTTTTAGTATTAATGTTTGAAAATTTTATTATTTGTTAAGCATCGGGAATATTAGGTTCTACCAAATGTTTTAACTTGTCTAAAGATTCTTGCCAACCTAAATAACACATTTCAGTTGGAATTGAATCCGGAATACCTTCTTGAGTTATAAAAAGTTCTGTTCCACATAAAACAGATTTTAGTTGAATAGTTGTAATCATTTGTCCGGGCAAGTTCGGGTCATCAAATTGGTCGGTATATTTTAATAATTCATTGGGTATTATTTCTAAATATTCACCACCAAACGAATGACTATTGTTTGTTGAAAAATTGGTAAACGACATTTTATACGTTCCACCAACTTTTGCGTCTAAACTATGCACTTTACAAACAAACCCAAAAGGAGGTAACCAAGAAGCCATTGCATCAGCATTTACAAATGCTTTAAATACTTTTTCTACAGGTGCAGAAAAAACCCGATGTAAGTTTACTGTATTATTTGCCATATTTATATCTTTTTTTAAGTTATCAAATTTTTAATCAATATTTTCAATTTTTTTTGAATTCGTTGTTATTTTCTGTCCAATATGTAATTCAGTTCAGTTACCCCGCAAGTAAATTGGTGAGTAGTCAATAATTTTAGTTTTATTTTTTCTTTGATGTCTTCAAACAATGGAATGCCTTTTCCAAGAATAATCGGATTAACAAATAGCCAGTAGCCGTCAATTAAGTTCTGCTGAATAAGTGAATGTGTTGCTGTAGGGCTACCAAAAAGCAAGATTTCATTCCCTGCCTGTTGTTTTATTTCATTTATTCTGTCCGAAAGGTTACTGCTAATAATTTTCGTATTAGTCAAACCCGCTTCTTTCAAAGTTTTCGATAAAACAATTTTGTGAACCTTGCTATACCACTTTGAATGCTCGATGTCGTGCTTGGTTGCTGTCGGCTTATCTCCTGCTGTAGTCCAGTAATTTTCCATCATCTGAAAGGTTACCCGTCCATATAATGCAATGTCGCCTTGGCTTATTCGCTTATGTCCATAATCAAATATTTCTTCATCAACTTTAATCCAGTCCATTTCTCCATTCGGTCCTGCTACAAAACCATCAAGTGATATGTGCATAAATGAAATTATTTTTCTCATATATTTTTATTTTTAATTCAATTTATTTCTTGTTTGTTAGAAGTCTGAATTGATTTCAACAAAAAGTATTAATATATTTATCTTGGTACTCTCGATAAATTATAATAATTACTACGAAATTATTTATTAATTATTATCGAAATTATTTTAATTAGTTGGTAAGGCAACCGTAATGCTTGGAAAATAAGTATTATTGAAGATCCATTGCTCTTTTTTAGCTAAACAATCAATAATCATTATTTGTAATTGAAGGTTTTACCGTTATATATTACCAGCATAAAATGATAGTTTGGCTTTTTGGGGGCGAAAATTTCTGCACAGAAAATATTAAATTAGTTAAATCATTTGGAGCTTGTAAAGTCGTACATTACACTAAAGAAGATTTTTGCAAAAACCGGTGATACTTGCAATATTATGTTTGATACTGTTGGCAAAAGCTCGTTTTCTCAATGTAGGAAGGTTCTTAATAGTTATGGCAAATATGTTGTAACCTTTTAATTATTAATACGTATCAAGAATTTTAATTTTAACAATTATTATAACAAAAATGAAAAAAATATTCAAATTCGGCGAAGAGGTGGAAGGTTATAACATCCCTGTTTTAAATGAGCGGGAAATTCGAGCGGCGGCAGGAATCCTGTTTTTAGCGACATTCATTTCTCTAATGTTTCTTTTGTTTAAAGGGAACTTTGTACCGATAAAATATATAATAACCTTTTTCCTCGCGGATTTCATGATAAGGGTATTAATAAATCCCAAATTCTCTCCTACTCTGATTTTTGCACGTTTAATAGTACGAAATCAAACACCTGAATATGTTGGAGCCGCTCAAAAAAAGTTTGCATGGATAATTGGTGTGGTATTAGCCGCAACGATGTTCTTCTTTTTTATTATCGTTAATGCTTTTAGTGTAATTACAGGTATTATCTGTCTTATCTGTTTGATATTCCTGTTCTTTGAATCTGCTTTTGGAATATGTTTAGGATGTAAATTCTATCCCCTCTTTTTTAAAGATAAAGTTCAATACTGCCCCGGCGAAGTTTGTGATAGTAAAGCAAAACAGGATATTCAAAGAACATCGAAAAGTCAATTACTCGTTTTGTCGGCATTTATAGCATTCGTAGTTCTTACTGTCTATATGATGAATGATAAATTCAGCGAAATGCCTCATGATTTATTTGGCAATCAAAAAATTGAGCAAACAAAATAAAAAATTGAAAGAGCACAAATGAAAGCTAAGAATAAAATAACATCAATAGGAACTGTCCGTACATTTCTTACCAGTGACAAAGCATGTTCGGGGACTCTTTTCCACGTCATTAATAACGCTTTTAGTTATCCGTTGAAAGATGAAGAACGCGCCGCAATGCCATTTGCCGGCGGAATAATGCAACATGGCTACCAGTGCGGAATGATTTGGGGTGCCGCTCTTGCCGCCGGAGCTCAGTCTTATCGCCTTTTTGGCTTCGGACCTAAAGCGGAAACTTATACAATAATTGCGGCACAAAGGCTTGTTGAATCTTTCCTTACCTGCAGTAAACATATAGATTGCTTCGATATAACCGATATTGATAAAACTTCATCAACTATGAAGATGGTAACATATTTCCTTATCAAAGGCGGGACGATAGGTTGTTGTTTGTTAGCATCAAGATATGCTCCGATAGCATTCCGAGAGATAAATAAAGCACTTTCCGATGAACAGAATGATTTTCCTCAAGCTCCCGTGAGTTGCTCGGCAATATTAGCAAAAAAAATGGGATTATCTGAAAAGCATACAGTCATGACTGCCGGTTTTGCAGGAGGTATTGGTTTGAGCGGTGGTGCCTGCGGAGCATTGGGTGCGGCAATATGGATTAATAGTATGAATAGCCTGAATGAAGGAGCTGAAAAATTAGATTTCAAAAGCACTTCAGCACTTGATATTATTGATAGATTTTTAAAATGCTCTAACTATGAGTTTGAATGCTCAAAAATTGTCGGGCGGAAGTTTGAAAATGTCAGCGACCATGCCAACTATATATGTAATGGCGGATGTTCGGAGATTATTGAAGCATTGGCGATTATTAAAAATCAGGGAGAGAAAAAATGAAAGCAGTTATTTGCACAAAATACGGACCACCGGAAGTCCTTCGGATTGAAGAAATTGAAAAGCCTATGCCAAAAGACAATGAAGTGCTGATAAAGATAAAGGCTACAACAGCACACATAGGCGATACTAAGATAAGGCGTTTAGAACCCGGATTAGGTCCGGTAATTGATTTCTTTTTCAAGCCAATGATGAGAATCGGGATGGGTTTTAACGGGCCCAGGAACAAAATACTTGGGATGGAATTTGCCGGAGACATTGAGTCAGTCGGCAAAGATGTTAAGTTGTTTAAGGTGGGCGACCCGGTTTTTGCATCAACTGAATTTAGAATGGGTGCGTATGCTGAATATTGCTGTATGCCTGAAAAATCTGCAATGACGATAAAACCAACAAATATGACCTACGAGGAAGCCGCACCTGTTTCTAATGCAGGATTGACTGCACTGATTAATCTGAGGAAAGGAAATATTCTAAAGGGTCAAAAGGTTTTGATTTACGGAGCTTCAGGCAGTGTCGGAACTTATGCCGTGCAGATTGCCAAGAACTATGGGGCGGAGGTCACAGCAGTTTGCAGTACTTCGAATCTGGAGATGGTGAAATCTGTGGGAGCAGATAAAGTCATTGATTATACTCAAGAAGATTTTACTCAATGCGGCGATGCTTATGACGTTATTTTTGATGCAGTTGGCAAAATTCCACGCTCAAAACGCAAATCATCACTGACGAAAACCGGAAAATACTTCTCGGCTTTTGATGTAAAAGGCAATGTTAAATTAAAGGCTGAAGACCTGATTTATCTCAAAGACCTCTACGAGGCAGGGAAACTAAGAACTGTGATAGACAAAATTTATCCTATTGAGCAAATAATTGAGGCTCATAGGTATGTTGACAAAGGGCATAAAAAGGGAAATGTAGTGATAACGATAAGCAATTAACACAAAAAAGAAAATTGAATAATTACGTAACGGAGTCCATTCTTTTAAAATCAACAATCTTGAATCAATTGTCTGGCATAATAGTAGTTATTGGTTATTATGCAATTGTTCCCATAGTAATATCAAATGGTGTCCCTTCAGGAATGGTTTTTTCTTTAGCTGGACTCTTTATGCTCAATCCTTTGAGTTTAGCATTTTATTCTACCAAAAACAAAAAAGTGACTTAAACTTATTTAAATTAGTGATAGTTTACTCGAAATCTCTTTGCTAAATCGCTTTCATAAATATATAATAATTGTAACTACTCAGCCGTTATCTTAAATTGAATGGCCACGAGCTTTAGCTCGAGGAGTATGTATTCAATTCAGCATTGGGATTTGTCCCAAATTTTACCATACTTTCAATGGCAATGAACGTTGGAATAAGAAAACCATAAATTTTTTGGACTAAAGCCTTATTTATCATGTATATTCATTTTCCAAGATTGAAAAGTAGTGACTATTAATAGGTATTTTTACCATTTATCAAATATTAATACAAAGATTTTCGGCAACTAAACTCGGCTGAGAAGTTAATATATAAAAAAGAAAAAAATGAATTTCCTTTTAAAAAGATAAAAGAAAATTCATTTTCGTAAAAAAACTGAAGGGTTTTTCTATTTTGAGAGCCCGCCTTCGGCAGGAATTGCTTTATCAATTGATGATGCAACATTCCTTACGACATCGGGACGATTATAATATCCTGAATTAATGTTTGCTTTGACACTTTGCATTGTTTGAGCATCATTATTTTGAAGCTTTTTGGCTTCGTTTGAAATTTCAAGTTTATCAGATTTTCCCTGAGTAGCTTTTTCTTCAATGGATTGAAGTGCAATCTGCTCTTTTTGAATCTCAACAGGTGGTTTCTGCTGTACTTGTTTTAAACTATTTTCTCTGTTAACATTTTGAATGTTCATATCTCACCTATCTACTATATATAAGTAATGATTTTTGTTTGACAATATTTTTCAATTTTCCACTCACATCAACAATAACATTTTGAATTCTTTCAAGTTGCTTCTTGTCCTTGATAATAATACTGCTTATGCGTTTATTCCAATTCAGTTTTGAATTTTTGTTGATAAACTCTCGTCCGTCAAAATTATTATAAAGAACCTGTAAAACATCCAGATATTTTTTTCTTTCAGCATAAAGCATTAAAAGACTTTCAGAATCAATCTCGGTGACATCTTCATAATCCGAAAGGATGAAGTCAATCTCCAAAGTATGACTCTCGACTTTCTCAAGAATCTGGTCAATATCTCTAATGCTATATTCTGGCATTAGTTACATTCCCGCTATCTAGCGTGCTGGCAACAAATCTTGCTATTTTTAAAGATACATCCGAAGGATATTGACTAATCACTTCATTTGTCTTGTTATCTATAACTTTAATAATCATTTTTTTTGTTTCCTCGTCAACTGCAAATACCATAGAGCGAGTGTCGTAATCAACCAATTTTTTAAGTTGTTCGGATAATTTAGAAAAATCAGCCTGTTTTATTTGTTCAGATTCCGATTTTTTTTGTTTTTCGTCAACTTCCTTCTTCAATAATTGATTATCGGCATTTTTCTGAACTTCTTTAGTTTTTTTTTCTTTGAGCTCAGCAAATTTCCCACTAAACTCAGGTTGAAAATTAGTTGATGTTGCTAACGCGATAGGTGGTATGTCAAGAATGGCATTTACCATGTTACCTCCCATGTAATATGAAATTAATCATTTAAATAAAATATATTTTTTAATATGACAATGAACTAGTGAAAGTGTTGTATTGCTGTTGAGCCTGCAAAAAGACCTTCAGCATATTTGTGTATTCTTTTCTTAAAGCTTCTGCCTGCTTGTCTATGTTGGCAGAAACATCTTTTGTTTTAGTTAATGAACTTTCAATTTGTTGTCTAAGTGAAACTTTTCTTGAAGCAATGAGACCACCATCGCCTACAAGATTGCCTATAGCATTTTTTAATTTGTCGGTAAAACTATCAGTACCGACAAAAAGACTTGAAACTTTCTTTGGATCTTCTTTAAGTTTATCAGCTAATTTTGCTGAATCACCAATTGAAAGAGTCCCGTCAGAATTGATTTTTATCCCTATATCAGTCAGATACTTCATACCGTTCGATTCACCTGATGTAATCGCCTGAGATATTGTTGAACGAAGCCTGTAATTCAATGAACTAACGCCTGCTTCAGATCTTGTCGAAGAAGGATTATTCTTGAGGTAAGTTATCAATTCATTATACTTGTTCAGCAAAGGGTTGATTATTCCTTCTACACTTCCGGGATTGGATGCTGTAGTCAAAGTAAGATCGGTTGCAGAACTATCCTGGGTTTTTAACAAGTTAATTGTAACTCCCTGCAAGACATCAGTTATTGTATTAGAACCTCGGGTAATATCTATACCATTAAGGTTAATAGCTGAATTAAGATTATCCGAATTACTAATCTTGTAATGAGCGTATTGAGAACCTGTTTGGGTTGCGGTTCTGTCAGTCGCATTCGGGTTAACATTGTCAAGTCCAAGCTGGTTCAACACACCGCTACCGTTATCATCAAAAGATATTTTGTTGTCAGTACCGGTATTTGTTGAAGTTAGAGTTAGTCTACCCGTCGAAGATGTATCCTTGATATAAGAAGCAGAAACTTTCGCATCAGTTTTGGCATTAATTGCTGTTACAATTGCTTTCATCGCATTTTCGTTTGAAATGCCGGAAGCAAGATTGACCGAAACTTCAACTCCATTTACTTTAAAAGTAAGATTATCGCCTGTCACTCCAAACAAATCAGATGTGCCAACTTTCAATTGCTTCGCAATCAACATGTCGTTAGTTGCCAGACGATTAACTTTCATATTGTTAATGCCAATAGTTGCAGTACTGTCTGCCGATGTAGTGGCATAACCGGTATCAGAGGACGTTGTAGTTCTTGTTACAAATTTTCCTTCCGCATCATTACCGGCAAATCCGTCAATAGCACTTTGCAAGTTGTCTATCTTAGTTTTAAGTTGGTTAAAAAACACTTGTTTATCTTCAAGTGTTTTCTTTTTGGTACTAATAGTATCAAGCTTGTATTGCTGAGTCTGCTTAAAAGCCTCAACAAGCAGGTCGCTTTGATTAGCGGTCTGTGTATTTATTTGAGATGTTGTTAAGTCTGCCATAATTAGAATCTCCTGAAAATTTTAATCCAGATTGAAAGCTGTTGCCCATGCATTTCTAAGTTCCTGAATTATTTTAAGTGCTTCTTCCTGTTTCTTTTGGAAGATAAGACGCTGGCAATATTCGTAAAGACGATAAAGCCTGGTTGCGGTTTCTTCATATTCAAAATTCAAAGAACCCATCAATTCAATTAAAACCCTGCTCATCTTAGTTGTATCACCTCTTTTATTAGAAACAATAAAAAGGTCATACATCTTAAGAATTATTTTCTCCTTGCTCCACGATAGAACTTCCTGTTCCAAATATCCGGGAACTTGTCCATCTTTTTTCCCGCCGTAAGCCTTGCTTGCCGCAATCTGCTGGGCTGCTGTTGCCATAAATCTACTTTCTATCTTTATAAAATAATATTTGGGAAAAGGTCAACACGATAGTCAACCTTTTCCCTAAATTCATTTGCAAAAATCATGCAAAAACACCCAAATTTCAAAATCAGTTTTATCCGCCTCTAACCATCTGGATGAAGATTGCCGAGTTTTGATTTGCCTGAGCAAAAGATGCCATGGATGCCTGGAATAAAAAGTTGTTTTTTGCCATTTCCATCTGTTCAACTGCTACATCTGCATTTTCGATACGTCCAATCGCAGAATTATAGTTTGTAATCTGAGATTTCAACAAATCTTCCTGTGAAGTTAATCTGTTTTGAACACCACCGACAAAAGAAGTGACTCTTGTCATGTTAGTCAAAGCAGATGATAAACTGGTCAGTGTTGTTGCTATATTAGAAGATGAAAATATTCCAAGATTAGAACTGCTGACTGAGTTCAAACTGTTCATGTCAAGACCCGAAACTCCAGCAAAATTAACAACTGATGATGAAGTTGCATTGATGTTGAACTCAGATGCGTTACTAATATTCATACCAGATGTGTTACCGGTTGTCAAATCAATACCAAGTGTTAACACAGTATTTGTTGCAGTAAATCCTACAACAAAATCTCCGGAAAATGCACCTTTGATTAATTCTTTACCACCGAATACTGTTGAATCAACTGTTAACTGAATTTGTTTAACCAAATCATAGGATGATTTTGCAAGAGCAACTTTTTCATCAGTACCTAATGAACCGGTTGATGCAGTTGCCGCATTATCCTTGATTTTAAGCAATAAAGAGTTAATCTCCTCATAAGCATCTTGAGTCATTGCTGTAACTGTCTTGGCTTCGGATGTTGAATTAAGTGCGGCTTTTAACGAACCGTTGCGTGATTGCAATGCTCGTGAAGTGATATAACCTGCAACATCATCTGCCGCTGAGTTAATTCTCTTACCGGTTGCTATTCTCAACTGTCCTTGAGCTATTTTTTGACTGCTAGCCAAAATCGACATTTGTGCGATTTCTGCTTGTGGGTTGCTTGCAATTTTTCCTGCACTGGAAACTGCTGTTGGCATAATAAACCTCCATGTAAATAATTATAACATTTGGGCATCCTGCCAAAATTTTCAATCCTCTAAAAGCAATGTTCGACATCTTTTCAAATAACTTTAGTTTTTTTTTGAAAAAAATAAAAAAAAGTTGTTTATTCTTTCATTTTCCCAAAATAATACTCTTCATCAAAATTTATGCCCGATATTCTGACATTAGAATTTTTCATTGATGATAAAATCAAATATTCTGTCGTCGGTATATAAGTCCTTGATTTAATTACTGTGTCGCAATCCACTGTAATCACATAAACCACTCCGTCATTTCTGATATGTACTCTTGAATACTGACCTACCTTTGCTTTGACAGAATCCACTACTGCCAGCAATTTATTATTTTCAAAAACTTTGCAACCGCTGGTAGTATAATCAAATTTAATTGACGGGTGGTTGTCATATTCGTTTGAAACAGTTCTGAAATATAGACTTAAGCCTTCGCCGGAAATTAGCTGTGTTGTGAGGTCTGCATGTAGCTGTGTTAACCCAACTGACCGCAATGCCGCAACACCACTTTCGGAAATGTTTATTTCATTAGCTTTGAGTTTAGCCACCGAATTCAAATCTGACATTATCAAGCCATCTATGGGAAATTCATTGTCTTCGTTCAGATGGAACTGATCCGGAGTGCATGAAATGGCGATAATTGCACAAATGGTTATTATTGAATTTATAATTATTTTCATTTTTCTGAACTTTTTTTCTGAAAAATTTATTTTTGTTTATTATGAACGATTTCTTCGTCAAAAAAGATTCTGTCACCAAATCCAAGACTAACACCAAGATATGGTCTGGAAAAACTTGCTGAAACGCCAAATGGTCCGGATAAATCACTCCCAACAGCAATAGACGAGCCACCGGTAACAAATCCCATGATTAATCCGACATTTAAAAAATTACTGATTCTTAAGTTCACCCTGTTTCCGATATGCAAAAGTTTGGACGGATAATAGTTATATTCAATGAACGGCTCTGTCGATAGTTCATCAGAAAGTATTGTCTGCCAATAGCCAAGTCTGATTGGCAATATTCCCAATCCCCATTCATTTCGTCCAAGAATCATAAAGTTGGCAAGAGATGTTCCAAGATAGAATCCATTATTCAAAAAAGGAAGTGCTACCGAGGCATTTGCAAGTCTTATCAATGCACCGCTGATAATATTTGATTTTGATTTTTCCGATAAAGCAGATGAATCCGAACCGGCGGCAAGTATTCCAGCTTGAATCAACCCGACATTCCACGAATAATGCTTATGGTCCTTCCATTCAGTATTAGTTTCTTTAACAAGATTATGGAAGTCAAGGAAAGAAATCCCTACTCCCAGATATGGGAAAGCAACTGTTTGACCTGCACTATTATTCTCGCTCAATCTGACTGCATAGGAGGATTTCGAATTCATTCCTGCAGCAAATCCGGCATAAGCTCTAAGATTCAAACCGCCAATAGAACCAATATCGAATGAACCTGAAAAGTTGAAATACTGAGAAGGATAGTAACCTATACCAAAGGCTAATGTGAAGTTCATATAAGGTGTACTTTCCGATACGTAGAACCGTTTCCTTAAGTACAACGGGAAAATACTGGTGAGAGTCCTCTCAACTCTTGCATCGGGCATCATAATTTCAAGCATGTTGGTACCAAAAGTCCAGTTGGATGCATCCCTGAACCATCTTAATCTCCACTCCCCTACTCCAAAACGGTAGATTCCCCCGTTGAACACCTTTGAAGAATTGCCCTTATAAGTAGATTTCAAATTTTCAAGGTCAGGGAAAATACCGAAAACACCGGTTCCGGCAGAATTCTCTTTACCGCTTCCGATTAAACCAACAGATTCAAAGATACCTAATCTTATGAAATCGGGATATTCCCTTTCAACGACACTGTCCCTCTGAATAACTGTTCTGCTGGTATTTATTGCCCTTGACGAAGGATAAATAATCCCGTTATCCCGAAGCCCGGGCAGGTTTTTCTGTTCCCTTATGGTCAGAGTATCCCGCTCGGAAATTGTATAAATATCTTTTTCAACTCTGGTCGAAAAAGAACTGCATCCGGCAATTAAAACCGAAATTATGGCTGAAATAAGTAAAATTTGATTTTTCATAACATCTATAAATAGTATAGTGATTATTCTACAAAAACTTTTAAATTAGCGTAACCGACAAGTTCTGCTTCAATTGTATCGCCTTTCTTTATCTGCCCAACTCCTTCAGGTGTTCCTGTGAAAATAACATCACCTGCCTGAAGTGTAAACACTTTTGAAAGATATTCGAGTAATTTCCCGACAGTTCTTTCCATTTCAGAAGTATGTACCTGCTGGCGGACTTCCCCATTAACTTTTAAACTTAAATCGAAACAAGGTTCTTTTTCATGAAAAAGCGATGAAGGTATAACTACAGAAATCGGGGCTGAAGTAACAAATCCTTTGGAAACCGCCCATGGTTTGCCTTCCTTTTTTGCCTGATTCTGTATATCCCGCAAAGTAACATCAATTCCTACTGCGTAGCCTTCAATGTAATCTCGTGCTTCGTCAGCCGTTATATTGTCACAATCTTTTCCGATTACTACTACAAGTTCAACTTCGTGATGAACAAGTTCAGAAAAATCCGGTAGTTTAATTGATTCTCCGTTTTGAAGATATGCCTTTGACGGTTTTAGAAAAATAACGGGTTCCGCAGGTATGGTTCCCCCCATTTCTCTGGCATGTTTGGAGTAGTTACTGCCTACGCAAAACATCATCCCAACCGGCAATTCTTTTCCATCTGTAAAAACAAGTGTTCTTTTCATGTTGTAAATTTATTTAGTTTTACTTCAATTTCAATTCTTTGATTTAATACGGCTAAAATCTCTCGGTCAAATTTAATTTTTGTCTGATTTTTACCATTTGGAATATCAGTGCTATTTGTAAAAACAAATTGTTCTGTCGAATTTCCTTGCAAAAATTTATTTTTTTCGAGCAATTTTATTCCCAGAACTGTTGGCTGAGTAGAATCAGATGTTGAATCCTGCACACTGAAAGCAAATTTCCTTTGTTTGTAAGGTAAAGACTCGTCAGCATAAATTTTAGCCATAAGTCTTCCCCAAATTGGTGCGGCGGCTTTTCCTGCATAAGCATAACCACCTGTGAATGTGATTCTCCTGTCGTCGCATCCCACCCAAACTCCGGCTACCAACTGGGGAGTAAATCCTACAAACCAAGCATCGGCAAAGTCGTTGGTTGTTCCGGTTTTTCCGGCGGCATCGCAATTCTTAAAATAATTGCGGATTTCGTAAGCTGTTCCGTGGTCAACCACTCCCTGCATCATCGGTATAATAAGATGAGTTATCGAAGGTTTGATGGCATCATAAACTTCCAAAGATTTTTTCTTTTCCTGCAAAATGTTGCCATATTGGTCCTCAATACGTTTGATAGAAAAAGGTACAATTCTCATACCTTCATTCGCAAAAGTAGCAAAGGCTGATGTCATTTCGAATGGTGTCACTTCCCCACCGGCACCAAGCGACAAAGCGGGTACTGCATTTAGCCCCGAAGTGATTCCCATTTTATGGGCAAGTTCAATTACTTTGCCGGGAGTCGTATGCTGAGTAATCAATCTTGCGGCAACAGTATTGATTGACTTGCTTAAACCTTCGGCAAGTGTTACCTGTCCCCCTGCGTCACATTGTCCTGTGCCTTTGGGAGACCATACTTCACCTGACGGCAAAGTATAAGTATAAGGTCCGCATTCTACCATTGAAGTCGGTAGCATGCCTTCCTCAAGGCAAGAAGCATAAACAAAAGGTTTGAATGAAGAACCCGGCTGTCGTTTAATTTGAGTTACATGATTGAGTGAATATTTAGCATCAGGATTTTCTTCCATGAATTTGGGTGAACCACCGACCATGGCAAGAGTTTCTCCTGTTGAAGGGTCGAGAACGACGAGTCCTACCTGAACTGTTGTTGCCGCATTTTTAACCGAATCAATAAATTTTCGGCTTCTTTTCAGATTTTTTTCAATTTCAGATTTTTTCTCCTGTGGAGCGGCATTATATTCAGGACTGTTTTTAACCGCTCTTTGAAGTAGTTCACTCAGTAGATTCTGATTTGAAGTCCAGGAAAATGAACGTGAGAAAGTTTTCTGAAACTCTTTCAAATGTTCTTCAACGGCTTCTTTAGCATATTGCTGAATTTTAGAATTTAAAGTGCTGTAAATCAGTAATCCGTCGCGATAAAGGTCAAAATCTTTCAAAGAACCGTCTTTACTGAGTTGCTGACGTATCATTTCTACAAAATGCGGAGCTATGAGTGAAGTTCCTCTTTTGCCGAATTTACTCTTTGAAAGGCTTATGGGTTCCTCGGCGGCAGAAACATATTTAGAACTATTAAGAAAATTTTGTTCGTACATCAATTGCAGAACAAGATTCCTTCTAACAAGTGATTTTTCATAATCAATTATACTATTATAATGCTCAGGTGCTTTCAGAATACCTACAAGAAAAGCACATTCGGCAGTAGTAAGTTCCATCGGTGACTTATTGAAATAAACCTGTGATGCAACCTGAATACCATAAGCCCCTCTGCCGAAGGCAACTGTATTCGAATATAATTCGAGTATTTCCTGTTTGGTAAAGTTTTTCTCAATCTGAATTGCAGTAACAGCCTCTTTAATTTTTCTTCTGAATGAATTTTCCTGATTGAAATAAAGATTTCTTGCAAGTTGCATTGTTATAGTCGAACCGCCTTCTTTCGAACGCATAGCCATAACATTTTTCACCATTGCTTTTACAATTCTGGCGAAATGAACACCCCAGTGATTGTAGAAATTTCTGTCTTCTGTTGCAATCAAGGCATTAATGAAATCCTTTGGAATACTGTCTATCGGCAAAGAAACTCTTCTCTGAATATAAAAGTGGTCTAAAAGCTCTCCGTCTGAACTGATAATCTGAGTTGCAAAATTTTGTTTTGGGTTTTCCAATTGTTCAAGCGATGGCAAACCATAAGAGATTGAATCGTAAATCAAAAGTGAAATAAAAATAAAGATAAGAAATGATGTCGAAATCAACAGCATTAGAAACTTAAAAGGGGTCATATTTGAAAAAAACTTACCCATTATTATTTCAATACTTTCAGTAGTTCAACTCGTCTCAATCTTTTACGGTAGAGCGGTACAGCCTCGCCCGGTCTTGGCTCCAGAGGTTCGAGTTTGCCAAAAGAACGACCTTCAAGTTTGTCCATAGGGATTCCTCTTTTCAGAAGTTCATCTATCACAAACTGAACTCTGTCCAATCCGAGCTTCTGATTGTTTTCAATAGTTCCAACATCATCGGTATGCCCGGTCAGGATTACTTTTTTAATTTTATCCAAAGAAATAATAAGGTTCTTAGCCACATTATTTATTTCGTCCTGCCACAAGTTGCTGGTTTCAACTCCATTGCTGTCTATCGTATATTTATAAGGGTTATTATAGACTTTTGTCGGGAAATTGATACGAAGAGTAAAATTCTCAGGCACATAAAAATCTTTTCTTATGACTGATGTTGTATCATCTTTTTCAACTCTGACTTTAAAAGCATCAAAGAATAAATTATCTGCCTGTGCAGTTACTTCATATTCCTTGCCCTTTTCAAGTTCTACCTTGTAATCACCGGAAGTATCGGATTTCATTTTATAAGAATCATAGAATAAATCACTACCAAGCGAAGTTAGCTCAATTTCATTAGTTTCAGGTATAACTTCCTTTGTTTTTGTCTGGTCTGACTGAACCTTTCTGATTACTAAATCGGCATAAGGAACAACCCTTTTGGTTTTGTCATTATAAACTTTACCTTCGAGAGAATATTTCTGTGGTATTTTGATATTAGCTTCCCGGAGTTTATTCTCATCAAGATTTAAATTGATGTTCAAATCCATGGCAATATCTTTTCTCTGGAAATCCTGTGTCTTACGTGGAATTTCCTTTTTGCGGACATACAAATCAAATCCGCCTTTCCTCAAAACTATACTCACAAATCCATCAGTTTGATTTGATGAATAGAAGAGTATATCATTATAATCGCCGGGAGAAGAAGGAAAAAGTTCATCATATTTTGTATTTAGTGGCGGACGTAAGTTGACAGCCCCGCCGAATAAATCGTTTCTGCTTTTAAGGGTTTTAATATCTCCGATTTTAGCAAGTCTCCAGAATTCATCTGAAATTGACGAAGAAAATATGTCATAACCGCCTACCGTTTCATGTCCGCATGAAGAAAAAAGCAATGTTTTCCCATCTGTTGTGACAAAAGGTGTAAGTTCATCACACGAAGAATTGACTGAATCTCCGCAACTTATAGGTTTTGACCAGTTTCCGTCGGGAAGTTTGATAGTGTAATATATCTGAGTTCCCATAAGAGCATGACCGTCAGAAACAAAGAATACTACATTTTTGTCTGGAGAAAAAGCAGGTTGTGATTCCCAGCTTGCGGGATTTGCATTGACCGAATCACCCATATTTTTAACATTGACAAGAATATTGCCCTGCAAATCTGCAGTATATAAATCAGAATTTCCCAATAATATGTCGGGGTTGTCAGGAACAGGAGAAGCCGCAAAAACTACCTTTTTATCTTTGATTGACATCGAACCGATGCTTCCTTCAAACGGACTTCCAATTCCCGATTCAACAGAAGCAGTTTTATAATCGCTGATTCGCATCATCATGATTCGTTGTTGATTGCCGTCCTGAAAAGTAATAATAGCCTTTCTATTATCAATAAATGAGAGAGCCCATTCATCTTCTGGTGAATTCACTCTTTTCAGATTTTCGAAATGATAGTAAAAATTTGCTACCCGCTGGTATGCTTCTGAAGTATCTACAGGGATTCCCTGCCATTTGTAGGATACGCAACCCTGCTGTTGGGGAGGACAATCCAACAACTTCTGTGGAGACTTTATTTGAACGCAACCGCCCAAAACTACTAAAGCCAATATTAATGTTATTATTATTTTTCCCCTGAGCATTTTTTTCCTTGCTTGCAATTAGCTTAATAACACAGTGTAATCTAATTAATACGAAATTATCAAAAAAAAATTTTCTATACAACTTTCATTTTAAATTTAACTCTTCGGTTTCAACATATCCCCCATTTTGTCTGATGATATAAATCAGCTTGTTAAATATGGGAGATGAAGCCAGAACAGACGGATTCCCGAGGATAATCAACTGATTTCTTGCACGTGTAATTGCAACATTCAATTTCCTGTCAACCTGCTTTCCGTCTATTTCCACAAGTGATTGAATATTGCTTAGCAAAAATGCATGATTAGTTGCATACGAAATAATTATTACATCCCGTTCCGAACCCTGGAACCTCTCAACGGTATCAACACTTACGATGCTTCGGAATTCATCGGGAAGAGCCTTGATGATTTCTGCACATTGAGCTCTGAAAGGACTTATCACACCAACAGAAGAATCATTGAAACCGTTACCGGTATGTTCTTTTATCCGATTGATTAGATCTATTGTCAAAAGTACTTCCGATTGATTCACTTTAGCTCTGTATTCATTTTTCGAAGGTATAAACAATATTCTGGATTTGGTCAGTATTTTGTCAATATCTTTTGATTCGTCATAGTAGAGTTTTGAATCGGAATTTTGCCATGCGTTAATTGTCCTGAGTTTGTCGTCGTAAAAAAGATTGTTTGCAACTGCCTGTATATTTGAGTGCATTCTTGCCTGTTCGTTAAGCATAGCATAAGCAAAATGATATTGGTTTTTGTTGCATTCTTTCAATAGCCTCTCAAAAAGAGAACTGCCAAGAGAATTCAAACCAATTCCATTCAGTTGAGGGTCTGTTTCTTCAATTTTTTTTGCAGACTGCAGAACAATTGATGGAAGTTGCTTTTCATCACCGATTAAAATAAATCTGTCAACTTTAGTTAGTATTCCAACAAGATAAGGCTCAAGAATTTGCGATGCTTCGTCAATAATTACGGTATTGAATTTTTTGATTTCAAAAATTTCAGGATTTGTAAGAATTGAAGAAACCGTTGAAACATAAACCCTTGTGGTTCTCATTTTCTTATATAGCTCTTTCAATTCAAGGGTTTCGGCAAGACATGAAATCAGATTGTCCTTATACTCCGAAGATTCCTTATTTCCAAGACGGAGGAACGGGAAATCCTCATCAATTTTTTTAAGTGCTGAGCAAATTTCGTCAACTGCCCTGTTGGTATAAGCCAGAACAAGAATACTTTCTTCTGATGAGTTGAAAATCTGATTTACAATCTCTTTCAGCATGTAAGATGTTTTGCCTGTTCCCGGAGGTCCCTGGATTATAAAATAATCCTGTGCGGCTAAAGCCTGAGACAAAATATAACGTTGCTTTTCGTTTAATTCAGGAACATCATATTCTACCTTTTTACTGAAAACAGGCTCTGCAATTCCCATAATTAATTGCCGTTTTCTTTCGGGTGCCTGCAAAAAGCTGAAAAAGGTCTGAAGAATTTTACTTGTTGAGTCAACATAATCCTGCTCGAGAACCCATTCGGGAAATTCTTCGAGAAAACTTCGTCTCAAAAGTTTATTGCGCAGGCTCACCCTTATCATGTCGCCTTCAATATCCACAATATGGCATTTTATAATCTGATTTTTCAGGATTAATGACTCGCCGTCCTTAGAAATCGGATAAAGGATTGCCAAATCTCCTTTGCGAATCGAGGAAATTTCTCCTGATTTTGTCCGATTAAAAGACAAATGATATTTTTCAAAATCAGATAGTGAATAGTTCAAAGTCAGCCCTGAAATCACATTCATCGAAGTTTCTTTTTCTTCAATTGAATCTTTCCAAAGCGAAGAAAATCCAGAATCATCTCTGCCATTATCAGTTCCAAGCCGTGCGGCATAGTTTTCTGCCATAAGGAAACTGAAGTAGGCTCTGAAATACTTCCGTTCAATCTCATCGCATGAGATAAATACATCGTGGAATTTGATAACTTCATTTCTTTTGAAATCAGGAAGGAAGTCCATATCCTTTGGGTTAATACTTTTGAAAATCTTATAATTTTTATTCAAAATAGCATGCTCTTCGGCAACAATCTGATTTCTTGTCAGCAAGATTTCCTGTTTCTTTTGAATGATATTCGGTGCATCCCTCAGCGGAGCCGCAGAATCAACGGAATATAGGATTTGAGTTGAACCTGTTCGATTTTCAAAAGTAGAATCCAATAGCAAATTATAGCAAATTGTCTGTGCATAATTTTCATTCCAGATTCCTGTTTTTATTCTTGTATTTCCTGGGAGCGACAAAGTCAAATCAACATTTGGAGATTTTCCGGATTTCAATTCGATTATATTTTTTCTTCGGGCATCGTTTTGAAATTCAATCATGACATCAAGTCTTCCCTGTAATCCATATTTATTGGATATGAACGAAGGTTCGATACTTACCTCTCCCGTTTGTATTTTCGGAATAATCCGTTTTAAATTGTCAAAATGAACTTTCGCAGAAACCTTGAGCAAACCGACCTCCTCCTTGTTCTTGGAGGCAAGTGTCAAAATTTGAAGTGGTCTGGAAGATAGGGCTTTGTAGTAAATATCTTCAAATTCGGATTTGGGATTGATAAGCAATTCATCAAGGCAAAAATTAACCACATTACCAAGTATCAGATTCATCGAAAGTGATGACTGACTGACTCTTTTCAGAAAATAGAGGGCAACACTCGGACCATTTCCCGTGAAGCATCCGGATACATCCGTTACATCAATCGTGTAATCAGGCTCCAAAACAACAAGACTTACAGTTCCATTAATAAGATATTTTATTTTTCCTTCTGTTTTTTCTTCAAAATCAAAAAGATTCAGAACACATCCGTTCCATATATAATTTAATGTATCAGCCCACTTTCTCTGGAATTTGACATTAAAAAGTCTGCCGGCTTCATTTTCGCAAATCAGGTATGATTCATTTTTTCGGATAACAACTAATCTTACAAATTCAAGAGTTGATAAATCTGCGTCCGGTTCAGGAATTTCATCTGAAACTTTGACATTTTCGATGATGGAACTTATTGATTCAGGAATCAACGATTCATTAAAAAACCCAATGAACCGGCAAAGAGAAACAAAGCAAAAATCAAGGTCAGAAGAACTGATTTCTGTTTTTTGGACTGAAGATAAGGAATGAGTGATTTCTCGGAACCTATTAAGCGACCTGATGATTTTTTCGTTGATTTCGAATTTATCGAAAACAAAAACAGAACGGGCAAAATTCGAAGAAAAAATCTGAGGTTCATCTTTTGTGAGATATTTAAGAAACTCGCTGTAAATACTGCGGTATGCGGCTAATTTTTTTCTGGAAAAGTTATTGTCGTTAGAATAGTTTTCCAGTAACCGGTTGAAAAAATACTCGGAAATTTGACTTTCGAGTATCAATTCTGTTCCGGTTGAATATCCTTAATACGAAGTTGAATGGAAGTGTGCCCGTTGAAGTTGTTTTCTTCCAGGTTATAGACAATTGAGAACTTCTTGCCGTTTGAGCATAAATTGATTTTATCGGCAAGCGAATGCCCGATTGCATCAATTTCAAATCTCAAATTATCATTTTCCGGAAAATCAGGATGAGCCTGACAAGCTCTGAATTTAAGATGATTGTTCCCAACAATTTTCAATCCGTTTTTAGAAGAAATGCCTTTAGAATAGAAAACCGGTTTTTGATTGTCAAATCCGTAAGGTGCAAAACGGTTGAGAACTTCAAAAAATCTTGGTGAAAGTTCAAAAAGATTAAGTTCGGAATCTATCAAAATTTCCGGAACCATCATCGCACTCGAAATTCTCTCGTGGGCAAAGGCATCAAATTCACGGCTGAATTGAGGGATATTCCCCTCAGTTAATGAAAGACCTGCGGCATGTTTATGTCCGCCAAACTCATGAAGTAAATGCGAAGAAGCCTTTAGGGCTTTGTGTACATCAAACGTAGCAATACTTCTTGCAGAACCTTTTGCCATATTATAAATCGAGGTCAGAAGAACAGTTGGCAGATGGAATCTGTCCACAAGTCTGGAAGCAACAATACCGATAACACCGGCATGCCAGTCAGCTTTGTGAAGTACGAGGGTTCTTCTGTCGCTTGCTTTCAACTGCTGTTCGGCAAGTGGGATTGATTCTTCGAAAGTCTGCTCGTCAAAAATTCTTCTTCTTCTGTTTTCCTGTTCCAGTTGCTGAGCCATCTGAAAAGCCATAATATCGCATTTTTCGGTCATCATTTCCACCGAACGTCCTGCATCGCCAAGTCTTCCTGCGGCATTAATCAGAGGAGCAAGCGAATAGATGATACTTGAAGTGGTAATTGTCCCGGGTTTCAGATTAGTACAGTCAATCAATCCTTTGAATCCGGGTCGCGGCGAGTTATTAACAATTTCAAGCCCGATGCTAACCAATGCCCTGTTTTCTCCAATCAAAGGAACCATATCGGCGGCAGAAGCAATTGCAACATAATCGAGATATTCAAATGCTTTTTCGGGCATATTCAAACGGATACAAATAGCCTGCACAAGTTTGAAAGCAACTCCGCAGGCGGCAAGATATTTAAATGGATAATTGCTGTCGGGCATCATGGGGTCAAGAATGGCAATAGCCTTCGGAATTTGTTCTCCGGGCTCGTGATGGTCGCAGATGATTGCGTCCATACCCAATTTATGTGCAAGGTCGAGGGGTTCATACGATGTTACACCGACATCAACGGTAAGCACCAATGAAACGCCTTTTTCTTTTGCAATATTAATGCTTGGAATTGTTAGACCGTACCCCTCCTGAAACCTGTCAGGGATATGATAATCAACACGTGCCCCAATTTCCTTAAGAAACTGAAGCATCATGGAAGTGCTTGTAGTGCCATCTACATCATAGTCACCATGAATCCAGATAAGTTCGTCTTTTTTTATAGCAGAAAGAATTCTGTCAACAGCATAGTCCATTCCTTTCATTAGAAATGGGTCGTGTATATCCCTTGCTGATGGCTCAAAATACTTTTCTGCTTCTCCATGCGTCTCTAATCCCCGTGCTGACAATACTTTCGCCAAACTTTTGGGAATTCTCAAAGAACTTGCTAAATTGTGTACGGCACTTGCATCTGATTTTTGTCTAAATGTCCATTGATAGTTTAACATATTTAACCGTTTATTTATTAGAACTGAATGCAAGTTAATAAAAATATATGTATAATGCAAGAAAAAGTGTGGAATTTTTTACACACTATCACTTTTTTTACACACTTTTTGCAATTTATTTTCATTTTGGTTAATATTAGCTCATTTTTTTCATTAACTTCTCAATTTTCAATTAAAAGAGGCACGTTTGAAGCAAATAGGTAAACACTCTGACCACGGCGAAAGTCTCATTCGTGAGAAATTCAAGAAGAATGAAAAAAGAGTTATTCTGAAAGATACCAAAAAGCTCTCCGCCAATTCGATTAAAGGAATCGTTTTCGCTTCAATGGGCAAACAATTTCTCGTACAGCCCGAAAATCAGAAAAGTGAATTCATTGAATGTTCCTATGGAGCTACAATCGAATCCAGAAACACGAATTCTTCAATAATCGCAGTCGGCGACACCGTCCACTTTGTTCATAATCAGGATACAAAACAGAACTCAAATCTGACAGGTTCAATTATCAAAGTTGAAGAAAGATATTCAAGTCTTTCCAGAAAAACAGTCGGGCTTGAATCCGAGCAGGTTATTGCGGCAAATGCCGACCAACTGTTGATTATTATGTCTGCCGCGAACCCATTCTACAACAAAAGGCTCATTGACAGATTTCTGATTGCGGCGGAACAGGGAAATCTTCACGTTGCTCTTTGCATTAATAAAATGGACTTGGTTGATGAAAAAGCTGTAAAAAAAGATTTGAAAATCTACAAAAAGCTCGGAGTTACTCTGTTCTTCATTAGTGCGTCAAATGATATTAATCTTGCCAAACTGAATAAGCACTTGAAGAACAAGGTGACAATCCTTGCAGGACCTTCTGGCGTTGGCAAATCAACCATTATTAATAAACTGTTTGGTTTGGAACTTCAAAAAATCAGTGAAATCAGCGAACGAACCACCAAAGGGACACATACCACCAGCTTTTCAAAGATGTTCGACTTGCCAAAGGGAGGAAAAATTATTGATACTCCAGGATTGCGGGAACTGAATATCTGGAATGTGGGCAAAGAAGAACTGCCGTTTTTCTTCCATGATTTCGATGAATACTTTCTGAATTGCAAATATCTTCCTTGTTCGCACACGCATGAACCCGAATGTTCGGTTGTTTCGGCAGTTGAAAAAGGTAAAATCTCATTGGAAAGATACGAAAGCTATCTGAATATACTGGAAACAGTGGAGTAGCTTCCCTAAGGGTTACTAATAAGCAAAAAGGAGCTTTTAATTCATCATACTCGTGCAAACGGAAATCCATTCTTCATACGTTTATTATGTATTACATCTTTCCCAATAAAATGACAATTCAATTGATTTTTTAGACTGCCCTTTTTCTTTAAATCTTCACAAACTTACTCACTTTATCTCCTACTTTCACAAAATACAAACCGGGGGAGAGTGTTGAGATATTTAGTTGTTTTGTTGTCTTGCCAAAATCATGGTTATTATTAAAGCTGTCGGTCAAAACGCAGTTGCCGAGAATATTGTATATTTTTATGGAATTGTCCCTGCGGTAGAAATCGTACTCGTTGATTTCTATTTCGAGAAAATCTGAGGCTGGTTGAGAAAAATTGTTGGGATTTATTTTCATGTTTTCCTCAACCGAAACAAATCTGTCTCTTGACCGATAAAGTCCACCGGTTGAGCCAAAAACATAAATATGTCCATCGGGACTACAGCCGATTGTTTGGAAATCTTTGCGGTTCAACCCAGTTGTGTCCATCATTTGCCATGTCATTCCGTTGTCGCATGTACGATATAGGCTATATTCATAATTTTCATTAACCCAGTTCCAATTTCTAACCCAACATCCTAATGAATCTACTGCATAATTTATCGATTTTGTTGTTCCCAATTCTGTTCCCCATTCTTTTTGACTGAACCAAGTACGTCCATTGTCTGTTGTCATTAGGTTGTAATAAGCGGCGGTTTTGGTTTTGTTATTAAATATTATTTTACCGCCTGTTTCAGTGTACGTTGGGTCAACCTCTGTTTTTGCAACTCTTTCCCAAGTAACCCCGTCATCGATAGAACGATAGATATTTCCCGAATTGAAGCCGAATATATGGTCTTCATCATTAATAGCAATATAGCTTGCTTCTATCCCTAAATCCCGCCATGTCTCTCCATTGTCTTTGGAACCGTACCCTGGAGAAATAAAGAGCATGTCTTTTGAATTTATAACAATTCCCAAAACTGCAACAAAACTCTGTTTGCTTTCCCATGTATTACCACCATCGGTAGAACGATAGACACCTTTTTGAGAACTTCCAGTTCCATAATCACCGACAAAAATAAAACCCTTGCTGTTAACTCCGACGGCACTAAGGTCATAAGCTTTCATACCAAGATAATCAAAAGTCTTACCTTCATTTGTTGATTTGAATATTCCCCAACAAGAAATATAGATATTTGAATCTGAAAATACTATGTCCCTTGGCTGTAATGCAGAAAAACCATTGTTCCTTTCATACCAGTTCTTACCCAGATTTTCAGATTTATATATTCCATTTTGATATGGAGATGAATAAATATGATCATTCTTATCATAATTAAATGCCTGGGAAATATTATTAGTATTATTGAATTCATCATTCATCTCGGGATACAACCAATCCTTACCGCCATTTAATGTATAAACTATTCCACCTTTTTTTATTCCCGCAAAGATAATTTCATCGTTTACAAAATACAAACCATAAACAGCTATATTTTGAAGCCATAACTGCTCCCAATTATTTCCGGCATCACGACTGCAATAGATGCCGTTTTCTGTAGCTACATAGAATATTTCATTAGATTTGATATACATATTATGAATAGAATAGGGTAACTTAATTTTTTTCCAGTTTTTTCCTAAATCAAAAGAAGCCGCTAAATAAACATGATAATCATAGTCAGAAACTGATTGAAAAATCAATGAATCCTTGAAATAAGTTCTTGCCGCTAAGGACCACTGAATTAAAGAATCAGGAATAGTGCCAATTTTTTCCCAATTAGTATCATCTTTACTTAAATAAAAATTTGCATATAATTTATTGGTAGAATCTGCATCATAAATAGATAATAAAGTTTTTTCATTATCAACACTAATCCAATTACAATTACTCAGTAACTCTTTCCATTTTATACCTAAATCGTAAGAAACCCATACAGCAGACTTCCAAGCCTTTAAATCATTTCTTCTTGAAAGCAAATTACCCCTTTTACTTATAACAATTGGAACGCAATAACCATCCAATAGCTTATTCCAACTCTTACCATTGTCATAAGATGAAAATGCTCCACCTTCTGAACCTATAAAAATTTTACCATCATCACTAACTGAATAATTCCAAACCGTTCCTCTCGGCGGATTCATTGAAACCATTTCCCATGCAGGCTCTTCAGCAAGTGCTTTGGAAGTAAGGATTAGAAGGAATAATATTATAAATTTAAGTGTTTTCATTTGTGTTATTTCTCTATCCGAATCCTTGCGTCAACGGCTGTGATTGAATCTATTCTGCCGAGAAGCGGATTCAAATCCATTTCTCTAATTTCGGGAGCTACCTGAAGCAAAGCGGAAATTTTGACAATAATGTCGGCGAAAATCTCTTCGCTGATTCCTTCTTTTCCTCGGACACCTTCGAAAATCTTATAGCCTTTCAGCGAACGAATCATTTCCAGAGCTTCGTCTTTGTTTAATGGCGACAAACCGGAAGAAATATCTTTCAGCACTTCAATGAAAATACCGCCAAGTCCGCAAAGAATCACGTGACCGACTTTAGGCTCATAGTTCACCCCGGCAAAAAGCTCTGTACCTGAAAGCATTTCCTGTAGCATAACGGCAACGGCACCCTCGATTTCCATCATTCTTCTGAATGTTTCCCTAACCTGTTCGACCGATGTGATGTTCAGAGCAACACCTCCGACATCGGATTTGTGAACGGGACCGACAACTTTCATTACCAATGGAAAATTCAGCTTTGATGAACGAATAATAATTTCCACTTCGGAGTTTGCAATCTCTTCCTGTGCCCTGCTAATCCCTGCCGAGTCGAGCAATGCCTGAACATCAGCAGGGGGAAGATAGCCATTCTGAGCATTGTCAATAACGTTTCTGACTGCTTTAATGTCAATTGCAGGAAAAATAAATGCTCCGGCAGGTTTTGGTCTTTTGTAAACTTTGGCGATAGCTTTGCCGAGTGCAGATTCATCAGTAAAAAAGGCTCTGCCGTAGGATTTGAACGTTTCCATCTCTTTTGCCGCAAGCACAACCGAAGGCAGAACCGGATAAACAGGTTTACGGCAGTCATTGATTTTCCGGTTTAAAACATCGTAAACATTCGTTACGTCAAACATTCCTGTTGTGCCAAAAATTACCGCCGAGCCGTCAATATTGTCAAACTTGTTATCTGCAAAATCGAGAATCGTTCCCAATTGCTCTGCGGTTCCCGTAGCCAGAAAATCAATAGGATTGGCAACCGAGGAACCGGCATAAAGCTTTGATAGTAGCTCGTCGGCAGAATCACCCTGAATATGCGGCACTGCCATTCCTTCCTTCGAAAGAGTATCGGTCAGCATAACTCCCGGACCTCCGGCGTGTGTTATTACCGCTAATCTGTCACCATTTAATTCTTTGTACGAAAAGACAATGGCAACATCAACCAATTCATTGCGGTTTGAGCAACGAATAATTCCAGCTTTTTTGAATAAAGCATCAATCGCCACATCTGAACCGGCAAGGGCACCCGTGTGGGACGAAACCGCCCTTGAGCCTGCCTCGGTAGTTCCGGCTTTAATAGCGGCAATTTTACAGCCTTTATTGATTAGCGACGAAGCATGCTTGAGGAGTCTTTGGGCATTATCAATTTTTTCGATATAGATAAGCTTGATTTTTGAGCTTGTTTGGGGGTCGAAAGTTTCATCCCAAAATTCGAGAACATCTTCCACGCCGATTTGGGCACTATTCCCAACGGAGAAAATACTCGAAAAAGTCAGTCCCCTTGGGATTGCGGCTTCAAGAATAAAGCACATGGTAGCACCCGAACCCGAAACGCAGTCACAGCCGTCTGGATATAATTTGGGGATGGGTCCTGCAAAAACTCCCTGATAGTTTGTATTCAGAACACCGATACAGTTCGGACCAATCAGAGTTCCGTTTGCCCGATTTACAATTTCGACCACCTCATCTTCAATTATTTTTCCCTCCGGTCCCACTTCACTGAAGCCAGCCGAAAGGACAATAAAAGCTTTTGTGCCTTTGGATTGAGTCAGGGTGCGGACAGTATCGGGAATGAATTTTGCCGCAATGGCAATAATCGCAAGGTCAACCTGTTCGATTTGGTTCACAGACTGAAAGCACTCAATTCCCTGCACCATGGATTCCTTGGGATTAACAGCATACAAACTGCCTTTGAAACCGCCCTGAATGATATTGAACAGCACTTTGCCGCCGGGTTTTTCCACGTCGTTTGAAGCACCAATAATTGCGATGCTTTTCGGATTTAATAATTCTTTAACAATCATTTTCAACTTTCATTAACAACAAAAAAATAAAGTTACTAAAAAAATTTGAAAAAACATTTTCATTTAAGAAAATTAATTGTTAATTTCTCATTTTAAATAAATTACATACTGTTTTTATCTTTAATAATTACTATATTTCAGGATTATGAGTAACTTTCAGAACGAATTTCCCGGATTGGAAGATTCCGATTTCAAAACATTGTTTTTTGACTTAATCAGGAATGCCCAGGACGGCATCGTTGTAATTAACAGCAAAGGAGAAGTCATTGAATGGAATGATTCATTGGAAAGAATTACCGGATGGGAAAGGTATGAGGTATTAAATAAAAAAATATGGGATGTAATGGCATGGATGTTCCCTGATTTTATGGACAAAAATGTTCAAACAAAGTTGATGCGTAAGTCAATTGAGGACTCATTTTTAACTAATCACGAATATTGGGTTGATAAACCCCAAGAGTATCCTTTTGTTAATAAAAAGGGAGAATTGCGGATTAATAAAGTAAAATACTCGTTTATAGTTACACCAACAAAAAAGTATATTGCCGCCTACATAAAAGATATAACTGATGAAAAAAAGAATTTCGAACAGGCACATCAGAGGATTGAAGAATTAACACTGCTTTCCGAATCTTCATCTGTATTTGTCGGGACTAAAGATTTGGATGATTGTTATGAATTTCTATCAGAGAAAATATTATTGACTTCAGGATGTGACTATTTAGCACTTTCAGCCCCTGACGAAACTCTTGAAACCATCAAACTGAAAAAAATAATCGGTTTGGAAAAATACATAAATCCAATCCTGAAAATAACCGGAAAAGACTATTTAAATTCGACATATAAATTTTCGGATATGACAGAGGACGACCTTCAGCTTTTTACCAACAGAAAAATGAATCTTCTGAAGGACCCATTATACATACTTTCAACAAGGAAAATCCCTAAACCAATAGCGAAAATGATGGAGCAAGTTCTTCATATTGATAATATTTATTATATGGGTATTTCATGGAATGGCAAACTTTACGGCGGCATTATTCTGGGCTATAAAAAAGGCAATGATATTAAAAATACAAATCTCCTTGAAAGCCTTATTAATCAATCCGCTGTAGTTATTCAGAGAATTAGGGCAGAAAGAGAAACTATGGAACTAAAAGATTTTTATGAAACAATTGTCGAAAACGTTAACGATGGAATTTGGGTTGCCGACGTTCACGACAATATTACCTTCTGCAACAAAGGAATGACCGCAATTGCAGGATTAACAAAAGAGAAAATATTAAATTCAAATTTATTCAGTGACTTTCCCGCAGAAACTTTTTTTGAATTTTTGCCATATTATACAAAAGCCAAGGAAACAAAAAGTGTCCGGCATTATGATTCAATAAGAGTAGTTACTTCTTCAGAAAAAGTCAGCTACCAATCAGGCTGGCTGATTCCCATCGTTGTTGATGGCACATATCACGGCATGATATGCACAGCACAGGACATAACAAAAAGAATCCTTGCCCAGAATTCTGCCATTCAATCCGAAATCAGATTCCGCGAATTATTCGAAAATGCCCCTTTGGCTTATCAGTCAATGGATGAAAACGGATGCATACTCGATGTGAATGACGCATGGCTATCAAATATGGGATATAACCGAAATGAAGTAATCGGATTGCCGTTGACGAATTTTATTTCAGATAACCATGCTGACTTTTTTGCAGAAAATTTTCCTATATTTCTCGAAACAGGTGTTCTCGATGGAGTTGAATGTGCTTTGATTAGAAAAGATAAATCATCTTATCAGGCTAAATTTTTTGGCAATGTCGGAAAAGATGATGAAGGAAGATTTAAGCAAACTCATTGCCTGCTGATTGATATCACAAAGCAAAAAATCATTGAAGACCAGATACTGAAATCAAACGAGGAACTGGAAATACGAGTCAACCAAAGAACTCAGCAATTTCAGAAAACTTTGAGCGACCTGATGAATGAAATCGCAAACAGAAAGAAAATTGAACAGGAACTTCTTGAAGCAAAGTTGGAAATATCTTCGGCTCTCGAAACCGAGAAAGAACTGTCACAACTCAAATCCAGATTTATTTCGCTAATTTCTCACGAGTACAGGACTCCGCTGTCGGTTATTTTGTCGTCTGCTGAGATAATTGAATCATACAACTCAAAATCAGATAATGAGTTCACAAATAAAATCAGTAAACATTCGAATCGAATTCAAAATTCAGTTCGTCAGCTGACGGAGATGATGGAAAATGTTCTCATTCTCAAATCCGAAGGTGAGGATAAAATTGAAATCCGCCCGACTAATAACGACATTCCGTCAATATTCAAAGATGTAATTCATAAAGTACAGATTGTTAACAAAGAACAGCATTTTATAGAATTCGATAATCAAGCCGGCGAGCTTATAATGAATACCGACGGCAGTTTCATCAGGCAGATTCTAATGAACTTGTTATTGAATGCAACTAAGTATTCATCTTCAAATACAGATATAGTTGTTTCTTTGAGTGATTATGAAAAATATATTCAGTTTAAAGTCGTTGATTACGGAGTCGGAATCGAACCCGAGGAACTCCCTAATTTGTTTGAGCCTTTCTTCAAAGGGAGAAAGGATATTGGAATCAAAAAGGGCATAGGACTTGGTCTGGCAATAGTTAAGAGAAATGTTTCCGCTTTGAACGGCGAAATATCGGTTGAAAGTATAATTGGCAAAGGAACTACTTTTACAGTTTCTATTCCAAAATAATTGTTTTTTTCTTATTTTTGAGTTTTTTGAAAAATCCCTACGGAGAATTCTATGAGTACAAATATTTCCACATGGTCCGGTATTGAGCAGATTCAAAAACTGCGTCAGGGCAAAATTGTTAAAGAGTTACTGGATAAAGATACTTCCCTGATACTCGAAGACCCATTGGAAAATGATATGGTTTTGAACATGGGACCACAGCATCCTGCTACCCACGGAGTTCTCAGAGTATTGCTCAGACTGGACGGCGAGACAGTTATCAAATGCGTTCCTGAGCTTGGCTATCTGCATCGCGGATATGAAAAAATTGCCGAGAACATGACCTATCATGAATTTATTCCTCATACCGACAGGCTTGATTACCTTGCTCCATTTTCGAACAACGTAGCAATAGCTCTGGCTATCGAAAATTCACTCGGAATCACTGCCCCAGAAAGAGCACAATGGATTCGGACACTCGTTGCCGAACTTGCAAGGATTTCCTCCCACCTTATGGCAATGGGCTCTACTTGTATGGATGTCGGAGCACTGACTTTGCTTCTTTGGACATTCACCGAAAGAGAAAAACTTTACGACATATTCGAATTAATCTGCGGTGCACGCTTTACAACAAGCTTCACAAGAATCGGCGGCGTTGCCAATGACATAAGCGACGACGTGTTGAAAATGATTCGCACTTGGGCAGAGCAATTCCCCAAGGAACTTAAATACTTTGAAGCTTTGGTTGACAGAAACAGAATTTTCATTGACAGAATGGCAGGGGTTGGTATTATCGCACCCGAGAAAGCCATAAATCTTGGTCTGACCGGTCCTGCACTCCGCGGTTCGGGAATACCGAGAGATTTGAGAAAAGATGTACCCTATTTGGTTTATGATAAACTGGATTTCAATATTATAACTTTCAAAGATTGCGATGTATGGTCAAGGTATAAAGTCAGAGTCGAAGAGATGAAAGAAAGTCTGAAACTGGTATTCCAGATTTTAGACAAAATGCCTGAAGGCGAAATCAGGCTAAACAACCACAAAACAACCCTTCCAAAGAAACAGGAAGTCTATACGAAAATGGAAGATTTAATCAACGACTTTATGTTGATTAACTTCGGAGCTTCACCGGAACCCGGCGAGACTTATACTGCAATTGAATCACCAAAAGGCGAACTTGGATTCTTTATTGTTTCCGATGGCACCGGACACCCGTGGAAGCTGAAAATCCGTTCTCCTTCTACGTCCAATCTTCAGGGACTAACCCACATGGTGGAAGGTTCGATGATTGCCGATGTTGTTGCTATTATCGGTTCAATTGACCCTATAATGGGCGAAGCAGATAAATAGGCAAAAATTTGAAATGAAGGTATATTCATAACAACGATATAGTTGATCGAACCAACTAAGTCGCTGTCTATTCTGCATTCTGATTCATTTGCCAAGCTCATGCAAAATTACTTCAGCAATCTGTACAAAATCCTACATATTGGAGGCATTGCGGGCACAGATCAATTCAAATTGTTTATATTTCCACTATGCGATAAATTAGCAATAAATTTTTATTCTGTAAAATTCTTTTCCATGTACTTTGGTGAACTCATGACAAAAAAATAACATTTTGATAGCTGAAAATATTTCTATGATTTTCGTTACTCCTAATATTTTATTTTGCTTTAACTAAAATTTAATATGTATTGTTTCGTATATTATTACAATATTTGATTTTTTAATGAACTTTTAGTGAGTTATATATGAAAAAAATTCTTCTGATAGCCACGGTGCTACTAATCGTAGTTCACTGCTTACCCGCAAATGCCGCTTATCAATTCTATGTTTCCGTAGAAGGAACTAAACAAGGAAAGCTCAAAGGTGAAGCTCCGCAGGATAAACACAAAGACGAGTTAGTCGGCTTAGCATACAATTATGAAGTTATGTCTCCGACCTCTGTCGGAAGAGGTGGTACAGGCCTTCCAACAGGGAAAAGACAACATTCCCCGATAACAATAACAAAAGAATGGGGTGCTTCATCGCCTCAACTTTTTCAGGCTTTAGTTACAAATGAGGTTTTGAAAAGCGTCGTAATGAACTTCTATCATGTTGACCCAAATGGTCAGGATGTGCTCTTCTATACAGTTAAGCTTACTAATGCTTATGTTTCCAAAATACGAAGTTATGTTGATTTCAATAGTGTTAGCGACTTTACGGGCATGAATGAGTTGGAGGAAGTATCATTCACTTTCCAGAAAATTGAAATAACAAATGCCGAAGCCAAGACAAGTGCAATGGATGATGTCAGGTAACTAATTCTTTTGTAATTACAATCAAAAATGAGGATTTCCAATGAAAATAAAAATGAATTATAAATTATTGCTGTTATTGATGGTTTTTCTGCCCGTGAGTCTTTTGAGCAGTGTTCCCCGCAACTTTTCTGTGCAGGGAGTATTGACGGATTCGCAGGGAAAAGTCAGACCTGACGGCAATTATCAGCTCAATTTCAGTCTTTATTCAACTGAGTCAGGTGGAGAGCAGATTTGGAAAAGCAATTTACTCCCTGTCAGCGTTCAGGGTGGAATTTTTTCCATATTTCTCGGCGATGCAAATCAGCCCGAACTCCCTGATTTCGACAAACAGTACTGGCTGGGTGTTACGGTTTATGGCGAAAGTTCAGAACTTAAGCCCCGACTGCGTCTGGGTAGTGTACCCTACAGCATGTATGCACAAAAAGCGGACACAGCAAAGCATTTACTGACTAACGTCATTCCCGTAGGTACAATTTTATCTTATGCAGGCATTCTGAAAAATATTCCGGAGGACTGGATGGTTTGTGACGGCAGAGGACTTAGTTCTGCAAACTATCCTGAACTGTTTTCTGCTCTGCAATCTTCATGGGGTAATGCTTCTGGTGATGACAGTTCAGCAACCGATTTTAATATACCTGACCTTCGTGGAATGTTTTTACGAGGGGTAAGTATGGGAAGTGGGAATGACCCCGATGCAGAGTACCGAGAAGCACCGGTTGCAGGAGCGAATAGCGGAGATAATATCGGCACTGTCCAAGTGGATGCTTCCGGCAGTAGTTCTGATTTCAGCAATACTTCATCTTATGTTACCGAATCTGCTGTAAGGATACAAGGTTCGGTTAAAACTCTTACCGTGAAAGCTAACAATGAAGTCAGACCTAAAAATGCAAGCGTTTATTACATAATCAAAATACGCTGATTTTAAATCACATTTTTTGAAAGTAAAAAATATGCAAACAAAAACTATTGGACTTTTGGCATTTTTGATAATCGCTTTATTTGTTGAAAATTCTTATTCGCAGAACAGCAACATACCAAATTATGTAATCAGTTCAGGACTTATTACCGGAAAATCACAGCAATCGAGTTTGACAATGATAACAGGACAAACTGTAATCGGGCAGACTCAGAGCAACAAAACAAATGCCGATTTCGGGTTTCTTCATAAAATATTGGCAAAACCATCTGTGGTTGAGGGAGAACCGTTAAATTCAAGTTTGAGCAGTATCTATCCTAATCCGGCAACCAATTATGTAAATATTAAATGTTCGGGTTACATGAATGAGACCATCAACCTGAAGATAATAAATTCAGCAGGTGAAGATGTTAATTATAATTACGAATTGAATTCTGATAATATTCAGATCAATACCGAATTACTGCCATCCGGCACTTACCGGTTTCAGCTTTTTAGAAACAATCAAGTCGAAACAGGAAGCTTTGAGGTTATAAGATAAAAATATCAAATTAGAAAAAAGAGATAAAAAAAAATCCCATATTGCTTCTTGTAATTTGGGATTTTTTCGTAAGTTAAAATTTACTTTAACCCTTCTTTATTTTCATTTTTTTTAACATTTACTAAACCATCATTCCGGATATTTCTTCTATCTTCCAAACCGTAGATTATCACCCCCTACAATAAGACTAAAACGCACTGTATTTGCCAAAGGATGATTTTCTTCAATTGTTTTCAGAACACTCAAATCGGCTTCAACAAAAAATATTCTGGCAGATGCACCAAAAGTATAATATTTTCTGTTTCCCAATCTTGCTGATTCTGTTAAATATCCGTTTCTAACAGCAAACCATTTGTAAATCCAATATTCGATACCAAAACTCCATTCCATACCTCCTTCATTTTCCCATGCAGTTAGGAAAGATTTGGGCAATGGGTCGGAACCGAGAGAATCCCTTTTTACGAGAAGCTTTGACGCATCGCATGCTATGGTCAATTTATGAAATTTATGGTTAATGATATTTATTGCCGTTCCTAATCTCAAATTTGTAGGCAAGGGGTCGCTTTCCCGGCGATAGGTAATCTTAGGACCAACATTTTGCAGGTTCATTCCAAATGATAAAAAGTTTCTATGAAATAGAATCCTGTCATTATAACCAAAATCAGGTTTCCATAAAACTCCAACATCAAACGCCGCACTTGTCCCCTCGCCTGCATCATTTACCTGATAAACCGAAACAGGTGATAATTTTGACCGGATATACTTCAACTGCATTCCAATTCCGAAATTCTTTCCGACACTTGTTCCATAAGCCAGACCTAATGCGAATTCGTTAGATTTGAACTTTTGACCGATACTTCCATCTTCAAAAGTTCTCTGAAACTCACCAAGATCCATGTAGGTCAAGTTTAAAGCGATAAATCCATTCATTTGTTTAACAAAAATTCCTTGGCTTCCGTTAAAATAAAATAGATCTGAATTGAATTGAGGTAACCACTTCGAATAAGAATAGGAACTTTCAAAATAAGGAGATGTGACATTTTCCTTTAACTCTGTTTGTTTGAGAAAACCAAGTCCGGCAGGATTCCAATAAACAGCGTCAATATTGTCTGCTATGGCTGTGCCGGCTTCTCCCATTCCTGATGCACGGGCATCAGGACTTATCATTAAAAATGGTACTGCCGCTCCGCCTGCCTGAGCTAATAGCAAAGGATTAATGAACAGCAAGCCAACCAACAAAGCTAATGAAAATTTCAGTGAATTCATAAAAATTCCTTTTCTAATATATATTTTTTTTTTCTAGAATTCAATAACACTCAAACATGAAACAAAAGAAGCCAATAATTCGAAAGTATTTAGATGATTCAGTTTGGCACTATATAAATGAACAGAGCACTTTACCTGCCGCCGGCGATAGAAATTCTGATGTCAAGCCCAACTTGTGTTGTGCTGTATCCGGGATTTGAAGCCCCCTCGGTGAAAGTCCCTTCGTACCGGAAGAACAAAGATGCAGAAACTCTCTGGCTCATTGCATAGCGGATTCTTGGCTCAATGACAAGTTGTTTGTTCCCATTCAGTTTACTTCCTGCTTCGCCTGTATAATTCGTTACGTCATAAGTTACGCTTGCATTCATTTTATATGAACCAAGGAAAATCAATTCAAGGTCGTTTTCAATTGTAAGATTGAAAAGAGCAAAATTGAACTGCTTCATCGTGTAATTCAGATTTATTTGCAATTCATCCGAATTTTGCTTAGTGATTGTTGCTCTGTTTGCAGATGACAGCATATAACTGTTTGTTGTAACGTAACGCAAAGTACCGGTTAAATTACCTCCGACTTTTTTCTCATCAAAAGAAACCGTCAAACCGATTAATGGCTGAAACCCGTGCTGAACCTGCTGTCCCTGAACATTTCTGCCAAGGTCGGTAGTTTGTGCGTTTTCCTGATACCTGCCATTATAGACATGTTCAAGAGAAATTCTTTTTGCTCCGATTCTCTCCATGATTCCCCATTTCTCGAGTCCTTCCCAACGGAAAGCCCAGTTAATTGCGGGAAGAAATCTACCAATTTTACCTTTTGTTATACTGAATGCTTCCATTCCATTCATAAACGATGTAGCAAGAGCGTTCAGCAAAGCCTGATTCTTTGCCGTTGTATCTAAACTTGAGGAAATGATTTTAGCCTTTTCGATTTCGTAAAGCTGAATAACATGCTCAATTGTGTTATTAAACAGATTCATACCAAAAATTGACGGCAAAGTAATGTATGTTCTGCTGAACGATTCCATAGACATAACGTTGGTGTAAGTCGGATTTCCGAGACTGTCGGTGATTACCGTCATATTCTTGCTGAAACCAAGTTCAGTTTTCCAGTTAAGGTCAAGATTTGCACCTTCCCATAACTGTCTGGCAGTTTTAATTTCAAGATTATTTTTTTGGTTGTAATTATCCTGCATGACTCCGTTTGGAGGTCGTTTCCCATTAACAGTTTCAAATCCGAAATAAGGGAATTTATTTGATGAAACGGTATTAAATGAACCGTGAGGGTCGGGAACCAAACCCATCTGATAAGCAAAACTCGGACCCATTGCATACTCACTGCTTCTGCCGATTACACCACGTGACCAGAAATTATCAAAGCCGGTAGCTCCCATAACACCGGGATTAATTGAAGAATTGTTCTGAGTAAAATTGATATCAATTTTTTCATAATCAAGCAAAATAGTTTTTAGGACTAAACCCATGTAGCCAAGAATACTTGTTGTTTTCAAGGATGAATCAAACGCTGGTCTTTGAAGCATAGATTTTGGATTAGTAGTTCCAAAGATATTATCTGCTAAAGACTTTAGTTTCAATCCGGTATTGTACCGCATGGATGTAGTATTGCTGGCATTCTTGGCGATATCCCTGATTGCTTCGTTTGGCTGTAATGGGTTGTTCCAGCTGTATGCAGTTGTATATGAGCCTGAAGATTCAATAAACTTAGCATAATCTCCAATAGGGAATTTCGGTTTGAAATTGATTGTAATATTTTGAGTATGTTGATTATTTGAACCAAAATCCATGATTTTACCATTTTTAAAGAAAATCAGAGAGGCAAGTTCACTTCCAGTTCGCTGTCTTCCGTTCTCATCAAGCTCATAAGGCACAAGTGTACTTCCGGTAGTAACCGAATAATCAATAATGGGACTTAAGAAGCCATTGTCCGAAAGTTTCCAAGAGAACTGGAGCTGTCGCTGAGCCATGAAATTTCTGATAACCGGACTCGGGTATTCCAGAAAACGCGATTGTTCAGTCTGGCGGCGGCGGGTCATTGATAAACCTGTTTGGAAATTTGTCGGCATAATATTGAATTTCCAATCGGTATATGTACTAAGCAAAGGAACTGATTTAGCCCATGATAACGGTTTGACCGCAAGAAATTCGGGTATAGCAACAGCATAGTTAGCATTTGCCTGCCATTGCCAGGAAAACCTTTGAACTACAACAGGCGAACGTTCCATTTCCTGAGAATATGAATATCCGAAAGTCATTTTATTCAATGTTTCTTTAACAAGCCAGTAATTTATCGGTAAGCCCAGCCGCATCCCCGTCAGAGCCCAACTGTCCTGAACTCGAAGTGTTTGAGATTTGACTCTTACAGCATCAGCAATTCTTCTTGCATCCTGTGGTGTGTAGTTTTTATTAATTGCATCATTATAAGCTTCATTAACAGCATTGTCGAGCAGTATGTCATTATTTGCGACATACTCAGGATTTTCAGAAAATTCGTTATGAGCATACGAAATGGGCAGTTTTATCTCTTTGAAGAGTTTAGGAAGAAATTTTTCCAGATTTCCAGTTGCTCCAACCGACCATGTTGTTGAAGTGGTCCTGTTTCCGAATCGTTCCTCAAGTCTATGGAAATTAGGCAAAGTTCGGGCGAACGAAGTATTGATTGTACCCAAATCTGCCAGTTTCAAATCGGCACCTACGACGGCTCCCCAGTCTGCCGTTCGTTCCGGACTTATCAGCCTGAGTTCATCCACCCACATTGAAGTGGTTAACGGGTCGGCATAATTCAGTGGGGGATTGGAAATACCGAATGCAAAATACTGAACCCGCGTCAATACCGGGTTTCCACGAATGGCATACGTAGCAAGTGGGTCTTTTGCACCTATGGGGAATTCCTGTTTCTGATAGAGCAAGGTACCGGTTGTATCTCGTTTTTGTTTGATTGCTGTCAGTTCGGTCAGAACAATTGCAATATCCTGCCAATCTCTTAGTAGTGGTCTTCTGTATTCATAATAGTTATTGGAATCAATACCAAAACGAATAAATGCGTAAGCTTTAGGAATCGCACCCTGAACAACGTTGTCAGGCATATCCGGACCGCCGTGAATAAAGAATTTTAATTGCTTGTAGTTGAAAACATCCAATGGTCTGAAATATCTTACAGCCATTCTTTCATCATTATATCTTAGGTTTTTAACTCCGATAGAAAGCGATTGCTCATTTAGTCTTATATCCTGATTAGGGTCAGGGTTATTAAGTTGTCTTGGAGCCTGTACTCCCGGAGGCATCGTGTATTTATCCGGAGGACCGCTGTTTTCTTCAAGATTTATAAAAGCCACCGATAATGTGCTGTCTGTAGGTGATACATCAGCCTGAAGGTTATTATTTCTCTGCCAATGGGAACCGAGCAAACGCCAATCGGCGATTTCTGCTTTGAACAAACCACCCTTGAACCAAACGCGGACATACTTAATATTAGCAAATGATGGACTACCGATAGAAGAATTTGGCTTTCTGATTGGGATTCTGTATTGAAACCAACCTTTTGCTTCGTTACCGCCAACTATTTGAGGATTTGTTTTTGGATTGGCATCCAGATTAATTTCATAAGTATAGTAATCATTATGTTGATTGATAAACTGTCCATTGATTTTATCCAGTATTTCTGTATCAGGAAACTGTCCCTGCTCGAAAACTCCATTTTTTTCAAGATTGTTATAAGAAAGGTAATCAGATTCAACACGAGTGTTATCATCTTTCTGAAAATTAAAACTAAAGTCATCTCTTGCAGGGTCATCTTCTTCATTTAAAGGAAAAGGAAAAGTAATTTTTTCTTTTGCATTATCTTCCTGATCTATACCAATATCTTCTCCCGGGTCAAGAATTCCGTTCGGAATCGGGCTCGCGGCAGTTATTCCGTCTTCGGTATTAATGACCCCATTGGGAATAATATCTTCACTTATTTGCCCAAGTTCGATGAACATTTTTGATTTGCCGAGTTCGATAGCATCAATTTTCATCATAACTTCGATGTATTCGATATTTTCGTTATCGAAGTTTGTATTAAAGGATGAAAATATTCGCTGGAAACCTCCCCACATTCTATTAAGATTATCTTCAACATATATAGAATCATTTGGACCATAATATTTACCATTATGCTTTCTATCCAGGAATTTTTCATTCTTATTGTAAATTCCTCTTTCCCTTGGATCAAATGCGATAAAAATCGGGCTTAAGTTTGTTCTACCCTGAATGAGTTGTTTTTTGGGATAAACATCGGTTATAGGAACTCTGGGCAAAAAGTATTGATACCAGAATGTTTTTGCACGGAATTTTGCTCTGAGCGAATCTTCTGCGGCTATTGAACTATCAACCGGCTGAGCAGCATGAGTCCACTGAGAAGGAGAAAGCCCAAGAGAAATATACCTTTGGGCACCTTCAAAATCGTCTATGTAAACAACCGGTTCGCTGTTGTCAGATGCTACTTCCGAAAGTCTCTTATTCGGTTCAGGCATTATCATTGCCCATTCGCCCTGAACATTCAAGGATGATTGAGCCTTCGTATCGTAAAACGGAAGCATGTCCAGAATTTTGGTAATCCAAGGTGCATCCCATGTAATTTTTGCATCGAATCCCAGCATTTTGTTGGAAACGGGTTCTTCGCCCAATCTGACTCTGTCAATGACTGCGGACTGATTGTAGAACATGTATGTCATGCCAAGCCCGATATTCAATCTTCTGGATTTTAACAGCTGATAGTCCGCCCTTGCACCAAGTAATGTTTTGGTAGAAATATTAAAAATATCCTGAGATTCATATTCAATTTTGAGATTTGCATTAGGCAGTGAAGCTCTTTGGTTACGCATCGTTACCTGACCGGAAAAATAGTCAACCACGTAATCTTCATATTCCTTAAGTGCAACTCCGTCAAGAGTGATTCTAACGCTGTTTGGTGCAAGGTTGAAAGCACCAAGTGAAATCCTGTCCGAAGCTCTTCCGGAAACCTCTCCGGAAATCACAAATCTGTCTCGGGCTGTGTTCTTTCTTGCGGCATCTCGGGTTGTATCGTAAACATCCCGGTATTTATATTTTGAAGCAAGTTGAGAAATGCCCTTTTCGTCGAAATATGTCTGAAGACCATCGGCGAAAGGTTCGGCACTTGGGAAAGTTATTTCACCGTACTGAGCATTGAAAAACGGTGCCCGCATATCAAATTTGCCGTCGGGAGGAGCAGAACCGGTACTGTTTGTAACCTGGTCAACTCTAAGAATTGTAACAAGTTTATCAGGAGCACCCGGAAGAACATCCGATGAATCATTATTTTGATTTATATACCAGACTCCGAGTTTTGTCTCGTTTATATTTACGTTCTGAGCATTTATCGGATAAACGTTCTTCATCTGTCTTTTCCACAGTGTATCATAGACAGGAAGCATATTGGGACGATAGATCAGCTTTAGGATAAGAGTGTCTTTAATACCAACCATGGTTGAGAAAGTACCGTAAGTAAGGTCGTCTCCTTTGTCCGGGGTTTTACCTTCAATTCTGTATGCAACTGCATAGTATCTATCATTTCTTAAATTCGGGAGGAAAATTGTTCCAAGATTGTAATCTACCTGAAATCTGTTGGAATCCAGACGCATAAACCATGATTTTTCAATTTTACCTGAAACTGCCGCGGCTTGTTTCATGCCAATAGGATAAAAACTATTCCTTGGCAGTGCTTCCAAATTTGTATAAGCTACGGCTACTGCAGATTGCGGACCTTCACGTACATCTCCCGTAGATTCCCAAACTTCAATTTCTTTTATTCTATAGTATGAACCCGAAGCAGGAATAACAGGTGTTGAATATTTGAAATATTCGTTATATATTTTTTTATACTCTAAATCGAGAAAATAATGCTTGTCAGAATAATCATAAGCTCTGATTGAAAATTGCTGTTTGCTCATGCCGCCCTGAGCAGTCAGGAATTTTCTCTCGCCTCTTCTCTGGGAAGCAATAGTTTTCAGGAAAAGAGGACCAAACTGAAAATCTGCTCTAACACCAAATAGAGACTGCCCTCCGCCGATTAAGGTTGATGGAATTGGAAGGCTGACATTTCCAAACTCCACAAGTTTAATAATCTCATCATCTTCGCCCTGATAGCCGACTTTAAATTTGTTGTCAAATTCGAATTGCCTTTTTGTGTTCCAGTCCGTAGAAAGTTTCAATTTATCTCCGACACTACCGGTAACGTTGACCCTGATGTCCTGACTGAAAACAGGAGAAGACTGGGTTTGTCCGAAAGCCGAAGTAGTTCCAAGGTTTTGAGAATCCCATCGCCATCCGATTCTCAGAAGAACTTCGCCGGACACATTAATATTGATTTCGGGTTTCCCGAATATTCCCATCATCATGCTTGGAGGTACAGGTATTGTAAGTCCTGTCGTTTGGCTGATTATACGTGCCAGATCTCCGCCTGTTAAAGCCGCGGCAAGGTCATACCTCGTTAGTAGCGAATCCCAAAGCTGAGTTTCTATCTTTTTCTTCCGCATCGCAAGATAATTTTCCAAATCAATCTGATACGGATAGCTGATATCATTTTCGTCGAAAGTCATTTTGGATGACATCTTCTTTGCCGCAGAATCTATATCCATGTAAGACCTGAAACCATCAGGCAGATATTTTCTTCTCAAATCTTCGCGTGTTTCCTTGGATGTGAATCTGTAAGGACTTCGATGAGTAAGAATATGAGGAATGTCATTACCAACCGTATCTTTTTGTTCCGGTGTAACGAAAAAGGGAGTCTGAAATGCAAACATCATCCAAATCGGAGAATTGAAAAGTGTGATATTGGAGAGTAGTGATGTCTGAAAGTTGAGATTGAACAGATAAAATGCCGCAGGATTGCTCGTTATGGCAATGCTTGCAGGCTGTGTGTTTCCGGTTTGAAAAAACAAAAAGAAATTTAGACCAACCAGGAGAAATATTCTTTTAAAGCTGATACTCAAAATCCTACTTTAGTTATTGAAATTACAATTCAGGAAATCTCGTATGCAGTTTGGCATAGTTTGATGAATCCTGTTAAAACCCAAGTTCTCAAAAATAATAAATTCGTATCAGTCTTTTCAATAATTACTCCCGATTTTTTTAATTTCTTACTCTTTTAATCGTTTTATGAATTTAAAAATCAATATTATTTGCTTTTGTAAGTTCATAAGACTACTATTACAAAGAAAAATTATATTATTTTGTAACTTTATACTATATTATAGATTAAAATTATGTGAATTTTTCTTTTTTTCAAAAAAATGTAAAAAAGATGTAACATTAACTAAACAGTTGTCAAAAAATATGACAAAATTTTTAAAAATATATTTCTCTTTAGAATGGATACTTTTTTTCATTCTTTTTATGTTTGGATTGAATCCGATTCCATGTTTTTCAAATATTCCCGAATCTAATCCAAACTATTTTAAGCAAAATCTGGGCCAAATATACGATTCAGAATCTGACAAACGAAATGATGTTCTGTTTTACTCTAAAGCTAACGGTTTCAAAGTATATCTGCGAAAAGGCGGAATAAGCTATGTGTTTTATAAGCCTTACGATAATGTCTTTTCTAACAATTCAGCTCTCGGTCTTGAACCTGATATTTCGAGCCGGTCGGATGTGAATTTTGATGAATTTTATAACCGCACGAAGAACCTTTCATTGATTCAATGGCGGATTGACCTGGATTTTGTGAACTGCAATGAATCATTCGAAATTATTAAAGAAGGTGAATCCTCCGATTTTGAGAATTTTTACCTTAAAGACTGTCCTCAGGGTATAACAGGCGTAAAAGGATTCAGCAGGATAACTTACAAAAATATCTATAATGGGATAGACATCATTTTCTATTTTTCAAACGGCAATTTGAAATATGATATTATCGTGAGTTCCGGTGCTAATCCTAATGTAATAGCATTTGAATACATTGGTTCAAAAAGTGTTTTGCTGAATAATTCCGGGGCAATCGAGATTAATTGTCCGCTTGGGAAAATAACTGACAACAAGCCAATAGCTTTTGTTTCAGGTGGTAATCTTATAATGGCTGACTTCGATATTTCAAACAATACAGTTAAATTCAAAATCGCTGATTACGACAGGACAAAAACCCTTACCATTGACCCGCAGGTTTACTGGTCAACTTTTTTCGGCGGTTCTATTGGAGATCATATCACCCAAATGAAGATTGACCGAGTTAATGACGTTGTTATAACCGGTTCCACATTAAGTGACGATTTTCCTGCAACTGCAGGAGCTTTTCAGACAAAAAGAACTGCATATTTCGATGCAATTATTGCAAAGTTTAATTCCAACGGAAATAAAGTCTGGGCAACTTATTATGGCGGAACTGAAACTGACCTTGCCCAATCCGTTTTTACTGACAAGGACACAAAAATATATGTTGCGGGATTTACGTGGAGTACAGACTTGCCTTTGACTGCAAACTGCTTTCAGCCGAATTATGCAGGTGGCGACAACGACGGCTTCCTGCTGAAATTTGACAATCTTGGCAGAAGAGAGTGGGCAACTTATGTCGGGGGTGACCGCAATGACCATCTTTACGGTGTAGCAGTTGACGGTGGAGGAAAAGTAGTTACAACCGGTTGGTCGGGCAGTCCGACATATCCCGCAAGCCCGGCGGCATTTCAAAAAACCAAAGCCGGTTATGATGATGCTGTACTAACAGTTTTCAATAATGATGGGAATTTTCTCTGGGGAACCTTTTTTGGCGGGGATAGCGTTGAATCGGGACAAAGTATTGTGATTGATTCTTTTGGGGATATTGTAATCGGGGGATATACAAGAAGTCAGGATTTACCGACTTCATCAAATGCATATCAAAAGCGAAATTCCGGGATTTATGATGCATTTCTTGCAAAATTCGATACAACCGGCAGTCTGATTTATTCATCATATTATGGTGGAAGCGATAATGATTTTGGTTCAAGTATCGTTACTAATTCAAAAGGAGACATGGTTTTGGCAGGATATACCCAAAGTAAAGATTTGAAAGTTTCTGCTACAGCTTTGCAAACTAAGAATAATGGGAGATTTGATGCTTTTCTTGTGAATATAAAAAAGGACGGGTTACCCAGATGGGCAACTTATCTGGGTGGCTCGGATGATGACAACGGTTATGCTTTAGCTGTGGACAAAAGCGATAATTTTATTCTAACCGGAAGAACTTTTAGTAATAATTTTCCTTTCTCACTTAATGCAACTCAGAAAACACTACGCGGATCGAACGATGCTTTTGCTGTCAGATTGGGACCCGACGGGAAACAGGTAATATGGTCAACCTATTTGGGCGGTTCGGGAAATGAATGGGGTTATGCTGTTGCCGCCGATGATTTTTTAAGTGTTTACCTTGGTGGCGATACCGAAAGCAATGATTTCCCTGTTACTGCTAATGCAATTCAACCTGTTTATGGCAAATTTATTGATATTTATCTTCAAAAAGTTTGTGCCGCCATTCCTGCACCAAATATCAAGTACACCGGTCCAATTTCTTTTTGCGAAGGCGGGAACGTCGTATTTGATGCCGGAGCAGGTTTTTACTCGTATCTTTGGTCGAACGGCGATACAACACAAACAATTAGTGCCAACAAATCGGGCGACTATTATGTTACTGTTTTTGATGAAAACGGTTGTGCAGGGAGCTCCCCGATTGTTAAGCTGGAAGTATTCCCAACTCCTGTCCCGGTTATTGAAGGACAAAGAGAGTTTTGCGAATTGGATTCATCTACTCTTGATGCCGGAGCAGGATTTAAGCAATATTCTTGGTCAACCGGAGCAAAAACAAGAACTATCAACGTCAAAAAGGCAGGGAAATATTCTGTTAGTGTTCTTGACGATAAAGGATGCCAGGGAAGTTCTTCAATTGATGTCGTATTATTTCCAAATCCAAAGCCAATCGTCCGCGGAGCAAAATTTGTTTGCAGAAACTCAAAAGATGTTCCATATTTTATTGGAGGTTCAGCCGGGAATAAATTATTCTGGAATGTTACAGGAGGAACTTGGGTACAAGGCTCAAATGAGTCAAATATTCTTGTAACCTGGGACGGTGTCGGTACAGGAAGTGTTTCAGTTATTGAAGAAAACGTTACAACAAACTGCATCGGAAAGGATACCTTAGTTGTGTCAATCGGTGATAATCTCTATCCCAAAATTATTCCGGTTAACAAACCTTCTTTCACTTTTTGTGAAGGTGATACCCTCATGATTGACGGTGGTGAAGGATACTCAAGGTATAAATGGTCAACAGGTGACACTTCACAAACCACAAGAATCACTAAATCCGGTAAGTATAATCTAACGGTTGAAGATGTTACAGGTTGCAAAGGCTCTGATTCTATCGTTGCTGTAGCTGTTGCTTTCCCGAAACCAACTATATCAGGCGATACTCTGATTTGCTGTACTAACGGTAAGAGTATTTACACAGCTAATTTAATCAATGGACACAAATATATTTGGTCTGTTTCCGGCGGTCAGATTATTTCAGGTGACAGCTCGGCAACTATAACCGTTAATTGGAGCAACGAAGGCAAAAACAAAATTATTCTGAATCAGACTGATACATTGTCCGGATGCAGTTCTTTAATCAGCCTTGAGGTTACGGTTTCAAATATAAAAAATGTGAAGATTACCCCAATTGGAAAAACTGATTTTTGCGAAGGTGACAGCGTCCGCCTTGATGCGGGAACAGGATACAATAGTTACAAATGGTCAACCGGAGAAAGCACCCGTCAGATTGTCGTGAAAACTGCCGGAAAATTCGTTGTTACTGCAGGAGATATTGCGGGCTGTATAACAATTGATTCTTTAAGTACAGCGGTTCTTCCAAAACCGGCAAAACCAACATTGATTCAATCGAAAGATACATTATTTTCTTCTCAGGCTGATAAATATGAATGGTTCGAAAACGGAACTTTGACTGCCGAAACCGGAAGATTCATTATTACAAAGGACAGTTCTGCATATTCCGTTAAAGTGACTAATCTATCAGGATGTTACGAGTATTCGGACACAATCAAAACCAATAAGAATTTCATCAAACCATTCCTGAAAATAGGTTTCCCTGATACTCTGTTTGCGAATACGGGAGAAAGAATTTCTCTGCCTCTGATTGTTTTCGAATCGAGAGGGTTAAGTCCAATTCTTCCAAAGGAATTGAAAGCTGAAATCAGATATAATAAGAGCATTCTTTTCAACCTTGAACCAAATAAGGCGGTTAGTTTAAATGACATTCAGGAGAGGCTGGAAATCAACCTGCCAATGAAAGATACTTTAGGAACAATCAAACTGATTTCTTTTCTTGCTTTGCTCGGCAATACAGACTGCGATTCCATATATTTGGAAAACGTTTCCCTAACCGGAGTGGATACCGATGTCATTATAAAATACGGAACATTTTGTTTGAAGAATATTTGCTCGGAACCGACTAAACGACTTTTCGACGGGAGTAAAAAAGTTACGCTTGCCCAAAACGTGCCAAATCCTTTCTCGGAAGAAACCGAAATATCTTTTACCGCCATTGAAGAAGGAAGAACAAGAGTATTGATTTACGATATTTTCGGGAATTATTCGGGTACTGCTTTCGACAAACAAATCCTGCCCGGGCAATATAATATTAAGCTGAATACAAAGCATTATCAAAGCGGACTCTATTTCTATATCTTGCAAACTCCCAACCAAATGCTTATTAAAAAGCTTGAAATAGTTAAGTGATAGAGGAATTTGTCTGAACCCGGAGCGAAGCCGAATTGAATTACTCTCTCTATTTCTTCCTGATTCTGATAACCGTAATCAAATCATCCATACATGGACTAACGGGAAACTTCCAGTCCAATTCGACTTGCAAAGGGAGAGTTTCTTTGTCTAAATTCATATTTGATGAATCGGGCAAATTGTAAAATCTGTAGGTGTTCGTGTCAATTTTGATAAACCACCCACCACAGCACATACATTCCCTGAAATCCGCATGAGTAATAAGTCCTGTACTTTTATACTGATTATTACCAGTTGAAATAGTCTCATCCTTACAGGAAGAAACTACAAAAAACCCGATTAAAATCAACAAAATAATTGTTCGTTTCATTTGATTCATATTTAATTTACGACAAACTCCAGTCTTCAAAATTAACTATTCTTTGATTATTCTCCATTCCCCAAATTGCATCTTTTATTTTTTTTACAGAAAAGATGCAATGCAATTACCATCTAAACCATTGATATTATTTCATATGACGAGTTTTGAGCCGTTGCATCTTTGAATGCAAAAAGATGCAAAGATGCAATTCTTAACGCCCTCTCCATGAATATCGGGGTGAGGTTGACAAAATATTAAAGAACTATTTTAAAATAAATAAACGAAAATAATGGTTATTTATTGCTATTAGAATAAGGTAATAATGACCATTTCCTTTTTCACTTTTTTCAAATATTAATATTATTTCTTACTCTTGTCCTCTGTCCCATGTCTTCTGTCCCTCGTCCCAATTCCCAACTATATCTTCACCTATGATAAAATATTTTAAACCACTCGAAAAAAAAAG
>CAZSHX010000033.1:0-47103 GCA_964606895.1 uncultured Hyphomicrobiales bacterium
ACATTCTTTTTCCAGTTTTTCTTTTACATTAAACTGCAAATTTAATGTTTTTTTTATTCCTTGTATCCATTTTCAGGAAGAGCCATTTATATTAAAATCAGTTGCATTATTAATTTTTCCGGCAATTGGTCAATGGTTAAATTTGACACAACATCAATTTGGTTTATGGTGTGCTATATCTGTTCACGATACAAGTTCAGAGTTGAAGCTTCAGCAAAATATGGCAGGGAAGCTTTACAAATAGCAACTACTGTGAAATTGGAACGAGCGTTATGGATTGTCCCGTTATCATTATTGACTTCATTATTTGTTAAAGGCAACAAAAAGAAAATATATATTCCATATTTTATTGGATTATTTATTTTGTCAATGATTATTGGCACTTATTTCCGGGACTTCAGCTACCAATATTCCATTATTGAAGAAATTGCAAAAAAAGATTTGACAGTTACTCTCTTTTTAATAGGAGCCGGACTTTCATTGGAAAATATAAAGGCTGTAGGAATTAATCCATTCATACAATGAATTTTGCTGTGGATAATGATAAGTGTTATATCTATACTTGCAATATTAACTATTCAATAGAACCATTATTTACAAACATTATCATTTAAGTTCTAAAGTGTTAGAAACTTTCACTTTGATTTCTTTTCTAAGAATAAAAATAAATTAAATTTCGAGTAAATTGACTTGTAATTATAATAAGTCATGTTATTGCCGAACCAAAATTTATAAATAAGTTATACTAATTAGGAAAAAAATATCTTTAAAATTCGTTGAAAATATTTTTTATTTTTGGCTTATGCCAATAATTTTCTTAATTTTGTTTTTGGCTTATGCCAATAATTAAAATAATTAATTGTTTTGATGAAATCAGAAATAAATATTGATGACTTTACTCCATTATTCACAATCGGTTCGATTGCCGGAATATTGGGTATATCTGTGCAGACTTTGAGGCTATATGAAAGGGAACAGTTAATCATTCCATTCAAAAAAGCAAGTAAACATAGACTCTACTCTCATGCAGACATTGAGAGGTTGAAATTCATCCGATTTGCAATTAATGATTTGAAAGTTGGAATCGGAGGACTTAAAATTATTTTATCACTTATTCCTTGTTGGGAAATAACTTCCTGTTCAAATGAAGAAAAGCTTAGCTGTTCGTCATTCCAAAGTCTTCAGCCCTGTTGGTCTCAATTGACTAAGAATAAGACATGTGAAATCAAAGAATGTAGAGATTGTCTTGTTTATAAAAACTTCAACTCATGCAATGATATTAAAAATAGTATAAATGAAATTACGAGGTGCAAATGAAGAAAATTGTTGTTATTATAGCTTTAATCAGCTTAACCATTATTATTGCTTTTGGCATTCTGTCACAAAGAGAATACGAACCAACAAACCTTATGAAACTAAAGGAGAAGTATTCAAAGAAATATACTCCCTCGGTTGACCATTCTAAGTTTACAACACTTCAGCAAAAGTTCGATGCTCCCCAACAGGTTACATCGGCTTGTATAGGTTGTCATAATCAAAGGCATAAAGAGGTGATGATGTCAAATCATTGGAATTGGGAAAGAGCAGATTACATCCAGGGACGTGGGATAGTATATTTAGGAAAAAAGAATGCGATTAATAATTTTTGTATTGGAACACAAGGGAACGAAAAAAGTTGTGCAAAGTGTCATATAGGTTTCGGTATGGATTCAAAGGGAAAATTTTTTACTGACTCAACCAATATCGATTGTCTAGTATGCCACGACAATACAGAGACTTATGTTAAAGCACAGGAAAAAGGAGGAGCACCAGTTGCTACCTTAGATTTTAATAAAATAGCTCAGGGAGTCGGTAAACCAAAACGCACCAATTGCGGAGTATGTCATTTCTATGGGGGTGGTGGAAATAATGTCAAACATGGAGACCTCGAAATGTCAATGTTTGAACCAACAAAAGAAATTGATATACACATGGGTATTGATGGTATGAATTTACAATGCATTGATTGTCATACAACAGAAAAACACAATATATCTGGTAAATTGTATTCCCTTGCTTCATCAGGTAATAACCGTAATACATGCGAACAATGCCACACAAATACTCCTCATGATGACGACATGTTAAACAAGCATACAATCAAGGTTGCCTGCGAAAGTTGTCATATTCCAATTTATGCTAAAGTGAAAGCCACAAAAATGTATTGGGACTGGTCAACTGCCGGAAAACTTAGAAATGGCGAGCCTTATGTGGAAGAAGATAGTATGGGAAATCATGCCTATATGTCAATTAAGGGTAGTTTTGTTTGGAAGAAGAATGTTAAACCTGACTATATTTGGTTTAATGGTACAGCTTCGCATTACTTAGAAGGGGACAAGATTAGCGATACAACAAGACCACTGGTTTTGAACCAATTGAATGGCTCATATTCAGACGGTGAATCAAAAATAATTCCGGTTAAAATACATGAATCAAAACAACCGTTTGACCCAATAAACAGAATTCTAATCCAACCAAAACTTTTTGCTGACAATAAAGGAGAGGGTGCATTTTGGAAAGATTTTAACTGGCAAACTGCCTCAGAATCTGGTATGAAAGATGCAAATTTGTCATTCAGCGGAAAAATTTCTTTTATTAGAACTAAAATGTATTGGCCTGTTAATCACATGGTATCATCAAAAGAACAAACTGTAAAGTGCAAGGAATGCCACACAAGAAATCAATCAAGACTTGCAGGATTAAAAGATTTTTATATGCCCGGAAGAGATTTTTCAAGACCAATAGAGACAGCTGGAATTTGGCTGATTGTATTGTCTTTTATTGGAGTCCTTACGCATGGAACATTTCGGATAATTAATTCAAAAAAAAATAAAAGGAGTGACAAATGAGCAAAAAGATTTTTAAAGTATATAGAGCATTCGAAAGATTTTGGCATTGGATGCAAGCTCTTTTAATATTTTTTCTTGCATTTTCTGGTTTTGAAATCCATGGTGCATATCCATTTTTTGGTTTCAAGGATGCAGTCAGATACCATACTATTGCGGCATATATGTTCCTAGTTCTAATTATTTTTGCCATTTTCTGGCATTTTGCAACCGGTGAATGGAAACAATATATACCAACTTTTGAAAATATCAAGGCACAGTTAAATTATTATATATTTGGAATTTTCAAAAATGCACCCCATCCTACAAAAAAAACAGTACTCAGTAAGCTGAATCCTTTGCAAAAACTAACATATTTCGGATTGAAGATTATGGTTATCCCGGTTATTGTTTCATCCGGTTTATTTTATATGTTTTATAGGTATCCAACAAGTCATGGAATTCAAGCTATGAATATTAAATCCCTGGAAATAATAGCGGTTGTTCATACCTTTAGTGCATTTTTATTAATAGCTTTCATAATTGTTCATCTTTATTTGATAACAACTGGTGAAACGGTCACTTCAAATTTGAAAGCAATGCTAACAGGTGAAGAAGAATTAGACTCAGACTCAGATATTGATGAATTGAACATTGAGAAGATACATGTCAATTTATTATCAAATTATAAGGAGAATTGATAGTTATGGAAAAAACAAAATATATGAACCCCTATCTGGCTGGCTTGTTATTAGGTTTATTATTAATTGCTACAATATATATTACCGGCAGGGGTTTGGGAGCAAGTGGAGCACTGAAAAGCATGACCGTTGCAACGGTTGAAACATTGGCTCCATCTCATACTGAATCAGTTAAGTTTTACAAAGAATATTCAGGTGAACATTCAGGCAGTCCATTAATGAACTGGTTAGTGTTTGAAATGGTGGGAGTTGTTATTGGAGCTTTCATTTCAGGATTAATCTCCAACAGACTTGTCTTTAAATTGGAAAAAGGTCCCAGAATAACAACAAGAATTCGTGTAATAGGTGCTATTATAGGCGGAATGATGTGGGGGTTTGGTTCTCAACTCGGGAGAGGTTGTACAAGTGGTGCCGCCTTGAGTGGTATGGCAGTTATGTCAACAGGAGGTATAATAACAATGTTTGCTATATTTGGAGGTGCTTATGGCTTTGCGTATTTCTTTAGAAAATTTTGGATATAAAAAGGAGAATAAACTATGGGACCTTTAGTTCCTGATATTATTGGTAATGATTTAAATTTTATTTTTGCACTCATAATCGGAATTTTATTCGGTGCAATTCTGGAGCAAGCTGGTTTTTCTACATCTAAAAAGTTAGTTGGACTTTTTTATGGTTATGATTTCACAGTACTCAGAGTGTTCTTTACTGCCGGTATTGTTTCTATGATCGGAGTTTTGGCATTAACTCATTTTGGTTTATTAGATATTAATCTAACATACATTAATCCAACATTTCTCTGGTCGGCAATAATAGGTGGAATAATAATGGGTTTGGGGTTTGTTGTCGGAGGATTCTGTCCCGGGACCAGTGTTTGTGCCGCGGCTATTGGCAAAATTGATGCTATGATTTTTATTGGAGGGGCTCTTCTGGGTGTTTTTATATTTGCAGAAGGATACCCCGTTGTTGAGGGATTATATAAATCAGCAAATTGGGGAAATCCTCGCTTATTTGAAACATTAGGGATGTCACAAACATTATTTGCATCATTATTTACTATCATAGCTTTACTTGCGTTTATTGGTGTATCAATTATTGAAAACAAGATAAATGGCATTAAAAAACCATCAATTCGTATTACACCTTATTACGTAGGTATTGCGATTTTTGGTATTGTTATTGCACTCTCCGCATTCATGTTTCCGGAGCGGAAAGTATCCCTTCTAAAGATGGTTGAGGATATTTCAATAGTAAATAAAAGTAGCGTTGACGTTATGACGGTGGATGAACTGGCATTTAGAATCATTAGTAACGATACGAAAATCCAAATAATTGATTTCAGACCGACAAAAGAATATGAAAAATTCAACTTGCCAAAATCATCTTCATTTTTAATTGATAATCTATTTGAAAAAGAACCTAATAAATTGTTATCTATCAATCATAAAGTTAATGTATTCGTTGATAATGGAGAAATTAATGAAAGGAAAATGGCTGTAATTGCAAAAGAACTTGGATATAAGAATATTAGGATTCTGCAAGGAGGATTAAATCAGTTTATTAATCAGATTTTATATTTCAAACCAACAACATTTACAATTTCGCAAATAGCGAGAGATACTTATCGTTTTAGGTTATATGCCAGCCAGGTTATTCCGAGGCTAATTCAACAAAATAAAACTGCTGGTCCTGTTAAGAAAACACAAAAGCGTGTTGTTGGCGGGTGTTGATTTGAATAAAATTTGCAATTCATTGAAAATTAGGATAATATGAATGAAAGATTATATAACAATGGGATTGAAAAATTAAGGATCCCTGAACGAGTTCAAAGGCTCGAAATTTCAAAAGTTGTTTATTTGTGCCTCGAAAATGAGAACATTAGAAGTCTATTAGATATTGGCACAGGTAGCGGTTTGTTCGCTGAAGCATTTAGTAAAGCAGGGATTATAGTTTCAGGTATTGATTTGAATGAGAATATGATTACCGCGGCAAAAAAATATTTACCAGAAAGTGATTTCAAAATTGCTGTCGCTGAGGACATTCCATACGAAGACAATAAGTTCGATGCTACGTTCTTTGGATTGGTATTTCATGAAGTTTCTGATTTTAAAAAAACTTTGTCCGAAGCATATAGAGTAACACTCTCACAAACATATTTACTGGAGTGGAAATATAGAGCAGAAAATATTGGACCACCTATTGAGCATAGATTAAATTCGGAATTTATTAAAATCCTATCTAAAGAAGCAGGTTACAAACAGATCAAAGAAATACAGATGACAAATTTTGTTTTATATCAATTAATAAAAAGTACTTGACTTTGATGACAAATAAATATAAAATTGTAATTATCTAATTGTCACAATAAGGAAATAATAATGCCCAGACCAAACAAATGCAGAAAGGTTTTTTCAAATCCCGGAGTGTTTCATTTTAAACCTGTCGGTAGAAATATTAAAGAAAAAGATGAAGTGGAGCTCACTTTAGACGAATTCGAAGCTATCCGACTTGCTGACTATGAAGGTTTATATCAGGGAAAAGCAGCAGAACAGATGAATGTGTCCCGGCAAACATTTGGGAACATTATTAATTCTGCACATAAAAAAATTGCTGATTTCCTTATAAATGCTAAGTCTCTGAAGATTAGTGGTGGCTCTATCGAAATGATAACTGATGACAGCAGTTTTGTTTGCTTTGGTTGTAAGTTCTATAGGGATACCCCTTTTGAAGTTGAAAAAATGGAACTATGTCCGCATTGTGTAAGCCCACATCTACATCGAGTAATTGGAGATCGAAATAAAACTGAAGAAATTCAAATACAAGTGTTTAAAGATTATGATGAAAACGAAGTTCTATGAAAGACAATGTAAATAATTCAGGCTCTTCCGGTTTTTGCATTTGCCTGATATGCGGTGAAAAAGTTCCACATAAAGCTAATAAATCTTGTAAGCAGACATTTTGCCTTACATGTAATATGAAAATGATAAGAGTAAGTGCTGAACATCAGGAGTTACTTAAAAAATTGATGTATCAGACACATTTCAACAATAAAGAGTTACAATAATATGAATACCAAAAATTTGGGTTTTAACACTAAACAAGTCCACGCCGGTAGCTTCGAAGACCAGTTTGGTAGTGCTACGGTGCCTATTTATCAAACATCAACATTCAAATTCAAAAATGCACAACATGGTGCAGATTGTTTTTCCGGTGCTGGTGACGGATACATATATACAAGAATAGCAAATCCGACCATCCGTGCTCTGGAACACAATATTGCAGAACTTGAAAACGGATACGATGGAATCGCTACCAGCTCAGGTATGTCAGCTATCACAAGCATTTATATGGCTTTGTTAGGAACAGGAAGTCATATAATAAGTACAGCCTCAGTATATGGACCAGCCAGAGGAGTCTTGGAACTAGATTTTTCAAGATTTGGCGTTGAAGCTACATTTGTCAATACATCTAACCTTGAAGAAATTATTTCAGCTATCCAACCAAATTCAAAAGTTCTTTATATTGAAACTCCATCAAACCCAACCATGGAATTAACAGATATTCGAGCATGTGCTGAAATTGCAAACACACATAAATTGATTTTAGTAGTAGATAATACTTTCTCAACACCTTATCTTCAAAAACCATTAGATTTTGGTGCTGATGTCGTATTTCATTCTGTAACTAAATTTATTAATGGTCATGCTGATATAGTTGGTGGGATTATTGTGACAAAAGAAGCTGATTTATATAAAAAAATCCGGCACTGTATGGTTTATATGGGATGCAATATGGATCCTCATCAGGCTTACTTAGTTTTGCGAGGAGTCAAAACGCTTTCATTGCGAGTAGAACGTAATCAGGAAAATGCTATGAAAGTAGCACATTATCTCGAAAATCACCCCAAAATAGAATGGATTAAATACCCGGGATTGGAATCTCATCCACAATTTGATTTGGCAAAAAGTCAAATGAGCGGGTTTGGTTCTATGATAAGCTTTGGAGTTAAAGGTGGATTCGATGCTGGTAAGAAACTCATGGACAATGTACATTTGGCTACATTAGCAGTTTCATTAGGTGGAGTGGAAACTCTTATTCAACATCCGGCATCAATGACTCACGCTGGTGTCAGCAAAGAGAACAAATTGACTGCGGGTATTACTGATGATTTGGTGCGTTTTTCTGTTGGCATCGAAGATATTACAGATATTATCAATGATTTGAAACAAGCATTAGAAAAAGTATAAGGAAGTATAAGGATTTGATATGAACGATAATAATGAAAAAGAAGTTTTCTCTGAAGTAAAAAGAATCATCGCCGTTGCATCCGGAAAAGGCGGAGTTGGGAAATCAACTATAAGTGCAAATTTAGCCTTGTCCTTATCAGCTAAAGGTTATAATTTAGCAATTTTTGATGCTGATATTTATGGTCCTTCAATTCCACTCATTTTTGGTTTGGAATCGGTTCGTCCTGAAATTATATTATTTGGTGAAGAAGAAAAAATTATTCCCGTAGTGAAAGAAAATATACAAATTATGTCTATTGGATTCTTTCTTGATTCGGAACAACCTGCAATATGGAGGGGACCAGCTGCATCTGCCTATTTGATTAAGCTTTTAAGCGGAACGCTTTGGAAAGATATTGATTTTTTGATTATAGATTTACCACCCGGAACAGGTGATATTGCATTAACTTTGTGTCAGGATATTCCTTTAGACGGGGCAGTAATTGTAACAACACCTCAGAAGCTATCATTGGCAGATGTTCAGAAATCGATGAATATGTTCAAACATCAAGATATTGCTGTACCTATTCTTGGAGTTATTGAAAATATGGCATGGTTCACTCCAACGCAACATCCTGAAGAGAAGTATTTATTGTTTGGTGAAGGTGGAGGCAAATTTTTAGCAGAAAAGTTCAAAACTGAACTACTGGCTCAAATTCCTTTGATGGATGGATTATGCGATGCTACCGACAAAGGCAAATTTTATTCATTTTCGAATGATGATTTTTTAAGAAATGAGTTCGAATCTATTGCAGATAAGATATACTCAAAGGTTAGTTTTTAAATTTTATTAGGGAAAATATTATGAAAATCTGTATTCCTACAGAAGAGAAAAATGGCATGGAATCACTTGCATACGGACACTTTGGAAGTGCACCGTACTTTTTAATATACGATACTATTACTAAAGACTTTGAAATCTTGAACAACAATGAATCTGAACATGAACATGGTCAGTGCAATCCTGTTCAACCCTTAAAAGAAATAGGCGTTTCGGCAGTTGTTGTGGCCGGAATGGGAGCCAGAGCATTGATGAATCTTCAATCAATGGGTATTAAGGTGTTTAGGACATCAGATACCAAAACTATTAAGGACATCATTTCAAATCTCGATTCCTCACAAATGGAACAACTAACTGTTGAGAATAGTTGTAGTCATCACAATTGCCATTAGTCAATTATGGGGGAGTATTTTATGAATTACTCCCCAGTTTTTTAAGAATTGATTTTCTTAGTGCCTGTTTAATATTCTCAAAGTTGCCACTTTAATTTTCCAAACAATTCATAATAAATTAAGCAAGTTCACATTCTCCAGCATTTTTTTTTGCTTTGAAGCAAATTATTTCTTTTTTCTGACATTGTACTGCTTTGACATTAGCTTTTCGACTTGCTCTCAGTAATTTCTCAAATATTACGACTTCTGGTATTTCACATGTTATTTTATCGATTAACGCAAGTTTACTACAGTTAAATTCGATAAACAATCCTGACTTCATTTGCATTAACCAATCTGTAATATTTGGGGGTAAACAAAAGTCTTTTCTTTAGAAATTCACCTATCAAATACTTTACGAACTTTGTCCAGTACTTCCGTGTTGGTCAATTTGATATATTTGTCGAATGATTTTATATCCCGATGACCGCTAATCGGCATAATATATCTGGGATGAAGCTCCTTTTTGAGGCATATCGTTATGAATGTTCGTCTCGCTGTGTGTGAGGATACCATTTCATATTTTTTCTTAATTTCTTCTTTTCTTTCCTTGCCAATATAAATCGTTTTCACTATCGGATCATCAATGCCTGCCAATTGACAGATTTTCTTGATTTTTTTATTATACGTGCATTCGGTTTTTGTCGGTAGTTTGAAATCAGGGTAATTGTTTAGTATTTCTTTGGTTTTGTTAAATAATGGGATAACCAGATTTTGTTTAGTTTTCTTTACGTTTAGTGTGATTATTTCATCTTTCATGTTTATTTTTTCGGGTGTCAGTCTGCTTAAATCTGAGAATCTCAATCCAGTATAAATTTGTAAAAGAAATAAATCTCTGATTTCCCGAAAGTCTTTATTGTCATCAAGATTCAAAGAACTTAGTTTTTCTATGTCTTCTTCATCCAATGCAATGGCGGTTGTTTCACTTTCCCAAACTTTCAAATCATTCTTGAAACTTGTGTTCGATGAAATGCCGATTTTGAGTGCTTCATTCATAAAGACTTTCAATTCTTTAACAAGGTTTCCGACAGTATTTCTCGCAAGATTATGCCTCTTGGTTAAATATGTTGTGAATGAATCGAAGAATTCGCTATCAATGGAATCAAAGGTCAGAATTTTATTGGTGAACTTTTGGTACCCTTCCAAGTGCAACTTTGCATGGTTGTAGTTGGAAATCGATGATTCGCTAAAATCCTGACTGTTTTGCCGTTTATTTATAAAATCTTCAAAACAAGCAATCAGTTGCTTTTGTTCATTCGCAAGCAAAGTGGAGCCAGGGGACAGCATTTCTTTTATCTTCTTGGTCAAAAGTTCTTTTCTTTGTATCTTCGGGGAGTTGAGACATTCATTATAAAATTCGGTAACTTTGAGTTCAATTCTCTGAAGATAAGCATTGATTTCGGTTCCTTTTGGAACTCGTTTTTTGACAGATTTGTTAGAACTGTCCCAGTTAATATTTTCTACGGTTAGACCTGTGCTGAATTTAATTCTGTTACCTTCAAAGGTCACAGACATCATTAAAACGGTTTTAGGTCTATCAGCTTTGTCAGGATAAAATTTGATATTCATTATGCTTCCGAGTATTCTTAAAAAATGTCAATACAAAGATAACTATAATTACTGACATAATAACGAACAACTTTTACTTTATCTAACTTGTTTGCGTTGAACAACCAAAACACCAAATATCTTCATAAATCATTGAATATTAACTATTATATACTGTTTGAACATTCATCAAGGCTAATGTAAATACATACAATTTCCTCTCCCTCGGAGAGAGTTGGGGTGAGGTTCTTATATTTCAATGAACGGACACAAAAAAATAAACGAAAGAAAAGATTAATTATTGCTATGAAATAGGAGTAAAATGATAGATAATATTTATTTTTATTTTCTCGAATATTTCCGGTTTTCAATAAAATAATAAATTTTTCACTTTTTTTCAATTTTCGTGAAACGTTTTTCATTTTTATGTGTTATATTGTATTCGAAGTGACGTATTTAAAAATATTTTTTTTAATTCGATATTTTCTTGATGTTTTATTCATAAGAAATGAAAGATTTAATATGAAAAAACTCGTACTACTATTAATTTTTCTTCCTTCTATTGTTTTCTCCCAAAAAGAAAACTATAACTGGTATTTTGGTAGAAATGCAGGTATAACATTCAATCCAAGCGGGTCACCAACTTCTGTAACTACAAGCTCAATTAATACTTGGGAGGGTTGTGCTTCAATTTCCGACTCTATTGGGAATTTGCTTTTTTACACTGATGGAAGTACCGTTTACAACAGACAACATTCAGTAATGACCAATGGAACCGGACTGTATGGTTATTATTCATCAACAACTTCTGCGAATATTATTCCAAGAATGGGATATGCAGGTCAATATTATATTTTCACAATTGATGGCGGCGAGAGAAATGCCTTTGGATTGCAGTATTCGATTGTGGATATGAATGCAGACAGCGGCAGAGGTGCAGTTACAGACAAGAATGTTTTAGTATGCGATAATGTTGTTGAGGCTCAAACTGCTGTTCTTCACAGCAATGGTTGTGATGTTTGGGTTGTTGTTTACCGTGCATCAACTAACCAATTCTACTCCTACCTGATTAGTGGTTCAGGCATTTCCTCACCTGTAATAAGTTCCGGAGAAACATCTCAATCAACAGGGTGTTATATGCGGTTTTCCCGTGACCGTTCAAAAATTGCTGTAACCGACAGCAGAACAAATAAATTCTATCTGTTTGATTTTAATAATACTAATGGTACATTTTCCAACCCTCGGGTTATCAGACCGACGGGTTTGAACTGGCCCTACGGAGTTGAATTCTCGCCGGATGGGACCAAACTTTACGGCTCGACTTTCAATCCTGCAAAGCTATATCAGTTTGATCTAACGTTGCCAACTCCAGCTGATATTTCTAATAATGCTGTTCAAATCGCAACACATCGGATATTTTATTATTGGGGAGCTTTGCAATTGGGTCCTGATGGAAAGATTTATACCGTCCTGGATGGTGAAAATTTTTTAGGAGTTATAAATAGTCCAAACGCTTTAGGGACAAATTGTAATTACATGAACGATGGAGTTTCACTTGCCGGATTGGGTACTCTTGGTCTGCCGACCTTTCTTGATAGCTATTGCAGTTATGACATTTCTGCAGGCAGTAATGAGCCATTGTGCACGGGAGATTCGCTTGTATTAAAAGCAAATAGTTCAACTGCTACAGATTATTCATGGACGGGTCCTAATGGTTTTACATCTAATTTGAAAAATCCGGTTATTTACAATGTCACACCGGCAAATTCCGGATTGTATTCACTGAGAGTGACTTTCCCGTCAACAATTTGTTGCGACAATCAGACAAATGTGAATGTTAATGTCAGAGTTAATGATTATCCTGTAGCACGAATATCCACCTCCGGTCCTCTTGAATTTTGTCAGGGAGACAGTGTTATACTATCTGTTTTGCCCAGAGGAATGTTTCAAAAATGGTCTAATGGAGATACAAAACCTTTGATCATTGCAAAACAGAGTGGAAAATACAAAGTTACTGTTTTTGCAAATCCGAAATGTAATGATGATGATTCAGTAGAGGTTTTGGTACATCCAAAATTTTCAGCTAAAATTAAATCCATAGGAACTAATAATCTTTGTGTATCCGACACAGTTTTTTTTGCAAGCAGATTCAATCAATAAAAAAAATAAATATCTTTGGTCAACCGGAAGTATTGACACAATGATTTCAGTTACATCAAGCGGGATATACTCACTAACTGTTACCAACGAATATGGATGTAAGGATACTACATCGTTTGTTGTAGTGAAACAAATAGTGAATTCAACAGTAAAAATAATTTCTGTCGGTCCAAATTCGGTTTGTGAAGGTGATAGTGTCGTTTTAAAAGCAGACCCAATTTATAAAAATTATACTTATCTTTGGTCAACAGGAATTAAGGATTCAATGATAGTTGTAGTTTCCGGCGGAACATATTTTCTGACTTTTACTGATGAACACGGCTGTCAGGACACTTCATCATTTTTTGTGAATTTTAATCCCAAACCAAAGTTTTCTATAAAAGTTAATGGTTCTTTGATTAAGTGCAGAGGTGATAGCTTGTTGTTAGAAGCATTACCGGCAGATACAAATCTCACATACTTATGGTCAACCGGAAATACCCGAACAAAAATATTCATCACTTCACCAGGGATTTATTTCTTAACAGTTACCAATCCAAACGGCTGTTTTGCAATTGATTCCGTCGAGATAACTCAAAATTCAATGAATCCTAAAATTTCATCAAACGGACCAACAGTTTTTTGTACCGGTGATAGCATCATATTAACGGGTTCACCGTATGGCAAAGATATCAATTGCTTATGGTCAACCGGAGCTAAAGCAAGCAGTATTACAGTTAAAAAAACCGGTAAATATATATATTTTGTTACAAATAAGGAGGGCTGTACAGAAAGCGATACTCTGTTTGTTGTCGTCAATAATAAGTTGGCTGTTGCTATAAATGGGAAAACAAGTTTTTGTAATGGTGATTCCACTTTTTTATTGGCTCAACCCTCGGGTCCTAACTATAAATATAAATGGTCAACCGGAGATACGACAAACTGGCTTTATGCTTCAAAACCCGGAAAATATTGGGTAATTGTATCCCTGAATTCAAAATGCCAAGACTCAGCAGGTATTGTGATATCTCAAAATACTAAACCTGATGTTGACATTTTATCTGTCGGTTCAACAACTTTTTGCAATGGTGACAGCGTGATTCTGAAAGCTTTTCCAAAAGAAACCGGATACAATTATCAATGGTCAACTGGCGAAAGGTCAGATTCTATTATTGTGAAGAAAAGCGGAACTTATTCTGTTTTTGCAACAAATTCCGACGGGTGTAAAGATACAGCAAGCATAAAGGTTAATGTCACAGATATCCCAAACGCAAAAATACTTTATAAAGATAAAAAAGATTTCTGTTTTGGTGACAGTATTGTTTTATCTGCAAGCCCTGAAGGAATAGGGTACATTTACTCATGGAGCACTGGTGAAAGGTCAAAAGAAATTACTGTAAAAAAATCAGGTAATTATGGTTTGACTATTTCGCTGAATGACAATTGTTATGCTTATGATAGTATTGATATAAAAGAACTTCCTATTCCCGAAGTGAAGATTATCGGCAAAAGCGGATTTTGTGCTGGAGAAAGCATAACCTTACAAACCGACAAGGATTTCGTTTCTTACCTCTGGAACACCGTAGAAACCACAAAGCAAATTATCATAACTCAGGCGGGAAATTATTCCGTTGAGGTTATTGATACTAACGGATGCAGAGGTACGGCTGATTTCACAGTAAAGGAATTTCAGTTTAAATTATCCGGCAATACTGATTTGGATTTCGGTAAAACAAAAATTGGAACTCCGGTTTCAAAAAAACTCACTTTGAAAAATGAATCCAATTCTGAGATTAGAATTTCAAAAATATCAACTAAATCAAATTCACCTACATTTACTTTCACCACAAATCCGGCTATTCCCGCAACATTGAAAATGAATGAAACTATCGAAATTGAAATATCATTCTTACCCAAGGAAAGCAAGCAATATCAGGACAGTTTGATTGTTGAGACAGATTCACCTTGTCAGAATAATATTAGTTCATTGCTCAAGGGAGAAGCCGGAGTAAAAACTTTAGTTTGGCTACCCGACACAAGCGGAAAAGTAGGAGAAAACGATTTCTGTATTTCTTTACGTTCAAATTTTGTTGAGCCATACACTCAAAAGCTTTCTTACTCAGCAAAAATAAGATTTTCTGCTACCACATTTCTTCCGGACAGCATCTACAAATCTTACATTCTTGGTACTGACCGCTTTGTTGAAATGAGCGACAGCAATATCAGCCTAAGCGAAAATGAAACAAAACTTGGAGAATTCTGCGGAACAATTCTCTTGGCAAATAACGACCGAACACCTCTTTACATTGATGAGTTTGAGTGGTCAGATTCGGGCATCGAAACAGATAAGAAGGACGGCAGTCTGACTCTCACGGGTTTATGCGTCAGGAACTTATCGCGACTTAAACTTTTAATAAAGGATGAAATCACCCTCTCACCAAATCCGGCAGAAGATTTCATAGAAATCTCCGTAGGGGCACAGGGCACTGTGCCCAATAACTCAGACATCCGCATCTTCAATGTCTTTGGGGAAACGGTTAAGAACCCCACCCCAACCCTCCCCAAAGGAGAGGGCTTAAGAATAGATGTGTCTGGTTTGCCTTCGGGAGTTTATTTTGTGAGGGTGGGGGATAAAGTGAGAAAGTTTGTAAAGATTTGAAATTTTTCTACCATCAAAAAAAATCCCTTCGTTTTTTGGCAAAGGGATTTTTTTTGTTATTTGTGCAATTTTCTTTAGCTGTTCATGGCAAGGAGGAAGTCGCGGTTCGACCTTGAACCCTTCATCCTGTTGAGCAGGAATTCCATTGCATCAACCGGTTGAAGCTCGCTGAGAACTTTTCTGAGAATCCAGATTCTGTTGAGTTCTTCGGCAGTGAGAAGTAAGTCTTCGCGGCGTGTGCCGGAACGGTTTACGTCCATTGCAGGATAAATTCTGCGGTCAGCAATTCTGCGGTCAAGCACCATTTCCAGGTTACCTGTTCCCTTGAATTCTTCGAAAATTACTTCGTCCATTCTGCTTCCGGTTTCAATCAAAGCAGTTGCTATAATTGTAAGTGAGCCGCCTTCTTCAACATTTCTTGCGGCACCGAAAAATCTTTTTGGTTTGTGCAATGCATTGGCATCAACACCACCGGAAAGAATTTTACCTGAGTGAGGAACTGTTGTGTTGTGGGCTCTTGCCAAACGGGTTATTGAATCAAGAAGAATGACAACATCCATTTTAGCTTCAACCAATCTTTTGGCTTTTTCCAGAACAATGTCAGCAACCTGTACGTGTCTTTCGGGTGGTTCGTCAAAAGTAGAAGCAATTACTTCTGCTTTAACTGACCTCTGCATGTCGGTTACTTCCTCGGGACGTTCGTCAATCAAAAGAACTATAAGTTTCACTTCCGGGTGATTTTTTGTAATTGAGTTTGCTATCTGCTGAAGCAAAATTGTCTTTCCTGCTTTTGGAGGAGAAACAATCAGACCTCTCTGACCTTTACCAATCGGACAAAGCAAGTTCATGATTCGCATTGTGTATTCACTTGGACCTGTTTCCAGATTAATTCTCTTAGTAGGATAAAGCGGAGTAAGGTTGTCAAAAATTGTTCTGTCGCGAATTAATTCGGGTTCCAGGTAGTTAACGGTTTCTACTTTCAAAAGAGCATAGAATCTTTCACCTTCTTTTGGCGGGCGAACCTGTCCGCGAACTGTATCTCCGGTACGGAGAACAAATCTTTTGATTTGCGACGGAGAAACGTAAATATCGTCAGGCGAAGGAAGGTAGTTATAGTCAGCAGACCTTAAAAATCCGTAACCATCGGGCAATACTTCCAAAACACCGCTACTTGCAACAAGCCCTTCGGATTGCTGTTCTTTGGGAGCGGCGGTAGCCTGAGCTTCGACAATTTTCAGGATTAGCTCCTGTTTTCTCAAATCGGCAAAATTTGTAATCCCAAGACTTTTAGCTAAAGCTGTCAGCTCGGCAATTCTTTTTCCTTTGAGGTCTGCAATGTCAATTAAAGGTGCAGACGCAATTACGGGAATAGGGTCTTTTTGGGATTGATTGAAAGGAGGAGGAGGCGATGAGCTCTTGTAAACCATAGGTTTTTGTTCCTCTCTCGGTGTTGATATTCTTCTTCTCATCATGGTGATTGTTCCAAAGGATTAATGTTCAAATTTGTTGTAAATTTAAAATTTCCGGCAAAAGTCGGTTCTAACTATATAAAAAACCCCGAAATCTTTTATTATGATATCTTCATTCCTTGAAGACGAATGCAGGGCGTTATGCGTTTGAGGCTAACTAAAATATTTTGAATAGTTTTTTTTGACTTAAGTGCCTCAAAAAAACAAAATTACGGTTATTTTGGTTTAAATGCAAAATATTTTTTTATTCAAGCTTCAAAAGCTTTTTGGTAACTTCCTTAATTGTTTTTCTCATTTCTTCAATATCATCTTTTGGAATGATGCCACTTTCTTGACGGAGCATGTTCAAAGACTTATTTTTTATTCTGCAAAGATAAAGTTCAACTTTTGCACCGTCTTCGGTTCTGTTCATAAAGCCTGTTATGTAATAATCCACTTCCAGTTTACTCAAAGCTTCCATTTCGTGAGAAGTCGGTGGACGGTAGTTTTCAACTATATGCATATTGAACAAAGCATAAATCGAATCGCGGGATGCATTGTCGTAAACTATAAAATACGGACAATTCCTTGCCGTTTCGAACATTACTTCATTGGCATCGTAAGAATTTGCAGTTTTCTTTTCATACAATGACCAGTCGGGAAGTTTGTCGGTGTTCTGAAAATCAATGCCTCCGATTACTAACGTAGGTGCAGGATAAACTTTAAACGGTCCTTCGGCTTTTTCGAACATCAGGGAATCTCCCTCGACATCAGCCATAGCACGTTGAACTGCTTTTAGGAGTGATGGGTCGTAAAGCCTTTCTTCGGTAGCTTTTTCCCAAAAATTGATTAAAGAATAGCCAACCCCGTTCTTGGCTTTTTTGGTATTTTTCAAATTAGTTGAAGAGATATCAACTCTCAGCATATTCTCAAGCACATTTACTCGTAAAAAGTAAATCCTGTCGGCATCGAGTTCTTTTGCGACTGCGGCCGCTGTGGTCTTTTGATTGTTTGATTTTAACACTTTGATAATTGAATCTCTTTGTTGAAAATTAACAAGCGTAAACTTACCGGACATTCTCGATGCAAGATTAACAGCGGCTTCAACTTTGCCGTCGTTCATCATTTTTGCTTTCTCGCCGTAGTCAATATTTGCAATGTATATTTTTTGCTTTTCAGCTAAACTGTCTGGCAAATCGGCTGTATTCCCCTTTTTGGATTTTGAAAATCCTTCGGAAATTGAAATTGACAATACTGACAACAAAACGAATAAAAATATTTTTCCAAATTTCATAATTAATCAAGATTCTGTTAAAAAAATCAGGCAAATATAAGATATTCTTATTAAATAGTAATCATAGTAAGAATGATAAATTAATTTAGAGGACAGCAGAAATGCATGTTCGATTACCTATCGGCAGGATTTATATTTTTATAATAAGCATCAAATCCTTGTCATTGATATTAAATCAGGAAACAAGTATTCCTTGCCGGTTCTTTTGCTGATGTAAAATTGATATACCTCGCCTCGTTACTGGCTCGTTTGATTAAGCGAATCATTGTTGTAAATCTCATTGTATTTCCTACTTTTGTTGTAGTCTAAATACTTCGCGGCAGAATTCTCATTCTGCCGGAAGCATTTTTACATCAGGGATTCCAAAAGGTTTCTGGCTTCTGTGAAATCGGGATTCAAATTCAAAGCACATTCGAGCATTTTTTTTGCTTCGTCAATTGCGTCAATTGATAGAAAGCACTTTGCAGAACCGAAGCAAGCTTCTGCATTACTGCTGTTGTACTTCAGGGCTTCGGTAAATAGCTTCAAAGCACCTTCGGTATCGTTCTGAGCCAGAAAGATATTGGCAGTTTCGCAAAAAAGCAAATCAAGAGTTATACCCAAAGTAGTCTGGTATTTAATATCGTTCCAACTGTCAAACATCGCAGTCAAAACATCCAAAGCTTCATTTCCATTATCCTCGCTTGAAAGCACCATTGCATCGAGATACTTTGAATCAAGATTTTCTTCAATTTGCAAAGCGGCTTCAATACACTCAATTGCCTGGTCATTCAACCCTTTGATAAAATAAATATATGCCAGCAAATTCAAAGCATGCAATTCATATTTCCCGCTAAGGCTGTTCCCTTCCAGCAAGGCAATAAGATCTTCCAAAGCTTTGTCCAAATTTTGATTCAAAAATTCCTGATTAGCCTTTGAAAGAAGTATATATGAATCCATTGGGTCGGTGAGTCTTGGCTCGGCTTCTGCCGAAAGATTTGTGTCGTAAAGGGCATCAATCCTTGCAAGAAGCTGAATTGTAGATTTCTTCCATGTCCATTGGGTTCTTGCTTTCAGCATTGCATTCAAACCTTTGGAAAATACTTCGGAAGGTCTGTCATAAATATTTTTCAAAATATCTGTCAGTTCCTGCATATCGGGTTCGAGAACAAATGCTTCTCCCGTGAGAGCCTGACCATCCATTGTACTACCGATAGAACGTTTTGTAGCGGAAACGAACCATCCTGATTCTTCATCAACAAAATCATCGGTAGAACCTCCTCGTGTTACTATAACAGGCAAACCGCAAGCCATTGCCTCCAACGTCGGCAGGGAAAAACCTTCACCGCGGTAGGGTGAAACAAAAACATCACAACTTCTGTAAAGAGAAACGATTTCTGCCTCTGTCAGATTTTGGTCAAGGTAAATAACCTCGGGAGCTTCATCTGTTACATTAATTTTTTCGATTTGTTCTTTGAAAGTCTGACCTTTGTAGAAAGAATCGCCACCCATATCTTTTATAACCAGACATACATCATCTTGCCTTCTAAAAGTGCTGACATAAGCCTGCAAAAGCACATCTATGCCTTTTCTGTAAATCGTACCTCCAACAAAAAGCAGTTTAAATTTTTTGTTGGTTTTTAGTTTGAATTTTTCGCCTTCAGGAGTAAACAAAACGGGGTCAATACCATTGGGAACTACCTGAACTTTATCGAAATCAAGTCCGGAATTAATAAAGCATTGCCTTGAAAATGTTGATGGAGTCCAGATTTCATCAGCCTGACGGAAGATTTCAACAAAAGCTTTCGGAAGAGTTGAATATTCCCATGGTTGCATAATAACCCATTTTGCACCAATAGGTTCTTGTGATTTGGGAGGCCATTGATGGCGAATCCAAAGATAAGGAAGCTTAGATGTTTTTTCGTCAGACTTTTCTTTTACTCTAATATCATTTTTTGCAAGTCGTTGGTATTTCGGATTTCCGATGGGACTGAATTTATCATCTTCATAAGGAACGATAGTCAATTCAATCAAACCGGTGTCAAGCAAATTTGAACATTGCTCCCTATTAATCAATGCAAGTGAATGGTACAGGAATTGCGAACCTTCCCAAACGACATTCAGTCTTGGAGTGTGTTCGTTATCAATCTTCGGAGGTAAATTTTCGTAAATCGGTTTTTCTCCGAAATCCAGACCTAATTGCAGTGTTTGTGCTTCGGATAATTGTAAGGCATTTTCGGGCTTGATAGTTTTGAATCTAATATTGTAACTATGCGAAGATGCATCAATTATTTCTTCTGATTCAACAATATTGAGACCGGCTTTTTCGATTTGTTTTTTCAAATAATTTTCATCAAAAATTGCCTGTCTTTGTTTATCCTCACCAAAAATGAGATGCGACAGAGTATTCAGATTGATTTCTCCATTCTGATATGCTTGATTAATCAATCGGAATGAAGGTACTTGAATAATCAATTCTGCTTTAGTTTTCAAGACTCTTGCCCATTCGGTTAAAATTGCAGGAATTTCTTTCTGAGAAAAGCATTCAAGAAGGTTATTTGCGACAATTCTGTCCACTGAGTAGTCTTGATAGGGAAGCAACTTAGCATCAATTTTATAAACGTTGGTGTTCTCAACAAACAAATCAATATTAACAAAACCCTGAATTATATCCATACCACATCCAAGATTTAAAAAGATTTTTTCATCATTCAATGGCATTTCATTTTCTGGAGATTCTGAATAAACGTCAAATTTGGTGTCTTTCCCATCACCCAAAATACTACCAAGATAAAATTCATTATCGAATGAATCCTCCTCTATTTCATTCCATTTAGGACCGGAAACAACAATTCCGTTCCAATCTTTTACATAATCAGGCAAGATACCATCTTGGTCGTAGATTCCAGGTATTCTGGCTTTTTTGGATTTCAGGAAATAATTGTAAATTATTTGACGGAAGTCATCTCCATTTTGTATGACAATTCTCTCGGAAATTCTTGAACTTTCGGCGACAATATAGTTATCTAAATTGAAGTAAGCTTCAGAAATGGTTTCAGGTAAAAGGTCTTTCATACATTCAATTTGGCACTCTTTGCACCAATAACAGCAGAGACAATTCAGACTTTCATTCCTGACGGTAGAAAAACCAACCGAATTATTACCGATTAAATCTGGATTAGTCAAACCAAGAATTGCAAGAGTAGGCTTTTGAAATAAGTTATGGCCTATATGGAAAAGCATACTATCAATTGAAATGAATTTATTGCATTGGCTTGCCAAGGCAATAGAATATCCAATATCCTTTATTTGTGTAGCATCATAAACGTTAGAAATGTCAATCCCGAAAGGTACTTCACCACCAAATATTACGAATCTCAGGTTAGGGTTTTTTAGCCTTAAAGCTCTTAGCAGATGAGTCCCATGAGGATATGAACGCTTAATATCCTTATTCGTAAATAACTGTATTCCAACGACTTCGAAATTTTTAAAATCTTTTAGTTCATTTTTTGCCCATTGCATTTCCTGTAAATCAACCTGATAAACAATATCTCTTTTACGAAAATTGATTCCGGCAATATTCCCGATAATATCCATAAAATGTATACCATTATAGTATTCGGGCATTTTAGCGATTATGTTATAATAATCAATTACTCTGTCAAACTGCAATTCATTTCCAGAATTGACAAAACCGCTTATCGAAGGATGATCTCTAAATATTTGCACACTAACTTGATTTCTTAAGATGAATATTTGAAGATTATCAAACTGACTTTTCATATCATAAACAAGAGCAGTCAGCATCAGATTGTCCCCGATTGCTGTTGTTGGAATAATCAGAACATTTGTTAATCTGCTATAATCTGTTTCCCAAAAGACATGAGAGAAAGAAGTGAGTCCGGCATTTGATTTAGCCATAGAAGTATCTACATGGATATCTTTTAAAGAAGCCAATTTAATTTCATTTGGCTTGAGAGAAGATTTTTTTAAAACATCCAAATACCCAAATACCTCTAAAAATTCTTTGTAATTATTAACCACTGTTATGTCCTTCCAAGGATGAAGGAAAACATTTTCAGAGACATCTTCAATTTTTTTTGCAAATCCATTTGTTATTGATCTAAAAACAATTGTACTTACTCCGGCTAAAGCAGAAAAAGTTTTATGCCAGGAATCTGCTGCAATTACCAAGTCAGCAGAACCGAGTAATTCCATTTGTCCTTTAAATGATAAGCTCCTTTTGTCGAAGCACCCTTCAACAGAAGGATAAATGGACGCTTCATCCGGAATACCAATAATAATTGGTGTTATACCTTGGTTTTTAAGTAATAAAATAAGATCTTTCCAGTTCTCAGGTGGAATTATATTCTGTTTCCCATCCGGCATACCAAATACACTACCTTTTGGAGCTAAAATAACTTGTGGATTAGTAATCTTTTCGACTTTGTACTCATTTACCCATTTAGGATGTTCGGTCACACCATATTTTTCAAATATATTTAATCCCTTAACCCACTCAAGATCGTATTGCACCGAAGGTGTTACCCCACGTCCGATACATTTCGGGTAATTAACAAATATTAGCCTTATATTTGGCTCAACAATCCAATCGTCTAATCGCGGTAGGAAATAAATAATATTAAATTTTGGGAAGAATTGCAGAAATGCCTTTGCTGTCCCTATTGAGTTTGGAATACAAATTATTGTTTCACCGTTGTATTTATCATAGAATGAAGAAATTCCAAGTAATAAATCTCCGATACCTCCATAAAGGAAATAATAGTTTTCTAAGTTTGATTCAATAAAAAAAGCAACCAGAAAATTTTTCATCAATTCATAATCATATTCAATACTATTATCTATTAATTCATATCTGAAATACTCATGATAGAGTTTATTGAAAATGATATCTCTGCCTTCCGCTTTTTCAATGAACCTGCTAAGAATTGGATTGATTGCTTCTTTATAATTTGCGGCAATTTCTTCTGCCTTTTTTCTTGATTCAAATTTATTTCCAATTTTGCCATTTAGTTTATCATTTAAATCTTCCGGCAAGATATTGAATATTTGATTGTCCTCACGAATCAAATCCTTCATTGTTTTTGATATAATCAAAAGGCTTTGATTGTTTTCTTCGTGTTCTATTGCATTAAAATTGACATTCTTGAAATTTTTAAGATGTTTGAAACAATCCTTAGGAGTTTTACTGATAATAAGAAGTTCATTCATAGATGAAAAGTCATGAATAGTATTTATTATTACCGGTTTTCTATTCCAGATCATATTTGAAATCAGATTATACATATTAAGCAAATAGTTATTCATTACGATAAATAATCTATCAAAGGCTAAGCATACTATCGGATACAATGATGGTGAAATTATTTCGTTTGAAAATAATACTTTACTTGACAAGTTGTTTTGATGGATAAATGACTGAATTCTCTCAAAGGTTTGATTGGAAAAATTATTTAATTCAATAGCTTTAAAAAATATCAAAACTTCATTGGCTGACGAATTAAATATAAATTGTTGAATAAAGTCTGTAATTAAATAATAATCATTAAAATCAGAAATTAGAAATGAATAATCTAAATCACCTGATAACTTTAATTCATTTTTGGCTAACTTTTTATAATCATAGGATTCAACCTTTGGGGACATCAGGAATGGGATTTGAGTATGGTTATAAATTTCCTTATTGTATTCTTTTAGAGCAAAACCGGGAGTAAAAAGTCTGCAATATATTAGGTCTGATATACCGAATAAATCTGAGGCGAAAAAGCTTTTATGGTCAGTAATAGTGTTGAAAATAGTAATCATCTTGATACCTTCACTTCTGAGTTCTTTCAAAATATCAAAGAACATATAACCCTTTGATAAATCATCAAAATCAATAACTATGTAACTTATCTTGAGATTTCTGATGATTGCAAGAATCGAACTGAAATTCTGTTGATTATTTGACCAAACTGCAAATTGCAGTTCATTATCTTCATAGTTGTAATTAGGTATATCGGGAACAAAATGAATGATATTTGTCTTTTCAGAATTAAAAACCGTATTGAAAGTGTCCGATGCTTTACTAATATCTAACGAATCGGTTTGTTTAATTGAGTCGCTAAAAACTGCAATATTAATTTTAGAATCAAAATTTTCAGGATTATGTTTATAAATGAACTCAGCATCTAATACTGAATGATTAATACTGTCCGGTTTAATCTTACCTTGCCACTTTCCATTAAAATATTTTAGATTTCTATCCTCATTATTCATGCGACCGGGACTTTTTTGCCCATAGTGGTATATGGTACTTTTGTGAGTATAATAAACCTTATATCCTGATTCTTTTACCCTTAAGCAAAAATCGGTATCCTCAAAACCGTTAATGAAATTATTGTCAAATCCGCCAAGTTGATTAAATATCTTGGTTTTTACCAGAAAACAAGCCCCTGTAACAACTTGGCATTCACGGGAATAATTAACTCTAATACAATCAGGGTTAATATTACGTAAGTAATGATAACTTGTTAAGTTCTCGCTAAAAGCAATAAAGCAATGATGCAATAATCCGGTGTCCGGGAAGATATGTTTGTTGCCAATTACGCCAATTTCACTATCAGAATTAGCTACATTAATAAAAGGTTCTAACCAACCCTTTGTTAAGATTAAGTCGCTGTTCAAAAAAATTAAATATTCTCCATGTGCTGAAGATGCACCTTGATTGCAAGCCCCGGCAAAATTCAAATTTTCATCATTATATATATTATATGTTCTTCTTTTAAAGAATTCTTTGGTTTCAAGTTCCATTAATAATTGTTTGGTGCCATCTGTAGAATTATTATCAACAAAAATAATTTCAAAATCAATGCGATCAACAGTTTCAACAAAAGATTTCAGCATTTGTCTGGTATATTCAATTGCATTGTAAAGTGGGACTACAAATGAAATTTTCACGGAATATTCATCAATGAAATCCTTCTTTTGGTATTTACCCTTTTCAATATTTGTTTGATTTAACGAACTACTTCCGATAGATTTTTCATTAATCTGGATTTCCCTGTTTCTGAAAAGATGAATAAGAGAATTGGAAGGTACAGGATATCTCTCATATATTATTTTTCTTGTACTCTGAAAATCGAGTATATTATCATTCGTTAGGCCTGATTTTCCTTCAATTTTTCGATATTCGCATGTAGTCTGTTTAATATGAATAAAATCATTTTCCATTGCTAATCTAAGCCAATACTCCCAATCCTCATGAGTTTTCAAATTTTCATCGAAATAACCATAAGAATCTACTATGTCATGAGAATGGAAGAAGCAAAGTGTAGGAGAAATATTCATATATAAAAGCTGTTCTCTGGAAAAATCAATAGAATAAAAAACGCTCTTGCTAACAGTTTCGAATGAATTTCCATTTATTTTTACCTTGTGTTCGTTGGCATCAGTGTAAAAGACCTTAATTTTTGGATTATTTTCAGCAAAATCAGTAAGTATTTGTAAATGATTTGGGTAATAGATGTCATCATCATCCAGATATGCAATAAAATGGCCTGTAGCATTTTTTAATCCTGTATTCCTTGATGCGGCGGCTCCTTTGTTAATATCTTGATTCACGTATTTAATCCTCTGATCATTAAATTCATTAACAACATCGGAGGAATCCTCACCGGCATCATTAACAACTATGATTTCGAAATTTTGATAAGTTTGATTAAGAACACTTTGGATTGCGTTTTTAAGTTGGTCCCGTCTGTTGAAAGTGGGGATAATAACTGAGACTAAAGCTATAGATGAGTTAATTAGGTTAAGAAATGTCGGTTTGTACTTATGGTAATCAAGATACTTAAGACCAACTTTTTGAGCATAAGATGCTCGAAGATGATTAGTTTCACTTTCCATCTCTTTATTGTTTCTATGTTCGATGCTTAAATCGGCTAATAAATATAAACCTAAATATTCATTTATATGATGAAAACCAACTTTATCTGAAATCCTTAACCACATTTCATAATCACCAGCAACAATCAAGGATTCATCGAAATATCCATATACATCATGAATTTCTTTTCTCCACATAGGTTGAGGACCACAAATGGCACAATGTACTAATTGGATTCGATCAAAATCAGGCCAATCAAATGAACCGGTTCTAATATGATTATTATAAGTTTGATTTTCATGATTCGTAACAAATTGATTTGAATAGACAACTCCAATATTTTGATCTTCATCCAAACAATTTGACATTATTTCTAACCCATCTAATTTATGCCTATCATCCGTGTTAGCATTGGTTATGTATTTACCTTTTGCTAATTTAATCCCACGATTCCATGCCGAATAAATTCCTTCTCTTTCGGGTGTTTTTTGATATACAATATTTGGATATTTGGTTTGAAATTTTTTAACTATTTCTTCTTCATTTTGCTGAGAACCAGAATCAATAATGACAATTTCCAGTAGTCCATTTTTATAAAGAGTTTGATCAACTAAATCCTGCAAACATCCTTCGATAAACTTTTCAGAGTTGTATGTTGAAACTATTGCAGAAACTTTTAACTTGTTATTTTTAATTATTGATGATCCAATTTTGAGTTGAGTTTCCGAACTATAAATATTTGCATTATCTTGATTGTTAATTGCTTTAAAATACTTTCCGTCCTTTTGAGGTAAATTCTCATTCATGTCATTACAAGTCTCTTCATTTTGTGTGCTATTGTAAGTGTTTCTTCCGATAATTACAAGATCACTCATTGGATGTGGGTCATTACAGCCTAAATCCATTAGGGTATGTACATCACCATATTTAGAGGATACATAATGTGAATAGAACTGATGAATATTGTATTTCGCAATCATTATTGAAAGAAGTGATTGGTCATTTCGATGATATTTACAAATTTGATTATGTGGCTCTGGATATTGGAGATAATTTGATGGGCCGGCTATATCGGGATTCATCATGTGACACAACATCTCCTCAATAAACATTTTATTAAATTCGGTTGGATTATATGCTTGAATTGCCGCCCAATAACAATATGATTCTTTAAAAACATCAGAATCACACTCTAACTCTTTAAAACACTTAGATGTAGTACATACTTTAAGTTTATATATATCATCATGGGGATATTGAACAAAAAACCTATCTTTTTCTTTGAGTGTGTTTTCAATATCGATTGGTTTTTTAATTAGTTTATGACGAGAATCCAGATAAAGAAATTGCTCATTAAAACTCATTGCGGCTTTTAGTGCATAAGTCTTATAAAAATATAACCGGGGATTATGTGCGTGTTCGCAAAGTCTAGGAACCTCTATTAAATGAATATCCTCAGAAAATGGGATATCAGCGTTTAAATCTCCACCGAAATAACATAAAATAATTTTAGAATCAGAATAAAATTTCTTGAAACTTTTAATTAATTGCATTGCTTCATAGAAAAACTCTGGACTAGCGACGGTTACTAAATTCATTTAAATCTCTCTTAATGAGGAAATTGCTCACTATCAAATAATATATTTGGATTACTTAAAAATTCTTGTGTTAAACTAAGCATATGAATCAAATCATTTCGCACAAAAATGGTATTACCAGTATGACATACCAGTGAATATCCTTTACTAATACCTAAGGATTGCATTGCACTAAAACTAGAACCTTTTTCAGAGGCTATTCTTACTCCTGGCTGATAATTAGAATTAACTTCAATAATTACAATTTTGGGATTATATAATTTAAAATTTTCCCATACAAAGTAATCAGCCCCATCAATACCAACTGATAATAGATCAAAATCCCTAGGAATGGAAGTATTGATTAAAATATTATCTAAAGAATCTTGTCCATTTATTCCCACAAATTTATTAATTACATTCAATTGTCCTTCGTGCTTTGACTTTGTTGTCAGTAAATCAATGTATTTTTCAGAGTCGCCTTCAATCATTATTCCATTCCATCCCTTTGTAAGCAGATTGTAACAATTACTTAGATATATTCCATCCCAGGCTCCAAACTCACAAAACCAACCTTTGCCAATATTTAATTCAATACAAAGTTGTGTAATTATACCATCCTCACCATTTTGACTGAAAATATTATTTTTAAATTTATTATAATGTGGATTCTTAATTTCTATTGGTCTGTTTATTTCATTATTCGCCAAATACTTTTCTTTTTGACTACTATTAATAATCTCTTTTTGACTCATTTTTTCAGATAAATTGATAATAATCGTCTCTTGTTGAGCTCTGCAAATGAGTTCAAGTTCCTGTCTGTGCAAGGTCCTTATCTTGTTCATATCCCGTTCAACAATTATATCAATTTCCGTATGTGGAGATGTCCTCGTTCCCCCCCAATTAACATCAGAATAAAATTGAATCGGAAAAACTGCATTTTTGTACCCGGCTTTAATTAATCTAATTGCAAACTCTGGGTCATCATGACCATAAGGTGCCAGGTCTTCATTATACATCCCAATTTCTCTAATAATTTTAAATGGTACACAAACTGGACTTTTAATCGGTACTGTTCTAAAAGCAAATTGTCCGGGATAAATTACCTCAGCAACACTTAAGCCGTGACCAAAAACATTTTCAACATAATCTTGATAAGGAACCGGATTATTTGAAATTAAGGTATCCGGTTGGAAATTCGCTCCTAATCTAAATGATATATAACCCAATTTTTCCCCGAAGTATTCATAAAGATTTTCAACCTTTTCTTCAAGTTTGAAATCTGCAAGTAACACATCATCTTGCAAAATTATATTATAACCATTGCCTTCTTGGTTGGATGCTTTTAGACCTGCATTGATGGTTAACAGTTCATGGACATCATTTGTAAAAACCTTAGTAATTGGCACACCGGAAAAATTATCTATGATTTCATCTATAACTTTTTCTGTCCCATCAGTACAACCATCTAAAACTGGATATATATAGCTATTATCCCTTGCACACATTAATACACAATAAAGAACTTTGGCTATCAGCTCTTCTTTGTTGTGAATCGTTATGATATAATTGAATCTTGTTGCTTTGTCCATAAATTATTACCTTTAATTATTTATTCATTTGAAATACTCTATTGTGACCAACAGAAATTATTTCGCTAAATTGATTTATATTTATTTCATTTGCTAATGCCGAAGGTCCTGGATGTCCTGCTGAAGAGAACGAATTTGGGATATAATCGGTATATAGAGATGAATCGTCAAGAACAATCAATCCTTTTGAATTCAAAGTATTACTGCATACTTCAAAATCTTTTTTTACAACGTCATAATTATGATTTCCATCAATATATATAATATCCCATTTATTTGATTCAATAATCTCCTTCATTTCTTTATCGCCAGAATACCCCTTATGCAAATTAGGGACATTTAAATTGAAATATTTGAAATTATTAATCACATCAGAATAATAATCAATTGAATCAATATAAGTGGAAACTTCATCTCCATCAGAATTAAAAGGACTTATACCATGAATTTCTGTGTTTAGTCCAAAATTGTATGATAGTAATGACCAGAGTGATATTATTTGTCCTCGATATACACCTATTTCTAACACTTTTTTGGGTTGAAAGTCTCTGAATATACAAAACCACATTGAATGAAAAGCATCTTCACCAAAGCCAAGATTATTTTCACTGAAATATTTCCTGTGAATTCTCAGCCATTCTGGAACAACATCATGGAATATATTATGATAAATATTATATTCTTCATTCCTATTCAATTTATTAATCAGTTGAGTATTTTTGAATAATGGAGTTTGAAGAATCTCACTATTGTTCAATTTATTATTAACATACATAGAATCAAGTAGTTTCATTACTTGATTACCCTTATCACCCTCAAATCTTCTATTATTTTTCATTATATGAGTTCTTTCTTCCATTTTAGAATTCCTTTAGCCACAAATCTAATAATTCCAATTCTTCTTTTTTAACAATCATTTGGCGAAATAATTCATCATAAGCATTAAATAAATTCTGAGATATCGACAAATTTGAAGACAATTTGTTTTTGACTATATCTATTATTCTTTCAGATAGCAAGTACATCGGAATTTCAGATTCAAAATCTTTTAACAAATTGTGTTCGTTTCGGAATTGAGTTACAGTAGCATCTGTAAAACCAAGGTTATATCCATATAGCCACATAATTGGTTGAGCTATTAAACCTCGTAAAATATCAGTAAATCTGAAACTGACAAATGCTGGTAAATATAACAAAGGAAAAAATTCCTTTCGAAAAGCTGTATTTTGAGAATTGAATGGTGAAATTGTTCCTTTTCCTAAAACTATTGGGCTTCTTTCATTAAAATAACATGGTTTATTACAAACTAACCTATAAATGGCATCAACGTCTGGGTCTTCATCTGCAAGTCCTTGCCAGACACCAACCGAGGCTTTTTGAACATAGGTTTCAATTCTATTTACTTCACTATTAGTGGTATTGATTCTATTAACCGGAAAGCCCCTTGGCCAAATATTAATATCTGTAAATAAATTATAAATATTAACAAATCCTTTGTCGTCATTTATCACATCAAAACAACCTTCAAAACATGGGAATCCCCAGCCATGTTTTGGTTTATTGTCGTCATCTGTATCAATAATCACCTTAGCTCCGGAAGATATAGCTGTTAAATATCCAATCATTTTTCTGGAATAATGGTTTATTGGTAACTTTGAAGCTATTAGAAATTCATTTTTATTCTGTTCTTTTAATGAAATGAATCTACAGTTATCCAATTTCCAATCTTGAGGAGTTTTTCTATCTCCAATAACAATTAATTTGTAATTAATTAATTCAGAAAAACACTTCACAGACTCAGTAGGTGCCGAAATTGTAGTAATTATTATATATTTATCGTCGTCAATATTCATTCAAATCTCCTAAACCCTTATTAAAAAAAAATTAAAATTTTGGATTAATTTATCAACAGAATTCAAAGGATAAAGCTTGAACTCCCAGCATTTTTGTAAACAGCAGACAAATTACCAATTTATACATCTTTCATAGCCATCTGCTATTTCACAGAATAATTTACTTCAATTTCTATGCCACTATTCCTCTAAGTCCAACTTGACGTAGTTTTTTTCTAATCCACAAGCTTTACTTCAAATATCCAGGGCCAATACTTGCCCGTCAGGTAGATTCGGTCGTTTTTCGAGTCCCATGCTATGCCGTTTAGGACATCTACCTTGTCGCTAAACTTTAAATATTCCCGTAATGATGATATGTCAATCCAGCCTAAAACCTTGCCGGTAATTGGTTCAATTCTGACAATTTTATCAAGTTGCCAGATATTTGCCCATATTTCGCCATTTATCATCTCAAGTTCATTCAGATAATGAACCGGGTTCATATCTGCATCAACTACTGCTATGCTTTTCTCTATTTCGAAAGTTTCGGGATTGCGAAATCGAAGGACATTCGTTCCATCGCTCATAATCAGGCTCTTTTCGTCATTTGTAATGCCCCAGCCTTCACCGGCGTAAGTAAATATATTCTTTCTGGTGAAATCATTGCTGTTATAAATCAGGCATTTGCCGTTTACCCATGTTATCTGATATATCTTGCTGTCGAAAATCGTAATTCCTTCGGCAAAATAATCATCTTCAATACTGATATTTTTGAGAATTTTCCCTGTTTCGGGATTCAGCTTTCTTAACGTTGATTCGCCTTTGAGTCCGGTGCTCTCATAAAGAAAGCCTTTAAAGAAAACGAATCCTTGGGTGAAAGCATTTTTGTCATGCTCGAATTTTCTGACGACCTCTACTTTTTGAACCTTCAACTGGGGAGCAACGACAGCAGATTGAGAAGTTTGTTTGTTTTTCGAATCATCAGCTTTCATATCAGGTTTATTCTCCCCTTTGCACGAGATAATGCTAAGTGTCAGTATCAAAGTCGTAACTATTTTAAAATATGTTTTCATTGTTTATAAATTTGTAATCAAAAAATCAAACAAATTTAGAAATATTTTTGCTCAATTCCCATTTTTTGCAAAAAAAAAAGCTGTCTGAACAAATCAAACAGCTTTTTTTAAAAAATCAAAAACTATTAAAGTTCTTCAAATCTTGCCTGGAAGAATCTCAAATACTTAGGTTCATAAACCATTTTGAGACCTTTCTTCTCGTGTCTGCGTTTGTACAGGTCAATAACAGCCCAAACAGCAACATCAATATGTGCCTGAGTATAAACTCTTCTTGGCATTGTCAACCTGACGAGTTCAAGTTTGGGGCAATTGTTTTCTCCGGTTTTTGCATTTCTTCCGGCAGAAACAATTCCTCTTTCCATTGCACGGACTCCCGATTCGACATATAAATCTGCGGCAAGTTTCTGTGCGGGAAACTCAATTTGCGGAATGTGGTCATAAAATTTCTTTGCATCAAGAAATACTGCATGACCGCCTATTGGTTCTACGATAGGAATACCGGCATCAAGAAGCAGATCGCCAAAATATTCTACTTGCTTAACTCTGAATTCAATATTTTCCTGTCTCAAACCTTCTTCGATTCCGCGTGCCATAGCTTCCATGTCGCGACCGGCTAAACCGCCGTAGGTGTGAAGACCTTCGTAAATAACAACCATGTTTCTTAGTTCTTCGAACAAATCCCAGTCATTGACAGCAACAAAACCACCAATATTAACCAAAAGGTCTTTTTTTCCGCTCATGGTTGCGGCATCAGAAAGAGAACAAAATTCTTTATGAATATCAACTATTGATTTATCCTTGTATCCGGGTTCTCTCTGCTGAATGAAATAAGCATTTTCAAAATTTCTGGTAGCATCAAGAACAACTTTTATACCGTGACTGTGAGCCATTGCACTAACTTGTCTCATGTTTTCCATAGAAACAGGCTGTCCGCCGCCCATATTAACAGGTGCACCGACGGTAATGTAAGAAATTTTGTCAGCTCCGACTTTATTGATTAAATCTTCAAATTTCTGAAGGTCAATGTTTCCTTTGAAGGGATGATGGAACTGAGGGTCGTGTGCTTCGTCAATAATAACGTCAACAAATGTACCGCCTGCAAGTTCTTGATGGAGGCGGGTTGTTGTGAAATACATATTTCCGGGAACAAAATCGCCTTGTTTCACCAGGCACTGCGAAAGCATGTGCTCTGCACCTCTGCCCTGATGGGTAGGAACAAGATATTTGTAACCGTAATATTTTTGAACATTTTCTTCAAGGTGATAATAGTTTTTGCTTCCGGCATAGGCTTCGTCACCCATCATCATACCTGCCCACTGGTAATCACTCATTGCATTTGTACCGCTGTCAGTCAGCAAATCAATATAAACATCTTCTGAACGTAGTAAAAAAGTGTTATAACCTGCTTCTTTGATTTTCTCTTCGCGGTATTCTCTTGTTGTCATTTTCAAGGGTTCAACAACCTTAATCTTATAAGGCTCTGCCCAAGGTCTGCGATTCACTGCCATAAAAAATCTTTCTTTTTAATATTTAATTTATATTTTTGAATTAGTAACAATTCATAAACTACTAAATTACGGAATGTTAAAAAATTAAACAAAGATTTTAACAAAATAGGTAAGATTTATTATGTTTTCGCGAAAAGAATATCCTAATTTTTCAAATACTTACTCAGATATTCAAATAGCAGTCTGTCGTCAATTGGCTTTGATAGGTATTCGTCCATCCCGCTTTCAAAGCATTTCTTCCTGTCATCTTCAAAAGCATGGGCGGTTAGAGCAATTATCGGTACATGCATACCTGTTTCGATTTCTTGTTCTCTGATTTTTTTTGTGACTTCCAATCCATTCATGAACGGAAGTCCTATATCCATAAGAATTACATCATAATAAGAATTCAATGCTTTTTCGCAGGCAACTTTCCCGTTTTTTGCAACTTCCATTTTAAAGCCTGTAGGTTTTAGTATCCGTTCTATTAAAACCTGATTAATAAAATCATCTTCAACAATTAGAATTTTGAAATTACCAAAGACTCCACTAAAGTTCTCTTTATGCATAATATTGTTCATTTCCTTTGTTTCTTTTTGTTCTTTGATAATGGGTAAGAAAATTTCAAAGATTGAGCCTGTTTTTAATCCGCTATGTACATGAATTCGCCCTCCCATCAAATCAACAAGCTGTTTAACAATTGCCAGCCCCAGACCAACACCCTGTTGTGTTTTGGTGTATGGTGATTCGAGCTGACGGAATGGTTCGAAGATATCTTTGACTTGATTTTCAGGAATCCCGATGCCAGTATCAGAAACTTTGATGACTAACCCTTTAACGAATTTCACCTCAACATCCACACCTCCGTTATTAGTGTATTTGATGGCATTACTGATAAGGTTGATCATTATTTGGGCAATTCTGGTTTTGTCGCCATAGAACTGTTCGCAGTTATTATCAATGGTGAGATTTAGTTGCAGACCTTTCTGTTCAGCCATTAATTTGGTTTGCGAAATTATATTCTCAACCATTTCACGCAAATTAAAATGTATATAAGTAATAGCTAATTTTTTGCTGTCTATCCTTGAAAAATCCAGAAGGTCGTTGATGATATTTGTCAGATTATTTGCCGAGAAACTAATAATATTCAAACATTCAGCCTGTTCTGCTGTAAGCGGGGTACCATCAAACAGAAGTTGGATGAAACCATTAATACCATTCAATGGAGTTCTGATTTCATGGCTGATATTAGACATAAATTCCGATTTGGCTCTGTTTGCTGAAACGGCTTTCTCTTTTGCTATAAAAAGTTCATTGTCTTTCATTACTCTTTCGGAAATGTCAAGAATTATTCCCCTCAGAAATTTAGGTTTTCCTTCAGAAAAATCAACATTTATCAAATCCTGAATCCAGACAATTGAACCATTTTTCTTAGTAAGCCTGTATTCAAAAACCATATCCTTATTGTTTTCCTCAATGCTGTTCCAAAAATCAGCTTGTCTTGGCTTGTCAAGATGAATTTTAGAGTTCCACCAATTCAAATCAGTCCATTCGTCAGTGCTGTAGCCCAAAATCCTTTCAGCCTGAGGAGAAACATAAGAAAATTTATCTTTAACAAGATCATATTCCCAGGAAACAACATTGACCGATTCAGCCAATAGTTTAAAACGCTTTTCACTTTCCGACAATAGATTTTCAAAAATCTTTCTATTGGTTATATCCTGAATTGTTCCAAACATTCTAACCAAATCGCCTGTGCTGTCGTATTCAAGTTTACCAAGACCGTGAACCCATCTTTCTTCTCCGTCAGATATTCTTGAAATCTTGTATTCTTTATCAAAAAGTTTATGTTCGGTAAGAATCTCTTTTTGAAGGTATTCAGCCATGTATTGACGGTGGTCAGGATGAATTATACTAAGCCAGTTGCCAACGCTTCTGTCATAATCCATTTCAATCCCGAATATTTCATTGAGCATTTCGGAGCTTGTCCAGATTCCTTCCTTGATATAAAAAACATAATATCCAACACTTGCAACCCTTTGAGATTCTTTAAGCATTTCTTCGCTTGACTTCAGAGCTTGCAAATTGCTCTTTCTTTTTGTAATGTCATGAACAAAAACAACCATGTTGTTTTTAAAAGGCTGATAGGTAACACTTATTTCAACATCAACAGGAAAACCCGATTTAGAGTTATGCTGAGTTTCAAACCCGTCAAAGTTATTTTGCCTCACAGACTCTAAATGCATTTTCGTATTTTCAGCCGTTTCAATATTTTCAACGAATGATAAATGTTTACCGATAATTTCGGACTTTTCATAACCAATCATATAAAGGTAATTTTCATTAACCTCCAAAAAATAACCGTTCAAATCAACTACGAAATACCCATCTATTGTGGTTTTAAGAATGGTATTGTAAATTAGGGAATTTTCTGCATTGAATTTTTCTGATTCTTTAAGCAAATCGAAGGCAATTTTCTTTTCCCGAACTACTGATGCCACATAAATCGATGTAATGCTGATGCATGCAAGAAACATCTGAATTTGAATGTAGTTATGAAAATTTGCCCCGGATTCCCGCCACAATTGACCGGTTAGTCCGTGTTTGTAGCTCAAAATGACAATTGAGATTATTATCAAATTTGCGAATGCCGTTCCTGTTGGTCCTATACGGAACATAGCCCATATAAGTACCATTAATACTAAATATTTGTGAGCAAAGAACCACCCAAAAGTATTATTAAAAACAAAATATGTGAAAAATCCGATAATACATATAATAACAATTGATTCCAGTATTTTTTTATATTGTTCTTTGATGCCGGTAATAGAAAAAGTGAATTTTTTCGATAAACTGAAAATAGCAGGTGAGATTAGTATTATACCAAGAACTTTGCCCGACCACCAAAGTCCCATAGTGTGAAGAATATGCTGCCCATAAAGGGAGTTAAGCATCATCCCTCCTGCTACAGAACTAAATGCCGAGCCAATTAAACCATTGATAATGATAATTCCGAGAATTCCTCTTGACGAATCTAATGGATTTACTTTTTTGTTTTTAAAATATCTTTTGAAAAGAAAAGCCCCGATAACTCCGTCTATGATATTGATAGAAGCAAATAAAATGCATAGCCAAATATTCTTGCCATCAATGCAATCGAAAATGATATTTGACACAAATGCGGCAATTATATACGGTAACCAATTTTTTTTCTCCACCAGTACCAACACAACAGCTATCAAACCACCCGGGAGCCAGAGTGTGATGAAAATCGGATGGTTATAAGGCATAAGTAGCCCACACACTGCCAAAAACAAATATCCGATACCAAAAAGTAACGGAAGGGAATTTTTCTTCAGTAATTCAACTATTTGCATAATATTCAAATCAGTAATCGCATAAAATATTCCTAAAAGATTATTAATCGGCAGTATTATTTAAATCTTTATGAAATAAGTTCGAAATTCATTTATTCTTATTAATCAGGCAATTTCGTAAATTTGTATTTTATTAATATTTATTCCAAAAAAAATATGCTTCAGGTAATTCAATATCAAAAAACAGGCGAAATGACCGTTAGGGAACTTCCCGCTCCGAAGTGTCACGAAAACGGCATTCTCGTTAGAACTTGCTTTTCTTTAATCAGTGCGGGAACAGAGAAAATTTCAGTCTCGAACTCACAATCCTCACTTCTTGCACGTGCAAAAAAACAGCCGGAACAAGTCAAAGCCGTGCTCGATATTTTAAAAAAAGAAGGATTAGTTTCTACCCTAAAAAAAGTTCAATCGAAACTGGATTCTTATAAAACTCTCGGATACAGTGCTTCGGGGATTGTGATTGAGTCAACCTGTTCGGAATTTTCCGTAGGCGATAGGGTTGCATGTGCGGGTGCAGGCTATGCCACTCATTCCGAAATTATTTCAGTTCCCAAAAATCTTGCCGTTAAATTGCCCGAAAATGTAACTTTGGAAGATGCCTCCTATACTACTCTCGGAACCATTGCTTTGCAGGGCGTTCGGCAGGCAAATTTGAAACTTGGAGAGAACGTCGCAGTTATCGGATTAGGTCTTCTTGGGCAAATAACCGTTCAGTTACTCAAAGCCTCCGGGTGCAGAGTAGTCGGGATGGATATAAACGACAAACTTTTTGAACTTGCTAAAAAATTCGGCTGTTCGGAAGTATATCCCAGCAAAAAAGATTACATCAAATCAATCAAAGACTTCACCCGCGGCATTGGTTTCGATGCTGTTATCATAACGGCAAGCACCGAATCTTCAGAACCGATGGATATTGCCCTTCAGCTAACCCGTAAAAAAGGCAAAATTGTCGTTGTTGGTGCTGTGCCGATGAACATCCCAAGAAGCCCGTTTTACGAAAAAGAGCTTGAGCTGACAATATCCTGTAGCTACGGACCAGGCAGATATGATGCTGTTTACGAAGAAGTTGGTGTTGATTATCCCTCTGCTTATGTTCGTTGGACGGAGAACAGGAATATGGAAGCTTTCCTTAATTTGATTTCAACAGGAAATATGGACGTTAAAACCCTGACTACTCACACTTTTGATGTGAATGATGCAGTCAGAGCCTATGACCTGATTACCGGAAAAATCTCAGAACCATTTATTGGGATTATGCTCCAATATCCTGAACGCCAAAACGCAATGAAACGCACTTTGCCCGTTACAGAGAAAAAGCAGACTACAGGAAAAGTAAAAATTGGTTTTATCGGTGCAGGAGTATTTGCTCAAAGCTATCTTTTGCCGCCACTAAAAGAAACCGATTCGGAAATGATTTCTGTTTCTACTTCCACTCCCGTTAATGCACACTCTGCCGCAAAGAAATTCGGATTTCAATTTGCAACAACCGATTCCGAGGAATTGATTAAAAACCCTGATGTGAACATGATTTTCGTTGCAACCAAACATGACTCTCACGGGAAATATGTGATTGATTCGTTGAATGCAGGTAAACCTGTTTTCGTCGAAAAACCACTTGCGATTAGTCTTGAGGAACTCTACAGAATTGATTCTTTGGTTCAAGAAAAAAATGGCTCTGTTATGGTTGGCTTCAATCGCCGCTTTTCGAAACCTTTCGTGGATATGGCTGACTTTTTCTCAAAAAGGCATGAACCGATGTCAATTTCTTATCGGGTGAATGCTGGCAAACTGCCGATAAATCATTGGGTGTACCTCCCCGAGCAAGGAGCAGGAAGAATTGTCGGTGAAGCTTGTCATTTTATTGACTGCATGGTTTACCTTACCAAAGCATTTCCTGTTAAAGTCTATGCTGAATCCATTTCATCAACAAATTCCGAAGTATTCAACAATGACAATGTTGCTATAACCATAAAATTTTCCGATGGCTCGATTGGTGTTCTTGAATATTTTTCAAACGGAGATTCAAGTTATCCCAAAGAATATTGCGAAGCATTCTGCGAGAGTAATATTGCGGTTATGAACAATTTTACTTCGCTCGAGCTTGTCAGAAACGGAAAAACGACAAAGAAAACTTATGACGGGAAAAAAGGTCACCGCGAAGAAGTATTGCTGGCAATTGACGGAATAAAATCAGGCAGGGGTTTCCCGATTTCTTACAAAGAGATTTTTACGGTAACTGAGGCAACTTTTGCCGCACTCGAATCGCTTAGAACAGGTATGCCCGTTGAACTGAGTTAAACGGAAATTTCTTTTTAAATAAATCGATTTCGAAAGGCACGATTATGAAGTCTTCGATAATAAAAACAGCTTTTGCAATTCTATTTGCATTTTTCATCTCGGCTAATCTTTTTGCATTAGCCGATAAAAATGAGATGAATTCTCAATTTATTCTGAAAGACAGTCTGCTTGTTGCCGACGAAATTTATTCTTATTGGGATTCAACCAGCTGGAGAGAAACTACCAAAATCAGTTATGCCTACAATGAACAGGGAACCAAAAAGGAACATCTCTGGCAATATTGGGAAAAAGGTTTTTTGAAGCAATTCAAACGCATTAATTTTTCTTTCAATGATGCTAACCTTCTCAGAACAGAGTCTTTTCAAGTCTGGCAAAATGACCGCTGGGAAAATCTGTCGAGAAACGAATACCAGTATGATTCTAAAAACAACCTTGTTTTGAAGGAAAATCTTAACTGGATTTTTGACAGCCAATCTTCGCTATATTATTGGTGGAGTTCCTTGAGAACCGAATATTTCTACAATCCGCAAAACCTTCTCGTTGAAACTGTAATCTACGAACGACCGAACGAAGATTTCAAAGTTTCCACCCGAATACTGAATGAATATGATTCAAAAGGAAACCTGAGTCAGGAAATTTATCAATCATTTCGAGATTCCGATTGGCACGATGACACGAAATTTCTCTATAACTACAATTCTCACGGCAAAATAATTGAATTTTCAACTCTTTATCTGAAAGATACATTGTGGATTGAAATTTCCAAGGACAGCACCGTTTATGACTCCGAACAAAGAATCATTGAGTTTTATCAGTGGGAAAACAAAAATCAACAAGTAACCCGGAACAAAGAAGTCAGGACTTACGACACACTTAAACTCACTTCAGAGATTATAAATTTTACTTTTAAAGATTCCTTATGGGTTAAAACAAAAAAGACGGACAAGCAATATAATCCGAACAGCCCGAATTTAATGGTCGGTTCTTTCGGTTATAATTGGTCCGACACAGGATGGGTGAATCAAAGCAAGGTAGTAATTGATTATTGGAAAGTCAGAACGGATATTCAAGAAACCCAAATATCCAACGAGTTTTCAATTTCACCCAATCCCGCCACCGATTTCATTGAAATTTCTGTAGGGTCAAGGCATGCCTTGACCAACACTGACATCCGCATCTTCAATGTTTTTGGGGAAACCGTTAAGAACCCCACCCAAACCCTCCCCGAAGGAGAGGGCTTAAGAATTAACGTTTCGGGTTTACCGTCGGGAGTTTATTTTGTGAGAATAAACAATACAGTTAATAAATTCATTAAAGATTGATTTTTATGAAAAAGATATTTTTGCTTTTGATTTTTTTGTTGTCAGCATTTAACTGTTTATTTGCAGATAATACTTACAATTTGCAACCAACAAACGGACCCTACGGTGGATTTTGTTGGAGCTTTTGCTATGACACAGTTAAGAAAAATATCTTTGTTACCAATGAAAAGATATACAAGCTGAATACAACCACAAGCAAGTGGGAAAGGCAGTTTGCGGCTTTGGATTCATTTAGATATCGTTACTTTTCTATGGTTTATGCAGACAGTGTTTACCTATTAAGCTATAGTGAAGGAGATAATGATGACAGATGGGGCAGTGGTCTGATGAGAAGTACAGACAAAGGGAACAGTTGGAAAGATGTGAGCAATTTTTATTCAAATTTACGTGGCGTTGTTTCAGTGAATAATTATTTATTCGGTGCCGGCGATGATAGCGTTTACAAAAGTTCAGACCAAGGACTTAAGTGGTCTTCCTGTAAAACAGGAATTGATTCATTAGATTTATTGGAGCGAAGTTATAGCCAAATTGAGAAAATTCACTCAAACGGCACAGATTATCTCTTTTTAAGAGATTTTCATAATGGAATTTATCGGTCGTCAAATTATGGAGAATCGTGGGAAAAAATATCCGGGAGCCTTCCAATTTCACAAAATTCATCATATACTGATTATACTGCAATGACAACGACCATTGATAATAAATTGATAGTTTCTTCTTCGGCAGGAATATTCTTTAGTATGGATTTTGGGAATTCATGGTCGGAAATCATTGGTGGAATTCGCAATTTTAAAGGTTTTGGGATGAATTTTTTAAAAAGTGATCCTCAGGGAAACGTTTATACCGGAGCTTATGGGATTGGTTTATTACGATTGAAACAAAATGATACAACATGGAATTTTATGAATGAAGGATTGATTCCTGTTTCTACTTATGACCTGTTTTTTGGCGATAGTTCAGGAAATGTTCTTGCAGCAACTGACTGTGGCGTTTACAAATCTACAAATAACGGGGATAGTTGGTTTTTCTTTAATGATGGAATTGCAACTCCAATACCAATTGAATGTATAATATCAGTAAAAAATGTTGGTATATTTGCAGGGTCTGAACGAAATGGGATATATTTCAGTTCTGATAAAGGGAACAGCTGGACAACAGTTAATAATGGAATCACCGACGAATCAATCTTAAAATTGATTGTTGATTCTAAAGGTATTATTTATGCGGCATCTGACGAAAATAATCTGTTTAAATCTTCAAATAACGGTCGGAACTGGGAAAAGTTATATACCGGGAATATGATGCTCTATACGGGCTTGAGAAATATTGCCATTAATTCTAAAGATGAAATCATCATTCCAAATACTTATGATTCATTAATTCTCAGCAAGGATGGCGGCAAAAGTTGGATTAATATTGGATTCAAACATTCTTACGTTTCTGCTGTTACTTATGATAGGAATGACAACCTCATTATTGCCGCTGATTCTTCAATTTATAGGACTACCGATTATGGAATTACGTGGGAAACAGTTCTGCAATCTGACCATCATATTGATTTTCATTGCTTCTATGTTTCGCAGAACAATATAATTTATGCAGGGACACATAAGGACAAAATTTTCAAAAGCTCAGACGGAGGCACCACTTGGACGAAATTAGAGCAGGGCTTCACAACGGAAACCAATATTTCTTGCATCGGTTCGCCCGATATGGGAAATAGAATAATTTGCGGAAGCTATAATGAAGGATATTTTATCAGTAATGACGAAGGACTTTCATGGACAAGCTATACGGAAAATTTACCACCCTACACAGGAATGATAGTCCAAGAATTATTCAGAGAATTTGCTTATGACGGACAAGGTACTCTTTTTGCGGCTACTTTCACAGGTGTTTACAAATGGGACAATATTCTGACGGTTCAACAAAACAATAATGAACCGTCAGAATTAGAAATCTTTCCAAATCCCGCCTCCGAATTCATCGAAATCTCTGTAGGGTCAAGGCATGCCTTGCCCAATGCGGACATTCGTATTTTAAATGTCTTTGGTGAAATCGTTTCCACCTCCGTCTGCTCCGCAGACACCTCCGCCAGCGGAGGACAAAGAATTGACGTTTCGGGTTTGCCTTCGGGAGTTTATTTTGTTAGGGTGGGGGGAAGAGTCATGAAATTTATTAAGATATAAATATTATTAAAATATTAATGGTTAAATTAATTATGAAAAATTTGTCGTTTGTTTTGTTCGTCGTATTTATGCTATTAATGTCAAATGAATATGCCATTTCTGCCAAATGGTCAAAAATTAAAGGACCATCCGGTGGAGGCATTGAAAGAATGCTAAGCAAAGACTCCGTTTTGTTCGGAATCAGGAATAATGCACTTTACTCATCAACGAATGATGGTGATTCGTGGCAATTGCAGATTGATACAAATCTGCAAAAAAATGTATTTCTTCTTGAAAAAGATTTCGTCGGAAATTTATATATCTATGCAGGACAAAGAGGAATTTTCAAATCTGTTGATAATGGTAATAATTGGTACAAAATATGGAGTGAACTCGATACGTTGACTATAGAATCAATATGCTTCCCCAACCAAAAAACAATACTTTTGGGCTTGAATTTTAAAAGATTTGCAAAATCTGTTAACAATGGTGATTCATGGAAGTTATCCGAAGGACCTGCGATGTCTATATACTCCTTTTATTTAACTTCAGGGAAATATATTTATGCAAAAGGCTGTAACGAAAATGGATATGTTATTTTAAAATCATCTGATTTTGGTGATTCATGGACAAGTTGCGATACTACCCATTTTCAAAAAAACTACATGACATGTTTTTCTATCAACAGCAAAGGTTGGCTGTTTGCAGGTGCATATAATGGTTTATTTTATTCTGATAATGAAGGGATGAATTGGACAAAAATTGAAAATAGCCTCAAAATCACTTCAGTTCAATCATTAGTATCAACTAAAGATTCATTGATGTATCTGACAGACAACGGTTCCAGAATCTTCATATCGTCCGATTATGGAATCACTTGGTCTCTATTTGAGAAAGATCCTGATTTCTATCCTATACGGTTTGTTGAGCCGATTGAGAAAAATATTATTTATGTTAGTGGTTCTCTTGGATTATACAGAAGTTTGGACAATTTGAAAACTTGGATCAAATCATTTGAGGGATTGGAATTAGAATCATTTTCAAGAATACTCTGCTTTGAAGACAAACTTCTTGTAAACTCTAATTTGATAACGTACTTATATGATATAAAAAAAGAAATTTGGAGCGACAAGAAAAAAGGTGCCAGTTTTGAACTTATTTCTTATTCACCTAACGGTACGGTTCATTTATCTTCATCCAGAGCAGGCTATTATCGCTCTACAGATAATGGTGAAACATTGGAACAGCTGTATTCTAACTATATTACAGGCGTAAAAAGATTTTTGTATCTCGGTTCAGGTGATATTTACGCTGTATGTGTGAGTAAAATTTCAAAATCCACCGATAATGGAACAACTTGGGATTATCTCCAAAAACCCAACAGTAATTTACCAAGTATTATTGATGGCTGTTTTGACAAATCGAGTAACATTATAATAGCGGCTACCGATTCAAGTATTTATAAATTGAGTTTGTCTGATTCAGTGATGAAAAAATACGATTTGAAATTCAATGAGTTTTTCCAGTGCATTTTTGCAAATTCAGATAACAGTGTTTTACTTGGCGACGAAAAAGGAATCATCAAAGTAAGTTCTGACTTTCAAACCTATCGTAGAGTTTTTTCCGATAATGATAGGATAATGAATATAAAAACTGATAAAATTGGAAATATTTATGCTTTTACATCTTCCAAGATTCTTCGTTCCTTCGATGGAGGTGAGAATTGGCAGGTATTCGAGAACATTTTTCATTATTCCTTAGCCGAGATTGATTTTGATGAACATAACAGATTATATGCGGCTACTTTCGACAGTGGTATTCTTGTTAATGAAGAAAACGTCAGCATTCCGGAAGAACAACCGACTACAAATATTTTTGATCAGTTTATATATCCAAACCCTGCTACCGATTTCATCGAAATCTCCGTAGGGGCACAAGGCTCTGTGCCCAACACAGATATCCGCATCCTCAATGTCTTTGGTGAAATCGTTTCCACCTCCGTCTGCTCCGCAGACACCTCCGCCAGCGGAGGACAAAGAATTGACGTTTCGGGTTTGCCTTCGGGTGTATATTTTGTTCGTTTTGGTGATAATTTAAGTAAATTTGTAAAGATTTGAAATTCTTTTCAAATCAATTGTTTTTGTCCTTCACCTTTTCCCAATAATGCACTTTTGAGGATTTGACCGATTTGAGCAAATTCAGGCATTCTTCATATTTAGCCTGAGCAACTGTTTTGTTTCCTTTTCGGGATTCAAGTTTGCCAAGCTCCCCGATAGCTTCGGCAAGAAGTTCGGGTTTGCTGATGAGCCTGAATTTATTAACTGCCTTTATGAGATATTCCTCTGATTGAGCAAGAGAAAGATTGTTATCGCGAAGCAAAATTCCGAGTTTTTTCTCAATGATTGCCTGATTGAGAATATCGTTTTTCGTCTGATATATCGTAAGTTCTTTTTGAAGTGAAGCAACCATTTCGTTGGAATTAAAAGCATTATTCTCAATTATTTTTCCGCTTAACTCATTTTTGGATTTTGATTCGACAGCAGGAGCCTGAGTTTCCGATTTGGCTATTTCCTGTTTCAGAATCGCAACTTGTTTATTAGATTTTACTTGTGCAATTTCCGTTACTTTTTGATTAGCCGCTACGTTTTGAATAATTTTAACAGGCGAAACGACAGCATTCGGTTTTTGTATGGGAGCAGAACCATTTCCCCAAAAAACAAAAAATGCAGGTATTAAAGCAACAAATCCCAACAAAAGCAAAAGGAGTGCCGTCAATTTTTTGTTGCGGGAGAAAACACTTGGTGATTTGGCTCGAATATTTACAGCTTCGATTGAAGAAATCAGGTCATTACCGAAATCACCGAGGAAAATCAAATCCGATTCCTGAAGTACAGTTTTGTGAGATTCTAACTGTTTGTCGAGTACAGCAATATTGTTCAGCTCGATTTTAAATTCAGGTGAACTCGAAAACAATCTATCAAGCTCCAACTGCTCGGCTTGAGACAAATCATTATCAAAGTATTTTACTGCCAATTCATCAAATTGCATTTGTATTCTCCTTAAATTCTTTTAAAGATTCGCAAAGTATCTTTTTTGCTCTGTAAAGTCTGACTTTCACGAGCGATAACGAAATTTGCAAAGCATTTGCCAGTTCGTCATAACTAAAGTCGTCGTAATATTTCATTTCAATAATTTCCTTAAATTCAGCAGGCAATTTTTCGATTGCCGATTTAATAATATTTTTTTCAAAAGAATCTTCAATTTCAAATGTCTCGCTGACCAAAGTGTTTTCAGTGATTTCGGAAGTCAGTTTCTCGTTCCGTTTTTCCATCAGACACTGGTTCCGCGTAATAATCATCAGCCAGGCAATGAAACTGCCTTCAAAGAACTTCATTTTGTTTGCAACAATGCTCATCCAGATTTTCTGAAAAACATCCTTTGCCGTGTCCTTGTCTTTGGAAGCCCGAATACAGTAGGCAAATACTTTCTTGTTGTATCGTGAATACAATTCTCCAAATGCCTTTTCATCATTGGTATTCTGAAAAAGGGAGAAAAGTGCTTCGTCCTCCATATTTTGGTATTCTTTCAACTTCACAATAACAGAAATGAATTAAATTGAATAAAGTTACAGATTGCTTTTCTTTAATCGGACAAACATATATTGGTGATGTCCAGAATCGTGAGTAAATTCTTAAGTATAGTATGAATTGTTAACGCTTTTTTTGGAGCATTTTCTTATGTGTTGTATAATTTGTTCTTTAAAAGCACTTACGAAACGTAATCGAATTTGTATAAATCGTTGCCAAATATAGCTAAATAATAAATGATTTAAAATTGAATCAACATTTGAATATTTATTAAATCCAATATCATAGCAACGAGCTGATATAAGGGTTGAGTCGATGTCAGCAGGGATTACTTTAATTAAATTGAAATTACCGAATAAATTATTTAGTTCAGATAATTCTTTTCCGGTTTTGGTGAAATTGTTATTCAAAGTTAATATGGAGTCTATTTGATGATAATTTAGTCTTAACTCTTCACCTTCCTTCGTTTGGAATAAATATTCGGAAAAAACCACTCTGAATCTTCCTTTTGCATAATCAAAATTATCTGCACCATTACATTTATTGCTCATTACTGAATCCGGATTCCAATAACCGAATTGAGTGCAGCGGATATACTTATCATATAAACATGAATCTTCAATTACCTGTAATTTCAACCCTAAAATCAATAACATATTAACCTTGTCATATTTATTGTCCTTACATTTTCACCTATGATAAAATATTTTAAACCACTCGAAAAAAAAGGTCCGGCAAAAGAAAAGAAAGAAAATCCCCTTAAAATTACTTCTAA
>CAZSHX010000034.1:0-46060 GCA_964606895.1 uncultured Hyphomicrobiales bacterium
CTTATGATCCTTATAAATTATATAGTAAGGTTTATAATGAATCATAACACTAGCACTGAATTATGCCAAACAAATGTTTGCTGCACCCGACCTTATACAATTAACTACTTATTACAACAAAATCATTATGTATTAGCTAGTTTAGACTGGAATGAAACAATAATTCCACCACCAACTTGTCCGCCTATATGCACTGTTTATTGTGACCAAACCCTAACTTTAAATCAACCTGATCCTGTAAATTGTTATATGTGTGAAAGTGGATTGTGGTCAAATTGGATTGAAGCTACTGTTTCGACGGTATGTACGAACTACTCTACTTGTATAATTAAATTCAGATACCGATCTCGAACCAATACGCTGTGCGACCCTGCATATTACGACTATGAATTTTCAGATTATACCTTGGAAAACTGTGATAACTGTATTCCGCCTGTTGATGTTCAACTTGCTGAAAGCTTGATAACTGACTGGATGATAAAAAATGGCGGACTGGATTTACCTGGTTTAGGTCAAACATGGACCAATTATAGAGTTGCAAAAGCAAAATGCTGGCAACTTCCAGAAACTCTTAGTGTAGGTACAAGGTATAAAGAGTGCGATGCAAGCAATTTTGCTTGTTGCAAGTTGAAATATGCCGTTACTAAAGACATGCAGGGAAATGTAACCTTTAGTCCTTTGCCATTGACAGAACAGGAGCCATATCCGTACCCTACAGTTTATCAATGCATACCCCCTTGTATTTCACATTGTTGGACCGAGATAACAAGAAAACCTATAATAGAAGAAGCCAACAAAATTAATATTAATATTAATTTTGATTTGAAGGCATTTTCCGCACCAAACCCATCTAAAGAAAACATGGATTTACATTTGACCGGTACGTATAAGGGAAAATTAAATATTAAAGTTTTTGACCAATTAGGAAGAATATATTTGGATGGTAACTATCAGAAAAATAACATAGATTTTATAGTTTCCCTTCAATCAAATAATTTACAGAATGGCACTTATTTTTACAAAATATTAATTGATGATGAACTGATTTTCGTTGGCACATTTGTTTTACTAAGGTAGAATGATTTTATATGTCCAAAGTATTTTCTAATTTAGGCAAAAGTGTTATTTCTAAATTTGAGGCAGAGTTAATTTCTGCCTCAAATTCTTTGTTTTCTCGTAAATTCAAATTTATGGTTTTTGTTATATTTTGTTTTTTGAGTGATGGGAATTTGTATGCTCAAACATCAAACTGGGTATTGGCTGACTCTTGTGAAATATTTCTGAATAATAGTCAGTATCGTTCTGAATTGAGGTATGAATCAATTGATTGTGCTGATTCAATGAATTGTGTGGCAATAGCTAATCTACAAAGGAATTTACCTTGGGTAAAAGTAACTTCGGACGGTGGAAAGACATGGGTTACGACATTATCAGATACTAATATCCATCAACAATTCTACTGGCCACCAAAGATTTGTGAAGTTTCATATCCGGATACAAATCTTTGCATTATTGTTGGTGACACAAATAATTACTGGCGCTCTACTGACCATTGCAGAACTTGGAAAAAGGCAAAATATATTGCACCTTACAGTAAAAATCAAGCATTTGAATTTAGAGTTGATATGTACAATTCACAATTTGGCGGATTAGTCACACCCAGAGTACTTTTACTCACATCGGACGGAGGGTTAAGTTGGTTTCAGCCAAAGATTAATTTACCTGATAGTACTTATCCTACTGCTTTTAGTGATTTAGCTGTAAAAGATGGTAGCATTATTATTGCAATGGCTTATAATCCGAATTTTATTGATTACATAATACGCTCAGATGATTTCGGAATGAATTGGGTAGCTTATCCGACCATTCCAAGAAGGTTAAGAAGAATCAATTTTATTAATAAATTAATTGGATGGGGGGTCGGGGGTGAGCAGGTTGAAACAACAGGAATAAGTCGTAATAATATCCTCCATACTACAGACGGAGGTAAAACATGGGAAATTCAATTGGATTCAATGCCAAAGAAATTATATGGATTGAACAAAGTAAAATTTTTTGACTCATTACATGGCATGGCAAGAGGTTCTTTTTATAATTATTGGATGACCACAAATGGTGGAAAAATTTGGCTAAGGGATACAAGTTATACTTACGACGAACATCCGAATATTGAATTAATGAATATGGCATATTTGACAAAGGATAAAATTTTAGGGGTAACCTCTGACAGCAAAATCTATCTATATTCCGATGAGTTGGTGAATATAGCGGAAGAAGTTAAATTCATATCAAATAATGATATTCAAATCTTCCCAAATCCGGCAGAAGAATATATTGAAATTTCTGTAGGGTCACAGAATGCTGTGACCAACCCTGACATCCGCATCTTAAATGTCTTTGGGGAAGAAATAATAAAAATTTCTGATTCGAATAATTCACAATTTTCAATTCCCAATTCTCAATTTAGAATTAACGTTTCGGGTTTGCCCACTGGGGTTTATTTTATGAGAGTGGGAGATAAAGTTAGCAAGTTTGTAAAAATATAATATATTTTCCTCACGGCAGGAGTTCCCTCCTGCCGTTTTCTACTTGCCATATTAATTTTCAATCAATCTTAGAGTTCATGAGGCAACTCCTGACCGAAAATAAAGTAATATATTACTTCATTTCCATAGTAATAAATAATCATTATTTTCGTTTATATATTGAGTATCGTTCTTTGAAAGTTAGTCAATCTCACCCCGTATTCTTGGAGACGGCGGAAAAATTGCATCTTTGCATCTTTTTGAGTCCAAAGATGCAACGGCTCAAATTTCGGTTATTGAAATAATATCAATGGGTTAGGTGATAATTGTATTGCATCTTCTGCATAATTGTTTTGAAGATGCAATGCAAATTGGGAGGAATAAGTTCTAAATAATCTTAATCCCTTAAATCCCAGAAATCCCAGTTCAAGACTATTCCGAATATTCACCAAAAATTGCATCTTTGCATCTTTTTCACCACAAAGATGCAATGGAAAATAATTCGTTATTTGAAATAATATCAACGGGTTAGGTGATATTTCATTGCATTTTCTGCATAATTGTTTTGAAGATGCAATGCAAATTGAGAGAAATTTTTTGAATGCTTAATTTTTCAGAAAAACAAATTGAAATGCTGTAATGTTTGCTGAGAAAACCTTAGTAGCTCGGAGTAAACCCATAGAACCATAACCTATTACCTTATTTGGTAGGGTTTAATAAGGTAATAGGTTGGTATTCGAGTGCTACTAAGACTTTTCATGATAAACATAATAACAGCATCATCCTACTAATATTTAATTATCTTCGCAATATTCACCTCCACTAAAATATTTTTATGGTTTGTCTAAATTATTATTTATCAAACACTTAATTTGATTGAGTTGCATTTATTCTTTGCTCATATTTGAAAATTTCTATATTTTTGAATGTTAATTATTTTGATATTTAAAAATATAGTTTTTGCTTATGCAATTCGAATTAGCGATTAATAAAGAGACTCCGGCTTATTCCATAAGTTCGGCGGCAACCATGCTCGGCGTGTCAGTCCACACCTTGCGGATGTACGAACGCGAAGGATTGATTCTCCCTTTCAAAAAAGACTCAAAACACAGGCTTTACTCCCAAAAAGATATTGAAAGAATACTTTGTATCCGAAATGCAATCGGAGAAATGAAATTCTCCATTTCAGCAATAAGAACAATTTATTCTCTGATTCCCTGCTGGACAATTGTGAACTGCCCTGCAAAAGAACGCGAAACCTGCGAAGCATACATGGGTCACTCCCAACCGTGCTGGACATATAAACATAAAGATAACATCTGCGAGACAATTAAATGTCAGCAATGCGAGGTTTACACAAAGTATTCAGATTGTGAACAAATTAAAAACGGTATAAAAAGAATTACGAGGAACTAATGAACTCTTTTTCAAGACGTAAATTTTTACAAATTTCTGCCGCAACATTCGGTACAGCCGCAACTGTCGGTTCCATCGGCTATTTGGCAAAAGGCTCGAAAGCACTGGCAGAAAAACATTCAGAAAAAGGTATAAGAAAAGTACCTACCTTTTGCAATCTTTGTTTCTGGAAATGCGGTGCAATAGCCTACATTAAGGACGGAAAGATTTGGAAAGTTGAAGGCAATCCGCTTGACCCGCTAAGCAACGGCAGACTTTGTCCCCGTGGAACAGGCGGACCCGGAGTTATAACTGACCCCGACAGATTGAAATCTCCGCTAATCCGAACCGGAAAACGCGGTGAAGAGCGGTGGAAAGTTGTAACTTGGGACGAAGCTTTAAACTATACAGCCGAAAAACTCACGAAAATCAAAACTCAGTATGGTCCCGAATCTGTTGTGGGATTCATTCACGGGCTTGGTGGAAATTTCCTCAAGCACTTTTTGAAAGCCTACGGAACTCCCCACACAATTGCCCCATCGTTCGCACAATGCCGAGGTCCGAGAGAAGTTGGATTTGAACTTACTTTCGGAGATGTTATCGGCTCACCCGAAAGAACTGATATTGAAAATGCGAAGTGTATGGTTCTGATAGGTTCTCATCTTGGCGAAAACATGCATAACTCTCAGGTCCAGGAATTTTCCAAAGCAATCGAAAAAGGGCTGTCGTTAATAGTTGTTGACCCAAGATTTTCAATTGCCGCAGGAAAAGCAAAACATTACCTACCAATCAAACCGGGTACGGATATGGCTTTGCTGCTCACCTGGATGAACGTCATCGTTCAGGAAAATATTTACGATAAAGAATTCATTCAGAAATATGCTTTTGGATTCGAACAGTTTACTGCAGAAATTACAAAATATTCACCCGAATGGTGCTACGCAGAAACAGGGATTGAACCCGACGTTATCCGCGAGACTGCACGAGAAATGGCAAGATATAAACCTGCCACATTGATTCATCCCGGAAGACACGTTTCGTGGTACGGAGATGATGCCCAAAGAAGCAGGGCAATTGCTCTTTTGAATGCACTAATGGGCAACTGGAATCACAAAGGAGCATTTTTCAAACCTGTTAAAATGAGTATCCCGGGGTATCCATATCCTCCTTATCCTGAAGTAACCAGACCAAGAGCCGATAATCCTGATAAAAAATATCCTTGGGCAGGCGAAGACGAAGGATTGACAAATGGAATCCGTGAAGCTACAATCACCGAAAAACCTTATCCGATTAAGGGATGGATTGTGTATGCTACCAATCTTATTCAGTCACTGCCAAATCAAAGCGAAACCATAAAAGCAATCAACAATCTGGATTTGCTTGTTGTTATTGATGTTCTGCCAAGTGAAATTGCCGGATATGCAGACGTTGTTCTTCCGGAGGCAACTTACCTGGAACGCTACGACGATTTGCATTCATCTCCATTCAAGACTCCTTTTGTTGGGATACGTCAGCCGGTTCTGGACCCTCCTGATGACCAGAAAGAAAGCTGGTGGTTCCTTAAAAAATTAGCGGACAAAATGGGACTCGGTCATTATTTCCCATGGAAAAATGCCGAAGAATATTTAAAATACAGAATAGATAAAGCCGGACTTTCGTTTGATGAACTTAAAGAAAAAGGAATCATCCTGGGTCATCCTCAACCTATTTATATCGAAGACGGAATCGAACCTGAATTTCATACACCTTCCGGCAAAGTTGAGTTCTATTCAACTCAGCTTGCTGAAAAAGGGCTTGATCCGATTCCAAAATTCAACAAACCGGAAGAACCGCCGGCAGGATATTTCAGATTACTATTTGGACGTTCTCCGGTTCATACTTTCAGCATGACACAATCGAATCCTATTTTGAAAGAAATGATGGAAGAAAATGAAGTTTGGCTGAATATTGATATAGCAAATAAATATGGATTGAAAAACGGGGATTATATCAAATTGAAAAATACTGAAGGTCTTGTTTCAAACAAGGTTAAAGTTAAAGCAACCGAAAGAATCAGAACTGACTGCGTATTTATGAGTCACGGATTCGGTTATAACTCTAAAATGCTCAAAGGAGCTTACTTAAAAGGTGCAAGCGATTCAGGTCTGATTTCAAAATACATTGTAGATCCTGTTATGGGTGGAACGGGTATGAGTGTCAATTTCGTTACTATTGAGATGGAGGCATAAGATGGCAAGATACGGTATGGTTATAGATACAAAAAAATGCGTCGGTTGTATGGATTGCGTAGTTGCCTGCAAAACCGAAAATGAAGTACCCGAAGGGTTCAGCCGCGACTGGATTGCTTACGAAACAATCGGGAAATTCCCGAAAATACAAATGGAAATCCGGTCGGAAAGATGCAATCATTGCGATAATCCTCCCTGTGTTTACTGTTGCCCCTGCAATGCAAGTCATATTTCGGATGCAGGCGGTATTGTCCTTGTGCATTATGATAAATGCAGTGGCTGTAAAGCCTGCATTGCCGCTTGTCCTTACAATGCAAGATTCATTCATCCTGAAGGATATGCTTCAAAATGTACATTTTGCGTTCATCGTGTGGAAAAAGGCGAACTTCCGGCTTGTGTTTCGGTTTGTCCGACTTACTGTATGCACTTCGGCGATTTGGACGACCCGAACAGCGAAGTAAGCAGATTATTGCAGGAAAGAAAATATCACTCAATTATTCCGGAAGCCGGCACTAAACCACAAATATTCTATTTAACTTAAAAATCAATTTAAAAAAATGGTGACTACATGCACGAATTAATTTATACAAGACATAATCATCAGATTGACCTAAGCCTCAGCATCTGGGGTTGGGAGATTCCCGTTTATCTTTTTCTGGGAGGACTTGTTGCCGGAATAATGATAATCGCAGGTTATTTTATTCTGACCGGAAGAACAGAAAAAAGAAAATGCTCATGCTTCATGACTCCGATGATTTCACTAATTGCACTGAGTCTGGGTATGCTTTCATTATTCATGGATTTGGAGCATAAACTTTATGTATGGAGAATGTATGCCACATTCCAGTGGTGGTCTCCGATGTCATGGGGTTCATGGATTCTTCTTTTGGTTTACCCCGTTATAATTGCGAATGCTCTTATGAAATTACCTGAAAAATTGACTTCAAGATTTCCGATACTCTTAAAAATATCTGATTATTTGAATAATAATCGAATGCTCGTAAAATTAATCGGTGGTTCGAGTTTAGTGTTGGGAGTGTTCCTTGGACTTTATACGGGTATTTTGCTTAGTGCTTTCGGAGCAAGACCGCTGTGGAACAGTTCCATGCTTTGGATTCTGTTTTTAACTTCGGGATTGTCTTCTGCCGCGGCACTGATTCATTTGATAGCAAAAGAGAAGGACGAAAGAGAAATGCTCGCAAAAGCAGATAACCGCTTTCTCTTTGCCGAAATACTTATTGTTTTTCTATTTCTTGTGGGACTTTTAAGCTCAACCGAAGTTCACATAACAGCGGCAAAGTCAATTATAAGCGGCGATTATGCCCCGTTTTTCTGGGTTTTCGTTATGGGAATGGGAATTATATTGCCATTGATTATTCAGCTTTTAGCAGTTAATCACAAAATTCAGCATACCCCCGTGGCTCCGATTATGGTTATCATAGGCGGTTTGTTCCTGAGGTTTGTTATTGTCTATGCAGGACAGTACAGCCATTGGACCACAGGGGTTTTCCATTTACCATAATTTTTAAAGAATGATACAAATTGTAGAAAAATATTGTCCTAAAAATCATGCTTGCCCTGCTGTCAGGATTTGCACCTACGGTGCAATTTCGCAGGAAAGCACAAACTCTCTGCCGAAGATTGACCATACTAAATGTATTGATTGCGGAGAGTGTACAGATGAATGTATAGTTTTTCAATATAAAAAAGGAGTTTAATATGTCTGATGTTTCTCACAGCGAAGCTTCTCACCATACCAAACCAAAACCCTACTGGAATCCTTATCTTGCAGGTCTTGGTCTGGGGTTGGTGTTGCTTCTCTCTTATGTTATTATGGGAAGAGGTCTTGGTGCCTCGGGTGCAATCTCGACTGTAGTTGCCGTTAGCATCAATAAAGTTGCCCCGACACATACTCAGTCGAACAATTTTTATTCGGAATATCTCGGTGATGGTACTACTAATCCTCTGAAGGACTGGCTGATTTTTGAAGTACTCGGAGTTCTCGTTGGTGGATTCATATCTGGAGTTTTTGCCGGTAGAGTCAAAAAAAGTATCGAACGGGGACCTCGTTTTACCGATAAAAAAAGGTTGGTATTTGCTCTCGTAGGCGGAGCCATGATGGGCTTCGGTGCTAAACTTGCCCGCGGGTGCACAAGCGGACAGGCACTTACGGGCGGTGCTATCCTTAATTTGGGAAGCTGGATATTTATGATGTGCGTTTTTGCCGGTGGTTATATGCTTGCTTATTTTGTAAGGAGACAATGGACATGATGCCATTTTTTAAATTCGGATTTTTTGGCGACAACATGAGTCTTGTTGTTGCATTTTTAATCGGTATCGGGTTTGGTTTTTTCCTTGAAAGAGCCGGATTCGGAACCGCCAAAAAACTTGCCGCTCAGTTTTATTTCACCGATTTGACTGTTTTCAAAGTTATGTTTGCAGCAATTGTAACGGCTATGCTTGGTATTTTCTTCCTTACCGCAATGGGATTCATGGACTTTTCTATGCTCAATCTTGTTGATACTTATGTGGTACCGCAGATTGCAGGAGGATTATTGCTTGGATTCGGCTTTGTGATTGGGGGATATTGTCCCGGTACTTCTGTAGTTGCCTGCTCTGTTGGAAAAGTTGACGGAGTTGTTTTTGTTGTCGGAGTTTTCCTTGGAACGTTCATTTATGGAGAAGTTTATCCATTCATCGAAGGTTTTGCAAATTCCACACATCTTGGAAAAATGACATTACCTGAAGCAACACATATTCCTTATGGAATACTTGTTTTTGCAATTGTCCTTGTGGCTGTCCTTGGTTTTGCCGGAGCCGAATGGGTTGAGAAGAAATTCGGTTACAAGAAGGAGGCAAAATAATCATGAAATATATTAATGATTTCAATATAAATAAAAAGCTTGCGGCTTTTGCTCTGTTTCTGGGTGTTATTGCAATATTCATCGGCGACCCCGTCAAAGACAGTTACGCAACAATCAACACTAAAGATTTAGCCTTTGCGGTTGCCGAAAAATCTGCTAACATCGAAACTATGGAGCTTGCAAAATGGCTAATCGCAGGCAAAGCAGATTTTACGCTTATTGATTTGCGTCAGGATAAGAAATTTAATGAGTACCACATTCCCGGTTCGCTCAATATTCAGGCGAACGAGCTCTTCAAATCGAAACTCATGAAAAATCAAAAAATCATTCTCTATTCCGATGATAATTTCCAAGCGGCTCAAGCATGGTTATTGCTGAAAGCTAAGAACTACAAAGGCGTTTATCAGTTAAAAGGCGGTTTGGAAGAGTGGAACAAAAGCATACTTTTTCCAAAATTGAGCGACAATGCAACACCTGCTCAGAAAGCGGAATTTGAAAAAATCAAATATATCAGCAAATATTTTGGCGGCAATCCTATTACGGGAGTAGCCGAATCTGCTGAGCAAAAACCACAGATTGCAATGCCGAAACCTGTTGCTTCGTCATCATCGGCAACTCCAAAGGGAGCAAAACCTAAAAAAGAAGGTTGTTAGAAATTGAATAATTGTTTTAAATATTAATCTAAGGTGATGATTTATGCCTACTTATGCTTATAAATGCGAAAGTTGCGAAACGAAATACGAAGTTTTCTTCAAAGTGAAAGAAGAGCAGGAGCAGATTGTCTGCCCTTCGTGCAATTCCGCAGTCCATAAAAAATTGATGTCTGCCACGAATATCGGTGGTTTTTCATCACGTTCGGATTCTATGCCGACAATGCCGCCTTGTGCAAATGGCGGCGGCTGTTCGCCCGGTATGTGCAATTTGAATTAATTTTCAAATAATTAGAAATATAGGTGTAGGGGCGAACGGCAGTTCGCCCTTTTTACTTCCAAATCGTGATTTTGTTTTCTGATATATTTTCATTAAGTTGCAGATGTAAGTTCGAAATATTTAATCTTAAAGGAATTTTAGTTAATGAATCAAATAATTCATGGCGAATACGAGATATAGTAATTAATTTATTACAAGAATGAGCAATTTATGGCAAAAATAAATGTTAAAGGTATAGAAGTAACTTTGTTGACAAACAAAGAAAAAGAATTTATTTGTTTGACGGATATTGCTCGCTATCGTGATTCTGAAAGAAGTGATTATATACTTCAAAACTGGATGCGAAACAGAAGTACAATTGAATTTATGGGACTTTGGGAAATTTTCAATAATCCTGATTTTAATTCCATCGAATTCGATGGAATTAAAAATATGTCGGGTTCAAATAGTTTTTCGCTTACACCCAAAAGATGGATTGATGCCACAAATGCAATAGGAATAGTGGCAAAAACCGGCAGATATGGCGGAACCTACGCTCACAAAGATATTGCTTTTGAGTTTGCTTCATGGCTAAGTGCTGAGTTTAAATTTTATCTGATTAGAGAATTTCAACGGCTGAAAGAAGAAGAACAAAAACAGATTGGCTGGACCGCAAAACGCGAATTGGCTAAGTTGAATTACCACATTCATACTGATGCAGTTAAGAAAAACATTATTCCCGAAGAACTTACTCCATCTCAAACATCATTAGTTTATGCAAACGAAGCCGACGTTTTAAACTTGGCACTTTTTGGAATGACCGCAAAGCAATGGAGGGATGCAAATCCCGAACTCAAAGGCAACATCAGAGATTACGCTACGATTAATGAATTAATTTGCCTTTCGAATATGGAAAGCTTGAATGCTGTATTAATTAATGATGGATTGCCACAAAAAGATAGATTAATAAAATTAAATCAAATTGCAATTCATCAGATGTTAGTATTATCGGAATCTGAGAACAGAAAACTATTAAGGTAGGGAATATTATGAAAATTGAACTTAAAAATCTACTTGAAAAATAAAATTAAAGGTTTTACAATGAAGAAAAAAGTTGTACTTCAAATTATCGCTCTAATTATTTTGTTTAGCCCGTCAAACATTTTTTCCCAGCTTGATTTCAGTATTGGGACTACATCGGGTTATATCCGAGCTATGCACAATACTAATTACCGATGGACCTGCGACCCGATATGTTTCCAAATGCAAGATCTGGCAACTAACACCGGCTTCGGAGGAATTTCCACCGAAATTTCTATTCTAAAAGGAAAACTACCCCTTTCTTTCATCAGCAGGATTATGTATGAAGATTTATCATTCAAACAAACTCATGAAGGTGATAAATATCCATCTCTTATTGATGATGGCAAAGGTGGCTACATTACAACAGAGTCATCTACCGGTTTCGATTATATTGTTGATTATAAACTGCTGACCAGTCACTGGCTCTTTAATTTGAAATTTTTTAATTCAGGATTATCGCTTTTTGCAGGTCCTTCAGTTTCAACTGTCATCCAAAATCATTACAAGGAAAAATATTATATTGTTAAACCACCGGATGTACAGTTCAAAAGAATAGTTCTAAAAGCTGATGAATATGGCTTTACACCCTACTATACCGATAGAGACAGAACTTATATGGCAAGTGATAATCCTATACGCAAGATGAACAACATACTTTACGGCATTGTCGGAGGATTGCAATGGGAATATTCGTTCTGGAACCTGAAGCTTGCTCCATTTATTGCTTTTGACTACATTCTTACTGATGTTGTGAAAGAGGGAAACCCTGACTGTCCATACTGTTTGCAGCCTTCACCAAAACCGATTCATTGGAATTTCAATATGTTTTTTGCTGGGCTTGATATAAGATATAATTTATAACGTTTTTTCCTCTTCAGTTATTTGATTTACGATTTTTCTTGATATTTTGCTTATAAATGCCTACGCTGAAGTTCCGTAAGCCTTTGATGCGGTAACGTACGCCTTTGATGCGGTGGCGTAAGCCTTGGAAGAAGTTCCGCAAGTTTACGGAAGCTTAGCGTTCTCTTACGAAACCTCAGCGTACCCTTACGAGACCTTAGCGTAATAATACGAAAGCTCAACGTACTATGTTTTAAATAGATTTCAAATAATTCTTAATTAAATACATAAATTAATTTTTTTTTTGAACTAATCCTTTACAGCTATGATTTTAATAATACTCGACATACTGAGAATTGCCATTGTTTGCCAGGCATTCTTTTTTGGATATCAAATTGGTTTTGCTCATGGATACGACCCATTTGCACAGTTGCATTTCATGATACCTTTGATTATTGTTGCAATGGGTATGACAATCACCTTTCTTGACAAATACAATCCTGAGCAATTTGAGTTGTTAGGAATTGATAGAGTTTTGGTTGAGGCATTAACTGGGAACGTCAGTAAATTAGGCAAAACGATACTGAATTAAATGCACACATTTTAATCAAAGACAAAAGAATATAAATTATGGCAAAACAAAAATCAATAGTTGTTCAAAACATACCTGTTCAGATGATTGCCAAAGGGGATTTAGATTATATCTGTATTACCGATATGGCAAATGCTAAAGAAAATGAAAGCCGAGCCGCCGACATTATTAAAAATTGGATTCGTAACCGCTAAACAAGCGAATTTTTAGGAACTTGGGAACAAATGAACAATCCTGATTTTAAAGTGGTCGAATTCGACCACTTTAAAATGCAAGCAGGTCTTAATTCATTTGTTTTAAGCGTTTCAGAGTGGATTGAAAAAACCAATGCAATTGGTTTCATTGTCAAAAAGGGGCGTTACGGGGGTACTTATGCACACAAGGACATAGCTTTCGAATTTGGCTCGGCAATCAGTGCACCATTCAAACTTTATCTGATTAGAGAATTTCAACGGCTGAAAGAGGAAGAGCAAAAGCAATTGGGCTGGACTGCAAAACGAGAACTGGCAAAGCTCAACTACCATATTCACACCGATGCTATTAAGCAGAATCTGCTTCCACAAGAGCTTACGTCCTCACAAACTTCAATTGTTTATGCTAACGAAGCCGATGTGTTGAATATAGCAATGTTTGGAGTAACAGCCAAACAATGGCGTGATTCTAATCCAGGCTTAAATGGAAATATTCGGGATTATGCATCAATCAACGAACTGATTTGCCTGTCAAATATGGAGAATCTGAATGCAGTATTTATTAATGAGAAAATGCCGCAAAAAGAAAGATTAATCAAACTGAATCTTATTGCCATTCAGCAAATGACTGTTTTGCAAAACATTGAAAACAGAAAATTATTAAAATAGAAATCTAACTTAAAGAAATTGCCGGTTTGCTGAAAAAACGAAGTATTTGTTTACCAAAAATTATTTCGTTATTTTTGATTGATTTTTTTTTGAACTAATCCTTTACAGCTATGATTTTAAAAATACTCGAGATATTAAGAATTGCTATTGTTTGCATTGCATTCTTTTTTGGATATCAAATTGGTTTTGCCCATGGTTACAACCCCTTTGCACAGTTGCATTTCATGATTCCTGTAGTAATCGTCGCAATTTCGGGAATATCCGGTTTAGAAGGATTATTTTTCGGAAAAATGTCTGCCGAGATTAAAGGATATGAAGTAGGAAGCAATTATCAGCGGCAATCTGCAATAGCATTGTTATCTTATGCTTTTATCGCGATTTTTGTCTATTTCAGCAATTGGGGAGTCAAAGCTGAGCTGACGGTTCTTTTTGTATTCATCTTCTTTTTCTTTTTCTCAGGACTCAATCATGCGATAGATGCAGTAAGACGCAAAAATTACAGATGGCAGAATATCAACAGACCTTTCATCACTTTAATCCTGATTGCAGGCTTGCTCTATCCTGTTGTTATGGCATTGAAAAGTATGGAATAATGGAATTGTAAATTTTTTTATATTAAATTGGAAACTGATATGCAAATTAAAGCAGATACACCCGAACAATATATTGAACAGTTGCCTGATGACCGAAAGGAGGCAATCATCAAATTGAGAAAAACTATCATTGATAACCTACCCGAAGGATTTGTTGAAGGAATGGGATATGGAATGATTGGGTATGTGGTTCCTCATTCGCTCTATCCGAAAGGCTACCATTGCGACCCCAAGCAACCACTGCCGTTTATCTCCCTTGCTTCACAAAAGAACTTTGTGGTTCTTCACCACATGGGAATTTATGCCAACCCCAAGCTTTTGGAGTGGTTCGTTGATGAATATCCGAAACATTGCAAAGCGAAATTGGATATGGGAAAAGGCTGTATCCGATTCAAAAAACCTGACCAAATTCCCTATGAACTCATTGGCGAACTTACGGGAAAAATAAGCGTTCATGACTGGATTGAGATGTTCGAAACAAGTTTTAAACGGAAATGAAAAATACGAGAATCAAAAAAGCTCTTCTAATTCAGAAGAGCTTTGCTTGATAATTTAGGGTCAATAATAAGAACTATTTTCCCTGTTCATCTGCACTTGGTCCATAAGAACCCGGTATCGGAATATCCAATAATCTTAGAAAAACACCTAATTGTGCCCTATGATGAATCAATTGACTAAAAGAATGTCTGATAACTTCGGCTTTTGATAAATCCATGAGAATCATGTCGCCATTTCTCATTACCCATCTTCCATCTAATTTTGATTCATTTTCATCGATTAACTGCGACTTTGCTTCAGCAACGGATTTTTCCAATAAATCCATTAATTCCGATGTATTATTGATGGGAGTGGGAGTATATTTATCTTTGGCAAAATCCAAACCGTCATTCGCTAAGCCATGAGCAATCCAACCCGGTACTTCTGCGATATGAGTTGCCAATGCTTTTACGGTCATACTTTTGGGATGTGGCTTCCAGTCGTGTTTATCGTCCGGAATAATTTTCAACATTTTTCTGGTTGTTTCAGCTTCCTGTTCCAATTCTTTTAAGAACATATTGATTAAAGACATAAGAATTCCTTTAATTAAAATATAAAAAATTACAAAATATTTAGTTTGATTGACTATTATGTTTATCTTTTATTAGAAGACATCTATTGCCCATCGAACAATTGTCTATATTCTCCTCATGAAGAAGAATCCACTTAAAGGTCTGCACTTGGAAATATGTGTGGGATTAATTGTTTCCGGCTCATTATTCTCCGTTGGGGGCAACGGTCCGTTCGCCCTTACAACAAAACGTAATTCGTAATTTGAAATTCGTAATTGATTTCCCCCTTCATCAAAAAATAAATTTATGAAAATATTCCGCATACTATTGTTTTGAAATGTTTTTTGTATTAAGTTGTAGTTGTAGATTATGAAAATTAGATTATTTAATGAAATTTGAGAATTATGAATCAATTAATATTAGGCGATAACCTCGAAATCATGCAGAAAATGGACTCCGAATCCATTGACTTAATCTATCTCGACCCGCCTTTCTTTTCAAACAGGAATTACGAAGTTATTTGGGGTGACAAAGGCGAAGTACGTAGCTTTGAAGACCGTTGGAGCGGAGGAATTGACCATTACATCGCATGGCTAAAAGAAAGAGTTGCCGAAATGCACCGTCTGCTTAAACCAACCGGCTCTATTTACCTTCATTGCGACTGGCATGCCGATGCTTATATTCGTGTTTATATTCTTGATAAGATATTTGGTGAGAATAATTTTAGAAATCATATTACTTGGCAAAGAACAAATGCACATAATGATGCAAGAAAGAAAATGCCTAACATTAGCGATACGATATTTTATTATGCTAAATCTAATCAACATGAATATAAAGCACAATTTGCACAGTTGAGTGAAAAATATAAAGATGATTTTTATAAAAATCGGGATGATAGAGGTTCATATATGTCAGGGGATATAACTGGACCAAAAATTAATCCAAAAGATCCTGAATGGAGAGGTTATAATCCAGCTAAAATTGGTAGAAGTTGGGCTGTTCCTAATGTAATTATAGAAAAATTAGTCGGAAAAGAAAAATGCAATGGAATGACAACTCTTGAAAAATTAGATTTACTTTTTGAAAATGATTTTATTGTTTTTACTAAGAATAATACGCCAAGAGTTAAAAGATTTTTAGAATATTCTAATGGAACTGTTGTAGGTGATATTTGGACGGATATTAAACCAGTTCAATCTCAAGCAAATGAACGTATCGGCTACCCAACTCAGAAACCTGAAAAACTCCTTGAACGAATTATTCTTGCATCTTCAAATGAAGGCGATATTGTCTTTGACCCCTTCGTCGGAGGTGGAACAACAATCGTAGTTGCCGAAAAGCTAAAAAGAAACTGGATTGGAATTGACCAATCAGTTCAGGCTGTTAAAGTTTCCGAAATGAGATTAAACAACAATCAAAATTTATTCTCCGCACCCTTTACGGTCACTCTCCATAAATATGATTACGATACTCTCAGATATAAAGATGCCTTTGAATTTGAAAAATGGATAGTCGAGCAATTTGGAGGTTTGTCGAATATCCGTCAGCGAAATGATTTCGGAATGGATGGCAAAACAAGGGAAGGTTCACCGATTCAGGTAAAACGTTCTGATAATGTCGGCAGAAATGTTGTTGATAATTTCCATTCTGCATGCAGGCGTTTTGACAGTGCATTATTCGAGAAAAACAAATCTAACGCTCAAGCTATTGGTTATATTATAGCTTTTTCTTTTGCAAGGGGAACAATTCAGGAAGTTGCTCGCCTAAAGAATGAAGAAAATATTATCATTAAGCTTGTTACCGTTGACGAAATTGTTCCGATTGCAAAGAAACCAAAGATTAGCGTTAAGATTAATGATTTGGGTGTTGATGATAATGTAGGGAACAGGCATGCCTGTTCCCTACGAATCATCGAATTTACCGCAACCGGAGAAAGCGATTCAGGAATTGAATTTTATTCATGGGATTTTGAATACAACGATGCTGAAAACCGTTTCAATGCAAATGTTATGCTCGACAAAGAAGGAAAACAAACACACAAATTCAAACCGGGCACTCATTCCATCGCTGTCAAAGTTGTTGACAACGAAGGATTAGAAGCCTTTGAGATTGTGAAGATTAAGATAAATGGAGAGATAACAGTAAATTAAATATTTTATCATTTAAAAAAAATTATTCAAAGAAACAATTATGGAAAGTGTAAATCATTATCAGAAAAAATACTGGGACGAACTCGTAGATACAAAATACTACATATATTATTATAGTTTTTCCTGTCGGCAGGAGTTCCCTCCTGCCGTCTTTCCTGTTTAGCGGTCAGGAGGTAACTCCTGACCGAAGAGAAAAGTTTTAAACGGAAATGAAAAATATGAGAATCAAAAAAGCAGTAATATTACGAATGAATATTCTTGATAATCGCAAATTTTTTAACTTTTCATGGACAACTTTATTTTGAAAAATATCAATTATTTGCCACAGTTTTTCCCTAAATTTTGGACAGAAGAATATGGAGTTTATGGAATTAGCTTCACCGATGATGTGTCAATTGGCTTTATCTTAAAGTCATCAAATTCATATTCATTTCTTTTGAATGATGATTTCAATCATTTAGAAGTCAGCGAAGAAGAACTTTACAATAAATCCTTCGATAATTTAAGAAACATTTCTGATTCTTTTGATATTCATGTTGCTGAGCCGAATGGTTCTAAGGTAATCTGGTGGTTTCTTGATGACAATTTCAATGCCGTCAGATTATTATTACCTGAAGTAGTTAATTATCTTAAAAGTGAATTAGGTGAAAATTTTTTATTTACTATTCCAAGTCTTGGTAATGTCTTGTGTTGGAAAATAGCCTCATCCTCTGAATTAACAGAAAAGCATTTAAAAGAAGCTATTGAGGATTTTGGTTCTGAAGAAAAACAATTAAGTCCAAATATTTATATTTATGATAACATTCGACCATTAAAGCATCTAAATTTTGAGAATATTTCCTCCCATCAGAAATTCCCTCCTGCCGTCTTTCCTGTTTAGCGGTCAGGATGTAACTCCTGACCGAAGAGAAAACCGATAGCTCCTGGAAATGTTTGGGATTATTTGTTACAGAAATATTGAAACAATAATTGATAAATTGATTAGTTGTATTACCAATTATTTAAACATTTATTCAAAAATAATCAGATAAATATGAACCACGAACTAATCGTATCAAAATCGGTGGATATCAGTGCCGAGCCGTCAAAGGTCTGGAATGCACTAACTAATCCCGAAATAATTAAAGAATATCTTTTCGGAACAGAAACTGTCACCGACTGGAAAGTTGGAAGTGATATTATCTTCCAAGGGGAATATAACGGACAAAACTACAAAGATAAAGGTATCGTCCGCGAAAATATTCTGAATGAACTATTGAGTTACAGCTATTGGACTGCATTTTCGGGTTTGGAAGATACTCCTGAAAACTATTCGCTGATAACATACAAATTATCCAAAAAGGAAAATTCAACAATTCTCACCTGGATACAAAAAGGATTTGCCACCGAAGAAGGCTGGAAACATGCCGAGGCTATGCTGTCCGATTTTCTACTGAAAATCAAAGAAATAATCGAAAGATAAATTCCTCAGCAATGGATACACAGAAATACATACCGTTTCTAATTGTTTCTGCCACGATATTTATCGTGCTGGACTTGTATTTCGTTTTGAGTTTGGACAAATATTTCAAAAACTCAGGATTTAATATATGGTTTGGTCGGACTTTATGGGCGATTGCAACATTGATTGCAATTTCAACGGGATACACACTTTGGCTCCGCTCGACGAATCAAATCCCATCTTTATTCGAGAAGTTTCTGTTTACTTTGCCGGCAATCTGGTATCTGCCCAAAGCAGTAATCTCTCCTGTATTGATGGCAAAAGACTTAATCAGATTTATCTCCGGATTCTTCAGGAAGAAACAGATTCAGAAATCCGAACCGATTTCGGAAAAAGCGGAATCCAGACGAAAATTTATTCAGGGGATAGGATGGTCACTGTCTTTAGTGCCATTTTTGGGAGTAGCCAACGGTTGCCTCAGAACGACAACAGCAATACGAATAAAAGCTGTTTCAATTCCGATAAAAGATTTGCCTGTAAATCTTGAGGGATTGAAAATTGTTCAATTAACTGATATTCATGCCGGTTCGTTCAGTTCACCCAAAATGATGCAGGAACTTGTGTGGATGATTCGAATGATTCAGCCCGATTTGATTTTCCTTACGGGTGATCTTGTGAACTTCAATCCCAAAGAACTTCCTTTAATATTACCCCAGTTAAAATCATTGGATGCCAAATGCGGAGTATTCGGCTGTTTCGGAAACCATGACCATTACATGATACCTGCGGAACATATTGAACTACTGAAAACTCTTGAAGATGCAGGTATAGAAATGCTTATTAATTCTAATGTCAAACTTGAGATTAATAATGAAATCCTGCAAATTGCAGGTGTGGACAATACCAGTTACAGACAAAGCTACGGAGATTTTGACAAAGCATTGAGTGGACTTTCCACGGCTTATCCAACCATTCTTATTTGTCATGACCCAACAAACTGGGACAAAGAAGTCAGAAGAAAGCGAAAAGTTGACCTGATGTTATCAGGGCATACTCATGGCGGACAGATTGCAATTGAACTATTTGGCGAAACCTTCACTCCTGCACGATATTTTTACAAGCAGTATGCAGGGCTTTATTCGTCGGGTGACCAAAATCTTTATATCTCCGCAGGAATCGGAACAGTAGGTCCGCCAATAAGAATAGGCGTAAATCCCGAGCTTACATATATAACATTAAAAAGTCAGGAAAGATTTTCTTAATTTTTCAAAGCCGACATTGCTGAAGCCACAAACATAGCCGTTCCGTATATCAAAGCATTTTCGTCAGGAGATAGTTTAGAATTATGCAATTGAGGCATATCATCTGTTCCATGAGGTTTAACACCAAGGAAGAAGAAGCATGCAGGAATCTTTTCGGCATAATATGCAAAATCCTCAGCCCACATGATGGGTGAAAGATTCTCGAAACCTTCGTCTCCAAGCATTTCATAAGCAACCTTACGAATAGTTGAAACGGCATGTTCGTTATTAACAAGCGGCGGATATCCGATGAGAGGATTAAATTCACTTGTTACATTATAAATCGAAGCAATTGATTGTCCGATTTCGTCAATTTTTTTCAAGGTTGCAAATCTTTCTTCATTATTGAAGAATCTTAGTGTTCCCTTCATTTCGACGAGTTCAGGAATAATATTTGTTGCTGAACCTCCATGTACGGATGTAACTGAAAGAACAGCAGGACTTAGAGGATTCCTGAATTTTGAGATAATGGTTTGGAAAGACAGTATCATCTGTGCTGACGCGATAATCGGGTCGTTGCCCAAATGAGGCTGTGCGGCATGAACCTGCTTCCCTTTGACTGACCAATAAAGTTCATCGGCAGATGCCATAATCGGTCCCGAAGTTGTTGATACCTTGCCGGTTTCAATAGCGGGATTAATATGCTGACCGAAAATAATTTTTGGTTTGGGGTTTTCCAAAACGCCTTCCTTGATCATCAGACTTGCTCCTCCGGGAATTTTTTCTTCTCCGGGCTGGAAAATAAGCTTAACTGAACCATTTAGTTTTTGTTCGTTTTCTTTTAAAATTTTTGCGGCACCAAGTAGCATCGAAATATGAAAATCATGTCCGCAGGCGTGCATAACACCATTATTAACAGAAGAACATTCAAGATTGGTTTCTTCATTGATCGGAAGAGCATCCATATCAGCCCTTAAAGCAACACAATTTTCACCGGTCCCAATCATCCCGACAATCCCTGTTTCTGCTAAAGATTTGAAAGGGATTCCAAGTTCGTTCAGAACATTTTTTATATATTCTGAAGTTTTGAACTCCTGAAAAGAAAGTTCGGGATATTTATGAAGATGTCGTCTGTGGTTCAATATCCAATTGAAAATTGATTTTGCTTCATTAATAGTAGTTTGATTCATATATCTATCTCCGTTTCTGCAATAATTTCTGCTGAACCTGTTAAAATCATTTTTTCAATAAATTTGGGGAAGTTACCTTTAACGTCAACTTCTAATGGGATTCTGCTTGGTGGGATCAGAATAATCGGGAAATTGAGTTCATTTTTCAATGCCGCTGAAATTGCTGTCGAAACAGCACCTGTTCCGCATGCACCTGTTTCTGCCTCAACGCCGCGTTCGTAAGTTCGGATAAGAATACTGTTTTCTTTGCTGATTTTATAAAAATTAACATTAACTCCCCGTGGCTGAAATTGCTCATGATAACGAATACTTCGGGAAATATCATTTAAATCAGGTTCGAAAAAAGCACTGTCATCAATAGAAATGTAATTTTCAATATTGCTGACGAAATGGTCAGAACCAACATTAACATAAGTTCCTAAGATTTCCTTGCTATCAAAAATTATTTTTATGTTTTCAATGATTTCAGATGGTTTGGGCAAATAGAGGCTTACAGAATCATTTTTAATGATTGCTGAATAGATATTATCCGCCATTTTGAAATTGACTTCAGATTTTTCAGAGAAAAAGGAATTGAGCCTTGCAAATCTTGCGGCACATCTCCCGCCATTACCGCACATAGCACCATAAGAACCATCTGGATTGAAGAAATCAATAGTAAAGTCAAGTGAATTTTCGCCTGAGTTTGCAGAAATCAAACCTTCTGTTTTAAAGTTTGTTAAATTACAAAACTTAGGAGCATTTGCTCTTAAGAAATCCAATGATAAATTCATTTTTCTATTATCAAAAACAGAAAAAATATTGCCCGCTCCAGACATTATAGTTATCTTATAAATCATTCAAATATTCAAAATAAGATGAAGTCAGGGTTTCAGACACTTGTTCGTGAATCTGCCCGTTAGTAGCTAACATCGAAGGATCTTCAATCCAGTACGGCACATCATTATATTGGGTAACTTTTCCTCCTGCTTCTCTGACGAGAAGGACACCGGCGGCTACATCCCATGGATTAAGTTCAATTTCCCAGAATCCGTCAAATCTGCCTGCGGCAACATAAGCTAAATCTAATGCGGCAGAGCCGAGCCTTCTAATCGGAATTCCTTTTCGGATTATGCCAACGAAGTGCTCAACACAGTGTCCGGGATTTCGGTCAACATTGTAAGGGAAACCGGTTACTAAAAAAGCTGAATTAATATCACTGTTTGAAGAAACAGAAATTTTTCTGCCGTTCAAAGTTGCTCCCATTCCTTTTTTAGCTACAAAAAGTTCATCCAGAATTGGATGATAAATAACACCGCAAAGTAATTCTCTGTTAAGTTCTGCGGCAATGCTAATGCTGAAAATCGGAAGTGAATGGGCAAAATTTACGGTTCCATCCAATGGGTCAATAACCCAACGAACAACATCAGGCTTATTCATTCCTGTTGACCCGCTTTCCTCTGCAAGAAATACATGCTCGGGAAAAACATTATTAATATGCCCGATAATAGCTTTTTCAGACAAATGATCATATTCTGTAACAAGGTTGTTTCTACCTTCTTTGTTGCTTATTTCAAAGGCAGTACCAAAACCGTTCCGTAAAATCGCTCCGGCTTTCAAAGCGGCATCAACGGCACATTTGGTCAATTCCTCTATCATTTTTTCCATTATATTGAATTTTTCTAAACTGTACAAATATATAAATTAAAAACGGATAGTTAAAGTTAATAGTATTATGGCAAAAATTTTATATTTTTGTAATCGTTTAATTTGTTTATCATAAACATCAAAAGAGGATTTATGCCATACAAAAATAATTTGCTCATAATTATTTTGCAAATAGTTTTTTTGGTCTTTCTAACATATAATTCAGCTGTTTCCCAGCTTGACAATTCTAATGTATCTGCTGTTAAAGGCGGTTCCGTTGATACTCTTGCTGTTCAAAATGCACAAAAAGTGGTTCGTGAAGCTCAAGGTCTCTTGGAAAAAGAGGTTGACCCAAAAACCTATATGCTTGGTCCTAATGACGAATTGTTGGTTGCGGTTCTGGGTCCGAAATCAAAGCAATTTGATCTTACAATTTCTGCCGAAGGCAAAATCTTTATTCCTGAATTAGGTGCTATCAATTTGAAAAACAAAACACTTGCCGAAGCTGATGAATTAATAACTCAGCGAGTAAAAAAAGTTTATCGTGCAGAGGAAGTAAGTGTTTTTTTGAAGGAAATACGTAAATTTAAGGTCATTGTCGGCGGAACGGTAAAAAAGCCGGCAATTGTTCCTGCAACCGCAGTTGAAAGAGTTTCAGAAGTAATTGACAAAGCTGGAGGTTTGAAACCGGATGCATCACTTAGGAAAATTTTACTTTACAGAGGAGAAAACAGGCAAGTTATTAAAGTGGATTTATTGAAATTTTTCCTGACGGGGGAGAAAGATTTTAACCCTACTGTCCTCGGAGGTGATTATATTCTTGTTCCACCATCCGGAGAAAATGAAACTATACAGATTCTTGGTGAGGTTGCGTCACCGGGAAAATTTGAATATACAGAAGGTGATTCACTATCAACATTAATCAGATTTGGACAGGGATTTAAAAATACGTCACTACTCGATTCCGTTGAAATTGTCAGATTTTCTGAGGATGGTTCTTCCTACAAGAAATGGATAATAAATTGTTCATCATGGAAAAATATAATTCAATCATCTTCTCAACTTGAAGGTGATTTAGGACTGAAAGTTGGAGACAGAGTATTTATAAGAGAAATTCCTAACTGGCAGAAAAAATTTGATGTTGCAATCATAGGAGAAGTTAAATTTCCTGGTCACTATGTTATTGATGAAAAAACAATCAGACTTTCTGATTTGATTGAAAGAGCAGGAGGATTCACTGAAATAGCTTCAATGGAAAAGTCAACCTTAGTTAGAAGAGCCGAAACCGGGATTTACGATCGTGAAATGGAAAGACTTTGGAAATTAAATACTAATGAAATGAGCGAAAGTGAATTTCAATATTTTCAGGCAAGAAAATCAGAAGTACAGGGTGCAATGTCTATTGATTTTGTAAAAGTTTTAAAAGACCCAAAGTGTGATGAGAATGTAGTGTTAGTAAATTATGACAGTGTCTATGTCCCAGCACGAAAACTTTTTGTAAGTATTCAGGGTGCAGTAAACAAACCCGGGTTGATTACTTACAAACCTGAACTAAATTACAAAGATTATGTGAAGCTTGCAGGTGGTTATTCCTACAAAGCAGATGAGAGTTCAACCCTGATTTTAAAATCCAAGGGTGAGCAATTTCTAGCAAAAGATATGAATTACAAACTTGAACCAGGTGATAATATCTTAGTTCCCCCAGTCAAAGAAAGACTGTTTTCTGAAGCATTTACCACTTTTTTGACTGTAGCTACACAAATTGTTACTGTACTTGGTGTGGTTATTGCAATTTTACGACTTAAATAATTAACAAAGAACAAAAGGTGATTAATGAGTTTTTTAAAGTTCAATCCTGAATTCAAAGAAGAGTTTTCTTTACGTTCACTTTACAGAATCCTCAAGCTTCATAAATATTTCATTATAATTTTCATGACTATTTCAGTCTTAGCAATTGGAGTTTATTCATATATTATTCCTGAAATTTATGTTTCTGAAACAACTCTGCTCCCACCCGAAGACAGTGGATCGGGCGGAGGATTAACTTCTTTTCTTCAATCTCTTTCCGGAGGTGTGAATTTTGGCAACATCGGACAACCCAATAAGATTCAGCTTTTTCAGGAGTTTCTTAAAAGCCGCTCTGTTGCTAAATTAATCGTAGATACACTAAAATTGAGAAACAACCCAAAGTTTCAATTTCCTAATGAAGAAATACTCTATAATAGCGTCGGTTCAATGATTGATGTCGTTGTTAAAAGAACAGGTCTGATAATAATTACTGCCTCCACTAGTACATCTTATCTACCAAACAAAGCAGAAAAGACCGAAGCTTCACAACTTTCAGCAAATGTGGCAAATGCCGCTGTTGTAGCTCTGGATCAATTAAACAGGCAGAAAAACACTACAAGGTCGCATAGAAAACGCATTTATATTGAAAAAATGTTAGCTCTTAAAAAAATCGAACTGGATTCTCTTGATTCTAAGACTGAAGAATTTCGCAGAAACAACAAAGTAATTGCCATTGATGATCAAAGTCAGGCAGTTCTGACTTCTGCTATTTCTTTAAGTAAGGAACTTGCAATTGCCGAGATAGAACTCAATATGAAACTTCAGGAATTCGAACCTACTTCACCAATGATAAAACTCTACAGAGAGAAGATTGCCAATCTTAGAAATCAATACCAGAAGACACAAAAAGGTGGAATCGGAAGTGAAGATGAATACTCGATTCCATTAAATTCGGTTCCATCTTTAATCAGACAATATGCAAACCTTGTCAGAACTCAGAAAGTTTTGGAACAGGTTAAGTTATATCTTGAAACCCAGAAATATCAGGAAGCAATTCAGGAAGAAAGTGACGTTCCGACTGTTGAAGTTCTTGATGCGGCAAGACCACCTTTAAGAAGGTTTTCACCCGACCGTAAGTTGATGATATTATTGGCTTTTGTTCTGTCAGGTATTATCTCTATGTCAATAATCACAGGTTATGCAATTAAAAAAGGTATGATAAATCTGAAACAGGAAAAAAAGGATATTGCATAGTTCCTGACTTATTCGTCCGAAAAAATTATTCCGGTAATTTTGGTTCTGCCATTATTACTTCTTCCTTGCTGATTACAACTGAACCGGGATTTGCTCCTTTAGGCTTGTGAACATATTTCTTATAAGTGTAAGCAACCGGGGTGTATTTAGCATTTTTCGCACCTGAATAATAAGCAGTAATTGAAGCGGCTTTTTGAAGAATTTGCTTTGGTGGACGCTGATTTTTTTCAAGCCTTAAAACTGAATGAGAGCCGCTCGAACCGCGAGCATGCATCCAAATATCGTTTGGTTTTGCAAAGTGCATGGTGAGTTCATCATTGTTAGCGGCATTTTTTCCAACAAACAGAACAAAACCTTCTCCAAGTTCAAATTTTCTGAATTTAGAAGATGCTTCAGATTCCTCATTTTGTGAAAATCCAATTAATTCACGATTCTCGTTCATTATTCTTTCTATTTCTTTTGTGGTTTTAGTTTCCTTAATTCGAACAAGCAGGGAATTTATTTTTTGGATTTTATTTTCGAGAATGGGTTTGAGTACAAGATTCTTTTCAATCCCCCTTAAAATACTCTTGGATTTTTCGAAATACCTGATTCCGTTATCAAGTATATTAAGCTCTTCTTTAAGTGGGATTTCAACTTTATTACCATCCCAATCATCAAGAATTATTGATTTTCCTGCTTTACTTTTTATTTCTCTTTGTGAACTTAGTAAATTTCCCCAAAGAAAGTATTTTTCAGAACGAAGCTTACTTTCTTCATTAAAACCAAATGTAGTTAATTTGCTTGTGTACCTGGATAGAATATTTTCAATTCTGCTAATTGTCCCGATGAATAACCTTTGGTAAGAATTGTCTTTGAAAGCTTTGGAAATATAATATCTTATTGCTTCATTAACAGAATCGAACTTAGAAATTACTTCGGGATAATTTGTTAATGGAATCAAGGAAAATATTGTTTTTCCTGTATTGTTCTTCAGTATAAAAAACTCAACCGATGTTAGGAGTTCATTTTTTAGAATTGGTATTTCATTTTTAATTTTTTCCTTAATGTCGTCAGATATTTCCTGATAATTTTCTTTACCATTTAGACAAACTCTGTAGATTATTTCCGATAAATACTCTTTTCCAATTTTCGGTTCAATTTTGCTTATGTAGTTGATTACGGGGATATTTTCAGCAATTTCAGCATGAGAATTGTTAACCATATCCTGAAAATGGGTGCCTTTTAGTACATTTTGATCTTTGAACGAATCTTTGATAGCATTCTTTTTATCAATTAGCAGGGTATTACTTTTGGAACCTCCGAAAACGATAAAAATTAATTTCAAATTGCCAAAATCAAACTCAATCAATCTGTTATTTTCGTGGATTGTTGCTTTTTTAAGTTCATGACCTATTAAGTCTGAAAAGAGGTCAACAGAATTACTTCGTGCTCTGTGAAATATACTTTTGAAATAAATTGTTGAATATACAGTATCAGCCGAAAATTGAACATGGGAAATACTATTATCCTTAAAAAAACTAAGTATAAGCTCATTTTTTTCCTGAGAGAAACATTCAATAAGCTTCGCCCCGATTAGGAACTGAAGTTCATCTGCAACCCTTAGAAGTGTATAATAATTTCTAATCAAGATTTATTCCCGTCAAGTGGAATAGAAATTATCAAATTTGTACCTGTATCAACCTTTGACTCAATCTTAACATTCCCACCGTGAACCTGAGCTATAGCCTTAATAATAGCAAGACCTAATCCAAAACCCTTCGAAGTTCTTGCTCTGTCGCCCCGTTGGAATCTGTCAAAGATTTTTGGCAGAGATTCAACAGGAATTGGATTTCCCATATTTTGTATTGAAATTTGAGCAAATCCATTCAAATTGTCCAATGAAATTGAAATCCTTTCATTTTCGGGGGAATACTTAATTGCATTATCAATTGCATTAACAAACATCCGCCTTATCATGGTCTCATCAGCATTAATTTCAATTGCATCACTAATATTAATCTTGAATGAAATATTTTTTGTGTTTGCAATTGTTTTTAATGAACTCATAGACTCAATCAGTTGTTCGTCCAATCTGTAATATTTTTTATTTACCTGAAGCTGATGTGCATCTGCCCGTGCCAACAGCATTAAATTGTCAGCAAGGTCATTCAATCTGAAAATTTCTTTCAGACATCTGTCAATGACAAACTTGGTTTTCGAATCAGGTTCTTCCTGAGTAAGCAACCACTCAAGTTCCATCTGAATTACAGTTAAAGGAGTTCGGAGGTCATGGGATGCATCAGCTACGAATCTTTGCTGACTGATGAATGTATCATGCAAACGTGCAATCATTGCATTAAATGTTAATGCAAGGTTGGAAATCTCATCTTCGGTTTTACTTATTGGTACCCTCATCTCGAGGCTTTGCGAAGATATTGAAGCGGCTGTTTCGGTTATAGTTCGGACAGGTGCAAATGCCCTTCGGGCAATAAAAAAGCCTATGAAACCAGCAAAAAATAAAGCAATGGGGACTACAATTGCAATAACAGTTCGCAATTGAGATAAAGATTCATAAAGTTTATCCATTGAAGTGAAAATAATCAGCTTGTAATCTTTTTTTGGTCTCAATTTAACCTGACGAGAATAAGTCCGATATTCTGTGTTGTTAAGACTTACAGTATTATACAAGGTAGCGAATGAGAATTCATTTTTATCTTCAAGGTCATTCAATACTGAATCAATGTTTTTTTCAATATTTGATTCAAACACAATTGAGTCATTGCTTGCAAGTACAAATCTATGTGTTCTTTGCTTAATTGACGGTTTGTCTTTTTTTGCAATCATCTCATTGAAAATATCAGAAAGTTCAGAAGACTGACTGCCCAAACCGGATGTAAGAAAATCGGCAAAATCTGCTAAATCCTCATCAATTGCCGCTCTTCGCTGGTTTTCGAAAATATAGTACATAGTAAATGATGTTGTGCCAATAACAACAGCTGTTGCAATCAAATACCATAATGTCAGTTTTGTGGAAATTTTGAGCAATTAATTTTTCGATAATATTAAAAAAAACAAATAAATCTATAATGGAACATCTTCAGAAAATTTATATCCAACACCTCTAAGAGTGTGAATTAGAGGCGAGTCAAAGCCTTTGTCAATCTTTTGCCTTAAAAATCGAACAAATGAATCAATGACGTTTGATTGCGGGTCGAAATTCATATCCCAAACATGTTCGGAAATCATCTGCCGGGTGAGTACTTTATTCTTATGCATGATGAAATATTCGAGCAAAGCAAATTCCTTTGCACTTAAGTTAATATCTTTTCCTGCACGGACTACTCTTCGTTCGGCAATGTCAATCTGCAAATCGGCTACTTCGATTAAAGCAGTTTTTTCGTCAGTTGTTCTACGTACTAAAGAGCGAACCCTTGCAAGAAGTTCCCCAAGATGAAATGGTTTTGTCAGATAGTCATCAGCTCCGCTATCCAAACCTCTAATCTTGTCCTCAATAGCATCAAGAGCAGTAAGCATCAAAATTGGAGAATTAATTTTCTCTTTTCTTATGGATTTGCAAACTTCCCAGCCGTCCATACCGGGTAGCATCAAATCGAGAATAATCAAATCATAATCGTTTGTACCCGCAAGGTAGTCTCCTTCTTCTCCGTCGGGAGCCCAGTCAACTGAATAATGCTGTTCGGTCAGACTTCGTTTAACTACGTCAGCAATTTTTTCATCATCTTCAATTAATAAAATTCTCATAATCACATTTCATTTATTATCAATCTTCATCATCAACCAAATCAAGAACTTTTGTTATTCCTGCACCGTGACGAGTTATCACAAATTCATCGGTAGTCATATCTATCACGGTTGATTCACCCACAAAACTATATTCATCGGAACGTACTGCTATATCAACTCGTGAGGTATATTTATCAAAAAGTTCTTCGGGATCACTTATTTTCATCGGGTCTTCACTTTTCGCACTTATCGAGATTATCGGTACACCCATCTCTTTGAGCAATAGCTGAGAAAGAACATGTTCGGGCACACGCATACCTGCTGTTTTTCTTTTTAGCGACTGAGCAAATTTTGGGACTTCTTTAGTAGCCGGTAAAATAAATGTAAATGGTCCGGGAATAAGTGTTTTAATGGTTTTATAAGCAAGATTGCTCACTTTTGCAAATTCAGAAATGTTTGCAAGGGAATGGCAAAGAAAAGTCATCTCCTTTGCCGGTGCAATTCTCCTGATTTGCCTTATTCTATCAATAGCATTTCTGTTGGAAAGCTCGCAACCAAGAGTGAACCCTGTATCCGTTGGATAAAGTATAACTGCTCCGTTTTTCAATGCATCAATAACCTTAGTTATCTTACGCATTTCGGGATTTTTCGAATGTATTGTCAATATTTCAGAAGCCATAACGACCTGCCTGTTCTGTACAATGAATAATTTTCAAAATTTATTTTCAGATGAGAATTTTGTTCTTGATTAAGCAACAGCCAATGAAGCACAATCAATTCTCTTTGCTCCCATTTGTAAAAGACAATTTGCCGCCGAGTTAATTGTAGAACCTGTTGTTAAAACATCATCAACAATAAGAATATTCTTTAATGAATATCTTTCAAAGCCACGCTTGGGCTTAAAAACATATTCCACGTTTTTCTTTCGCTCGTCTGAGTTTAGCAGGGTTTGGGTTTTTGTATATTTACTCCTGAAAATCAAATTGGTGTTCAACGGAACACTAAGTTCTATGCTCAGTGCCAAAGCGATAATATCTGACTGGTTGAATCCCCTTTCCCTTATCCTTGCTGAATGAATAGGCACGGGGACTATGAAATCATAATCATTTTTGCTATTGAATCGGATAAATTGTCCTAATTCCCTTCCAAGAACCGCTCCAATTTTCCTATGACCGTTGTATTTCAATAGGTGAATCAACTCCAGAAATCGGGAATCATCTTTTATTGAGAATAAAGAGAATGCATTCGAAATGGAGAGGTTGTCTTTGTCAATGCTTGAGATTAATTTGTTTAGAACATAAGCAGAATCGGGCATTGGTGGCATTTCAAGATAACATCCCATACAAAGAAAGTCGTACTTGAAATTTTTTGCATTAATTCTTGAATTGCAGATACTGCATTGCAAAGGAGAAAGAAAATCCAGGAATGAGCGGAATGTTAAATCAAAAATACCATGATATTTTTGAGACGAAAGCATCTCATTCTTCGCTGTTAATAAATCTTTCGATTGACAATTGTTTCATGGGATAGAAAAAAAGATAGACTGTGCATAAAAGTAACCCTGTGTTCTCAAGCACTTTTGTCCAACCGACGTACACAATCTTGTGAGAAAAGCATCCGCAGTTGATATTCAACCCTCTGAACATTGCAGAAAGCACAGCAATAATAAAAACTACGAGTAAACCTCCGGTAATTATTGAATTTGCCTTGATTCTAATACCCAACAAAAGCAGAATCCCTGTGAATAATTCCAGCCAGGGAAGACCAATAGCCGAGATATTAATAAGAAACATAGGGAATAGTGCGTAGTTCGAAATTTCTTTTGAAAAAGTTTGAGGGTCGGCAATTTTCCCAATAGCCGCATAGATAAAAATCCATGAAACCAAAACCCTTGCAATAAGACTCAAATACTGATTTTCTAATAATTTTTTCATTTTCATTCTAATGTTAATTTACATGAATTTAATAGACTATTAATCTTTTCAATTATTGAATGGAATTCCGGAAAATATAAAAATCGGATTATTATCACGAGTTATTCGGAATAAACGATTATTCGAAGAATACAAATGACAAAATCGTTGTTTTTTTCAGAAATTAACCCTATATTAGTAGTTCTCAAAATTGTGAAAATAAATTATTATTAGATATGTAATTGTGGAGGAATTTACTTGAAAAAGCATATTGGAAAAATTCTGATTATTGTCGTGCCGATTATTGCCTCTTTAATGTTGTTATACCCAACTTACAGAGCCAGCGAATTGACAGGAAAACAAAATTCAGCTATCGAAAAAGCCCAAAAGGCAAAAACACCTACTGATTCGCTTGCTATTATCGAACAGTTCGATAAAGCTTACGGAGAAGCATTAAAAAGTGCTAAAAATGGCAGATTGAAACTCGGTCTTGACTTAAGAGGAGGCATGTACGTTACTCTTGAAGTTGATGTTGCCCGTCTTTTAGAAGAATCTGTTCAAAATGATGCTATTGACGATGTACTTACTCAAGTCATCGAAAAAACAAAAAAGGAAGCGGCAAATTCTGAAGAAGAAGTTATTTCTATTTTCCAGAGAAACTTTAATGAGATTGCCAAACCCAAAAGAAAATTTTTATCCGATTACTTCGATTTCGGTGGCAAAACCGATGTTGCAGAATCAGAGGATGCTATCCTTTCTAAATTGAAAGAAAACGAAAAAGAAGCAATTGATCAGGCTATGGAAGTTATCCGTCAGAGAATTGACAAGTACGGTATTGCCGAACCAACAATTCAAAAACAGGGTAACAGAAGAATCATGCTTGAGTTGCCCGGCGTTACAAATGAAACCGAAATGAAACAACTTTTGCAGACAACTGCAAGACTTGAATTCAAGCTCGTTAGAAGCGATGAAAATCTTGTTACTGCTTTCTTCCAGATTGACAAATTACTTTCAAGGCTGGATGATGTTAAAGCAGACCTTAATCCTATGGATACAACTGCTTTGGACAAAGATAAAAAAACAGAAAATGCAGAGCTTGCTTCTGCTGATTCAACTGCCAAAAAAGAAAAAGAAGTTGCATCAACTGAAGATACAACCAAAACTGATTCTGCTAAAACTGCTAAATCAAAAGCCGATACTGCAAATCCTTATGCCGGACTTTCAAAAGATGAGACCAGCAAAAGATATATGAAAGACCATCCATTCAGCTCTTTGTTCGAAACGTATTTTCTTCCTGAAGGTAAAAATCAAAGACCTCAGCAGGTTAACTATGTTTCAAATAATTTTCCTAAAGGCGATTACACATTCAGTGTTTATGAACCCTACAAAAGAAAAATTGATTTATTTTTATCAAGACCTGATGTGAAGGCAATACTTCCTTATGGAGTACAGATTCTTTTTGGTGCAAAACCACAGATTGTTAAGGATAGAAATACTAACAAAGAATTCAAGCTTTATAGCTTTTACGGTTTGAAACGTGAACCAGAAATTACCGGTGAAGTTGTTACTAATGCTGTTGCAACTTACGACCCTACAACAAATGAACCTATTGTTTCTATGTCAATGAACAATGAAGGTTCCGAAAAATGGGCAACTGTTACCGGAGCAAATTTAAAGAAGAGAATTGCTATCGTCCTTGACGAACAAGTTTATTCAGCTCCTGTTGTCCAAAGTAAAATTGTTGGAGGAAACTCACAAATTACAGGTATGGGCAATGCCGAAGAAGCTAAACTTTTGAAAATCGTTTTAAAAGCCGGTGCTTTGAAAGCCCCTGTTAAAATGATTCAGGAAAGAATTGTCGGTCCTTCATTGGGTGATGACTCTATTCGCAGTGGTTTGACTGCAAGTGCTCTCGCTTTTGCATTTGTAATCTTTTTCATGCTTATATATTATGGCATGGGTGGAATAGTGGCAGACATATCGGTATTAGTCAACGTTTTAATGCTTTTGGCTGTCCTTGCCGCTTTCCAGGGAACATTGAGCTTACCGGGTATTGCAGGTATTATATTAACTATTGGTATGGCGGTGGATGCAAACGTTCTTATTTATGAACGTATCCGCGAGGAACTCAGAAAGGGCAGATCAATGAAATCTGCTGTTGACGAAGGTTTCAGCAAAGCATTAACCGCTATTATTGATTCGAACGTAACAACTTTTATAACCGGTTTAATTTTGTTTTTCTTTGGAACCGGGCCAATTCAAGGATTCGCAATGACTCTTATGATCGGTATTCTCGCAACATTATTTACTCAGATTGTTGTTTCCAGAGCTATGATTAATATATCTATATCTCGCGGGGCAACTCACTTTAATTTCGGTCAACCTAAAATTACTAATGCTTGATATGGAAAGGATATAAAAAATGCAATTTTTTCATGATACAAATATAAATTTTGTAGGCTTCAAAGTCAGAAGACTTTTTATCTGGGGTTCTACTATAGTATCAGTTTTCGGAATCATTCTTGCCTTCACTATGGTTCTTACCCATACTATTGAATATGGTATTGACTTCACCGGAGGTTCCGAAATAGCCGTTAAATTTAACAAAAATATCACTACTCACGAAGTCAGACTTCTTGTAGAGAAATCCGGTATCAAATCCGAGGAAATCAAATCCTTTGGTGCTGATAATCAATTCTTGGTTCGTATTAAAGAATCAGGTCTTGAAGCAACTAAAGTCAAAGAAGCTATCTTAAAAAGTGGTAATCCCGGCGATGTTGTTATTCTTAAGATTGATACAATTGGTCCTAAAGTCGGTGCCGAACTTAGATTACAAGCTTTAATAGCTGTCATTCTCGCTATCATAGCTATGTTGATTTACATCGGTTTCAGATTTGAGTTTGTTTATGGATTGGGGGCTATTATTGCTCTGGTCCATGACGTTCTGTTTACTCTGACAATTTCGTTGCTCATTCAAAAGACCGGTATTATCAATCTCGAGCTAAACCAGTCAATTCTGGCGGCGTTCCTTACCGTGGTTGGTTTCTCGGTTAACGATACCGTTATTATCTTTGACCGTATCCGCGAAAATAAAGAGCGTCACAAAGGAATGAATTTCATTAAATTGTGCAACCTGAGCATTAACGAAACCCTTAGCAGAACTATCAACACAGTTTTAACTGTGGTTATCGTCTGCTTGACTATGGTGCTGTTTGCAGGACCCGTTCTTCAGGGATTTGCTTTCGTTATGCTTATAGGTATTATGATTGGAACTTATTCTTCAATCTATATAGCAAGTGCGTTTGTTATTTGGTACCTTGAAAAAGTTAAAAAGACAGTCAGCGAAGAAGATGCTCCTAAAGTAATTTCTCCGGCAAAAATATAATATTGAATTTACATCGTGAGTTTTTTATGTCAGACCAAAAATATACATACACAGTCCATACGGGCAAAGAAGAATCGGCTTTGATAAAGTTGGGAATTCATGCTTTGGGTGGAACGGATGCCCTTAATTTTACCGGCATCCTTAATGAAATCAGCAAAACGCAGGTTAAAAAAGTTATCCTTGACCTATCTGCTGTTGAAATTATGAATAGTTCCGGATTGGGAATGCTTGTCAGCGGTTTGAGTACATTGAAAAAATATAACATTGGGCTTTCGCTTGCCGCATTGCCCAAAAAAGTTGATGATTTGATGAAAATGACGAGGCTGGATACAATTTTTAAAATTTATCCTTCTGTGGAAAGTGCATTGAATCTTTGATGAAAGTCAATTTTAATATAGTAAAAACTTACTGAAACAATACAAAAAGGGGAATTTGATTCCCCTTTTTTATTTTCAATCATTTCAATTATTTATTTGTTTTTTTAATGAGATAATTATGTGTATTTTGCATGTTGGACTTTTTAATTTCTTTATTGAATAATTATGAATTACAAATTAGAAGATTTAATTGATATACCCCTGCTTCAGGAATTGCAGGATAAGCTGAATGTGATCTATTCATTCCCTTCTGCAATAATTGACAATGACGGCAAAATACTCACTGCAGTTGCTTTGCAGGACATTTGCACAAAATTCCATAGAATCAATCCAGAATCCGAGAAGGAATGTATAAAGAGTGATAAATACATTGCCGATCATCTGCATGAGGCGAATCCGGCTGTAAGCTATGAATGTCCTCATGGTTTGATTGACAATGCCACACCTATAATTATTGAAGGAATACACCTAGGAAATTTCTTTACCGGTCAATTTTTTCTTGATAAACCTGACCTGGAATTTTTTAAAAAACAAGCCCAAAAATACGGTTTCGATGAATCGGCATATTTGGAAGCTGTTCAAAAAGTTCCTATATGGTCTAAAGAAAAGCTACACCAATATCTGGATTTTATAAAAGGCTTTATTGAAATAATCGCTGGAATCGGTTTGAAAAATTTAAGGGAGATCGAATCCAACAAGCTGATTAAAGCAAATGAAGAGAGATTGAAATCAATAATTATGAGTACATCCGATTGGATTTGGGAAGTTGATAAAGATGGGAAATACATTTATAGCTCAGAGAAAGTTAAAGAAATATTAGGATATTCTGTTAATGAAATTATTGGTAAAACCCCTTTTGATTTAATGCCTATTGAAGAGAAAGAACATTTGGTAACAGATTTTCAAAAAATTGTTGAAGCTAAAGGTTCAATTGTTGATTTGGAAAATTGGAATATTCATAAAAATGGTCATCGGGTATGCCTTTTAACTAATGGATTTCCTGTATTAGATGCATCCGGCGAAATAATAGGTTACAGAGGAGCAGATAAAGACATAAAAGAGCGTAAATTAGCTGAAGAGGAATTAAAAAAAAGTGATGAGAGATTCAGAAGTATTTTTAATAATGCTCCAATAGGAATCTACAGGACTAACAAAGAAGGAAAAATCCTTTTAGCAAATCCCAAACTTGTCAGTTTATTGGGATATACTTCATTTGAGGAACTTCAAAAAAGAGATATCAAATATGAAGGTTATGAAAAACCGGAAACCAGAGATGAATTTGTTGAAGAAATAGAGACTAAAGGATTCATCAATAATTATGAAGTGGTTTGGAAAAAGAAAGACGGTACAAATATATATGTAAATGAATATTCGAGGGCAGTACAAGATAACCATGGAAATATTTTATATTACGAAGGAACTGTTGAAGATATAACTGAACGCAAACGAACAAGTGAAGCATTAAAGGAAAGCGAAGATCTATTTTTTGCTTTTATGCACCACTCACCTGTTTACATTTACATAAAAGAAGTCTTTCCAAACGAGAGCAGAGTTATTCAAGCAAGCCAAAATTTCCATGAAATGATAGGTATTCCCGGCAGGGATATGATTGGTAAAACAATGCACGAACTTTTTCCACCCAAATTTGCCGCAAAAATTACTGCTGATGATTGGGAAGTTGCATCCAGCGGCAAAGTAATGAAATTGGATGAAACCATCAATGACCGGTTCTATACAACAATTAAATTCCCCATTGTCCAGAGTGGCAGAACATTACTTGCAGGTTATACAATAGATATCACCGAACGTAAAATGGCTGAAAATGCTTTGAGAGAGAGTGAAGAGAAATTCAGAGCAATAATTGATGTTTCTCCTGTTCCAATGGCATTGAATGACGAAAGTTTCAATATTACTTTCTTGAATAGAGCATTTATCCAAACATTTGGTTATACTCATGAAGATATCCCTGTACTCCAAGATTGGTGGACAAAAGCATACCCCAATGCAAAATATAGGGAATGGGTTATAGATAAATGGATAACTGAACTCGATAGGTCAAAGCTTACAGATTCTGCTTTCTCTCCATTCGAGGTTAATATCAGATGCAAGAATGGAACCGATAAGACCATTATAGCCGGTGCGGCATCATTTACCAAATCATTTGAAGGTAGCCATTTGGTTGTGCTGTATGATATCACCGAACGGAAACTTTCTGAAAAAATATTACAAGATATTATTGACAAAAACCCGATGTCCATTCAAATTTTGGATATGGAGGGTTACACCATTCAAACAAATCTGGCACACACTAAAACATTCGGTGCGGCTCCACCTGCCGATTATTCGATATTTAAAGATGAACAATTATTACAACAAGGATTAGGCGAGAAATTTGATCGTATTAAAAATGGTGAAGTTGTAAAATTCCCTGATTCATATTTTAATGTACATGACGTTGACTCCTCATTTCCTGATGAAGGAGTATGGATCAAGGCAATCGGATTTACATTAAATGATAGCAATGGCATACCCGAAAGATTAGTTCTGATGCATGAAAATATAACCGAGCGAAAAAAAGCCGAAGCTATGTTCCATGATATCATAGATAAAAATCCTATGTCCATTCAAATTGTGGATATGAACGGTTTTACACTTCAAACAAATGCCTCGCATACTCTGCTTTTTGGTTCTGTTCCTCCTTCTGATTTTTCTATTTTTGATGACCTGCAAAGTAAAGGTCTCCTTAATGAAGTACAGTTGGCTAAAAGTGGAGAGGTTGTCCATCTGCCGGATGTATATTTCAATCCACATGATATTTATCCCGAATTACCTGATATACCACTTTGGATTCGTGCTATAATTTTCCCGTTAAAAGATATCAATGGAAAACCGGAACGATTTGTTCTGATGCATGAAAATATAACCGAACGGAAACAAGCTGAGGAATCATTAAGGGATAGTGAAGAATTATTTAAATCTTTTGTAAATAATAGTTCAGATATGACGGCTCTTACGGATGAAAATGATAAGCTGATTTTTATCAGTCCACAGTGCGAAAAGATATTAGGATTCAACGGAGACATATTTATCGGTCAAAAACTTCCAATGAATTTGCATCCGGATGATATGGAAATGTGCAGGCATAAATGGGAAACATTTAAAAAAGGTGAAGAAGAAATACGAGAATACGACTATCGAATTATTGACGGTAAAGGCGATGTACGTTGGTTATCTCATACTGCCAAATTTGTCAAGGTTGAGGATAAAGTATTGGGAATACAGAGTACTATACGCAATATTACTGAACGAAAATTGGCAGAGGAGAAAATTCGGGAAAAAGACATGGAATTCAGAAAACTATCTGCAAACGTTCCCGACTTGATTTTTCAGTTCACCAAAAGACTTGACGGCACTTATTGTGTGCCAATTGCCTCTGAAGGAATAAGGAATATATTTGCCTGCACACCCGAAGATGTTCTTGATGATTTCGGTCCTATTGGAAGAGTTATTCATCCCGACGATGCCGAGAGAGTAATCCGAGAAATAGAATATTCTGCAGAGCATTTAAGTTATTTTACTTGTGAGTTCAGAGTGATTCTACCCGAAAAAGGTGTTCAATGGATCTATTCAAAATCAACTCCTGAGAAGTTGCCCGACGGTTGCATTGCCTGGTATGGATTTAATACAAATATCACCGAACGCAAACTGATTGAGGAGGAATTGGCAAAACAAAAACAATTCTTTGAGCAAATGTTTATGCAGTCTTCAGTTAGTACACAGATACTGGATAAGGATGGCTGGTGCGAAAGAATTAATCCTAAATTAGGTGAGATATTTGGTGTTGAGCCTCAGCATATAGAAGGAAAAGTCTATAATATTTTCAATGATGAAGCCATTCGGCAGGGTGGTATTATTCCACATTTAGAAAGAGCTTTTAAAGAAGGAAAGACTACCGAGTGGGAGGTTTTCTTTGATATTGGAGTTGCCGCCGATTCCCAGAACATTGAAGTTAAAGAGAAGAAAAAAGTTTGGTATTCTAACTGGGCATATCCGATTTTTGATGAATCCGGTAATATCAGCCATGTTATTATTCAACATAATAATATTTCTGAAAGAAAAAATGCTGAAGAATTACTCTTGATTCAAAATAAAGAAATTGAAGCCCAATACGAAGAATATATGCAATTGAACGAAGTTCTTAGGCAAACAAACTATGATTTGGAAATTGCAAAAGACCATGCCGAAGAAAGCGACAAATTGAAAACCGCATTTCTTCAGAATATGTCTCATGAAATCAGAACTCCGCTGAATGGAATAATCGGCTTTTCTAATTTGCTTAGTGGCGAAGATATTTCTCACGAAGATATCAAGGAATTCACAGGTATTATCAAGCAAAGTGGGAACAGACTTATCGAAATCATCAACAATGTACTCGATATCTCTAAGATTGAAACTGGACAGATTGTGTTGAACAAAAAGTCGTTTTCAGTTAATTCTCTTATTGCAGACTTATATTTATTTTTCTCACCATTAGCTTTAGCCAAAGATATTGAGCTGAATTTCCATGAATTTTTGACCAATTCAAATGACATCATCCATACAGATGATTCCAAATTGAGTCAGATATTAACAAATCTAATCAACAACGCAATCAAATTTACCCCAAGCGGCAGTATAGACTTCGGCTATGAAATTAAGGGCGGAATGATTCAATTTTATGTGAAAGACACCGGTATTGGGATTTCGCCGGAGCATCAGGAAAAAATCTTTGATAGGTTCACTCAGATAGATTTGTCAATTACCCGCGGTTTTGAAGGTGCCGGGCTGGGTTTGGCAATCTGCAAAGGACTTGTGGAATTTCTTGGTGGTGAAATTTGGGTTGAATCTGAGGTTAATATAGGTACAACCTTTTTCCTGAATTTGCCTTATATTTCTTCTGTTCAAACCGAGAGCTTTGACTATTCAATGCTTCAAACTTCGGAAAAGAAGAATATTATAAAAATACTTATAGTTGAAGATGATTATATCAGCTTCCAATATTTAAATGCAGTTTTAAAAAATGATTTGTATTCGCTTCTCCATGCCGAAAACGGCGAAGAAGCCGTAAATATTGTTAAGAATACACCTGATATTGACATGATTCTTATGGATATCAGAATGCCGGTTATGAACGGATTTGAAGCAACAAGACTAATAAAAGAGATAAGACCCGATGTACCTGTTATTGCTCAAACCGCTTATGCTTTCAGTGAAGAAAGAGATAAAATACTTGCAGTCGGATGTGATGATTACTTATCCAAACCTATAAGAAAAGAGTATCTGTTGAATCTGATTGATAAATATTCGAAATAAATTTTTATTATTTCGGCTCTCTGTCTTCCCAGGAAACGTTTTTACGTCTGAAGACAAAGGATATCGGCGTACCTTCGAAATCGAAGTTTTCGCGGAATATTCTTTCCATATATCTTTTGTAAGCATCGGGAATTAGCAAAGGGAAATTGCAGAAGAATGCAAAAACAGGAGGTTCTGTTTTAACCTGTGTAATATAGTTGATTCTCAAATCCTTACCTTGAATTGCAGGAGGAGGAGTTTTTTCGAACTCCGGTAGAATGATCTTATTCAATTGGGAAGTAGAAATTCTGGTTTCGCGTCTAATCTTAATATCCTTGGATATATCCAAAACTTTTGGAAGTCTTTGTTTCGTCAGTGCTGAAATGTAAATCACCGGAATATAGGTGAAGGTCTTCATTAATTCATGAATTGCTTTTGTATATTTATCGGCGGTTTTACTGTCTTTTTCAACCAAATCCCATTTATTAACTGCAAGCACAATTCCTTTTCTGGCATCATTAACTTGGTTGATAATTTTTTTGTCCTGATCTTCAAGCCCTAAAGTAGCATCAAGCACAACGACTGCGACATCGCATCTTTCAATTGCTCTGGATGTACGCAAAACGCTGTAAAGCTCAATGTTTTCCTTAATATTGCTTCTTCTGCGTAATCCGGCAGTATCAATCAAAACAATTTCTTCCCCGTGATATTTCACCACTGAATCAATTGAATCTCTTGTTGTTCCGGGAATATTAGTTACGATGTGGCGGTTTTTGCCGAGTAATGAATTTGCAAGACTTGATTTACCGACGTTAGGTCTTCCGACAAGTGCAATTTTAAGTCTTGGGTCAATTTGTTCTACCTGTGTATTGCCAAGATGATCAGTTATAGCATCGAGAAAATCTCCTGTACTTCTGCCGTTAAGGGCTGAAATAGCAAAAGGTTCACCCAAACCAAGACTGTGGAACTCGTAGGAATTCAAATCCTGATTAAAGTTGTCGCATTTATTAATAACAAGCACAACGGGTTTAGAAGAATTTCTAAGCATTGTGCCGATCTCCATATCGTAGGGAGTGATGCCGTCCCGACCGTCGCAGACAAAGATGATTGCATCAGCTTCTTCAATTGCAATTGCGGCTTGCTCACGTATGGCTTCTTCCATAACGTTGTCACTACCGGGTACGAACCCACCGGTATCAACTAACTTGAACTGCTTGCCGTTCCAGTCTGACTCTCCATAAATTCTATCGCGGGTAACACCCGGTTTATCATCAACAATTGCTTCTTTTTCCTGGATTATTCTATTGAATAAAGTTGATTTTCCTACATTTGGTCTTCCGACGATTGCTACAAGATTCATAATTGTCTATACTAATTAATATGTATTTTTTGAAATATGTAAAATATTTGATTGCAAAAATAGCTAAAATAAATGACTTATACTATTTTTTCTGTTTAAAATCCGAAAATACAATTAATATAAGCGTTTTAAAAAAATAATAGTTATGAAAATCTTACTCCAACTTTTTTTTGAGGCGAAATGAAGAGTCTTACTCAAGACACTTATTCAAATTTGACACTGCTTCAACCATTCACCACGGTAAATCAAATAAAAACGACTAATAACGTCAAAAATAATTAAATGAAAAATTATTTGTAACTTTTTTAGGGAAAAATTAATCTATATAACAGTTGGAAAATGTTGCATTTTGATATTTTATTAAATTTCATCAATTCTGCGTTTTCAATTAGTACATATTAATTACTTGGACAGAGAGGGAAAAATGAGAAAGTATATCGTTCAAATTGCAGTCGTATCATTGTTTTTAGCCGTTTTCAATCTTCAGGCAAAGCAAAGCAAAGCCTACGAAGAAGAAGCTGATAAAACATTATCTCCTTATTTTCTCGTGATGAGTGAAGGAGGAGAAACCGAAAAACTGCCTCTCAAATCCACCTCGGCTGATGTAAAAATTGCCGGAGTGATTGCCGATGTGAAAGTTACTCAGGTTTACAAAAACGAAGGCAAAACCACAATCGAAGCGATTTACGTTTTTCCCGGCTCTTCAAAATCCGCGGTTTACGGAATGACCATGAAAATTGGCGATAGAATTCTCGTTGCTGAAATCCAAAAAAAAGAAGAAGCACGCCAAACTTATGAAAAAGCCAAAAGAGAAGGAAGGTCTGCTTCACTGCTTGAGCAGGAAAGACCAAATGTTTTCCAGATGAGTGTGGCAAACATTATGCCCGGCGATTTGATAACCGTTGAACTGTTTTATACTGAATTGCTTGTTCCTGAATCCGGAGTTTATGAATTTGTTTATCCGACGGTTGTTGGTCCCCGATATTCCAACAAAAAAGCAGAAAATGCAAAAGATGAAGATAAATTTGTTCAGTCGCCCTATCAGCACGAAGGTGAAAAACCGCTTTATAATTTTGATATAAAAGTGAAACTCTCAGCCGGGATGCCGATTGATGAAATACTCTGCAATACACACAAAGTTGATATAAATTATGACGATGCCGAAAAAGAATCAGCCGAAATTAAGCTGAACGCTTCGGAAAAAAGCGGAGGCAACCGCGATTATATTCTTTCTTACAGGCTTGCCGGAGGGCAAATCCAATCAGGACTACTGCTCAGCGAAGGAACCGAGAACTTTTTTCTTTTGATGCTCCAGCCTCCCAAAAAAGCTGAGGACGATGCCGTTCCTTTCCGCGATTACGTCTTTGTCGTTGATGTTTCGGGTTCGATGTGGGGCTTTCCGCTTGATATATCCAAGGCAATGCTCAAAAATCTTCTTGGTAAACTTCGTCCGGGTGATATGTTCAATGTAATGCTTTTTGCAGGAGGTTCCGAAATCATGTCCTGCTCTTCGGTTCCTGCAAACAAGGAAAATATTGATATGGCGGTTAAGCTTATCGAATCCCAGCAGGGCGGCGGCGGAACTGAACTTCTGCCCGCTCTCAAAAAGGTTTTTAATATTCCGAAAACCCAAGGATATTCGAGGTCAATTGTTTTGCTTACTGATGGGTATGTTGATATTGAAGAGGAAGCATTCGATTTAATCACAAAAAATCTTGCAGATGCAAATATGTTTGCCTTCGGAATCGGGAGTTCCGTCAATCGCTATCTGATTGAAGGAATTGCTCGTTGCGGAATGGGACAGCCGTTTTTCATAACCAAAAAGGAACAAGCTGAAGAACAAGCAGAGAAATTCCAAAGATATATCCAAACTCCGGTTTTAACCGACATTAAACTTGATTTCAGCGGTTTCAATACTTATGATGTCGAGCCAAAATCTATTCCCGATGTCTTTCAGGAAAGACCAATTATTATTTTCGGAAAATGGAGGGACAATCCCGATGGTAAAATTGCAATTTTGGGTATTTCCGGAAAAACTCCAATACAGACAATTGTCGAAGTCAGAAAGTTTGCCACTCAGGACACATCGCAGGCATTGAAATATCTATGGGCACGCCACAAAATTGCCCGACTTGGCGATTACAACAATATCCGCGAGGACAAGCAACGAATTGAAGAAATTACAAATCTCGGTTTGAAATACAATCTGCTCACAAAATATACTTCTTTTGTGGCTGTTGATTTCCTTACCCGCAACAAAGACACAATTCATACCGTCAAACAAGCCCTTCCGATGCCTGAGGGAGTTTCTGACCGGGCAATGGGTGGTAGCGGAATGGCTATGGCATCTATGCCGGCAAGAACTGTAAACTCATTTGTAGGTGGCGTTTCAGACACCGAAGCGGATGCATTAATGCCTTCGTCATCCCCTTCACCAGCAAAATCCATGAGGAATGCTCCGGTCAAATCTATTACTCTAAATGAAGAAACAACATTAACTATCTCCGAGAAAGATCCAGACGATGATTTCATTGATTTGGAAAATGAACCACAAGTTGATATTAATGCTATAAAAAAGAATCTAATTCTACCTGATATTTTTAGAAAAGGAGATTTCGAAGGTAATGTTACATTAAGAGTCCTTGTTAGAAAAGATGGTATTGTAAGAAAAGTTGTTATTATGAAATCTGACTCGGAATTGTTAAATAATTGTGTCATTCAAGCGGTTTTAAAAACAGAATTTACACCTCCAATCAGAGGTAAGCAACCAATAAATTCTTGGCTGACCATTCCCATACACATTAATACCAATGGTGTACCTTCAATAATTACAATTGTTGAAGCAAAAATAAAAAAACAACCATATATTTCACTGATCACTCCAAAGGAAACACGAAGGGGCACTTGGATAACATCTGATGGAGTTGAATTCAGAGAAATTCGAACAGGTGACGGCAAAATGATAGAGGATGGAAAGAAAGTAACAATTCACCTTAAAACTTATACTGACAACTGTACTTTGGAAAGCGATACTTACAAAGACAACAAACCGATTACCTTCACTATTGGCGGAGCAAACGATTTGGATTTTGAGCTTGAGGAAGGTTTGACTAACATGAAAGTCGGCGGAAAGCGAGTAATATTTGTTAGAGCTGATTGGCAAAAAACCAGCAAATATTATGAAGTAGAGCTTTTAAAGGTTGAATAGGAGAATCACTATATTTAGATGGACACCACCTGATAGGTGGAGTCCATCTTCTTCATTTTCACAAATTGCATCTTTATATTTTTTTAAAAAGATGCAACATTCGACTAACCTATTGATATTATTTCAAATAACGAATTTTGAGACATTGCATCTTTGAATGCAAAAAGATGCAAAGATGCAATTTTTGGTGAATATTCGGCAAAGTCTTGAACTGGGATTTCTGGGATTTAAGGGAATAAGATGATTAAGATTTCTTCTTTCCTGAATTTCCCAAATTGCATTGCATCCTCAAAATAATTATGCAAAAAATGCAATTATTTTTCAGCTAAACTATTGATATTATTTCAAATAACGAGATTTGAGCCGTTGCATCATTGAATGCAAAAAGATGCAAAGATGCAATTTTTGGTTGTTTTTTCATTCTTCTTTTTCCCGTAGGGAATGAATATTTGTAACACACCGTCCCCCCCAAGATTCCTTAACCCCATCGGGGTTAAATTTAAAAACGACGGCGAATATTCGTTCTATATTCAATCGTCACGCGATTGAAATCCGTCGGGGGTGTTTCTCAGTTACAAATATTATTTCGCTACGCGAAATTGGATTTTTCCTCTTTTTCCCAAATTGCATCTTTTTATATTTTTTCAGTAAATGCAATGCAATATTCACATAACCTATCGATATTATTTCAAATAACGAATTTTGAGACATTGCATCTTTGAATGCAAAAAGATGCAAAGATGCAATTTTTGGTGAATATTCGGCAAAGTCTTGAACTGGGATTTCTGGGATTTAAGGGATTAAGATTCTTAAAATCTTATTTTTCCCAAATTGCATTGCATCATCAAAATAAATAATGTAAAAGATGCAACATTCGACTAACCTATTGATGTTATTTCAAATAACTATTTTTAACCATTGCATCTTTGAATGCAAAATGATGCAAAGATGCAATTTTTGGTTGTTTTTATTTTCTTCTGATTCCCATTAGGGAATCAATGTTTGTAACAAATCGAACCCCCAAGAATCCTTAACCCCGTATGGGGTTATATAAATAGAAGACGGCAAATTTTCGTTTTATATGCTATCACTACGTGATAGAAAGGGACAGGGGTATTTCGCAGTTACA
>CAZSHX010000035.1:0-45441 GCA_964606895.1 uncultured Hyphomicrobiales bacterium
TTTAGATGCAAATATACGAACATTATGCGTCATTTCCTAATTAACTTAACACTACATTGTTTTGACAATTCGAAATGAAGTGGACTTAAATCTTGGCTACTCTCACCTCATGAATTCGTTTAAAAGAATTATGCAATTGCGGCGGGAAGCTCTCTCGGCAAGAAATACTGGTTCCAAAAAGCACACATACGCAATTTCTTCAAGCCTATCAACTGTTATTGGTGGTGGCTATAGCGTTGAGGTTAAGAGAGGGAAAAATCAAAACCTGTGGCACCCGCACATTAATCTGCTTGCCCTTACTGAAAAGCCAATAAACTATAAAAAAATTCAAAAAGAATGGAATAATTACACAGGCAACCAAAGTAATTTGCATCTAACACTATTAACCCAAAAGGATGAATATAAGCATTTTCTTGAGATTTTCAAGTACGCTTTAAAGTTTTCTGATTTAGAGTTTGAAGATAATTTGACGGCTATTCTTGCATTGAAGAAAAAACGCTTGTTAGGCACATTCGGGCAGTTTAGAGGACTTAAGTTAAATGAAAAAGAAGAATTTATTTTAAATCCAATAACGATTAAAGATTATTATTTTGACGGAGTAGAATACATTGAATCGGTTTTTACTAACTAATTTGAGGAACAAAATATGGGATTACAAAATCTCAAACAAATGCACTTTTTGGCAATTGACAGCGATTTTGGTCGCCTGTGTAAAAAAACAAATGGGCAAATCCAGAAGTTCGAAAGCGTTTCAGGGAATCTAATCAAACTTGGCAAACACAGTCATGTTTATGAAGGCGAATTTATCGAAAAATTGGATATGTTTTTAGAAGACAAAGACGAGCTATATCAAATTTCTTTTGGGATTCATAGCTATTTGGCTCATAATTTACTGAATCTTTTAGCATCTATACCCACGAATTTGCCAATGCGAATCATAAAGCTTTCGGCATACAAAAAGGATAATTTTATTAAGCTGTTCGCTCTAATCAATAACGAAAAGCTAACTTGGAAATATTCGCCAAACGAAATCCCAACCGAAACGAATAATGATTTTTTTGAAAATCTATACAAAGAACTTGAAAAAAAATTCGAGCAGATAGCACAGTCGGAAGCTGAAAAAATAAATTCACATAAAGACGATGTCCCATTTTAAAAAAGGAAAAAATATGATATTTTTAAACAATCCGGGTCTCAGCTACCTTACAAAAGTTCTTTCATTGTTTTCAGAATCCGGTAACACAAAAGAAATCGAATACGACTTGATTTATAATGTTGAGTCAGAGATGGAAGCTACATTGCAATCGGTCAATAGTCCTGAACAAGCAATCAAATTAATAAGCGGCATGATTCAGGGAATAATTTTAGGATTTAAACTAACCCAAATAAAGTTAAATTCAAACGATGGAGTGCAAAATGGCTAATTTCAACTTCCCGAATGTACCAGGCAATATTGCAAGGGCATTAAGGGAAAATTTCAACATAACTCAAGAAGAGTTAACCAAAGTATCAGGGTTCTCTTCTAAATCTACAATTTCGAAAATCGAAAGCTCTGGAAAAACAGTTAAACGAGAAATCATCGAGAACATTTTTGTACTGGCTCAAAGCAAATGTTCGATTGATGAAGAAGAGTTTTCTGACATGCTAATAAAATTTAAAAAAAATGCAAAACTCGAAACAAAACTACTAGGAGATGAAATGAAGACAAATAATAAGCAGTTTAACGATATGGATAATCAAGAACTTTCGGCTAATAAAATTATCCAAGATTTACTTTCGGAAAAGCGTGAGCTAAACCGAATGAATTTTGAAAATATTCAGGCAATTGATGAACTTCGGCATCAATTTGATAAATATGAGGAATTACAACGGCAACGATTTGACTTGCTCCAGGAACGTTTTAAAGAACTTACTACTCAGTTTGACAATTTGAGAAACCACGATATAAAAAATTACATTTCAAACGAGTATTTTAAAATCAAGGATGATGTTATAAACTACATCCAAGAGTTCGCAAAGAGTGATGGTGAAGCTGAAAAAGAAACCGGACTATCGGGATTGCTTGATAAAATAAATTCGACACCGGCTCTAAATTCATTTGTTTCATCCATTGGAGCTAAAGCCGGTGATTCTATTGGTGATTTTGTATCAAAAATTTTGTCTAAACTAACAAATTCTCAAATGTTCGATGGTATTCCGGTTGCACAAAAGCCAAATTTTAGCCCGTCAAGCCCTTTTCCTCAATCAAATCCGTCGAACTATCAGGGTGAAAACTATCAAAACCCACAGGATTACAATAATAATTCTGATGTTTTCGGCGGAGTTTCCACTATGGACGACAGTTTTGATGATATTCCTAAGCGGAACAGACAGAAAAAACAGCAAAGTTGAAATGGTTTCATCAAATTTTATAAGTTTCCTTAACAAAAATGAATGAATTAATTAAAAGATGAAAACCAAACCGGGACATAATGCAATTTTTTTGACTATTCCAGTTGCCGCTGAAATAATTGGAGTGAATCCACCCCAACTTCGGACTTGGATTGATTATGGTGTGATTGATGCAATCCGTGACCGTAAAACTATCAAGCTGTGCAGGAATTTGGTTGAAAAACTAAGAGACAGGATTTTATCAGGAGACATTCCTGATATGTCCTGTGTTCCGGTTTCTGCCAGAATAGAAAAATATAAGCCACTTCGTCTGACTTTAAATTCCATTATTCATAAAAAGAATACCTGTACTAACAAGCCTCGTGTTACCTTCGACGAATATTTTAAAAACAGATAGAATGTTGACTATAATGCTCTCTATTCTTTTGAAACAGCATCCTTAAATCTTTTATAAAGATTCTTTGTCATCATTGCTCTGATGTCATCACCAAAATCCTGATTCCCTAATATTTTTTCTGTAATTTCCTGATTGGAATCCATCCTGTCTATCAGGGTTTGGATAAACGCATCGTTCAAGGCAAATTTGAAATTTTCAATAGGATTACAGAGAGCCCGAATTTTCAGTTCTTCATTTTCGTATAATGCCTGTTCTATCTGTTCAAAATATAAACGGTCTGCATCGGTAAATTCTGTGCCGTACTTATCGTTTAAAATGTTGATGATATTCGAGAGTTTATCCTTCTCATCTTTATCTTTGCTTACTCCGGCTTCTTTTGTTGGGTCTAAGCCGTATTCTCCCTGCACCTGCAAGATTAAATCACCGTCACCGAGTTTCTGCAAGCGGTAATATGCCAATGCAACCTCATCATCAAGTTTTAATCTATCTCCGTAATCATCCTTCGGTAGTTTTGTTAGGAGGAACCTACCATAAGAATAGAGCTTTTCAAGTTCAACATCCTGAAAAGGCATGATTTGAGATAAAAACGAATAAAGATGGACGAAAGCTATTAAAGATTTTTTGAATTCATCTCGTTTTTCTTCTTCTATTGCCCGGTATCTGTCAACGGCAGGGTCAATAAAAGCATAAAGCCGCCCTTGGTCAGTTATCAGATTTTTCCCTGATTTGTAAAATATCTTAGCAAAGGAGTCAACCTCCGGCTGATAATAAACGTTTGCTCCATCAAGCTTTGCTTTTACACTATACAAATGGTTCGGGTCGGTTGTTTCTGTAAGTGTGGTGCATTCGTAATAGGGCTGAAATGAATCTATTATGGTTTGCCGGTCATTCTGAAAATCAATTATGAAAGTATCTTCCTTGCCCGGATTCATTCTGTTAAGCCTTGAAAGTGTCTGGACAGCTTTAACTCCCGATAGCTTTTTATCAACATACATTGTGTGGAGCAATGGTTGGTCAAAGCCTGTCTGATATTTATCGGCAACGAGTAAAACCTGAAATTCGTCAGTTGCAAATTTTTCGGGTAATTCCTTTTCCCCAAATTTATTCAACTGCGGTTCGGTTATGCCCTCTGGATAAAAGTCATCATAAACTGTACCGGAGAAAGCAACCAACGGCTTGATATAACTGTAATTCTTCTCTTTGATATAATTCTTAAATTCAAGATAATACCTTAAAGCATGTTTCCTTGATGATGTAACAACCATTGCCTTAGCTCTGCCACCCATTTTCTTCATTGTGATTTGCCGGAAATGTTCCACCATTATCTCGGTTTTCTGAGCAAGACTGTGAGGATGCAAAGAGGCAAATCTCCCTATTGCTTTTGAAGCTTTCTTCTTATTCAGTTCAGGGTCGTCTTCGATAGTTTTTGAAAATTTGTAAAACTCAGTATAGGTCGTATAGTTTTTCAGAACGTCAAGAATGAAATGTTCCTCAATTGCCTGCCGCATAGAATAAAGATGAAAAGGTTTCGGTTTGCCGTCGCTGTCTTTTGTTCCGAAAACTTCTAAGGTTTTGGCTTTGGGAGTTGCCGTGAAAGCAAAAAAGCTGATATTCTTTTGGTGTCCTCGTTTGGTAATTACTTCCCGAATATTATCTTCATAATCAATTTCGGATTCCTCAATTTCCCTTTCGGCTATTTCTGTTTCTTCCAAAGATACTTCCTTGCCGATTAAGGCTTCTTTCATTTTCTTGGTTGCTTCTCCGCCCTGACTGCTGTGTGCTTCATCAATAATAACGGCATAGTTCCGGTTTGGTCTGTCGGCTAAATGATTAAGGGCAAACGGAAATTTCTGTAATGTTGTTATGATTATGCTTGTGCCTGATGTAATGGCTTTTGCAAGCTGTTCGGAGTTTTCATCAATTCTTTGGACAACACCGAGTTTATGTTCGAATTGATAAATCGTGTTTTGCAATTGCTGGTCTAAAACGTTTCTATCGGTTATGACAACAACGGAATCAAATATCTTTTTGTCCGTAGCATCGTACAAACTGCTCAATCGGTAAGCAAGCCATGCAATTGTGTTGCTTTTGCCGCTTCCGGCTGAATGTTCAATCAGATAACTATTGCCTGCACCTGAATTCTTTGCATGATAACCAATTTTTCTAACGGCATCCAACTGATGGTATCTCGGGAACAGCAACGATTCTTTAGTATATTCCTTGCTCTCAACTTTTATCTTTTTCTTTTCAATATGTACGAATCTGCCGAGAATTTCTAACCAACTGTCAATCTGCAATACTTCCTCCCAAAAGTAAGCTGTTTTGTAGGATTGATAGTTCTCCGATGGTGGATTGCCGGCTCCGTTCTTATAACCTTTGTTAAAAGGCAGAAAATAGGTGTTTTTAGCTTCTAATTTTGTGGTAAGGTGGATTTCGTCAGGGTCAACCGTAAAATGAACCAATGCTCTCTTTTTGAATGTAAACAGTAATTCCTTCGGGTCTCTGTCAGTCTGATATTGTACTTTTGCATCTTTTACCGTCTGACCTGTAAAATGATTTTTCAGTTCGACTGTTGCAATCGGCAAACCGTTCAAGGAAAGTAGCAAGTCAATACTCTTATTGTTCTTTGTAGAGAAATGAACCTGTCGAGTAACGCTGAGTTTGTTACAGTTATAAAGGTGCTGAGTTTCGGGATTGAGTCCGCTGTCAGGCTTGAAATAGGCAAGTTTGAACTTAATTCCGCTGTCCGTAAATCCGTGCCGGACAACGTCGAGCATACCACGTAAATCAAGCTCTTTGCACAGCCGTTGAATGAATTTATTTTCGGTGTCGTTCCGGTAATAGGTTTCCAACCGTTCCCATTCTTTTGGCTGAGATGACTTGATAAATACGATAACGGCATCGGCATCCAATGCCAATTCTCTGCTGAAATCGCTGTCATTGCCTAAATGCCATCCGTTTTCTGTCAGATGACCGACAATTGCCGATTCAAATGTTGCTTCTGTGTGGATTGAGTTCATAATTTACTGTCTTTGTCAAAGTTTGTCTAACATTTGTCTAAATCATATTAAGTATATCTAATCGTAATTCATTGTATATCATATATTTGCTGTAAATTTCATACTATAAGTTTATCTAAAGTTTATCTAATTTCCCAATTTTCTTATCCATTTTGGATAACGATTTGAACCTAAATTCTCAATTGTTTTGTCTTTTTTTGACATACTATAAACAAGATTTCTGATTTTATTCTTACGTTGCTGCTCATTTAAAACTCCTGGGAGTAAATCCATTAACAATTTATCAATTTCTTCTTTTGATGTTTCATGATACTTATCAATTAATTCTAAAATTAATTTCTTAAAATGTGCATCCTTTAAACCTCTTGTTTTTATATATTCGGCTTTTTGTCCGGTCTTTTGTGCAACTTCGGCGGAAAGATAGAAATTGGGCTTCCTACCCTCTACTAAATTCCTCTTTCTTAAATGCCTTTCCTCGTCATTTGTCAATTCTTTCTTTTTCTGTACTTTATCAAGAATCATTATTTCTGCAAGTGTTAATTCTTGATTTTTTGCGAGAATTCTTGCATATTCGATATCAATAACTTTTCCGATTATTTTGACCTTAACCTGACCATTTGAAAAGTCATAGTCCGGTAGGGGGAAAAATCTGTTACGTTGGAAATTAAACATTTTTATTATACCACTTCCGATAGTATCGACCATATTTAGATTTACCATAGCATTGCACAAAAATTGATTCCGGTAATATTTCTCTGGAGCATTGTCAATTATAACTCTTTCTATCGAGCCGGGTATAAAAGATCCAATATTTGAGAATTCTAACTGGTCTTCTCTTTCTGCTACATCTATCATTCCACTTTTAGAGTAATCCTGATGAGCAATACAATTATTTATTGCTTCTCTGATCGTAAATGGTTCATACGTCAGAACTTCATCAGGAAAAAGAGTGCCATCTTTTAAATATCTGTATTTTACATTTCTGATTTTGTGATATAACTTTTCGATGGATAAAAGAAAAGGACAGCTCTCAATTTGATAATCTTTTTTATTGTCTTTGCTATCATATAAAATCCAGCGAATTTTCAGTACAGCAGGACTTATTAATACTTCGGATTCTGGTTTACCAAGTAAGATAATTGCAGTTCTCGTAATCCGACCTTTAATCGTAATTTTTGCTTTATCAAGGAATGTCCCATCGTCCCAGGAATCAATTTCGTTTACTTTTTGAGGATTTTTAATCTTGTATTTATCCCTGGCAAAATTTATTGCTTCTAAATCCAGGTCGTCAATTGTAGCTTCAGGAATGATAACAGAACTCCAATCTACAAGATGAATCTGTTCATGTAATATAGCGTCTAATCTTTCTTGTCTCATTTCTACCAGACTATCTTTAACTCTTTGCCAAGCCTTATTGTGAGCGAGAACCGGCTGACGAAGTTTATGTTTTGGAATCAAAAAAATCCAAATCGTTTTAAGTGAGTCTTCGGTTATAAATTCTTCAACTTCAAATCCCTCAGAAGATAGATTGGGACATTGTTTTAGAATTTTTAATGGAATGCTTCCAGCTGTATAATGATATTTATTCTCTAAACCAACAATTTCTAAAGTATCATCCTTGACACCAATTACCAGATGTCCTCCTTCCATATTTGAAATAGCTGAAATATAAGAAATAATGTCATCACTTTCTTTACCGGATACTGAATGTTTAAGTGATTTAAACTCTTTCCATTCGCAAGATTCATTTTCCTTTGGATAGTTTAATAAAAGATAATTTTGTAATTCTTCTTCACTCATTCCGTTACCCTCACTTTCCCGGTTACTACTTCGCTGATTAATGCTGTCCGGTATTCCTGCATCAACTCTATTTCTTTTTCGATTGTTTCTATTGTTATGTCAATTTTATTTGTCTCTGTTTCGATAAACTCAACAATTTGCTCCTGTGCAGAAATTGTAGTTTTAAGCATAGGTGCATTTCTCAAGGTATGGAGAGACAAATTTTTTATAGTTGTTCCGCTTAAGGAACTTTCAAAATGATTTTTTATATATTCTGTTTGGAATAAGTAATAAAAATATTTATTTAAATTATGGTCTAATAATTCAATATAGGCGATACTCTTACCAAGAATAACTTTTTCATTATTATACAATGCTAAATTTCCTATTGTGCCATTAATTGATAATAAGATGCTTCCAGATTTAATATTTATCTTTAAATTATCAAATTCCCTATCATTTACCGTTCTTGTCATTTCAGTTGTTAATATTTTTCCTTTAATTAAATTATTTCCATTAATAAAATATTTATTTGTAAAATCTTCATAATTTGGAGTTGCATGAAGTCCATCTCCAACTTTTGAAGTAATACTTTTTAATGTTTTCACCTCCCAATGTGCCGGAATATCTCCGAGCCAGTCAATGCCGGATGGTTTCAGTTTTGCGTCGGGGTCAATGCCTTTTGTTACTGCATGATTGATTACAGCCGTTCTTTCTTCTTTCAGCAGTTCAATCAGCTTTTTCTTTTTCTCAATGAATGAATCAATCAAAGCCGTCTTTTCGTCAAGGAATGCGGCAATTGCAGTTTGTTCATTGATGTCTGGAATTGATAATAATAAATTCGCCATGAATTCCCAACTAACTCTTGGCATTTTTGCTCCAAAAGTGGAACTGTTTATAATCTCAATAAAAGTTTGATTTAATAATAGCTTAATTGCATAAATAGGTAGTATTGCATTTTTGCATCGAATTACAAAAAAATCACCAACAGCAGAACCTTTAAATTCTGCTAAATATACCTTTGCTAAGTATGGTCTTAATTTGCCAAAAAGAATATCATTTTCATCAAAACTGATACCCTCACCTTCAAAAATAGAATCAGATTGAATAAATTTTCCAGTTTTACTTTCAATGTTTTCCAACCCAATTTTAAATTGCTGTTCATCGGATTTACAAGTTACCAATTTAAACCAGTACTTCAACTTCTTTACTTCCCAATTTTCAGGAATCTCGCCAATCCAATCAATGCCTGTGGGTTTGTATTTTGGGTAAGGGGTCATAATCCTCTCCAGAAATCATCATTTTTCCAATTCGTAGGGAAACCCATGTAATGTTTTGGTAATTCAGGGTAATCATCAAGTAATTCCAACAACTTTTGTTTGAAAGTCGTGTTCTCATTTATTATTTTTGATAAATAGAAAATTATTGCTAAGATTAAATATAATCTGTCTTGTTTGTCAAAATCAGGAACTGCTGATAGCCAAGAATTATATGGATTTCGAGGGATTGTAGGTTTAATGGGTAATTGCCTGTTCCATAATCTTGAATGATGAGCACAAATGTTTCTAACAAATGCCAAAGATTCCATCCATGACTCCAATACCACATGGTCAACACCAAAGAATTTTGAGACAATCTTTTTTTCTTTTGACGTTTTCAAATTTTTGAATAGCAAAGAAACTTGACCAAGTGAGCATATCTCAATTGACATCCATGAAGGAGGAAGCTTCGGGTTACTGTATTTGTTTTTATAATGTTCAATAAACAGTTCCTTGGACTTGTCAGTATTGCCAGTAAGAATTTCAATAAACTTGCTTTTATTTGAATAACTTTTATAAATACTAAGTTCATCAAACCAATGACTACCATAAGCAAGAGAATAGTGATAAATCAGTTGTGTCTTAAAAGAATTTTCAATCCTCTCAAGTTGATTAAAGATTAATATTCTAAGTTTTCTGTCAAACTTGTAAGTATTAATAACTTTTTGAAATTCGGTGTTCAATTTGAAAAGATGGGCAGTATGCGGTTCCTTTAAGAAAGTGAACCAATATCCACTTAATTTGTAATAGCTTATATTCCCAAGAAAGTATTTTGCTGACTCTTCATCATCAATTGATAAGCCACGTTTTTGTAGTAGAACAACTTGTTCATCAAGCGTTAGTGCAGGTTTATCATAATCCATTAATACCCCCTAAATGAAAAGACTCGCCCTGGTGCGCTATTCTTATGGGAAGCGTGGCGAGTACTGTTGCTACAAAATTAAGAAAATTAGATATAATAGCAAACGATTTTTTTAACATGACAAAACTAACAGCAACGGAAAAAGTCAATTTTACCTCAAGAATCACACTAATCCATTTAATATTAATCAGTTTATATTTTGGGTTTTGGGTCATGATTCTATTTATCAACTTTTGTTGAACCGATTAATTTTAATAATCGTGTACAATTGCTTACTAAATGCCTTCTTGTCTTCAATGAAATCAAAATATTTCTCATGTAAATATTCTTATTCGGCTCTATTGAGATTTCAATCTCTTTTTCGAGAAAATTCCAAAACTCACCACAGCTAAATAATTTTTCGATTTCGTCAATCTGTTGGTACAAATTATAAAAAACTGGAATTTCAATTTTATCAAAAGATAAATATTTTATAACTTCTTTAAAATCAGGTTCTTTAAGATTTTGATTTATAGATGTAATAGATGAAATTTTTTGATTTATAAGTATTTTGGGACTAACTGTTAATTGACAAATATCGTAAAGGTCCAATAATAGTAAATCTGCTAATTCATCTACTTCAGCTTGAAGAACAAGCCCATGGGCGACTCTATTACGGATTATTCTAAAATTAAAAGCATAATATTCGTAGAATAACTCCTCTTTTAGAGTATATTGGAGCAAATCTAATTTTTGCTGTAATCCCATTTTTATCAGAAGATTTTCATCGTTCCCAAACTCGACACATAAATCATGTAATATCCCTTCAATTTGAGTGGGTACAGAATTAGCGAATATTACTTTTGAACCTGTTTGATAAGATTTAATCATTTCTTCGATTATTGCTCTTCTTTTACTGAGGCTATGATTTATTAGAATTAGATTTTCAATTTTATTAATAATCTTGTTGTCTTTAATATATTTCGATAAATATTTTTGAAAACTTGGTTTATCCTCAATATATTGTTTGTAAATTGTTTGAAAATGGCTCGTTGGCATATTCATGAATTTATTTTCAAGTTCATTAGGTTCTTGTACCTCGTATGATTTTTTGTTAAAACTATAAGGGTATGGATTATTGCCTGATATGGTTAAAAAAAATGATTTATAAATTCCCCAATCATAGTTTAGACAAATATTCAAAGAGTATGTATAAATTCTTTCCTTAAGGAAATTTAGAATTTCGTCTTTGGCTTCTTGATTGCGTTTCTTATAGTAATTCAGAATCGGGATTTCTTCTTGTTTTTTTTCATTATTTTGTTTTGAAGAAATTTGATTTATCATTTTTTCAATATCCAACAGTCTTTTGTCAATCTCTTTTAAATCTTTTGCAACTTGTTCAAATGCTCCCAATAATGTTTCTTTAGGCTCTTTTTTCAAGTTAAGATACGTCTTACAAATATAGAAATGAAAATCATACTCATCGTTTGGTACTTCCTCGCTGTCATTGATTTTAAATCGTTCTCTAAAAGTCTCTTCTAAGATTTTAAAGTCAACTTGAAACGTATTTATTGATAGAATTTCTTTTAAAAAATGTTTAGAAAGCTGTTCAAAACTGCATCTAAACAACTTATCATCATCCCATATTTTTTGATAACTTTTTTTTATTTGTTCTCTTGATACAGGTGTAAGCACCAATGATTCATTCTTGTTCATTTCAAAATCTCCTTTATCATCCCCTCAGTCTCTTGCTCCAAAGCCAGAATATCGGCTCGGATTTCGTCAAGACTGCGTAAGGGTTTGTATTTGTTTATGGTTTTCATTCTTCTGCAATTTTTTCAATTATTTTCAATAATTTTTTCCCTTTTTCCGTAATGACATATTTTTGATTAGGGCTGTTCGGTTTGTCGGGTACTGTCATTTTTAGAATGCCGTCATTTATAAGAATTCCAATATTAGTTTTATAATTTTTGGGGTGATTTGTTAAATTGATTTCATGTAAAATATCCTTCCGTGTCTGTGGTTTTAGACAGAAAGCCAATAAATTATTAAGATTAATAATTTTTTGAAAATGTACAAGTTTTTTAACTTGTACACTTACTTGTGCACTAACTTGTACACTTTCTTGCTCACCAACTGAATCCATCAATGCAAGAATTTCATCTAAGTTTATGATATTAAATAAATTAACTTGTGCACTAACTTGTACACTTACTTGTGCATTAGATTGTTCCCCAGCTTGGTGCCGACTTAGTGCCGACTTGGTACCAACTTGGTCACTAACTCGGTCATCAACTTGGTCACTCAAAGTAATTTTGTCATCTATGAAAACTTTGATTTCATGACCTTTAACCTCAACTCTAACATTTTCGTTAACAGGAAAGTCAGGATGAATAGGGAACGTTACCTTGAAATAAGACCTATCGTCATCTGTTTCAAAAAGAGGTTCGGGAGAACCATTCTTTTTGAGTGAATCCAAAATAGTCGGGATACCGGTTGCTCTTCCTTCCGTCAGGTGCAATTCTTTAAGAAATTCACCGATTCTGCGGTTGCGGTATTTTCTAACGTCGAATTGCAGGTTTTGAAGTTTTAGTTTGTCAAGTGGCGGCAAAGGACCCGGAAAACTGAGGATACTTAACCTGTTAGGATAATTTCTGATTTCAATTGTTGAATCATTGTCATAACCACGATGATACACAGCATTACACAAAGCTTCCTCTAAAGCTTCATAAGGGAAATTGAAAAACCGTTTGGATTCTGCTTTTCCTTCTATCTTTTTAACATGCTCTCTAACTACGCTATCTTTCAAATAAGTTAGAGCTTTTTGAAGCTGAACGTGAATTTGTCCGGTAAAAATCTTTTCTGTAAAGTTTGTGCCTGATTCATCATAAAATGTAGCTATTTCTATCTTCACATAGGGAAAGAATTTCTGGACATCTTTTGCAAAAAATAAAATACCTGCATTTTTTGGTAATAGAATCTCGTCCGCTCCTTCTACAATGTTCATCTTACGTGCAATCTCATTCATCTGAAGATTATGGATTTGATGCTCAAGGTCACTTTTAATCTCATTCAAAAAGGTTCTAATTGAAGATAAATCAAAGTCTTCCATTTTACCACGATGATTTACCTGGTCGTCAAAAGGAACTTTATTCGACATGCTTAATAGTTCAAGTTCTTCTTCCGTACTCGGTTTAACAGTGGAAGAAAATTTTCTGATATAATAAAAATTGGTTGCTTTTTCTTTTAATAAATCAGGTGCTTTGTAAGGACGATTACTGCCGCCCGGACACCATAATATCAATATTTTTTTACCCATGAAATCCACAGGTTCTGATATTGGAGAATAAGATGGGAGTATTTTACGGCATAATCCAACCAATTCTTTTTGTATTTTATCAATTTGATTTAATTTCAAACCAACAGGTGGCAATTTAGGAATATTGTCTTCCTCAGCAATACCAATTATGACATAACCACCACCCCAATTATTGAAGTCATTCGCAAAAGCACAAATTGTTCTGATAGTTCGTTCAGGGTTCCAGCCTTCACGAAATTCAATTCGTTCCCACTCGACGGTGGTACCATTAATTAAATCGTTGATATTTATCGGTAATGCCATTAACGTAAAATCTCCTTAATCATTCCCTCGGTCTCTTGCTCTAAAGCCAGAATGTCAGCCCTGATTTCGTCAAGACTGCGTAAGGGTTTGTATTTATAGAAATATTTTGTAAAATTGATTTCGTAGCCCATTTTTGTTTTGCTGTGGTCAATCCATGCATCCGGTACATGCGGCAACACTTCACGTTTGAAATACTCCTCGATGTCATCTTTAAGCGGTACATTCTCATTATCCCTTAAGTCAGCATCAGGAACAATATTCCCTTTTTTATCCTTCACAACTTTGCCGTGTTCATCTCTCTTTGGTCTCTCAATTGTCAGTCTGGAATATCCGAAATATTCATTGTCGAATATCTTGCAATACTCACCTTCGGTGAACTCTCCGTAAATTTTGGTGATTAGTTCAATTGCTTCTGAATGAATTTCTTTTCTTTTATTACCAAGGCTACGCAACATTTTCGAATAGAAAGGATTGTCTTTGTCTTCTTTGTTTGAGCCTGTGGCATTAATAAGCTGAACCTTGCCTTTTCGGAAAGTTTCTTTTCTATTGGTTACAATCCAGATATAAGTTGAAATACCTGTATTATAGAAAAGTTGGTCGGGCATAGCAACAATAGCCTCAAGCATATCATTTTCAATTATCCACTTTCTGATGTCACTTGTGCCGCTACCTGCACCACCTGAAAACAAGGGAGAGCCATTAAAAACAATTGCAATTCTACTGCCGTCGGAAGTCCGTTTCATTTTTGAAATCATGTGTTGCAGAAATAGAAACGAGCCATCGCTGATAGGTGGTAATCCGGCACCAAAACGTCCGGCGAAACCTTTGTTGGCATATTCATCTTTGATACATTTTTCAACCTTTTTCCAGTCAACGCCAAAAGGAGGATTGCTCAAGCTGTAATCAAAAACTTCACCTTCGAGACCATCCTGAGAAAATGAATTGCCAAATTTGATATTTGCAGGATTTTGACCTTTGATTAGCATATCAGATTTGCAAATTGCATAAGATTCGGGATTCAGTTCCTGTCCGAAAACTTCAAGCTTAGCGTCAGGATTTAATTCAAGTACATACTCTTCTGAAACGGACAGCATGCCACCGGTTCCGCAGGCAGGGTCGTTCAAAGTTTTGACGATACCCTTTTTAGTTAAAATCTCCCTATCGTACACAAAAAGAAGATTAACCATTAACCTGATTACTTCACGAGGAGTGAAATGTTCACCTGCTGTTTCATTACTTAGCTCGGCAAATTTACGAATAAGTTCTTCAAAGACATATCCCATCTGAATTGAATTCAATCCCTTGAAGATGTCTCCGGCTTCGGCAAATTTTTTAATTATCAGGTAGAGCAAATCGTATTCATCCAGCTTTTTAATCTGTTCTTCAAAGCTGAAATACTCGATAATTTCCTTTGCACTAATAGAAAAACCGTTGATGTAGTTACGGAGATTTGCCGCAATGTTGTTGTGGTCTTCGGCAAGTTTATTAAAATCGAATTTGCTGTGGTTGTGGAACTTAAACTTTGAAGCATTATTCAAAATTGGTTCGAGTATTTCTGGCTTTTTGTCCTTATGCTTTTCATAAGCTTCCAGAACGGATGCCTTTGTCGGCTGTAATACGAAATCTAAGCGGCGGAGAACGGTTAAGGGCAGAATTACCTTGCCGTAATCGGCTTGTTTATATTGACCTCGCAGAAGGTCTGCAATTGACCAAATGAAGTTAGCTTTTTCCCTGAAATTAATATTTGCCATAAGATTCTGAAATAATAAAACCCAAATAAACAACTTAAGGAAAAAAAATTGATTTTGAAAGGATAATCAGGAATTTTGGAAAATATTTTTTGGTTAAATGTTAATATTTGCTTATTTAAAAAATTAAGGTACTAAAGATAATCAGTTGAAATATAGTTGAAGCATTTTTATAACTATTTATTATACAATAACTTAGTTCTTGAAATCTGCTTTTTCGTAATGAGCAGGTCTGCGGTTCAATTCCGCATGTTGGCTCAAACTCCAAACCCTTGATACATCAAAGTTTCAAGGGTTTTTAAGTTTAAAGAGAGAAGTAATAATTACCATGAAAAAAGCGGTTTTATGCTCGTTTATGCTCGTCCATAAATGCAATTTCTGACAGTAACAGGACAGAAGAAATCTGACAGAAGAAAAATTTCCCAAACACATTGATAATTCTACCACTCTCAGTATCATTCTCTCGGTTTACTTCTTCGGTGATTTTTCTGCCGTTCAAATTAATAACTCCCGAACGATTGACTGCCGAAATTACATCGTCAAGTTTATTCAGCTTCGTGCTGATCTCTTCGAATCTTATCAGACTGGAGTTCATATAACTGCTTACTTCATCTGTATTCAAAAAGTTGGTTGGATTTGAATTATCGAAGAAATTCACATTTGAGTTTGTGAGTTAATCTTCGGTATTGAAAGCAAGTTCTTTATCAGAAGAGCTCAAGACAACATTTTTTTAAACTTTGATGCGTTCAAAGTAGGAAAAGTCAAGAAGGGAGTTTGATCTTAATAGAGAAAGTTGAACAAGAGTACATTTTATTCATATTTAAATTTAATTTTTTTTTGGTAACTTGGTATATGAATTTAATGAATAGTAAAAAAAACTATAATTTATTTCAATGCCAATCCTTTAACTGTTGAAATTGTTTTTTGATGGTAAAGATAGGGCGGACTGATTTTTGTGACTTTAACATTGGAAGGAACTTCAATTTCGGGGATTACTATACCGGTTGAATCCTTGAGCAAGTCATCAATATTAATTATTGCAGAAATATTATCGTGGGACAAAGCACTAATATTGCCTATCCCACCTTTGACCGTAACATTAACTATTCCGGGTAATATACTATTATTATTCGGTAAACTGCCTCCCTTGAATTTTAACTTAATATCATAAAAAGTCATCTCGGCTTCCTGCTGGATTTCAGCAGTAAACCTGATGTTTTTGTTTGAAAGTGTTACGGTATTTTTAAGACTGTCACTTAAATTAATTTGGGATGAAATTGATTCATAGACATTTTTCAGAACGAGAAGTTCTGTTGACCATGTTTTAATTTTCCTAACTAACCTGTCGTTTCCTGAAATGTTAATTAAATCCGGTTTCAATTCAGGTTTTCCTACCAAAATGAAACCGTCTTTTGGAATAATTGTCACCTGCGAAATGACAGGAACTGAATATTCACCGATTTTCCCGGTTTTAACCGGAATTGATTGTGGAAAAACATCAAGAGCCTGAGCATTTCTAAGAGATGGTAAACTTTTAAAAATATCATTTCTGGTTAGCAATATAACCGAATCACCGTTATCAAGTTTTGTCATATCAACATAACATTCACCTCTGTTGCTAAAGAAGTTCAAATTCATCAACTGCCAGCCATTACTTTTAACTTCTACCGAAATTGTGCCGGGTAGTGTATTTTCAATTGCCCTGCCTGCTGGAGGATTAACCATTAGAGGAAGAACGACAACGCTTGTATATTCGTTGTTCATGCTTGCATAAACCCAAAGAGCCGCCGCCATCAGAATCGCACCGATAATGGCACGTGGTCTGATGGATTTTAGTCTCTTCAGAGTTTTCAATCTTTTCCGGTATTCAATCAATATTTTTCTATTTTAATTAAAATTTCAATACTTATCAGCGAAAATATTATGCCAAAATCATTTGTTCAATTTTTCGGATTTAATCTCTTTGACAATTTTAGATTTTCTGGCATTTATTTCTGCAATCATTTTCATGGATTCAAACTGTTCATCATCAGATTTTTCGTTAAAATTCTTTTTTATTTCCATTAGACGGTTTTCGAGCTTGATTAATTCTAATTGATAAACCAAATCTTTAATAATTCTCGGATAATCAGTTGACTGTGGAATTCTGAGAAATCTTGCCCAATTTTCGCTTAACTCTTCACCTCTAAATGCGAGAAGAGTTAAAAAATCGAGGTCAGCTTCCGGGATTTCTCTTTTTGAGAAAAGCAGATTCAAAAAATTCTTTGCTTTGCTATTAACTGAAACGAAATAATTGAAGAATTTTTTCGCTTCTTCCGTTACAAGATGTTCTTGATTTACCTTGATTTTATTGATTATCAAATCAAAGTAATCATCCCCCCGAAGAGCTAACGATAAGAGCATTTGCTCTTCCTTCAGCATTTTTGATTCTATGTTCTCATTACTTGTCTTATCTGAAATGACATTGCTTTTTTGACCGTCAACTTCAGAATCACCAAGTCTTTTACTTGTTGAACTTTTTGAACTGACTTGTTTTGACTCTAATTTTCGCTTTTCGTCGTAAATCTGTAATTTCTGCGATTCGGTCAGATTAATCAAATCAGCCATTTTAGATATGTATTCATCATGCTGAAGCCGGTCAGGGATCTTTGTGATTATGGTTAATATCTGCCGAATGGATTGAGCTTTTTCTGAAGGATTGTCAAACTTACCTTCTTCCTTCATTTTGCCAACCATATATTCAATAAAGGATTTTGCATCATTAATATAACTCTTGAATACAGAAGCACCATGATTATTTATAAGGCTATCCGGATCCTCGCCTGAAGGCAGGCTGACAATTAAAACGTCAAAGCCCTTTTCCAGAGCCATTTCCACACCTCTTTCAGTTGCATGAATTCCGGCATTATCGGCATCGTAAACGAAATAAATCCTTTTGCAGAGTTTTCCAAGGATGTTAAGCTGTTCATTCGTAAGCGATGTTCCACTTGATGCAACAATGTTTTTAAACCCTGCCTGCCAGGAAGTTATAACATCCACATACCCTTCAACGAGTATGACCGACTGCTTTGAACGAATCTCATTTTTGGCATGAAAGATTCCGTAAAGAGTCTGGCTCTTGTCATAAACAAGTGATTGAGGTGAATTTATATATTTGGGCTGGTCTCTTTCTTCGCCCAATTGACGTGCACCAAAACCAATCACCTTTCCCATGAAATTCTGAATCGGAAAAATTGCCCTGTTTCTGAATCTATCGTAATAAGAATCTTTCGATTCATTTTTAATTATCAATCCGGCATCGGTTAGAACTTTCTCGTTGAATTTTTGCTTTTTTAATTCTGTCAGAAGTGAATCCCAACTGTCTGGTGCATAACCCAAAGAAAAAGCGGCAATTGTATCCGGAGCAAAATTTCGTTTATGATAATAGGCGGAGGCAATTTTTCCGGATTTTTGACCAAGCTGACGGCAGTAGAATTCTTTGGAGGCATCAAGGGCAAGCAAAGCCAAATCCTGTTGGTTAAGTTGTTCCTTTACTTTTTTGGTTGTTTTTTCTTCGACTTGAATGCCGGCTCTTCTTCCAAGTTCTGTTAGAGCCTCCGGGAAAGAAAGACCATGATAGTCAGTCATAAAAGTAATTGAATTACCTGATTTGCCACACCCGAAACATTTGTAAATTCCCTTTTCAGGCGAAACCATGAATGACGGAGTTTTTTCATTATGAAATGGACATAATCCTGAATAGTTACTGCCTTTTTTTCTTAAATCAACAATTTCGCCAATCAGGTCAACCAAATCGGTATTTTGAATTATTCGTTCTTTAATGTCTTCGTTAAATGCCATCTTCTTTTATATTCTTTTCTCAAATTATTGTCTGACTATTTTTTCGATGAAAATATTTTTTCCGGATACAAATTTAAGGAAATAAACTCCTTTTGCAATCGAACCTAAATTAAGCTCTAAATTATATTGTCCTTGGTTGAATATTTGACCTCCATAATCCAATACTTCCAAACCAAGCAAATCGCATATTGAGATTTTCACATTGGAAGTTTCATTAATCCGGAAATTCAAATTTACGATTTCTTTTGCAGGATTTGGAAATATATTAATTTTATGATTTATTTCAGATGAATTTTCAACTTCGGAGGCTTCTGAAATACTTGGTAAAATAATTCGTGAAGGATAATCCATATTCCGATATACAAGGCTTTTTGCCGAAAGAGTATCGCCGGGTTTATATAGTTCACCTCCATTATTGAGATTAATATCAAACATCGGATAATTTGAGCCTGATAATATTATTTTTAACTCATGACCCTTTTTGAAAACATAGCATAAATTTTCGAGTTCGATGGATACCTTATAAATACTGTCTTTCTTCATCAATTCCTGGGTAGAATACGAATTCCGGAATCTCATTCTTTTAATGCCTTGAGTTAGAAGTATGGATTTGCCGTCAGTGTCTTCGTCACAAAGTCGTATTCCGTAGTCGGTGTCTTCTTTGTCGCATGAAAGGAATAATTCAGCAACAACGCTTCCTGATAGCTTCAAATCGGTTTGAAGTTTCCCTGTTGAGTAAACTAAAATATCATTTCTTGATTCAACAATTTGTTTCTGGTCCTGAGGACCTATTGGAATTGTCTTATCAAACGGATTGAATCTTGAACCTCCAAAAGTTGGAGATGGATTTTTAGGGTCATAATTCAAAATATCATAATCTTGTGGTGAATTATTTAGAGAAAAAGTAAGTTCAGAATTTTTATTCAAATAAAGTGTATCATTGGTTCTGTTAAGGGTTAGCCAGTCATCAGCAGTTTTCCAAGTATTAGTACCAATTTCGAAATATTGGGTTGGCGGCTCAAGAATCCATCCGTTTTTAGCATTCCTCAGATAATAATCAAAGAATTTTCTCGAGGCTTCAACGGGAATCCCCACTGCTTCGGGAAAAAAGAGAATTCCCTGATTTTCTTCGCCAACTGCCATGTGGAGCCAGGGACCAAAAATTAGCTTGTGTTCGTTTCTGATTTTAATATTGCTTGTTGTTCTTAAATCATGGAATGCTCGGATCACATCAGTTGGATAATGGTCGAACCATCCGCTAATCAGAAGCATTGGAATTTCAATCACGTCGGCATAATCATTTGTTTTTTCAAGATAAATCCATAAATTGTCTTTAGTCGGATGAGCCAAAATTATTTGCTCGGTTGTAAATCCGAGTTTTACCAAACTTTCTACATGCTCTTTTCGATAATCACCGCCATAATAGTAATCTGAATACTTGCTTTTGAAATCTTTAATCATTGGAACAGCACAAACAAGGTGCGGCGGATGCTCACTTGCTGTCAGGAATTGAATCTGCCCTAAAGCCGAACCTCCATAAGTTCCGATTTTTCCGTTGCTCCATTTTTGAGTTGCAATCCATTCTACAATATCATAACCATCCAAGCCGCGATTGTAATTTGCAATATCTGCATCTTTTGAGCCGTAAAAGCCCCTCCAGTCAACAACTACGAAATTGTAAGCCACAGTATCAACAAAGATATTAACACCACCGCCCAAAGAAGGAATATAGCTTTGAAAGTGATAGTAATCTTTGTTGTAGGGAGTTTGGATTAAAATAACGGGTTTTGAAATTGTTGTATCAGTAGAATAGATATTGGCAGAAAGATATTTCTTATCTGCTTGTTCTACTCTTGTTGGAATTTGAATCGGATACCACGTGGCATTACTAATGCAGTTAATGATTATAAGAAAAATGGGAATAAGATATTTCAAGAACTCTCTCCAAATTTGAAATAATATTAGACTATTATTTAAAAATAAAAGTTTAAAACTACGATGAAATTACCTTTCTGATAATTTCAGTAATGTCATTCATCGAAACAGGTTTTTTCAATATACCCTGGAATCCGAATTCCTGATAATTTGAAATAATGGGCAAGGCTGAATGTCCGCTAAAAATAATGGCTTTTATGTTTTCATCAATCTTTCTCAAATCCTTCAAAACTTCTTCTCCTCCGCGTCCACCCTGAATAGTTAAATCAAGAATTGCAATATCATAAGGTTTACCTATTCTCTTTGCATTTTCAAATTCCGAAATAGCCTGCTCGCCATTTTCTGCTACAAAAAATTCATAATCATTCAGTTCTAATATCTCAGACATAGTTTCGCGGATGTCAGTATCATCATCCATTAAAAATATCCTGTATTTTTTTTCAGGTAACTTAGTATCGTATTTAACCGGAATATTCTTTTCATCATTTATAGAATCGGTAGCCGGGAGAATTATAGTGAAGTTAGTCCCTTTGCCTTTTGGAGATTCAACTCTTATTAATCCTTCATGCTTTTGAATGATATAGTAAGCTGTTGTCAATCCAAGACCTATACCTTCCGTTTTGGTTGAAAAGAAAGGGTCGAAAATCTTATCAACTATTTGACTTGGAATTCCTTTTCCATTATCTGAGAATGTTATTCTAATATATTTACCGGAATTTAAATTGAACGGAAAATTATTACTAATCTCAAAATTTTCAATTGATACGGAAATAGTTCCGCCTTCGGGCATTGCTTCAAGGGAGTTGTTTGTTAAATTTGTAAAGACTTCAATAATTTGCTTGGCATCGCCTTTAATTAACCAAAAATTCTCTTGTGCGGAAAAATCAAAATCAATATTTTTTTCAGAAAGCATTTTCAAAACTGTATTCTTTATGACATCAGGTTTGAACGGAAATTTAACGGGTTCACCACCTGAAGCAAATGTTTCGTATCTTGTTGCAAGTCTGTCTGCTTCGAAAATAACTCTTTCGATATTGTTGAAATATTTCTCAATATTAACTTTTTTGACCTTTGCCAGATTTAGATTCAAAAGCATTGATGATAAGAAATTTTTGAAGTTCTGAGAGATACCGCTTGCCAGATTACCAATAGATTGAAGTCTGGATAGAAGGTTAATTGCTTCGTCGGATTTCTTTCTTTCTGTTATATCCCTGATTATTCCTATAAAAGATTTAGGACTGCCGGAAGAATCACGCAGAAGTTTAGCATTAAGTTCAACATCAAACTTTACACCGTCTTTTCTGATATGGGTAAATTCAATATTATTCAAATTTCCTGTAACTAAAGTTTCTTCAACAAGTTTATATGCCCTTTCTCTTTGTTCCGGAATAATAAAATCAAGAGATTGTATTCCGTTAAGTTCCTGAGGATAATCATAACCCCACATTTCTGCTATTCTATTATTACATGTTATTATCTTTCCGGTTAAATCTGTAAGAAAAATACCGTCAGGTGAAGTTTCAATCAATGTATTATAGAGAATCTCAGAGTCTTTGAGCTGTTTCTCGGCTTTTTTCTTTTCACTTAAATCATAGAGGATACCTTGAATAGCCTTTTTGTCTCCATCAAAATTAATACGGCTATGTATCACTTCAAAGTCAACAATCTTACCATTTGCTTTAACCCCTTTGAATGAGTAATTAACTCTTGGAACTGAACCCGTAAGAACTCTTGCCAGATTAGATTCTACTATTGGTTTATAGTTGTTCTCGACCAACTTGCTGAATTTAGTATTAATCATGCTGTTTGCATCTTCATAGCCGAACATAAATGCAAATTTCTCATTGCAGTATTTGAAAACACCATCCTGATATATAAATACTCCAACTCCTGATTCATTAATAAGCTGTCTGTATTTAAACTCTGAAGCAATAAGACTTTCCTCTGCTTGTTTCCTTTTGATTGAAACTCCGGCAATCATTCCAATAATTTTCAATAATTCAGTATCTGTTATTGTCTGTTTATTATTGAAAAATAGTGTGGCAGTGCCAAATAATTCTCTTTCAAAACTCAATGAAATACCCACACTCGGTCCGAGACTCAGCGAATACTTCAAAATTTGTGCTACCGCTTTTGGAATGCTGCCAAAAGAAATCTCGTTCAGGTCATCAGACATTAAAACCGTAGAGTTTATAATAAACTCCTTGGCTGAATCATCAACGGGAAATTTCAAATCAAAAATGTTCTTACCCAAAATACCGTTAACCTGCGTTTGAAGAAAATCTGATGAAGCGATAAATTTCGGCTTAAGAAATCCTTCGTCAGGATAGAAGGAATTAACAAATACACCTATTGCACCTGTAATCTCTTTCAGTCCGTAGGCTATTGTCCTGAATAGTTCATCAGTATCTTTAACACTTGCTAATTTAAACGAAAGCTCATTAATCATTCTTAGATATTGATTCTGTTCCCGTAATTTATTTTCTGAAATCTTTAAGTCTGATATCTCAAGAATTGACGTAAGAATTTGAACAGGAACACCATTATAATTCCTCGAGAATACAACATTTCTTGACTGGAACCATCTCCAATTGCCTGAAGCATCTTTCAATCTGGAAATTAGAACTTTGACTTCTTTATCATCTTTCCATTCGCCTACATCTTCCATGAATGTCTGAAATGCAGGTAAGTCTTCAGGGTGGCACAGAGACATAATGTAATTGATATCAATTTGTTCGAGGGATTCTTTATACCCAAGGACAGCGGCTATATTGATATTGCGATAAATATTTCTGCGGAGTGAAATATCGAAGATAAAAATAATAGTTGGAACAGTTGAGGTGATCTTCTCAATGAAATGTTCCTGACTTTGAATTTCATTCTGCTGTATGGTTAATCTGTTGAGACTTTTTTTCTTGTAACTGAGGGAGAAATAGAAAATAAAGATAGTAATTATAGCGAAAATGAATATGATAATTGAAAGAATCAAATAGATTTGAAATTGATCTTTTTTGTTGTGTAAATCTTTGCGTTCAAACTCGAAAAGCTGATTTTGCAATCTGATAGCAGTAGTCTTGTCAATCCGTTCAGAAATTCTGAAGCGTTCGGCAATATCAAGAAGAGAATTAAGTGTTTGAATAGCATTCCGACTGTCATTGGTTTTAATATATAATTCATATAAAAAAGTATAACCCCTTTTCTGATAAGCCAAAGCCGACATTTCATTTGCAATTTTCAAACCGCTGTCGAGCCATTTTTTTGCATTAGGGTATTCTTTTAAATCAATATAATCCTTGCCAATATTAATCATTGAACTGGCTGACATGATTTTCCAGCCCAATTCCTCCCTGATTTTTATTGATTTTAAATTATTTGCAAGACTTAATTGAAAATTTCCGTTTTGCGAATAAAGAAAAGCAATATTTGAATAATATGAAGCTATTTGAGGTTTGTCACCAACTTTCTCAGCCATCAGAACTGCCATATTCAAATACTTAAGTGATATAGTAAAATTCTTTTCGGCATCCCAGTAATAATCACCCAAAATTCTGTATGCTTCTATCTCCTGAAATGTATTACCCGATTCCTCTAATAATTTAATTGCCGAAAGCAGTAATTCTTTTACACTACTGTTTTTTCCCTGAAGTCTGTAAAGGTCAGCAATACCCAGTAAAGTCTCAGCGTATCCTGATTTATCTTTATTTTGAAGATAATATTTCTTTGCCATGTTAAATGATTCCAGGGCTTTATCATAAATCTGCCATCTTCCGTATATTACCCCAAAATTATAATAAACTCTTGCTATGCCACCGAAATCATTCTCTGATTCATAGATTTTCATAGCATCCAAAAAGTAGCTATAACCCTGATTATAATTCTGAGTGCTAATCATTGTATAACCAATATGATTTAAAGTTTTTGCCACATCGTTCCGAGAATTTATTTTCTTATAAATGGCAAGTGCCTGCTGGTATAATTTTACTCCCGATTTATTCTCAATTGATTTAATAACCACATTAGCCTTATTAATTAGTGCTCTGGCTTTTTCATATTCATTACTTCCGGTTAATGTCAGATTGTAGGCAGAATCGGCATAATCGAGGGACTTTCGTAAGTTTAAATTATAATATTTTTCAGCCAATAAATTGTAAGCCTGAATTTTTGCTAACCCGGCAAGACTCGAGGTTAGCTTTTCAATGCTGTCTATTTTTTCTTTTGCAAATGTTGAACCAAAAGCAAAGGATATAAAAAATAAAAATATTAATTTTTTCTTCATTTAGTGAAATATCAAAAAGTTTTCAGAATGATTTTCTTAATCAAATCTATTTATCGGCATTTTTAGCAATAAATTTATTCATGAATCAAGATTTAATTGTCTTCAAAAATACGAATTTTGAAGATATATAGCATAGTTTAGATTTTATTAATGAATTAATTATTGGAAATATGTTGTAATTTTAAGAAAATCTCAAAACATTTGTAACTTTTTCCCTGTTTCTGTGTTACTATTTTATAAACTATAGTATTTTTAAAAATATCAGGAATAAATATGAAACACAAATTACTCTTTCGTTTGTGCTTGGCATCGGTGGCGGCTTTTATCGGCATAATGCTGTTTTCATGCGAAAACACAACAACTCCGGTAATCGTTCATAACGACAATAATAACGGCACCGGAAATATTTCCGGCAAAGTATTGAACAGTTCAAATGTCGGTATCAGCGGTGTTGAAGTTACCGCAGGCAATCAGACAGCATATACTGATTCAAAAGGTATCTTTTTTCTGACAAATGTGGCGGAAACCGAAAAAGCAGTTGTTAGTTTTAAAATGTCCGGCTATGCTACCACTCAGAAGGTAACTCCTGTTAAACGTTCAAGAACGAGCTCGGTCGAAGCAACCCTGCTCACTTATGTTTCGTTGAATTTGAATGCCGTAAACGGAGGAAGCCTCGATTTTAACGGAGCAAAAGCACAATTTCAGGCAAACTCAATAATTGACAGCAAGGGAAATGCATTCAAAGGGACAGCTCAGGTAAGAGCAAGATATTTTGACCCGACTTCAGCTCAGTTCTATGGATGTTTCCCCGGAGAATTCAAAGGAATTCGGACAGATAATTCGGAAACAACGATAGAATCTTTTGGATTTATCAACTTGGAAATCTGGAATGGAACAGAGAAACTCCAACTTGCACCGGGAAAACCCGCCACAATCACGTATCCTATCCCCGCAAGCCTGCTTGCCAAAGCCCCGGCAACAATTCCATTGTGGTATTTTGATGAAATCAAGGGAAGTTGGATGGAAGAAGGCGTTGCAACGAAAACCGGAAGTAATTATGTCGGAACGGTAAAGCATTTTAGTTCGTGGAACTGCGACCAACCAACGGTTACATCGTTTTTAGAAGGAAAAGTAGTGAACAAAAACGGAAATGTAATGTCTTTTGCCAAAGTACGCTCCACAGGAAATGATTATACAGGGCAGTCAACAGTTTATACCAAAGATGATGGAACATTCAAGATTGCTGTTAAATCATCTTCAAGTGCAAAAGTCTGGGCGAGTTATTATATTTATGAAAGTACTAAGCAGGATTATTCAACACCGGCAACAGGTTTATCAACAGATATTGGCACATTAACTGTTCCGGTTGATACTATGGACTTATGTACAATAACCGGAAGAGTTGTGGACAATGGAGGTTTTCCGGTACTTTATGCAACAGTTAATATTTTGGACTCAAACGGAAAAGCACTCGACCATTTCTATATTTCAAAAGATGGCAGATTCAAATTCTTTGGTGAACTTGGAGTTAAATATTCTATAGAAATAGTTGTTGGATATAATAGTGCCGATTCCACCACCAATAAGAAAAAAGTTGATATTGTAACATCTTCACAAGCTGAAGTTATGGACTTAGGCGATATTCAAGTTGATATTGGCGGAACCACAATCATCGGAAGAGCAGTAGATTCAACCAATACTCCATTAAAATATGTCAATGTAGTTACCGCAGAAACGGGTTCAAACCAAAGGGAAAATGGAACAGATTCCACAGGAAAATTCTCGCTTTGGGTAAGACCGGAAAAAGATGTTAAAATCACATTTTATTATCAAAAACTCACAAAAACAATGACAGTTACAAGTGGTAAACTTGGAGAAACAAAAGACATCGGGGATGTAATTATCCCATAAGAAACTAACGGTTCTTATATTCAATGATGGACTCTTCCTAAGGTTGAGTCCATTTTTTTTGAGAATCAACCTTTAGGCAAGGTGAAGAAGAAAGTACTTCCATTACCGACTTCACTTTCAGCCCATATTCTACCGCCGTGCTTTTCGATGAATTCCTTGCATAGCAATAATCCTAACCCTGTACTTGGTTCTCCGTCTGTACCGGTTCTTGAAATATTTTGGTCAATTCTGAATAGGTTGTTTAAAATATCTGTTGACATTCCAATACCTGTATCTCTTACATAAATTTGGATATAATTATTCAAAAGTACAAGATCTTCGGTTGTATTAATGCCTGCACCTATTTCGATTTTACCGCCTTTGGGTGTAAACTTGACAGCATTAGAAATCAGATTTCTAAGAACTGAATTAAACATTGGAATATCGGCGAAAATTTCTAAATCATCATCAATATTACTGATAATGACAATATCTTTTTGCTTTGCTCTATCTGTGATTATATCAATATTTTGCTTAACCAAAAACGAAAGTAAAGAAATTTCAGGATTATAATCAACTTTGCCTCTTTGCATTCTTGACCATTCAAGAAGATTTTCAAGCAATGAGTATAAATTTGTAGCAGATATCTGCATACTCTTGCTGATTTCCTGCATTTCTCTCATTGTTAAATCATCAATTTGTTCAGCTAATATTTTTGTCAACCCAAGAAATCCGCTGAACGGACTTTTCAAATCATGAGCAATAATTGAAAAGAATTTATCCTTTGATGAATTCAGTTCTGCAAGTTCAATATTTTTCTTTTGAATTTCCATTTCAATGTTCTTACGGTCAGTAATATTTCGAACAATATGTACAGCACTAATAACTTTACCTTCGTGGTCAATAATCGGGCTAAAGTGGAGTTCGTACCAATTTCGTTCCAAATTTGTATCACCAAATTGTTGTGTAACTATAAAATCTTCTCCTGCAAGAGCTCGTTTCCAATACTTCAATGCTTCTTCAAGGTCAACCGGCAGGTTAGCAAGAGCTTCAACCATTGAATCTCCTGGTTTGAATTCTATTCCGAAAATACGTTTGCATTCTTCATGGAAAGCAGAATTAAATAGAGTATATCTAAAGTCACAATTCATCATTGCAATTACGTCTTTTGTGCTTTCCATGACACTTCTTAGTTCATCAGTGGTTGTTAGTAGTGATTGTTCTGCGAGCTTACGTAATGTAATGTCTTGATGTGTTCCTGACATAATGAGCGGTTTGCCCGATTCATCCCACTTATTTACTCTGCCCCTGTCAAGAATATATACCCATGCCCCATTTTTGTGTTTCATCCTGACTTCACATGCATAATAACTCAAATTACCGTTGAAATGCTTTTTCAATAATCCAGAAGAAATTTCCAAATCTTCCGGATGAGTATATTTCATCCATGTTTCAATATTTGTGGGAGATATTTCTTCTAATGTATATCCGATAATTTCTGCCCAGCGTTCATTGAATATTGTTTCTCCGGTTTGAATGTTCCATTCCCATGTCCCAACATTTGTGCCTTTTAGTATTGCATCAAGCCGTTGTTTTTCAATTGCTAATTCCTCTTCTGCTTGTTTTCGGTCAGAAATGTCATGAGCAAGAGCAAACATAACGTTGCGATTCTTCCATAAATATGGACCTCCAACAATTTCAACAGGGAAAACTGTACCATCCTTTTTTCGATGGTAACGTAATGGAATAAAAGTTGTTCCTTCACGGGTAGCTTTCACTGTAGCTGCATCTGATAATTGATGCTCGGCTGTTATATCGTGAATTGTCATACCACTCAGGAGTTCTTCCCTTGTATATCCATAAACATTCTCATAAGCTTTGTTAACATCAAGCAATTTAAGCGTTTCAAGATCGAAAATACAAATCGCATAGATTTCATTATTGAAAACAACCCGATATTTTTCTTCACTATCTATTAGTTCAGAAGTAAGCTCATCGGCAATTTGTTTTGCTCTGTTTTTTGTATTCAACAAAGAAATGTATAGGGCAAAAAACAGAAAGCTCATAACTACCCCGCTAATAGAGACAATTAGTACATTATTTTCAAGAAATGGAAATTGCTTTTCTGATTGATAAAAACGTAATGTCCACATTTTACCGTTAAAAACTATTGGCAAATCTAAAATTCTTGATAACGAAAAATCATCATTCACTTTATCCTTATGTTGACTATCAAACAACAAAGAATTGGGTGTTGTATTATTGTTATCATAAATCTGAAGATGAATTCTGCTGTCATTATTGGCATCCCATCTACCTAAAATACCATTCATCAAATCATTCATCCGGTAAGGGTTGTATACCCATCCTTTAATTGCTTTTCTGCGCTGTTCTGGAGTATTTATAGGCATTCCGTTTTTGTAAACGGGAACATACATCAGTGTACCAATCTGTAAATCCTCATTTGCTTCCTGAACGAGAATCACTTTTCCGGAGAGCATTGCAAGGTTTGAATCCCGAGATTTTTCCATTGCCTCTCGGCGAATCGGTTCTGAAAACATATCATAACCGAAAGCACGAAGATTACGTCCCTCAAATGGTTCAAGATAAATTATTGAGGTATAAATATCTCGATTGCCAAGTGGTTTTACAATATAATCAGGAAAACCTTCATTCCTGATATTTTGAATATGCTGAGATAATTCGGATTTTGGTACAATCAATGAAAAGCCAAAACCTTGAATACCGGGCAGATTTTTGTTCATATTACTCCGGCTATAAAATGTTTTCCATTCTTTGCGGCTAACGGATTCAGAAGCAGCAAAAAATGCTGAGCCGTTTCTTAAAAGCTGAGCATGAGCATGAAGACGAATATATATCTTGGTTTGTATTTCATTGCAAATTAATGAAAATTCAGATTTCGAACCTTCATCAACCTCGTGTTTGGTATATAATCCGGTTAATAAAGTTAACACAAGACCAATGAATAAAATTAAATATGCCTTTCCTGCTTTTTGGTAAGTGGATTTATGAAAGAAAAACCTATAATGAAAATTGTTTGAAAGCATATCGTATTTCTGAAACCTTTTGTATTTTTTCCTTAGTATTCTTTTTTAAAATGAATAATTTTGGAACAGGATTATTAAACAAATATATCATAGTTTAGATAATTGATTCGAAAATAAGCAAAACAAGCTTTTGCAATTAATTTAAAGTAAGAGCAATTATTTTAGCATTCTTGCTTTAGAATTAGTCGTTTTTCAAAATCTTTTCGAAATTGTCCAAACTATTAATATAACTATCGGTAATTTTTGGATTTGATTTAATATTTTTTATAAATATTTTCTTCGAGAGATGCAACTCCATTACCTAAACGTTTCAATTCTCTCATTCGGCTGTCATAGTTTGCACTTGTAAGAAGAGTATGACAAATATTGGAATCTTTCTATTTCATGCATGGGCAAATCTCTTTACTTATTGAACTGTCAATATTGATATCAATGAATGGAACAAAGGTTTGTACTTGCTTTTTAACTTTTTCGTATCCTTTATTTACCCCATCAGTATTATCAATCCAATATTGATAAGCTTCATCATTTGAAAATTTGCAAAATTGCATCAGAATTGCCGCTGAGACATATCCGGATTGGTGCCATCCATTCCAGCAATGTAAATATATTGGTCCTAAGGATGGATTGTCAATTACATCTTTCACCATTTTCATTATTTTCTTCAAATCCTCTCTGTTAGTTGATGAGTTTTGAAGATATTTTATTTCATTGCTTGAATCAATTGAAGTGAATTTTTTTTGTGCAGTTGCAAAATTTGTACCGTACAGATAAACAGCAGAGGAAAATCCCTGCTCGCAAAGATTTCTCAAGCCATCTTCGGGTAATGGATTTTTGTTGTCTCTTTTATTTTCCCTGTGATAAAAATTGTTTGCTCCTCCGCGATAGGCTATTCCATATAGAATTGTTCTCATATTACGTGTCCCGTACAAGGAGTCAAATCCATTACCTTGATTATCGGTAATCTTTTCATTCAAACACTTGACCCGATATTTGTATTTATAATGATTAACTTTTTCCGTTAAAGTATTATAAGATTTATTCTGAAACTTAATCGCATTCATGTTAACAGATGCCATTACGTTTAAAAACGTTAATAATACGAACAATAAAAAAAGCCTAAATACACGCATAAAAACCTATTTGATAAAGATAATACAAAGTTCTAAAAAAAGTCATAAGAAAATGATTGATTTAACACCCAATCTATTTTATTGGATTTCCTCATCCCTGGTCCCATTTAAGTAGTCCAAACTATAGTTGTAACCATCAGTAATTCTGGTATTCGATTTGATATAATTTAAAATATTCTGCCCGCAATTACTGCCGATTGAATTTTCTTCAAGTTCTCCAAAACTGAAGATTACTTCGTAACCTGATTCCCTTAAATCATTAATCAGCTGGTATTCCATGTTGTTTTCGGTTATCATGGATTCAAGCCCATTATTCCTTGCTGTAAAGGTAGGGTTAACAGGAGTTATTTTAATCAAAAATAATTTTTTGTCAAAATACTTTTCAAGAATATTTACATCAATTATCGAAGTATTTGAAACTGCAAAGTTCAGAGTAATTTTCCGGTCGCCCGTCTCGAAAAATGTTTTTCCGTAATCTGCAATTTGGCTGAAATCCCATTTCTTAATCGGTTGGAGCCAGTCTCTTTGCTCTTGGTCAGTTGAATGAATTGAAAACTGCAACTGGAAATTTTTCCCATAATATTTATCTTTGACGATTTTTAGTTTATCAAAGAAATCCTCTGTACCGACAGGAGCAATTGTCGAAAAAGATGGTATCAATCCCGGAGCCTTATAGAGTGAAGGCAATTTTTCAAGAACCTCAAGAACAGCCGGATTAAATGCCGGTTCACCCATTCTTGCAAACTGAATTTTAAATTTTTCTGAAGGGATTTCTCCCGAAGGAAAGTTTTCGGATACTAAAAAATCAATTTGTGCAAGCATTTGGTCGGAAGTGAGTTTGCCTTTGTAGAACTCACCAGAATCACAAAACTTACATTTTACAGGACAACCGCAAAGAGTTGAAATGATTATCACCCATTTTTTTTCTTTTGGGTAAGGCGGTTCCACCGATTCGGCAAATTCAATAAGCTTTCCGGGTTCAAGTTCAGCAATGTAAACCTGAGCTAAATCAGGATTGCCTGTTTTTGCAATTATTTTCATCTATTTCAATATGTTAAGTTCTTCAAAAATCTGCATTGCGGCTTTAACTCCGTCACCAACGCAAATTGCTGTTTGTCTGTAAAGTTTGTTATTAACGTCGCCGATTAAAAACAATTTTCTCTGTTTCTCAAATTCATCTATATTTTTCCGAATATCCGAATTTAAAAAATCGAGATTTGGTTCTCTGCCAATAGCAAAAATAAGGTAATCACAATGATGTTGAAAATCAGATTTCTGATATTCAAAGGTCAAATCCAGTCCTTCTTGATTATTAACCAATTTCTTCAGAAAAGTATTTTTAAAATACATCACGTCGGTTGTTCTTTCGAACTCTTCTTGCAGAGAATAATTACATTTCAAAGTGTCGGTTCTGTTGAAGATAGCCACATCATTTGTTTCCGAAAGATGGAGAGCATAGTCGAAAGCGGCATCTCCAGCTCCGATAATGGCAATCTTTTTATTCGAAACACTAAGTAAATCTTTAACTTCGTAGAATATAAATTGTTCACAATTCTTGGGAATTTCAATCTTATTATCAACTTTTGGCTTTGTACCGGAAGCACAGATTAGAATATCTGTTTCATAGGTATCGTCTGCTTTGATTGAAAATTTGTTCTTATCGAAAGCGATTGCCTTGACATTCTGATGTAAAACCTCAATCCCAAAGGATTCAATGTGACTTTCCAATAGTTTTGCTAAAAAGATACCTTCCACTCCTCCGACGAATCCGGGATAATTGGTTATCTGACGAGCATTTTGAAGCAAACCTCCAACCTTCGACTGTTCGAAAAGTAATGGTCTGATATTATATTTCGCTAACTGAATAGCGGCGGCTACTCCTGCCGGACCTGCTCCGATTATAGCTATACTTTTCATCTTCAAATTGTCTGACTGAATAAATCGGTTGATAAAACAGGTTCGATGAATCCGTTAGACAGATTAATAAATGTAGATTCATGAAATTGTTGATTGTAGGTGGCTGTTGTATCAATCGGAAAAAAAACCTTGTAACCTCTGACGAAAAGACTTCTTACGGTTGTTTCACAGCAAAGGTGAGTCAGAACACCGCAAACAACGATTTCCTGAATATGTAATTCTTTCAGCAAATCTTCAAAATTACTTTGAAAGAATACATCATATTGATTTTTGTCAATTATATATCCTGAATTTCTTATGATTTGTTTCGAAATCTCGAAATAATAAGTATCGTTCAACAGCATTCTACGCCATTTGTAATCCATCATGCCGATGTTCTCGGGTGTGTTTGAATGTCTTGTAAAAATAATTGGGAGTGATTTATCTTCATAGATTTTAATCAATTTGTTTATGCCTGGGATGATTGCTTCTGCTGAAGGTACGAACGCATGAGAATCTGAGGAAAGAAAAAAATTCTGCATATCAACAACCAGTAAAGCAGAACGATTGATGTTCAAATCAATAGAACCTCGACCGGAATACTGTTTTACATTATTTAAAATGTTTGTAGTTGCCGATACTAAGTTTTGTTCCGTGAAATACGGCTCTTTCATATAACTTGTAATTAATTCAATAACTTTATGCGTCCCTAAAAAATGCAAAATAACTAAAATCCTCAACAAATCCATAGTAATACTAAATTCTGTTCTTGCAATTCACAAATATAATGGGTATTTTTGAGTTGTACCTAAAAAGTAGTAAACTTATAAAAATTAATAATTACATAAATATCATGAAAATAGACTCAATTCTTCTTTTTGAATCTCCTTATGTCAGGAGCCTATACCCTTTTTCGATTATGCATTGCAGTTGGGAAGTCCGTTGCGGAGCTTTCAGAATGTTTGAAAAGGTTCAGAAGCAGTTTCCCTCTGCACGTATTCTTTTTACCGGCAGAGAAAAACATTTGAAATCTTTCCTTGCAAGATTCGAACATGACTCTCAGGATATTCGCAAAGAAAACATGCTGATCCTGAATTCTTCTGTTTTGCCGACTGATGCTTTTTGGGATTCTATTCATGAATCATATAAAAAATTTTCTAAAGAAAAGGGTACCGATAAATCCGTTGCTTTTTGCTATCAATCGGTTCCTGTTGCCGTATTTCTTCCGGCTGAGGAAATGATTAATCCAATAAATTTTGATGCTGAATTTTTGCCCAAACTTCTCTCTGATTATAGCAACATACTTCCGAAAGCTGAAATTACCGAGCCCAAGCTCATCAATTTTCTCTGGGATGCCATTGAATTTAATTCGCAGGCAATCGAAGATGATAAAAGATTTTTTGTTTTTAATGTTAATATTCATAAGTTCATCAAATCAGGCGTTCATGCCATTAACGAAGAGAGAATATTCATAGGCAGTGATGTAACAATCCATCCCGGTGTTCTGCTTGATGCCTCTGCCGGTAGCATCATAATAGGTAACAACGTCACCATAATGGGCGGAAGTAATATAGCCGGACCTTGCTTCATCGGTGATAATTCAATAATTAAGTTTGGAGCAAAAATATACAAAGATTGTTCATTCGGGGAATTTTGTAAAATCGGTGGTGAAATTGAGAATTCAATTATTCAAAGTTTCTCAAACAAACAACATGACGGCTTTCTCGGGCATTCATATATTTCTGAATGGGTAAATCTTGGCGCGGACACGAATACTTCCGATTTAAAAAACACTTATTCTAATATTAATGTCAGGATAAAAGGAGAGAGGTTCAACACGGGCAGGATGTTCCTCGGACTGCTTTGCGGCGACCATACAAAAACTGCAATAATGACTCGTTTTACAACCGGAACTATAGCCGGTATTTCAGGAGTTCTGTTCCATGATGATTTTCTACCGAGTTATATACCATCGTTTTGTTATGGCGGAGCAAAAGATTCTAAGAGCTATGGGTTGGAGAAGGCAATCGAGACTGCCAAAATCGTAATGAAACGCCGTGGAAAAGATTTAACCTCCGAAGAAATTGAATTGTTTTCTGACGAATTTAAAGATTTAGCTTAATATTTTTTTATTCTGAAATTGCATTTTCGGATACAAGTAATGTAAGATGCATTTTTCATTTATTGAATGAAAAAAAATGAAAGAATTTTTTGGAATTTTTAGTATTAAAAAAAATTAATTGAAAAAGTGCCTTATATGAAACAAGATTAATTTTTGTTCTTGGTTTATATCTCTATTTTTGTATCGCAAAAGATGTGTAAGTTTTTCCACACTTTATTTACTAAAAAAGAGAATATGAAGAAAATAGCGATACTCATAATAATATTTCTTGGATTGATTGCGGGAACAGGTTTTTACCCCGCTGATGCAAATGCCAAAACAAAAGGCAAGCATGCAAAAGTTACAAAAAAGCACCTTAAAGCTAAAAAACATAAAAACGGCAAAAAGCAAACCATTGATGAATCATTGAATCTGCTTCAAAATTATCTCCCTGAGTATTACAATTTGACTTTACTTGCCTCCGAAGGTCAATTTGCCAATAACATGGATTTACCTTCTGAATTTGACCAAAACTCAATTTTTACTGACCCGATTTTAAGAAAAGAATTAATAGAAAATATAAATGACTGGCTCGGCACAAGATACAGCCACGGCGGACATTCCAAAGCAGGTGTTGATTGTTCCAATTTCACTTCTGCAATGGTCGAAAGAACTCTCGGCATTCAGTTCCCACGCAGTCCCGGTGCTCAGGCGGCTCTTTTTAACAAAATTGATGACCTAAGCGAAATGCAGTTCGGAGATTTAATTTTCTTCACAGGAAGAAATAAAAAAGCAAAAAGAATCGGTCATGTAGGATTTTATCTCGGTGATGGCTTGTTCGCTCATTCTTCTTCGGGCCGAGGTGTGATTTACACTCATATCAATCAAGGCTATTATTCCGAAAGATTTAGATTCGGCGGAAGATTTATCAATTCTTCGTGGGCTGGCATATTGAAGCCCACAAATCATACCAATTGATGACACTAATAAAAAATAGTATATCGAAATCCAAAAGCTCAAAATATTCATTTTGGGCTTTTTCGCTTTTATTCTCATTATTCCTTATTCTGATTTTAGTTGACGATATTTCCTCTCAGGATTTAAGCAAACCCTTTGATGTAAAAAACTCATTCAAGGAAAGAAAAATCAGTATTATTGTTGCCGGCGACATCATTAATCATAAGTCGCAAATTAAAGCGGCTAATATATCAGGGACAAAAAAATACGACTATTCTCACTGGTTCCGGTTCATTTCACCGATTTTAAAAAGTTATGATTTTTCCATCGGCAACCTTGAAACAACTTTTGGTGGAGAGCCATATAGCGGTTATCCGGCTTTTTCAGCACCCGATACTCTTGCATGGTTTTTAAAAGAGGCAGGATTCAATGCCTTGGTAACTGCAAATAACCATTCGAGTGACCGAGGAGCCAAGGGCTTGAACGGAACAGTTAAAGCACTAAATCGTTATGGGTTTATCCACACTGGAATTTTCCCTGATGATGCTACAAAAGAACTCATCAATCCTACGTATCTTGAAAAAAACGGATTGAAAATCGCACTTCTCAATTACACTTACGGAACCAATAACGGTGCTAAGAATTTATTAATCAATAAGACAGATACAGTCCAAATGCTGATGGACATCAATAAAGCAAAATCAACGGGTTCGGATGGTATTTTGGTTTTCCTTCATTGGGGACAGGAATATGCAAGAACTCCAAACCAATTTCAAACTAAGTTAGCTGAATTTTGTTTGAATAATGGCGTAAATGCCGTTATCGGTTCGCATCCCCATGTTATCCAAAAAGCAGAAATATTCAAAAAGCCATTTTCCGATATGTCGGCTAATACTCTTTGTGTATATTCTCTTGGCAATCTGCTGTCCAACCAAAGGTGGCGATATTCAGACGGCGGATTAATGGTAGGTTTTGACTTCGTAAAACGAGAAAAATCAAAATCAATCAGCGTCGAAAATGTGAAATACGAACCTGTATGGGTTCATGCTTATTTCAATTCGGGAATAAAATATTATGATTTAATCCCAACAAATCTTTTCGAATCGGACAAAATCAAATTTGACATTTCCCCATCTGATTTGCAGAAACTTAAAATATTCATTCAGGATACAAAAGCAATTCTTGGTATGTAGGTTGCAATTTCATCAATATTCTGATTATTCATTACTTATGAATCTCATTCGTCTTTGAACAATTCATTCAGTATATTCTTCATTTGAAGGAAAATAGCCTGCCAGGAAAAATGCTCTTCGATATGTTTCCTTGAATTTATGCTGATAGTAGATGCAAGCTCATTATCCTTCAAAAGCAGAATAGTCTTTGCAATTAGTTCTTCATTGTTTTTACAAATCATAATGTTGACTCCGTCGGTTGCATCTATGCCCTGATTTCCTGTAGGAGTGGTCACTACCGGACAACCGCAGGACATAGCTTCCAATAGCTTATTCTGAATGCCTGAACCGCCCGAATGAGGATGCAGAAAAACTCTTGCGGACTGCAAATATGGGATTGTATCGGGTACATTTGCATGTAGTATAATATCTTTAGCAACTAATTTTTTAATTTCAGCCGGAGGATTGGCTCCAACGATTACTAATTTCACTCCCGGTATCAGCTTTTTAATTTCGGGAAAAATTTCGGCTGTAATCTTTTTAAGCATCAGAACATTAGCGTAAATATCCAATTTTCCTACAAAATAAATTTCTTTACGGGCAGAAAAATCTTTCGGAGGTACAAACTTATCAATTTCAACACCATTTGTCAGCAGTCTGTATTTGGGTTTAGGATTTCTTGATTTCATCAGATCGATATCAATATTCGTAACCAAGGTAGTAACGTCAAAATGATTTACGATTTCGGGTTCATACTTTTGCAATTTCTTGAATTCAAAACCCCGAATGATTCTCTGCTTTATACTTTTTGCTTCTTCATGGCTTCGTTTCTGGTATTCTGTCCGGCAATCCTCAGCCATCAGAAACTTTTTACATTTTAAATTCTTGGCATACTCGGCAGTTCTCATGAAAAATGAAATCGTTAAATCGAAATTTTCCTTCTTCATTAATCTTTCAACCAGTAAAGCAAATTCCGGCTGATAGTAGAATGAGATTTCAAGCGGCATAGAACTGAACAGCGACAAAACTCCTGCACGCAGTCCCGATTTGATAGCATCAACATTTATAACATGTAACTTCACCCCCAATGCCTCAATTTTTCTGATGCTTTCTTTCGGGCTTTCAGCTCCCTGATAGAAAGACACAAGGGTTACATCGTGATATTTGCATAGATAGGACAATATATTAAACGGTTTCAGCCTGTCGCCTCCAATGAGCGGATAGGGCAGACGTGGTGTCAGAAACAGAATTTTCAGCCTTTTGTCGGGAACCAAGTTCATAAAATTTCTTTCAAAGCTTTAGTCAATAGTTGATATTCCTCGAAGTGATTGAAAACCTGAACCGAAATCCTGAAAAGCAACTTACCTTCAAAATCTGAAGTAAAGAGCTCAATGTTGTAATTATCCAGCAAGGTTCGCCGTAAACTAGCCGCATCCTTCATTTTATCGTTCGGAACAAAGAACGAAGCAAGAGTACCAAGATTCTCATCAGGTGCAGGCATTTCCAGCTTTAGCTCGGATGCAAGTAGCTCTACAGCTTGTTTCAAAAGCTCAGTTCTGTAAGAATAAATATCTTTTCCAAGGGATTGGAAAAAATGTAAAGCTGTTGTTGATGAAAGATACGACGACGGTGTCTTGGTGCCTGTCCAGTCAAATTCATGAGTGAAGCCCTGACCAAAGAAAAGCGATATTGTCAGCGGATGAATCAGATTTTGAAGTTCAGGACGAACCCAAAGAACTGCAGAACCCTTAGGGGCAAACAACCATTTATGCAAATTGCCGGTGTAAAAATCGCAGACGATATCCGGAATATTCAGTTCGAACATACCCGGAGCGTGAGCTCCGTCAACCAATATCAGAACGTTCTTTTTTCTGCAGATTTCAGCAATCTTTTTTGCAGGGAAAACGAGAGCAGTGGCAGATGCAACATGGTCAATAACCAATAATCTTGTCTTCACGGTTATATTTTTTTCGAAAATTTCAAGAATTTCATCATCACCTTTTGATGGAAATGGAATATTAATTTCGCGATAACTCAGATTTATCCTTTCTGCATAATATTTCATCGCATTCCGGACGGCAGGATAAACATGATTTGTGGTAAGCAATTCACCATCTGCAAAATTAAAATTCGGCAAAGAATTTAAAATTGTATTTACGCCGGTTGTTGCATTATCAATAAAAGCCAAGTCTGTACCGTTTGCACCCAGAAACTCTGCTATTTCATCAGCGGTTTCCCGAATCAAGGAAAAATATTTATCCACAAAGAACATTACAGGCTCTTCTTCAGCTCTTTTTGTCCATTTGTAAAAATCTTCCAGTACATGAATTGGAGTTGCTCCGAAAGAACCATTATTCAAAAAAACAATATCTTTATCCAGATTCCAAAGGTTTCTTATGCTTTTGCCAAATTCCATTAAAATTCCTGCAAACTTATAAATAATTGAAAAAACAAAAATATCATTTTTTCAGTAAATACTACTCAGAATGAAAGGAAATATCTTGATATATTAATAATATTTTGACTGCTCACTTGGTAATTAGCAATAAATTTTTTAAGTTTGCAATGTGGATTTTGAATTCTCTCTATGTTAATAATCTCTTTTTTATATATTTATTATCAATGAGTTACAGCAACAAATGAAAAGGATTGAATATGAAAATCATCATAGGCTTTATTGCTTTGCTTGTATCATTTTCTTCTGTTTTGTGCCAAACAGATACTGCCAATAAATCTATCACTAAGGACACTGCTAAAATCATCAGATATACAAAATCCAAAAATATTTTCACCAAAAATTACAACCTTGACAAACTTCAAAAATTCTGGTTCGAAATGGGTATTGGATTTGGATACGACAAGTCATTTTTCAAAGATTTTTCTACATTATGGAGTTTGAGAACGGCTGTATCTTATCAAATCAACAGACTGAAACTTACTCCACGATTTATGGTCATTCCCGGTTACGATGGAATCTGGGATGAAGTATTCCCCAAAAGAACAATTCGTGATTATGCCTTTCTTGTCGGTTACAATTATGACAAAAAATATTTAGGTTTTTCAGTTTCTGCAGGTATTTCCTATCAGGAAGGAAATGCTCACGGTGACATAATAAAGGTTGTTACCGAAGCACCAACCCCTGTTAGTCTGAATAAGTTAAAAAATACTTCTCAAATCGAGCAAAGTGAATGGGCATCCTTTCACCATGATGTCTTTTATTATGAGAATATTAAGTTAAACAATTGGAATCTGCCAATTGAAATGCAGTTACTGTGGACTCTACCAAATAAAGCTTTCGGATTGGGTTTGCTTTTGTTTTGTAATTTGAATTCCAAATGCAATACCTACGGTTTTCAGATTGTTTATGGTGGAGGATTCACCGGATATTGAATTAGGGTGATTTTTTGAAGTATTTCCAATTACCATCTTTTATTGAAAAAAAATAAAAGATACAATACAAGTTAAACATAAAAACAAAATAAATATTTCAAACTAATCATTTTTTTTTGGCAAATGATAAAAATTTTAAGTAATTTGCAATGATTTTTTGATAAATTATTAATTCGGGAAAAATATGGGAAACACTTTAACGATTGATGGCTCTAAGTCTAATACTAAAAGCATATTGCTTGATTTGATTGCTTTGGCTGTTGTTTACTTTGTTCCAACATTAACTCATTTGCTGAACTTGCCTCTTTATTTGTTCGAGCCAATCAGGATAATGCTGATATTGTCCATTGTTCACACAAAAAAAGTTAATGCGTTCGCACTGGCACTTTCTCTGCCTTTGTTCTCTTTTGCAGTTGCAGGTCATCCTGTATTTTTCAAAATGCTTATCATTTCAGCGGAAATGGCACTGAACGTATGGCTGTTCTATGTGATTTCCAAGGAAATTAAAAGCACTTTTCTTGCAATGGTTCTGAGTATTGCCCTCAGTAAATTAGTATATTATGCTATTCAATATATATTTATCGTAACTTCTTTACTGACTTGGCAGGAAGTGGAGCATCCGATACTGCCTCAGGTGATTGTAGTATTTGCATTGAGCGGGTACGTTTATTTTGCCGAAAAATTTAAAAAAGCAAAATAATTGATGACCAATGAAACAAATCTTTCCGGATTAATACTCGAAGGAATTCCCGGTTCAGGTAAGTCTTCAGTTTTAAAAGAAATATTAAAAAATCCGAAGTTTCAGGAAAGAAATTCAGAGTCTTTACTCGTTCTTAATGAACATCAAACTCAAAGAGTTCTCGAGCAAAAGGAACGTGACGGTGTGCTGAAAAAGTCGGACCATACAGAATTGCTAAACTGTCATCTGGCTTATATTCAAAGGATAAATGATTCGCTGGAACCTATTAAATGGTGCGAAAAGAATTCAAAGCATCATAGATTTAATTTTATTTTTGAAAGGTTCCATTTCACTCATTTGTATTATTACGACTATCTTGAATGGGATGATTTTGCTTTGATTGATACAGCATTAGGAGCTATAGGAACAAAATTGTGTGTTCTGCTGATTGACCGCGATACGATTATCAGGCGAGTTATAGGAGAAAGAAAAAATAACAGTAACTGGATGAATTATATTAAACGATATGGTGCAACCGATGTTGATATTGTAAATTATTTTGTGGACAGACAGGAACAAATGCTGAAATATATCTATAATTCGTCGCTTGAGTCAGTTTTCATTAATACAAATAATACCGGAGCCGAAGAAACTGCTGAGCAAATATGTAACTTTTGGCTAAAATGAAATATCGGAGTTAATTATGGCAAGTCAAACAGATTCATCAAGAAGAGATTTTATCAAAGTTGCCTCAATTGCAGGTGCTTCCACTTTAATTGTGCCAAATCTTCTGCAGGGTGAAAACTCAGCAGACAACGTTAAAGTCGTTGTCGTCGAAGATACAACCGCCACAACCGGAAATAAGATCAACGTACCTACTGTTCAGGTGATGGTTGACGAAGGCATTAAGAAATTGACAGGAATTAATGACATTGGCTCAGCGTGGAAATCTCTTTTGCCGGGCGTTACGAATTCAAGCAAAATTGCAGTAAAAGTAAATTGTCTGTTTACTTTATCAACACATCCGGATGTTACTTATGCTGTTTGTAACTCTATGAAAAAAATGTTATTTAGTAATGTTCCTTTCCCCGAAAACAACATTATTATTTATGATTATTCTTCTACTAATCTGACAAACAACGGCAAATATACAATAAACAAGCAAACAAGAGGTATCCGGTGTTTTGGAACTGACAACGGCTATTCTTCGCAAACCTATGATGTTGCAGGCTCTCAGCAAAAGCTTACTAAAATTGTTACTGAGATGACTGACTATTTGGTAAATATTGCGGTTCTGAAAAATCACGGTACAAGCGGTATAACTCTTTGTATGAAGAATCATTACGGCACTTGCAACAATCCGGGCGGTTTGCACGGTAACAATTGTGACCCATATATCGGGGCTTTGAACTCATTGGCACCAATAAAAAGCAAGCAGAAAGTATTTATCATTGATGCACTTTTTGGCATTAAATCGGGCGGACCGGGTGGTTCACCTCAGTTTACGGCAAACAGAATTTTCCTTGCAAGCGATATAGTGGCGATTGATTCAGTTGGCAGGAAATTTCTGGCGGATAATGGTTGTTCTTCTGCTTCTTATGCCCACCATATTGACAACGCCGCTACGCAGTATGCTCTCGGAGTGAATGATTTATCCAAAATTGATGTTATTAATATTAAAAATACGTCGGCTCCTACACCATCAGTTCATTTGCTTGCCCCAAACGGCGGAGAAAAATTAGTTGCCGGAACCAATTTCAATATTACCTGGACTTACGAGAATATTGCCAATGTTAAAATTGAGTATTCAACAAATGCCGGTACCGACTGGCAATCAATAATTGCAACTAAAACAGCTTCTTCTCAGTCTTTTCAGTGGGTAGTGCCGAATGTTGCGTCAAATCAATGCAAGATTCGGATTAGTGATGTACTCAATGCAAATACTTTTGATGTTAGTGATTCTGTTTTCTCGATTGAATCATCCCCGACCCCCACTTTGAAGATTATTCAGCCAAACGGAGGGGAAAAATGGGAAGGCGGAAAATCTTACGATATTTCTTGGCAATCGGCAAATGTCAGCAATATAAAAATTGAGTATTCAACAAATAATGGTTCAAGTTGGAATCAGATTTCAGCAAGTTTTGACGCAAAATCAGGCAGTTATTCATGGAAAATTCCAAATCAGCCGTCTTCAAATTGCAAAATTAAAATTTCTGATGCTACCGATTCTAAAATCAGTGATGAAAGCGACAGCGTTTTTACAATTTCCCAGCAAACAAGTGTTAATGATTCCGAGGAAGATTTGATTACTGCCGGAAACAGCTTTCCGAATCCTTTTACTGACAGAACAACCATCGAGTACAATCTTACAAGGTCGGGCACATTAAAAATTGAATTACTCGATATGCATGGAAAAACTATTGATGTAATTTCTGAAGGGTTCAATCCAACTGGAAATCATAAAATAGTGATTCAATCCGGCAGAATAACATCCGGACTTTATTATTGTAAATTTTCGATGAATGGCTTCGAGAAATCGTTGCCGATTATATGTGTAAAATAAAAAAGGACAAATATGAAAAACGAATTTAATTTTGATGTCAAACAAGTGATTCAATCAAGCATTGATACAAAAACGGAACTTTTAGCCAAATGTAGCGAAGAAATTTTCCAAACCGGAAAAATGCTTGCTCAGATTTCCAAATCAGGAGGTAAAATATTGTTCTGTGGAAATGGCGGCAGTGCAGCAGACAGCCAGCATCTTGCCGCAGAGCTGATTATCAGGTTTCGCGGAAATGTCAACAGGGCATCAATTCCTGCACTGGCACTAACGGTTGACCCGTCAATCATGACCGCAGGAGGGAATGATATTGGATTTGACAATATCTTTGCACGCGAAGTGGAAGGTTACGGCAGAAAAGGCGATGCTTTAGTTGGAATTTCCACAAGCGGCAATTCGGAAAACATTCTCAGGGCTTTTGAGCAGGCGAAAAAGCAGGATATACTAACAATTGGTCTGCTCGGATGCGGCGGCGGGAAGATTCTGCCGCATTGCGATGCCTCAGTCGTTGTTCCGTCAAACGTTACGGCAAGAATACAGGAGAGCCATATCTTAATCGGTCATATCTGGTGCGAGATTATTGAGGAATACCTTTTTCCCGAACTCTTTCAAAAATAGAGCTGATACATGGATTTTGGGAATGAAGAGATTGATTTAAGTATTAGAATTATAAGATGGAATGAGGGAACTCCTGCAATTAAGAAAAAATGAAGAAAAATTATTTATTTCTTGTGAATATTAAAAAATAATTGTATATTTGGTTTTTTGAAAACTAAAAATGAAACGAGGGTTAGGGTATGATTGTGTTTGAAAATCGAATTGTTTGATTGAAACTACTGCTTAAGTTTATTTATTTACTCTAAAGTTTAGGTACATTGTAATGAATTTTATTTCTTTAGAGATGAAAAATTAAGTACTTATTTACAACTAATTTTGAGATAAAAATGAAAACATCAGTTAAAATAGTTTTATTAGTTTTCCTAACCTTTTTTTCAATTATAGAAACTAATGCTAATAATTGGGAAGCCTATGGTTTAGTTAATTGTAAAACTAACGATCCGGCCTGGGTTAATCAGCCCTTTGAGGAATATGTGCAGTGCTTTCCAGCAAATGAGAATGGACCATGTGACGAGTGCTGTTATCGTATTGTCTTTAAAACAAAAATGAATCCTTTTGAAGTCAATATCCTTGGAATTTATAATAGAAGCGGGAACCGCTGCGGCGAATGCAGTATGAACAATGTCATCTTCGGTTTCCTATATGCATATTTGGGTGATAGAGTATTATTAGATCCAGACTTTTTATCAGATATTGGTGCTAACGGCAATTTAACCCCAATTTCTTCGAATGTTTTTACTTCTGGCAAATGTTCCACTAGTGTAATAATTCTTTGAATAACTTATAATATTTCGTATATTTGTATTTTA
>CAZSHX010000036.1:0-45349 GCA_964606895.1 uncultured Hyphomicrobiales bacterium
AAAATACAAATATACGAAATATTATAAGTTATTCAAAGAATTATTACACTAGCAAATGGTTAAGTCCATTGTGATTTAATGGGTTTTCCGAAACCTGTACTTATTATGGGTGATAAAATTTCCGCAGATTTGTCCTCCGAATACCGAAAGACTTTTTAACGGTGTATCGCTTGCCTTTCAACCGGATAGATTCGAGCCAGTCCTATAATTTTCGTTAAAATTTTGTGGCAGTAATTGTAGTAATAAATTTTGATTGAATAATTTACAAAAAAAATAATAATGTTTTTTTATTTTCTATATAAAATGAATTGCTTTTTCAGCTAACCTATTGATATTATTTCAAATAACGATATTTTTGTCATTGCATCTTTGAATGCAAAAAGATGCAAAAGATGCAAATTTTGATGAATATTCGGCAAAATTCTTGAACTGGGATTTATGAGATTTAAGGGATTAAGAGGATTCAAATTCTCAAAACCTTATTATACCGAAATTGCATTTCATTCTCAAAATATTTAATGCAAAAAATGCAATAATTATTCATCTAACCTATTGATTTTATTTCATATAACAATATTTGAGCCGTTGCATCTTTAAATGCAAAAAGATGCAAATATGCAAATTTTTGTTGTTTTTCATTCTTCAAATTCCCAGAGGGAATTAATATTTGTAACACATCGCCACCCCCCAAAGAATCCTTAACCCCGTCAGGGGTTAAATATAAAAATGACGGCAAATGTTCATTTTATATGCTATCACTACGTGATAGAAATAAATAGGGGCATTTCGCTGTTACAAACATTATTTCGCAACGCGAAATCGGATTTTTCTTCTTCCCAATTTGCATTTTATCTCCAAAATAATTATGCAGAAAATGCAATGAATTTTCATATAAACTATTGATATTATTTCAAATAACGAGAATTTAACCGTTGCATCTTTGTAGTGAAAAAGATGCAAAGATGCAAATTTTTGTTGTTTTTCATTCTTCAAATTCCCAGAGGGAATTAATATTTGTAACACATCGAACACCCAAATATTGCTTAACCTCGTAGAGGTTAAATATAAAAGGACGGCAAATTTTCGTTTTATATGCTATCACTACGTGATAGAAAGGGATTGGGGTATTTCCCAGTTACAAACATTTTTTCCCTATGGGAAATGGATGATTTTTCCTTCCTTATCCCAAATTTCATTGCATCCTCAAAAATAATTGTGTAAAAGATGCAATACATTTTCATCTAACCTATTGATATTATTTCAAATAACGATATTTGAGCCGTTGCATCTTTGTGCTGAAAAAGATGCAAAGATGCAAATTCTTACCGCCCTCTCCTTCGGAGAGGGATGGGGTGAGGTTCTTACAAAACACAAGAAATAAACGAATATGATAAATAATTATTGCTATGGGAATGAGGTAAGAAATATTAATCTTCGGTCAGGAGTTGCCTCCTGAACTCTTAGATTGATTGAATTTTAATACAGCAAGTTGAAGACTGCAGGTGGGAAATTCAGGCAATAAGAAAAAAGTATTTGGATAGTAACATTGTAAATGTTAACTTTGCATTCAATGGATGAGAAGGTTTTTATTTTGAATATATTTTATAATTATTTTAGTGAGAGAAAATATTCTTCGAATTATTAATAAATTAAAGAAAAAAAAATGAAATCATTAAGGTTAATCAGTCTTATTCTGGTTATTGTTGTTTTATCGGTTTGTGAGCTTAAATCACAATTGAAATTTGCCGACGTTTACGGAAATCAACTCCCTACACCATCATGGCCTCCGCCAGATAGTTTCTACGTGCCTAACACAATAACAGTATGGTTTAATAGCAATGTTATTAACAAAGAATTTCTTTGTAATTACTGGAACTATATTCATAATCCGCCGATAATTAAAGAGAGCTTGAAAGATAAGTTATTAACCTCGCAACCAACAGGCTGCTTTGATATTAACTACCAGCTAATCGCGGATAGTTCCTTAGTTCAAGCCTTAATTTCACTCGGCGCATCGCAAATGTGCCAATACACGACATTCAGCCCTTGTGTTGATACCTTATCATATACAAGAAACGGAGATACTATACGAACACCTGAATTTTGGAATTGTTTTTACATCACTTTAGATTCCAATATAGCAGTCGAGGCAGTTCAGCTACTTACAATTTTTTACGGAGGCAGGCAGATAGATTATGCCGAGCTTAGTCCAATTGTAACACCTGATGGATGTACAAACTCTCAAAACACTCCAGGCGATCAATATTGGTATCTTGAACAAAATTATCATAATGGTTTTAATTTTGAGAACGTTTGCGACGCATGGGATTTTGAGCATGGTATAAGAGGTATAAGAGTAGCTGTTATAGACGATGGAATAGACTATACAAATCATGCCGACCTTCAAGGGAATATTTGTCCAACATGTAGAATTGTTGATGGGAGAGAGTGGAACCTCGGCGGCCAAAATCATCTTAGAAGACCGCCAACAAACGGTGGGGGTCATGGTACTCCAATTGCCGGATTAATTGGAGCTTTAGTTAATAATGAAGGAGTCGAAGTTGCAGGAATTGCCGGTGGCTGGAATACAACTGAGGGTGTTTCCCTTATCGATATGAAAACGCCAAACCTTTCTGACTATGACCGTTCTAATGCGTGGATAGAAGCCGCCGCAAGTACTTCAGGAAATCAAGGCTTTGGTGTCCATATTATTTCAAATAGCAATGGCAATAATGACTATAATGAAACGATGCGTCGGGCACTTGACTATGCTTATCGTTCAGGAGTGACTTGTTTCGCATCAAAAGGAAATTACGATGCTCGTTATCATGCTACCGATTACCAATTTCATTGTCCCGGCGATTTTGAATACTATAAAATCATAGATGTAGGAAGCTATGGAATTGATGTTGAAACTAATTCAATTCCAACAAATTATGTACCAACAAGAAGCAATCATAAAGTTCCTTACTATCCTTCAAACCAGTCTTTTGTATCTTATTATGGCTTTGGACTTGATTTACTTGCTCAGGGAGACCATTATTATCCAGATAATTTAAGAAATTGCACTCTTCAGGATGGAGGAGGAGTCAGATGGTTTAGCTACACCAGTGCCGCATGCCCGCAGGTTGCCGGAGTAGGAGCTTTGATGCTATCAAATTATAGCAGAAATCCAAATCCTAATTTCGACCCCATTGTTTCTGAAGACGTACAGGGTTTGCTTTGCATCAGTGCTATGGACTGCCGTTATACATATAATCAAAGAAGGTATAATCAAAATGGTATTCCACAGTTTTTTACCGATCAAGATACGGTTGGCTATGATGCACAAACCGGATATGGCATTCTTAAAGCTGATGTCGTACTTCAATATATGCAGCAGCCTTGTATCCTTAAGCATTTCACGGCGACGGGAGGAACATCGGTTGCAAATCAACAGGTTGATAATTTTATAGTTCTTCAACCGACTTACGGTACACTCTACTACCTCCAAGCATACCGGGGACAAGAGAATACCGGGCTGTTAGACATACAGTTCAAAAAGAACAAAGAATATCAGGTATGATCCTGATGAGAAGCTGGGGTCGTGGGGGCGATGGAACTATCGGTTGGAGCGGTCAACAGCCAGTCGATGCTCAGGGAAATTCCCCTGATTATCAGACCGGATATTGCCGAGTGGTCGGCGAAGGCATCCCAAATGACCCCAATTTCAATTTCAACAATATAAGGGATATTTCATATAGAAACGACAAGCTGATACTTGAGACATACTGCTACCAGGTATATAACAAACAAACCAATCAATATCTCGGTTGGTATCCATGTTCTCCGGAAAATGTTGTTTATAGATATACTATCTGGGGTTTAGGAATACCCAATGATATCGAGGAATCTGCATCATATTTTAAGCCAAATTCGATCGAAATAAATTGCGAAATAAGACAACTGCTTGGCAATAGCACATTGTTGATTCATTATAAAATGGAAAAGCCGGGTCCAGTAAAGGCATATATCTATGATATACTTGGAAATCTGGTAACAGAGAAAAACCGGGATGTTTGGAGTAGCGAAGCGGAAATGACAATGTCTGTTGATATGGAAAATACCACTAATGGCGTATATTTTGTTGTTATCAAGGATAAAAGCTCTGCCGGCTGTGGTAAATTTGTTCTTGTAAAATAGAGGCTTATGAAATGAAAATAATAACAATTGTTTTAGTTGCATTTGCTTGCAGTTTTCTTGCTCCAGAAACAAGGGCACAGGATAATGATACAACTTATGTAACCCCAGCCGAGCTTGAGTCCGGCTGGGGTCTATACTACACAAAAGTTGATTCATCTTATCCCGGTGAATACCAAACCAACATGCCAAGTCCAAAAACTTGGGAACTTATGGGATTTCTGGTTTCTCCCGACGGGAAATATCTTGCTTTTACTAACAACAGCAATAACACTCAATATTATGACTGGTTCGGATTGAAGGTTTTAAATCTTGACACGAAAGAAATAATAACCATCGATAAATATGGTTGGTGTCCAATGTGGACTTCGGATAGTAAAATGCTGTTCTATCAATCAATACCGGGGCTAAATTATGCTAAGGTATGGTTTCCAGAAACAAATACTTATGATACTTTTTGTAAAAATGCCGTAAAATGTCAAGGTGGTTCTTATTTAGGTCCAGATAATTATTTCTATTTTTTAACATCTAGTCATTATCCTAATCGAGACTCATTATTATATCGTACAAATCTCGACTCTTCATTAAAATATGGATGTTCATATAATGAACCGATAGAAGGCACAGCCGGCTTTGAATGGTACGCCCCTCTATTTCCTCCAAAAGACGTTAGCTATACTTTACGTCAATCTTGGGCACACAGTGGTGGTTCAGTTGCAGGATATGATTTAATCAAAAACTTTGATGCTAAAAATGGACTAAGAAAATTAATACAACTACCCGATACAAGTTGGAGCTTCAATGCTACTAATACTCAACAATGGGGTTGGGGTTCAATGGTTATTGGTCCGGGCGGTACTATATATGCTTGGCTGTCATTTAGACCTAATAATGTAGTTGGATGGGATGGAAGAGGTTGGGATATCCCACCATTTGACTCCTCAGAAATTTTAGCAAGGAATGCCTCTGGTTTATATAAATTAGATACAAGCGGAGGGAATCTTGTACAGCTGGTTAGAAGTTGGACATATAATCCCGGTGGTTTCGATGAAAAGAATCCTGCAGTTAGCATAACCGCCGATGGAGAAACAATTTATTACGGATTTCTTCAGTCTGATACTTGCATAAGTATAATGAGGATGAATAGGTTTGGAAGAAACAAGGAATTGGTCTATAAGATCGAGCCAATTACTTCAGTTAAAGATGACCCATCTACTGGTAACGATAAAAAACTACAATGTTATTATAATGATAGAATGGGGGAATTAATAGTCAAACTCAATCAAGGGAAATTTGGGAATTCAGAATTAAGAATTTTCGATTATTTCGGTCGTTTAATCGAAAAAAGGTCAATAAATTTTTCATCACAAAATCAAACTGAAACAGTATCTATCAGTATGGATGGATATATTACAGGATTGTACTTTGTAAAACTTCAAACAGGCTCAAGTGTCCTTGTATCGAAATTCCTTCTTTTAAAGTAACTTATTAAAATTTTCGACTTGTGGTCAGGTGTTGCCTTACTCCTATCGGCATGAGGGAACTTCTTCTGGGGAAATAAACCACTTAATTTATTGAAGACAACTTATAAATATTTTTTCATTGAAGTGGTTGGGTATTATTAGGTGATCTTAATCTGAAGTTGATTTAGATTCTTCGCTTCGCTCAGAATGACAGATTCGTGGGTAATAGGAATGGATAACCGCTTTCGCTGGTATAGCAAAAAAAAGCGAATTACCTTTTATGATAATTCGCTTTTTTAAATTTTTGATACCGATTTGCTTATGCGGCAACTACTTCGGTTACTTTCTGAGCGGCTTCGGCAAATGTTGTTGCCACTTTGAATGACATGCCTGAGTTTTTCAGTGTTTCTACGCCTTCTTTGGCATTAGTTCCGTCAAGACGGACAATAACAGGTACGTCAACCTTAACCATCTTCAATGCTTGCACGATTCCGTCTGCAACCTTGTCGCAACGAACAATACCACCGAAAATGTTAATCAGAACAGCCTTCACATTTTTGTCGGACATCATAATCCTGAATGCATTGGAAATTCTGTCAACGTTTGCCCCACCCCCAACGTCCAGGAAGTTTGCGGGTGTTCCGCCAGACTGCTGAATCAGGTCCATTGTGGACATGGCAAGTCCTGCACCGTTAACCATACATCCGACGTTGCCGTCGAGTTTGATGTAATTCAGGTCATATTTCGAAGCTTCTACTTCAAGAGCATCTTCTTCGGAGACATCACGAAGTTCTTCGTATTCTGCATGGCGATACATTGCATTATCGTCAAAATTCATTTTTGCATCGAGAGCAATCATTTTGTTGTCTTTAGTCAAAACAAGAGGATTGATTTCGAGCAAACTGCAATCAAGCGATTCATAAGCCCTTGCGAGATTGGTGATGAAAGGAATAAAGCCTTTGAAAGCTTCGTCCTTCAGCCCGAGTCCGAAAGCAAGCCTGCGAGCCTGATAGCCCTGCAATCCCAAAGCAGGGTCAATTGCTTCTTTCAAAATCAGTTCGGGAGTTTCTTCGGCAACTTTTTCAATCTCCACTCCGCCTTCGGTTGAAACCATGATTGTATTTCTTCCTGTCTGACGGTCCAGAACGATGCCTGCATAAAATTCTTTTTCGATTGCAACACCTTCTTCGAGCAGAATGCGGTGGACAAGAGTACCATCAGCACCTGTCTGAATTGTTACAATCCTGTTATTGAGAATTGAATTAGCAATATGATAAACTTTGTGTGCCAAATCGCCATCTTTGATGATGTTTACACCTTTAACAGGTTTCCCGTCGAGAAGAACCTGCTTGTTAGTGTTAGCATTGAACATTGTGCCTTTTCCTCTGCCGCCGGCGTGAACCTGAGCTTTGAGCACGATTGTTCCGATACCTTTTTGAACAAAATCTTCATAAGCCACCTTTCCTGCTTCTTCAGCAGAAAAAACAACTTTACTGAACAGAACGGGGACATCAAATCTTTTGAGAAGTCCTTTTGCCTGATATTCATGAATCTTCATGTAAAAAACCTTATATTAATTAATAATCCTATTATTCTTTTTTTAGCTGTGGCAAAATATAGATTTCAAATATATTAAATAAATCAATAAATTCAAATTCGTAAGACATCTAAAACGATTAAAAGTTGTTTTTAGGATTTTTTAATGATAAAAACCTTTTGCAATCGTCAACAAAAATAATAATTCGTTAAATCAATAAAACTAAAATATTTATGACAACAGAAATACTTGCAAGAATTCAATTTGCTTTCACTATTGGTTTTCATTACATCTATCCTCCTTTGAGCATCGGCTTGGGTGTGATTTTGGTGATGATGGAAGCTATGTATCTGAAGACAAAGAATAAAATGTATGAACGCATGACAAAATTTTGGGTGAAGATTTTTGCTCTTACTTTTGCAGTCGGTGTTGCCACAGGAATTGTGATGGAGTTCGAATTTGGTACCAACTGGGCAACGTACTCAAGATTTGTAGGTGATGTTTTCGGTTCCGCACTGGCGGCAGAAGGGATATTTGCTTTCTTCCTTGAATCAGGATTCCTTGCAATCCTCGTTTTTGGGTGGAACAAAGTTGGACCCAAAATGCACTTTTTTTCAACCATTATGGTTTCTCTGGGTTCGATGATGAGTGCTGTATGGATTGTAGTTGCCAATTCATGGCAGCAGACTCCTGCAGGCTATCATCTTGTAACATATAAAGCAGGAAGTCAAATATTTACGCGGGCAGAAATTACGGATTTCTGGGCTATGGTTTTCAATCCGTCATCAATTGAAAGACTTTCCCATACTCTTTCGGGTGCATGGCTTGCAGGAGCTTTCCTTGTTATAAGCGTCAGTGCTTATTATATCGTGAAAAACAAACATCTTGCCATTGCAAAATCATCTTTGAAAATTGCCTTGGCGTTAGCTATTTTTGCTTCTTTATTTCAATTATTCACAGGTCATCAGAGTGCTATGGGCGTTTCAAAATATCAGCCTGCCAAACTCGCCGCATTCGAAGGACACTACGATTCTTCTTCTGTTGCCCCGATTTATCTTTTCGGATGGGTTAATGAAAAGGAGCAAAAAGTAAACTTTGGAGTGAAAATTCCCGGAATGCTGAGTTACATGATTTACGGCGACGCTTCAAAACCCGTCAGGGGACTCTACTCAATTCCAGCCAGTGAGCGACCACCTGTCAACATTGTTTTCCAGACTTATCATGGAATGGTGGCAATAGGATTTACATTAATCGGATTAAGTCTGTTTTCACTTTTTCTTTTGAGAAAGAACAGATTATTTGAAAAAAGATGGTTTTTAGTTATTCTTGTTTTCTCCGTCTTGCTTCCTCAGATAGCAAATCAGATTGGCTGGATTAGTGCCGAGGTTGGCAGACAGCCCTGGGTGGTTTATGGCTTGCTGAAAACAGCAGATGCATTTTCGAAATCTGTTCCCGGGAATCAGATTGTAGCATCCCTAATTATGTTCACTTTGGTTTATTTACTGCTTTTCATTTTATTTGTTTTTCTTTTGGACAGGAAAATAAAACACGGACCCGATAGCGACGAACCAACCGATAGTGAATATTCGCAACACAGAACAGTTTTTGAAAAAAATGAAGGAGCAAAATAATGGATTTGAACATAATATGGTTTTTGCTTGTCGGTGCCCTTTTTTCAGGATATGCAATTCTTGACGGATTCGACCTCGGAGTTGGAGCCCTTCATCTTTTTGTCAAAGAAGATAATGAACGCAGACTGCTGATTAATTCTATCGGTCCTGTTTGGGATGGAAATGAAGTATGGCTTGTAACGGGCGGCGGAGCATTGTTTGCCGCATTCCCTCATGTTTACGCAACAGTATTTTCGGGATTCTATTTGCCTTTTATGATATTGCTTGTTATGCTGATTTTCAGGGCAGTTGCAATTGAATTCAGAAGCAAAAGGGAGAGTAAATTCTGGAGACAGTCCTGGGATATTTCATTCAGTATTTCGAGTATTTTTATCGCTTTATTGATGGGTGTAACACTCGGAAATATTATCATTGGGATTCCTATCGGAGCTGACAAGGAATATGCAGGTGGTATTATGAATCTTCTCAATCCTTATGCCTTGCTTGTCGGAGTAACAACTGTGGCACTGTTTATGATGCACGGTTCAATTTATGCTGTGATGAAAACAGAAGGAGAACTTCAAAGCAAAATCAAAAAATGGGTAAACAATGCGATAATCTTTTTTGCTATCAGCTACATTACGACAACAATGTACACGCTTATTTACATTCCACACATGCTGGAGCATTTTAAAGACTATCCTGTACTGTTTTTTGCGGCAATACTGAACATGCTGGCAATTGCCAATATACCAAGAGAAATCAATTTCAGCAGATATTTCCGAGCATTTCTGTCGTCCTGCATAAGCATTTCAGCATTGCTGATAATATTTGCAATCGGGGTTTTTCCAAACCTTGTCATCTCTATGCCAAATCCTGAAAACAGCTTGAATATCTATAATTCTGCTTCTTCGAACAGTACTCTGATGACGATGCTGATTATAGCATTAATCGGAATTCCATTTGTTGTGGCTTATACTATAAGTATCTATTGGGTTTTCAGGGGAAAAGTGAAGTTGGATTCGAACAGTTATTGATAGATCTGTTTGGATTAATAAAATTGATTTTTCCGATATAATCAAAATATTCGTAAGTTTGTAATGTGCTTTATTTAATAATTGATAGAAGAATACTAATTATTTTGAAAGTACAATTAAATTAAAATATTTCAGAAATCATCTTTAAAACTTTTAGAATTATGATTTTTAATAAAAAGCTCTTTATACTTGCTTCGTTTTTGTTCGCGTTAAATTCATTACAACTTTATTCTCAGGATGCAACAATCAAAGTTACATCCAGTGTTGTGTTACCCGGCAAAGTAACACCATTACTCTTCGGAAATTTTCTTGACTTTCTTAATAATTTCATCAATGGAAGTGATGGGATTTGGGCACAGGAAATTACCAACAGAGGATTTGACTTCCGTGATTTATATGAAGCAGGAATTTCTGTTCATTGGTCAAAAGATACAAATGAGGTTTCCGGTAATGAAATATTACTCCTGGATGGAGGATATAACAAAAACGGTCGCTATTTCCAGAGAATTGTAAATCCTGAAAATGAATCCAAACAGGCTTTATATCAAAAAGTTTATGTTTATGATACTGTAGGGAGCAATTTTTATGTGTATCTCAGGAGCGATTCTTTGTTTGGGAAGGTCTCTGTAGTATTTAAAGACACAATAACAGAAAAAGTGTATTATTCGAGAGAATTATCCGGTATAAGTCTTGAATGGAAAAAATTTGAATTTCAAATTCCGCCAATAACTGGGACACATAAAGTAAAATTAATGGTTTTACTGGAAGGAAAAGGAACTCTGGATATTGATGAAATTTCATTTATGGCACTTCACAACATTGGTGGAATTAAAAATGAATATTATCAGATATTTTCAGAATGGAGACCCGGGATTCTCAGATATCCGGGTGGATTTTTTGCAGATATGCCTTTAGTTCATTGGGAGGAAACAATTTGCGACATTGATCAAAGAAGATCACCTCTATCGCTTGGAGGAACATACCATCCTCCCTTTGATGATCAGAGAATGGATTTTGGTGTAAACGAATTTCTAAGATTTTCATCAAGTATTGGTGCAGAACCACATTTTGTTGTAAATATGCTAAACGGTACACCAAAGGAAGCAGCGAACTGGTTAGAGTATTGTAATAGCTCAAAAGAAACAAAATATGGTGCTATGAGGGATTCTTCCGGTTTCAAAAAGCCAATTAATGTAAAATATTGGGAAATTGGTAATGAACAATGGGATAATCCACCCCAAATGGCAAAAGATTATTTGTCATTTTATGATTCTATGAAATCTATTGATCCAACTATCAATTGTATGGTTGACGGAAATATTTGGGGCGGTAAGCAATATTTTGATGATGTTTTCGATGTCATTGGGAATAAATGTCAATTCTACAGCTATCATGATTTAACACCAGCTGATCCAAGATCTGATCAAAAATATACGAATGAACAAAGATACTATTCAATTTTAGGAGCTTCAAAAATATTTGATAACTTTTTTATTAATACAAGAAAATGGTTTATTGAAAGAAATATATTTCCACAAACCAAACTTGCTTTAACAGAATTTTTTATTAATTACGGGATTAATCCTGCAAACTGGATTGATACAAATTCAAAAAATGTTTCTTTGGAAGCCGGATTATGGATGGCAACTGTCATGAATTCTTTTATGCGTAATACTGATATACTACAAATTTTTGAAAAAACATTTGGTTTAGGAGATATCAGGGTTGGGTATAATATTAAAGGTGAAAGAATTTTTTATCCTTCGCCAATACATTCGATTATGTCTTTGTTTAGGCTTCATTCCGGAGAATATGTATTGCCCGTTGAAATAGAATGCAAAACATTTTCAACGCCTTTCATTTACGGGTTATATAATGCAGAAAATGTAACCTTTATTGATGCTACCATTACTGCATCCAAAGATAAACTTTTTATTTCAGTTGTCAATAAGCATATTTCAGATTCTATAATTTGCAATTTTAGTTTCCCATTTAATATTTATGGCATTGATTCAAAAGTATTCGAACTTGTTGGAGACAATATAGCTATAACTAATTCACCTGACTTTCCTGACAGGATTAAAATCAAAGAATCAACAAGAAGATTTACAAGCACATATAGATTTCCACCTCATTCTTTTACCCTTTTTGAAGTGCCAATTCAATTAGATTTGGATGTTGAAGGTCAACAGATTTTAAGTAATGATATTACTGCCTTTCCAAACCCGGCTAATGATATTCTTGAATTTAAATTACCTAATGATATCGGACTAAAATTCAGGATTTCAATTTATAATTCTATTGGCATGCTCATTTTCTCAGATGAAATAGAAGGTTATAAAACTGAAATAACAATTCCTGTTAGTAGTTTTTACCCTGGCATCTATAATGTTATATTAAATTCCGGAGGAAAAATCCACAAAGCTTCTTTTTGCAAAATTCATTAATATATTATTCGAAATATACAAAAAAGCAGTCAGATTTCAGTTCAAAGAAATCTAACTGCTTTTTTATTTTTTAAAAATTCATCTATTTTACTACAATTTTCTGAGAAATCATTGAACCTGCAGATGTAATCCTGATTAGATATACTCCGGCAGATACTTTTTGACCGTTGGTATTTGTCAGGTCCCAATTGTAGGAATACTCGCCATTTCCTAAATACTGGTTTTGAAGAATACCACTTATTAAATTTCCATTAGAATTAATCACATCAATCCTAACATTCGAAGGTGTGTTCAAGGTGAACGAAACCGTAGTTGAATTTTCAGCAGGATTTGGATAGACATTCATAATGTCAAAAATAGAACTGGCACTGCCGATGAGTTCTGAAATCACACTATTAAGACTTGGTTTGCTCGATGGGTCGCCGGGATTTGTCACTTTGCTCTGGTCGCCGGGGCTTGCATCTCCAGTTTTCCATGTGCCGTTCGGATCGCCAAGTTCAAGTCCGTTAGAGGCACCGTCACCGTCAGCATCCAATGCGGCAAGAGCAGGACCCCAAATCACGTTTCCATTGCTATTTTTGGATGTAAGGAATTTATCAAAAACTGCATTGCCAAAAGCGTTACGGGTTAAATCATTTTCGCTTATATGACAGGTGGCACAGCTAAAAACTACAGCGTTTGGAATCTGGCTTACCCTTTTGGAACGGGATTCAAGATTGGTTACAGCCACAATCGAGATTATCAAAATAATGGCTGAAAGATATTTGGTTTTCATATTTACTCCGAGGATTTCAATAAAATTTATTAATTTACATATACATACAATATAATAACACTCAATGTACGTTTTGGTTGCAAAATATTTCCGAATGATGAAAAATAATTTTAGGTCTGCCCATATTCCAATTACAGCAAAAAAAAGCCCTTCTAACGAAAGGGCTTTGCTAAAACCTATTTTTATTTTTTTTTAATTCATTGGATAGACAGAAACTTTTTTGCGGGTTTTGTCTTTTCTTTCAAATTTCACTTGACCGTCAATCAAAGAGAAAATAGTATAATCAGTACCTAAACCGACATTATTGCCAGGGTGAACTTTGGTTCCGCATTGGCGAACTATAATATTGCCTGCCGTAACAAATTCGCCTCCGAATTTCTTAACGCCGCGTCTTTGACCATTGGAGTCTCTACCGTTTCTGGACGAGCCACCGCCTTTTTTATGTGCCATATCGCAACCTTTCTAATTTATATTTTAATATCTGTTATTTCAATTTTGGTGAAATGCTGTCTGTGACCATTCAATTTACGATAGCCTTTTCTTCTTTTTTTCTTGAAGACTATGACTTTTTCGCCTTTGCCGTGTTCTAAAATTTTTGCCGATACGGTTCCAACAATTTTTGGGGCACCGATTTCAGTTCTTTCATCGTCCTGATAAAGGAAAATTTCAGAGAACTGAATGCTGTCGCCAAGTTCACCTTTGAGCTTGGGAACTGTCAACACGTCATTAGGCTTAACTTCGAACTGAATGCCTGCTATATCTACTAAAGCTAACATAAGATAAATACCTTATTTATATATATTCAAAAATAATGTCAGATAAGAACTTGCAATTTAAGATTTTTTTTCCAATCTACAAAAATATTTTTATGCAGTTTTAATCTGCCGCAAATTCTGGCTGTATCGAAATTGAGGTTCTGCCTTGTCTTTAATAACTTCGGCAGTAATTATGCACTTGCTTAAATTTTTAATATCAGGCAGTTTGAACATAATCGGGAGCATAGACTCTTCGACTATCGAACGCAAGGCACGAGCCCCTGTTTTGCGGTCTTTGGCCTTTTCGACAATTGCTTTCAGTGCTTCTACTTCAAATTCAAGTTCCACACCTTCCATCAGGAAAAGTTTTTTGTATTGTTTGACTATTGCATTTTTCGGATTCGTTAGAATATCAAGCAAAGCCTCTGTGGTTAAGTCTTCCAAAGGAGCAAAAACAGGGAGTCTTCCGATAAGTTCCGGAATGAATCCGAATTTCAGCAAATCTGTTGGTTCTGCTTGTTTGAAAAGTTCGTGCGATGCTTCTACGACGCTTTCTACCTGCGCAGTGAAACCAATTGTATTTGTATTCATCCTTCTTGCGACTATTTTTTCCAATCCGTCGAAAGCTCCGCCGCAAATAAAGAGAATATTTTTTGTATTTACGTAAATTAAAGATTGTTCAGGATGTTTTCTTCCGCCTTTTGGAGGGACTCCCGCAATTGTACCTTCCAGGATTTTAAGCAATGCCTGCTGAACTCCCTCGCCGGAAACATCGCGAGTGATAGAAGTGTTTTCGCTTTTTCTGCCGATTTTATCAAGTTCATCAATATAGATAATACCCTTTTCGGCGGCGGCAACATTATAATCGGAATTCTGGAGCAAGTGGACAAGAACTGTTTCCACATCGTCGCCCACATATCCTGCCTCAGTAATTGTCGTAGCGTCAGCAATCGCAAACGGTACTTTCAGCACACGGGCTAATGTTTTTGCCAAAAGAGTTTTTCCCGTACCTGTTGGTCCCAGCATCAGAATGTTGCTTTTCTCGATTTCGACATCAGCAAATTCACCGGCAAGGTTTTCGGCCATTATTCTCTTATAGTGATTGTAAACAGCCACGGATAATACTTCCTTGGCGTAATCCTGTCCAATCACATATTCGTCCAATTTCTTTTTTATTTCTGTCGGTTTGGGAAGCTCAGTGTTGACTGAGAATCCCTTATCAGGTTTGGAATTTTTTTTGAAAATTTCAACTGAATTATGAACACAAATATCGCAGATGTAAATGTGGTTTGGTCCTTCGATCAAACCTCCTACTTCGCGGGAGGTTCTTCCGCAGAATGTACAGTGGAACCCTGAATTCTGATTTCTATCTTTTGCCATCTATTTAATTAATTTCAATTTATTGAAAATTTATACTTCTTTGTTTTCAACAGGTTTGATTTCGGTATTTCTTTCCATGATTTTATCAATAATACCATAGTCTGCGGCTTCCTGAGCAGACATATAATAATCCCTGTCTGCATCTTTCTTGATTGTTGCAATATCTTTACCAGTGTGCTTCGAAATAATTTCATAGAGATTTTCGCGGATGCGGAGCATTTCTCTTGTGTATATTTCAATGTCTGTGGCTTGTCCCTGAGTTCCGCCCATTGGCTGGTGCATTAAGATTCTAGAATTCGGTAGGGCAAAGCGTTTGCCGTGTGCTCCTGCACTTAAAAGCACCTGTGCCATCGAAGCCGCCATGCCAACACAAATTGTAGTAATTGGAGGTGCCACAAACTGCATTGTATCGTAAATAGCTAATCCGGAACTAACGCTTCCGCCCGGGGAATTTATATATAAGTTAATATCTTTTGTCGGGTCTTCACTGGCAAGAAACAGCAATTGTGCAACTACAAGACTTGCAACATTATCATCAATCGGAGAACCCAAGAAGATGATTCTTTCTTTTAAAAGTCGTGAATATATGTCGTAAGAACGTTCGCCTCTGCTTGTTTGCTCGACTACTATCGGCACTAACTGGTCAATCATATTTATCCTTATTTAATTAATCAAAAATTTTTACTCTATAACGATTTTTGGTTAATATTCTTTTAAATTCATTTGTTTATAAGTATCTGTGAATCATTCCGGAATGTTCTTTGAATTCGGGCAAATATTCAATCGGTTCCCTGCCGAAACACACACCAAGATTTTCATATAGTGCTATTTCACTGGGGTCAACGAATCTTTGCTTGATTGCTTCTGCCGTTGGAATATAAGTTACGACATCATGTTCGATTCCGACAACAGTAACACCATTGATTCCTTTCTTCATCAGAAGAACTGCCGCGGCTCCTGCTTGCTTGCCGAAAGTAACATCGTAGCAACTCGACTCGCCTGCACGTACCAGATGACCAAGATGGATTTCCCTGATTTCCGGATATTCATAAATGTCCTGAACAAAAATTCCTTCTTCTTTCAGTAATGTGCCCCAGTCCGGATCCTTATGCATAAAGTTTTCAAGATGCTGACGGACATATTGTGCAGCACCTGTAAGCTTTTGGTGACCGAAGGAGTCTAACCCAAGCGATTGGTCAGCAAAATATTTGCCGTCTTTGTCTTTAATGCCTTCTGCAACAAGAATAATATAGGTAGAACCCTTAACATCGCTGTGGCGAAGTCTGTTCATATAAGTTTTTTTGAAATGCTCATAAACAACATCGTAATGAACAGGAATTTCGGGAATCAAAATACAGTCTGCATCGGCACCGATTCCTCCACGAAAAGCAGTGTGTCCTGCATATCTGCCAAAAACTTCAATAACGAGAGCTCTGTTGTGAGTAAGTCCGGTAGTTCTTAATTCCTGAGTGAAACGTTGAATTCTGTTAATGGTTGAATCGCCGCCAACAGAGTAAGTTTGCAAATCCAAATCCATAGTTTTCGGAACGTGAACGCACTTAATACCCTGATTGGTCAAATCAACAGTTACAGAGCCTGTGTCGTCACCACCTGCAATAACAAGTCCGTCTAACTGATGTTTGTTCAGTCCTGATCGGATGACTTCATATTTATTCGGGTCTTTGATTTTGCTGATTTTAACTCTGGAGTGACCTGCTTCCGAACCGGCAACACCTGAAGAAATTTTATCAATTCTGTTCAAATCGAAAGAAGGTAACTCAAGATTATTAAGATTATAAAGTCCTGCATAGCCGTTTGGTATAAGGCAGATTTCAATACCCAGATGCAGTGCCATTCTTGCCGCACCATTAATTACAGCATTCAAGCCACCGCAGTCGCCGCCACTTGTTATAACTCCAAGTTTTCTGATCTCAGACATATTTTGTTCCTTAACTGATTTTTAATATTTGAATTCTATATTATAAATGATTTAAAAATGAGAAAATAAAATAAAAATAATTACAAATCTACTAAACAATAATTAAATAGCTGAAAAATTTCTTAAATTAATGTTTTGTGATGTTGTAATTTGACGAAAACTTATGAATAGAGAAAAGCCGATAGGCGTTTTTGATTCCGGTATAGGCGGATTGAGTGTTTTGAAGCAATTTATCCGTTTTTTGCCCTACGAAAAATATATTTATCTAGGGGATACTGCACGTGTGCCTTACGGGAACAAATCCGAAGATACAGTGAAACAGTATGCTCTGGAGTCAACAAATTTTTTGCTCGAAAAGAACGTGAAAATGATTGTAGTTGCCTGCAATTCAGTTTCTTCAGTAGCTTTGGAAACTGTGCGGGAGGCTTCTCCTGTTCCGGTTATCGGAATGATTCTCCCCGCCGCCGCCGCCGCAATCCGTGCCACCATAAACGGAAAAATCGGGGTTATTGGCACAAGAGCGACAATCAATAGCGGAGCATATTCCAGAGAAATAAAAAATTTGAGTAATTCAGAAAAAATTCAGGTTATTTCGATTCCTTGTCCTCTTTTTGTCCCCATTGTTGAAGAGGGATGGCTGAGGCATGAGGCTACAAGACTGATTGCAGAAGAATATTTGCATGAACTGAAAGAAATTAAAGCCGATACGCTTGTTTTGGGTTGTACGCACTATCCGTTGCTCAGCCAGTTACTTACTGAAATGATGCCCGGTGTGGTTCAGATTGATTCGGGCGAACATGCCGCAGTTACAGCAATTCGGCTTCTTGGCGAGCTCGGGGAACTGAGAGTTGAGAGAGAAGAGTACATCATCAAACCCGAAGTAGATTTTTATGTTACCGACGTTCCTTCAACTTTTTACGTAGTAGCACAAAGATTTTTGGGTTTTTCTGTGGATAAACCAAATAGAGCTTTATTGGGGAAACATTTTTAATTTTAACAGGAAAAAATGAATTATGGAGAATAAATTTAATGAACTTGAAGAGCAAGCCGAAGAAATGTCCAACCAAATGGCAGGACAATTCTATCAGGTTGTTCAGGTTTTGTCCTCAATTGTAGAACTTCAGGACAGGTACCACGAAGGAAGTCATTCAAGATATGTTTCTCATAAAGCCGCCGAACTCGCCAAAAAACTCGAAATGCCCGATGAAGAAGTTTATGAAATAGGCATTGCAGGTTTGCTTCATGATATTGGAAAAGTAGGTTCGAGAGAAAGTCTTTTATCCAAATTCAGAACCGAAATGGTGGAAAGCGAATTTATTGCTTATATGACTCATGCCCGTGCCGGCTGGGAAATATTAAAAAAATATGACCATTTCGAACATATTGCCGAACTTGTCTATCAGCATCATGAACGTTTGGACGGAACAGGCTCGCCGAGGAGAATTTCAGGGAAACAGATTCTTCCGGGTGCGGCAATCTTGTGCATTGTTGATACTTACCATAATTCAATGTTCCGTTTGCGGAAAGATAAAACCGGCAGATTTGGTTCATCCCATGATATGACAAGCACTGCTAACTATCTGGAGCAAACTCAGGCAAGATATGCTTCTTCTATGAATCTTCTAATTTCGAAAAGCGGGATTTGGTTCGACAGGAAAGCCGTGGATGTTTTTCTTTCTATGATTGACGAGGAAAGAAAAGAACTTGGTTTTAGGACAATCGTCAGGCTTCCTACTTCGAAAATCGAGACAGGAATGATTATCGCCGAAGATTATTATACAACTTACGGATTACTGATTGCGGCAAAAGGCGAGAAAGTCAATGAGGATATTATCAAAGCTTTGTATCGCTTCACAGAAAATGACCAGCTTCCTCCAAGAATTTTGGTAATTAAATAGAAAATATTAATATGGATATGGATTTTAGCAATTTGACCGTACTGATTTGTGACGACGAACCCGGGTACAGAAAATATTTCAAGAAACTTCTCGAGTTACGCTTTAAAACAAGGGTGATTGAAGCTGAAGACCCCGGCGAAGCTTTTAAATTTTTAGAAAAGGAAATTCCTGATTTGATAATTATGGATATGCAGATGCCTGTTATGGATGGATTCTCGGCTATAAAACTCATCAGGGCAAATCCCAAAACAAAAGGTATCCCCGTTATTGCCTGCACTGCTCTTAGCTCTTTATCGCTTTTTCAGGAATTAGTAAAACTGAAAATTTCTGATTATTTAGTGAAACCACCTTCCGAAGAACTTGCTTTAAAAAAATTATTTAAAGTTCTTAATGATATAAATTTTAAAAAGCTAAAACCTGAAACCGAAGAATTATTATGATTGAGACTGTTGAAAATATAATCAAAAATAAACAATATCCTTCGATACTGCTTATGTTCGGCGAAGAAGATTTTCTTCTCGAAGAAGCATACCATAAGCTTATTAAATCCGTCCTTAAAGATGGCGAAAATGAGTTCGATTTCGAGATGTTTGACGGTAGTGAATCAGGACCCTCAAAAGTTCTTGAAAGAATTGTGGACAGTTGTGTGCAGTTCCCTTTTGTTTCCGAAAAAAGAGTAATCGCTGTGAAGCACTTCGACAGTTTGTTCTCAGGAAATATAAAAAAATTCGACGAGAAGTCGCCTTTTGCAAGGTATCTGGCAAATCCACAGAAAACTACATTTCTGATTTTGCTTGCTGATGTTGATAGTTTGAATGGACTTTCTGCTTCGATGAAAGACTCCAAAACTGTCGGCAAAGCTCAAAAACTAATCAGTTCTGCAAAATATCCGTTTAATATTATTGTGGACAAATTTTCGTGGATGGAATTTCCTAAGGTTTGGGACAATTCCTATCCGGTTTGGGTGAAGTCCAGACTTGCCAAATTCGGAAAAAACATTACCGAGGATGCGTGCCTCCTGCTAATTTCCCAAACTGCCCAAAATCTTTGGGAGCTTAACAATCAGATCGAAAAAATTGCAATTTATTCCAAAGATGTTAATGAAATTGATGCAAACATCGTTACTCAGGTTGTAGGTTTTTCAAGAGTTTATAATGTTTTCGAGCTTCAGAAAATGATTGGAAGACGTAACCTTTCTGAATCCCTGAACATTGTTGACAAAATGCTGAGGACTGAATCGCAGGAAGTGCTGATTATTACTGTTATGACGCGATATTTTATTGCACTTTTCAAAATGCTCGAAGCGGCACAAAACACTACCGATAAATATCAGCTTGCAGGTCAGGTGGGAGTCAGCCCGTTTTTTGTTGCCGAATACCTTGAAGCTGTCCGTAGATATTCACCTCAGGAAATAGAAAAAGCCTTTAGCTATCTTGCCGAAACAGACGAAAAGCTGAAATCTTCCTCCGTTTCCGGAGTGTTACTTCTCCAGAAAATGCTAATCAACATCATGGAAAAGAAATAGGATTTTACTTGTCATTCTGAGCGAAGTGAAGAATACGGTTCCAAATTGTCATTCGTGTGCAAACGTTAATCAATTCCTATTTCCACGCATTTGTCATTCTGAACGAAGTGAAGAATCCATTCTTCATAAGGTAATATGGATTAATTTTAATAGGTAATAGCTGATATTTAGTGGACTAAAATCCATTTCCCTTTGGGACAAATAGGTCGGTAGAAAAAAAAGCACCGCCCAAGATGTTCCGTCCCGTACGAGACGGAAGAATTGCGTTAATCCTCTTTCTACCGAGATTATGTGCCTAACGGCACAAAAAATGTTTAGGCGTTTAGTTGTTGAAGAATGAAGATAAGAAAATCCCCCTAACCCCCTTTTTTAAAGGGGGAAATGAAGATTCTTCTCTTCAATTCATAATTCATAATTCATAATTCGTAATTCGTAATTCGTAATTAATTACTCACCCAAATCCCATGAATATCTTGACCGCATTGGGAAACAGATTGGAGTTTAAATCTCTTGGAGTCGGAAAGTTTGTTGGTTTTCAGGTCGCGGAGGGCGTTTATTCCATTGCCGATTAACATTGGTGCCTGAAAAATCCGGAGTTCATCAATCAAATCATTTTCGGCAAAAGCAGAATACATTCCGGCACCGCCTTCAACAAGTACAGATGCTATTTTGAATTCATGCGACAATTTCTTCATTGCCTGCTGAATGTCAATCCTGCCGGATTCATTCAGTTCCACAGGAAGAATATTTACTCCTGCTGTTTTCAAGGTTTCTGCTTTTTGTGATTTGGAGGCTTTTTCACTGCAACAGACTATTGTTCTATTCAGCCATTCATCCGTAAAAAGCTTTAAGGAAAGTGGCAAAGATAAATTTGTGTCGAGAACAATCCGTTTCGGATTCACTCCCTCGACACTTCTGATAGTAAGTTCGGGGTCATCGCTGATTGCTGTTTCCTTGCCGATGAGCACGGCATCAACTTCAGCCCTGATTGCATGGACAAGTTTACGGCTTTCTTCGCCGGTCAGCCATTTGGATTCTTTTTGGGAAGTTGCAACAGCACCATTCAGAGTTTGAGCAATCTTGATAATAACATAGGGCAATCCGGTTGTAATATTCTTAATGAAAAACCTGTTCAGCCAGATACATTCATCTTCCAAAATTCCTTCAATCACCTCAACTCCGGAATTTCGGAGAGCAGAAATACCATTCCCGGCAACTTGAGGATTTGGGTCCTTCATGCCAATTACAACTTTCAAGAATTTCTTTTCAATAATCATATCGGCACAAGGAGGTGTTTTCCCGAAATGACTGCATGGTTCAAGGTTCACAACAATTGTGCAATCAGAAAAATCGGTCAAGCCGGAGTTTGCTATTGCATTGACTTCGGCATGAGGTCCGCCGAATTCCTGATGCCATCCTTCACCGATAATTTCACCGTCTCTGAGGATTACGGCTCCGACTCTTGGATTTGGACTCACCTTTCCGCTACCTTTCAAAGCAAGGGATAATACTCGGTTCATTGCATTCCGGTAATCCATATTATTCCTTAACGGGAGTTTCGATGATGATTTTAACGGTTCGGCAATAGAACCTGCCTTCGGGCAGAGTATTGTCATAAAGCAAATCAGATTCGCCAAGACCAATCACATGAGCATTGGCAATCCCAAGTCGTTTAGCGGCAGATTTAGCCCTTGCCTCGGAAATCCGTTTATTGATTTTCTCGTCACCCATAATGTCGGTATGTCCGGTTATAAGAACGGTAGATTCAGGCGTAACTCTGTTCTTTACAAAATCAAGAACAGATTTATGCTCAGCTCCAAGTTCGGTTTTTCCGTAATCGAACAAAATCAGGCTGTAGTATTCAAATTCTTTGTCAGCAATTCTTTCGAGTCTTTTCCTGTTGATTGAAAACTGGTCAACCGGAATTGTACTGATGGGCGATGTTGCCGTTTGACCGAGATTGTCGCGGACTGAAAGTGTATAACTTATCAGACCGCCGCGTTTAGGTGCGGATGAATCTTCCTGAGTGACAAGCCAGCTGATTCTTTCGGGATATGTACTGCCGTCTTTCCATTTGATAAGTTCCCTTGCTCCCTGCTTTACAATCAGTGACCAAGATTCCAGACCTGCTTCAGCTTTTATTCTCGGATAAAAACGAAGTGCATAGCTTGAAATTTTTCTGAGAGTATCGATGGTCACTACCGGCTCGGTAATTTTATTATCTTTAGCAATTATTTCAACTCTGCGGTTCTCGGCTTCGCCTTCCAATTCATCGTTATTTGAAGCTTCTTTTGGCAGATTTCTTGCCTCAACTGTCATTTGATGGTCAGGAACACTCCAGACATATTTGAGATAATCCCGAACAGCTGTTGCACGTCGCAGAGAGAGGTCTTTATTATTAGCTTCCTCACCTTTATTGCAATTAGTACCGACAATAACTATTCCGTTATTCGGATTTTCTTTAAGCCGTTTGCCAACGATATTCAGAACATGATAGTATGTCTGCATTGCATCAAGGTTTTGAAGCATTTTGTAGGTAAATGCCGATGTATCCTTAGGTGAAATTTTATGGTAACGTTTAGGAATACTTGCTGAATTTTCATCAAAGAAAACAAAAGTGAGAAGTGGTCTCATATTCAAAGAAATAAAATCTTCAATCCTGACATTGAAATTCTTGGTTTCATTATTTGTGCTGTCCACAAGAACTAAATTAGCCGATGCAGTCAAAACAGGCGGTTTTGGTGCCTGAGGGTATTCGGGGTCAGGAGGTTCGGGTGGAGCAGGTGGCGGCGGCGGGGGGGGTGCCGGCTCCTTATATTTCAAAGCAAGTCCGAATCTTAGAGAATTGACCTTCCATTTAATATCTTTAACTTGATTTGTAAATCCAAAATAATAGAAGATTTCAGGAGTTAAAAAGTAGGAACCTTTTCGATTAAGTGGTAAATCATAGCTTAAACCGCCTAAAGCAGATAGCTGGAATACTGAAAGTTCAGGTATTTTTCCGTCATATCTGTTTCTGGTTCTTGTTCCGTCAATGAAAGTTCCCCTGTCCGACGGCTCGACGATTTCCTCAATCTGATGAACATTGCTATAAATATTGAATCCGACACGGAATCCCAATTGAACGATGAGATTTCTCCACACGAAGTAGCCTGCAGAGGGCTCAATATTCAGAGAACCGATAGTTGCATCAATTGAATGACGCAATTTGCCTGTTGCACTCTTTCCGTCAATAATTACGGGAACAGATTGGAAACTTTCGAGTAAACCGGAATACGTGGAATAGGAAGCTCTGGCACCTGCGAAAAATTCAGGAGAAAAATGATAATTGAACAAACCGCCGATTGTAATCCCGTTACCATTACCATTCGTAAACTCAGGACAGCAGTTTGGAACTCCGGGCAACTTGCTGAATGATGTATTGAAATCGGTCATTCCGTAATGAAAAAAGAGACCAAGACGTGGTTTGAGAGCAAAAGTATCAACAATAACTTCTTCTTCGTAATATTCCTCTTCGGGTGGATTTTGGGCATGGGTATATGAAATCATAAGCAAGGATAAGATGCCGAATATCAATCTTTTTATGTTGTTATTTATGCTGATGTCAAATCTACCGTTTAATATTTTAACACTTACTGATTTCAGTCTGCAAAACTAACTATTTAATAAGAAAAAAAGAAGAAATTTCAATAAATAAAATTTCTTCCGGTTTTTCCTGAATTCCAAGTTATTAGAAAAGATATCTAAATCTGATATTTGATAATCAATGTGGCTTCGAACTTAATGAGTTGCTTTCTCTCATGGTCAAAAGCATGGTCAACAAACCCGTCAAATTTTATTAGTGCTTTAATCTGACCTGATGTTCTTGTTCTGGTGTCTTCAATAATTTGAAAAGTTAAAGGAGACGATATTCCGGGATAAGCATTTATCTTTTTATTCGGATAAAACTCAAGAAACAGTGCTGACCATTGTGATGAATTTAAATCCTGATTGAGATTATAGAAACCGGAGCCTTTTAACGAATCCAATTTTATTCGAATGGCTGATGTATGAGCAATAATCTCATTACCCATCGTATCAACCAAAGCAGTATTCTCAAAATCCAGAACCAGCCATAAACGGGAATTAATCTCTGAAGTATCTATAACAGCACTTTTAGCATTGAATTTTATTCTCCATGGCACTTCGCCAATTAGCCCACCCATCATGGTATTATCCCTTTTGTACACAGTTTCGGATATTGAAAGGCTGATATCATTTGTTTTGATTCTGACATTTGGAAAGACAGTATCTTTTTTTGTGGTATCTTTCCTTGTTGTGTCCTTTTTGGTTGTATCTACAATACTTCTCGTCGTATCAAACAACGGAATTTTGTTGACATTGGTTTCGACACCTAATGGATCCTGACAACCGCTGAGGTTGAAAATCAGAAATCCTGTAAAAGAAAGCATCAATATGGTTTTTATGAATTTCATTTTCTTAGAAACTAATCCCCATACCATATTTAAATCCGATTTTACCCGAATTGAAGTAATTGGTTTGATGCTTGTACATCAAATCGCTATATTCTAATCCAATAACAAACGAAACACCATAGTAAGGTTTAATCTCAGTACCAACCATCAATCTTCCGATGAATCCGACATTTGTTCCGCCAAGCGATATTTGACTGAAAGGAGAAACCCAGCTTATGATTTCATTAAATTTATATCTTGCAGTTGCACTGTATGAAGTGAAATTAGGCTGTTGTTCATATCTCCAGGGCTGACCTTTTCCATCTTTACCTTCATAGCTCTGGAAAAATGTTTCCTGACGGAGGTCAAGTCCGGCAGACCAATTATCATTGAAATTATAGAATAACCCAATTTGCGAATTATTGAAATTCGCATATTGATTAGGATTAATTGTAGCTTTTTGCAAATTAAACGGTGCTGACCCCATATATTCAACCGAGAAATTCATTTTATCAGTCCCAATAAATTCAGACAAAGGCTGTAGATTGAAAGATATCGGCATATTGCCCTGACGAGTAGTCTGAGGGGCTGAAATCAGATTGCCTCTTCCGATTTTTTCATTAATAGGTGAAAGAGATATAACCTGCTGATTGCTTACCATAGATTGGTCAACTATTTGTTTATTGCTAACCGGAGGGTTCTCAGTCTGTTTTTGAACATAAACATATCTGACGATTGTTTTTGTTCTGACCGGAGGTTGTGCAATATTTGTATTCGGATTGGCTTGCAGATTGTTTCCGCTAATATTTTCAGTTTGCTTTACTATTTTTGATGTAGTAGAATTATTTCCGGTATAAGCATTTTTATCGCCATAAATCATTGGATTGATAAGCATTAGAACGACCACAGCTGTTGCGGCGGCTGAAACCAAACCACCAAGAATAACATGTGAATATTTTGTGAGAACGGATGCAGATTGTACTCCGGTTAATGCAGAACCTGTACCGATCGGAACAGGAGCCACAGGAGGAGGAGTAAAACCGAGAGCCGAAAAAACCTTCAAGGTTGATTCAGGGGCAGGGGTGAATGCCCTTTTGTCAGTTCTGATTGCATCTTTGATAGCAAGTTGCTGGCGGAGTTCACTCCTAAGATCTTCGTTACCCGAAAGCGTCATGAAGAATTGCTCCTCTACTTCCGGTGAAAGATTCCCGTCAACATATTCCTGAATTAAGTCTGTGTATTCCATATCTATACCATTAATAAAATTATTTTGCTAAGTCCTTCAAGTAGGGAGCTAAAATTTCCCTAACTTTTGATTTTGCTCTTGAAACTCTCGATTTTGCATTTCCGACAGTAGTTTGTGTCATTTTTGCAATCTCTTCATAACTAAGTGAATCGTACTCTCTGAGAACAAATGCTTCCCTGTATTCAAAATCAAGTAGCTCAATTGCTGTTGTAATCAGATCCAGAAGTTCAGTTTTGTCATACGACCTGTCCATCATAATAAAATCCATGTCTTCAATCGGTACTGTCCTCAGGCTGTCCCTTTTGAAATTCAGACACAAATTTCTTGCAATTGTTATCAAAAAACCCGGTACGTTCAAATTCGCTTTTCCAGTGTCAATTTTTTCAAAGAACTTGATAAATGTTTCCTGAAAAATATCTTCAGCGGCATCTTTGTCCGATAAAACTCTGTAGCAGTAAGCGTGCACAGAAGAAGCATATCTCTGATAAAGTTCAGTGAATGCCTTTTCCGAAGCAGGTTTTTCCTTTTTCAGGAGTAGAACCAGTTCTTGGTCTGAATATTTTGAGTAATTATCGCGCATTTTCAATATCAATCTTCTTGTTCAATACAAATTACACACAAACCTTTAATTCGTTGCAATTTGCTTAAAGAAAATTTTAATCATATTAGATCTATTTTTAAATAAGAAACGTATTACTAAGAAAATTGTTAGCGAGGCTGTTAATAAAGAAGTTATTTTCTTTTTTTATTGCCCCACGCTAAATCGTGTGGTTGATGGATGTGAACAACCACATTCTAAAGCTTGTGGTTATTACACCAATAGGTTATAGCAATTTCTTTATAATCTGAAAATTTTTTAAAATTTTTGATTTAAAATAGAAATATAAAAAAAAAGGTAGGTTCATCGCCTGCCTTTCTTTAACATCCATATATAGGATTTTAATATTCTTTGTAGAATTTGCTTCTTAAGTCTTTAATCTTGGCATCTTCTTTCACCTTCTGCAACCACTGATAATAAATGGTCTGTGAAGCTGACATCTTAACCTGATTTATATATCCGGGTAATGCGGCTTTAACTGTGTTTTCATCCGGAACCTTGCGGTTTGAAACCTGAACAATATACCAGCCGTTTTCACCGCTGAATGGTTCGGAAATCACACCGGCAGGGACACTGAAACATTTTTCGGTGAAGCCGAAATCTTGTCCTGCTCCTGGAATTGTACCGTTGTTTTGAAGTCCGGGGGCTGATTTCACCTGAAGAGGAGCAATCATACCTGCGGCATTCAAAAGATTACCGGAATTTTTAACCTGATTAAACACTTCGGTTGCTTTGGCTTTCAAAGCCTGAATTTTCTTTTGTTTGATTAATGTAGTTTTGATTTTGTCTTTTAAATCTTTCAAAGGCAGAACACCTGCTTCTCTGGCTTCAACAACCTGAGCAACAACATATCCAACATTTTTCAAATCAAGAGGCTCAATAACTTTTCCGACTTCTGTTTCAAAAGCCATTGCGGAAAGATACTGAGAACCGAAAATTGGTTTGTCCATTTCGAAGAAATCAGTTTCTCTTGGTGCTTTTTTGAAAAATTTTGCGGCTTCGTCGAATGATGTTCCGGCATCAACTTTGTTCTTCAATTCGCGGGCATCCCTCGATAGAAGCTTGATGGTCTGGCGTGAAACTTCGATAGCCACTTTAATCTGGCTATATTTGAGTTCTTCAGATTTCTTATCTGTAACTTTAATAATATGGAAACCGAACTGGGATTCGATGGGACCGACAATCGAGCCAACCTTGGCACCGTAAGCGGCTTCTTCGAATGGTTTAACCATTCTGCCTTTGCCAAAGAAACCCAAATCGCCGCCGTTTGTTGCAGAGCCTTTATCTTCTGAATGTTCACGTGCAAGAGCCGCGAAATCACCTTTTTTTGCTTTTTCCATCAGGCTAACTGCAAATGCTTTCGCACTGTCTTTGTTAGTACCGAAATTAATTAGGATGTGGCTTGCTTTAACAACTTCGTTGTCGCCATTCTTTTTGTCATCAAGGCGGAAGAAATAAGTTCCGTCAGAAAGCTGAACAGGACCAAGTATATCTTTAATTCCAAGATTTGTAATATAAGGTGCTATATTTGCAGGAATTTCAGTTATTAATGTGTAGCTGAAAGTCTGTCCCTGATTTTCTTTCATTTTCTTTGAAAATACAGAGTCGGCTAAATCTTTTGAGGTTGCCTGTGCAAGAGCAACATCATTAGCAATCTTTTTAATAGCTTTTAAAGCAACTGCTGTATCTTTGTCGGATGGCTGCAACTGGAAAACTGTAAATTTAAGTTTTCTTTTTGCTTTTGTTTTATTGTACTTGCTGATTTTTTCGTAGTATTTTTCAATCTCGGTATCGGAAACTGTAATACTGTTATCAGGAATTTGACGCAAGTCAAGGTGAATGTAGTTCACATCTGCTGTCGAATTTTCATTGAGATATTTCTGCTTTGCATAAAGAGGAGAAATCATCATACCTGTAGCACTAACGCCTGCTCTCATACCTTCAGTGAATTTTTCTTCTCTGATGTATTTCTGAATTTTCAGAAGGTCATTACGGAAAGATTGAACGATATTTTTCTTTTCTTCGGGTGCCATTGACTGCGGCAGACGGTTCATGATAACTTCCGGATTCGAAACGATTTCCAGATAGCTGTCTTTTTGGAATCTTCCGAGTGAATCGGTAAATGGTTTTCGAAGATATTCTGGTGGATTGTCGAACAAAACGTCAAGAACTTCTTCGTCAGTAACAAAAATGCCGACTTTTTCGGCTTCCTGCCTTAGCAGGACATCGTCAACCATTTGTTGCCAAACCTGACGACGAATCTGTACTTCGTCTATGTTCTGTTCTTCTTTGTCCTTATTTTGAGTTCTTTGCTGTTCGATTTGCTCGCGAACTTTGTTCTCAAAATCTTTGTAAAGAATTTTTTCACCATTAATAACACCAATTTCGGCTGTCTGGAAATTCTGTCCCTGTTTCATCAAACTGCTGATGTCAGCATCCGATGCAACCATAAAACCAATAAACACGAGGGCAAATGCCGCCAAAAAATAAGGTGAAGTTTTGCGTAAGCGTTCTAGTGTACCCATTCTTTAAAATGCTCCTATTTAAATATATATAAATTTATTTTCAAACTATTTATGATAAATTGGATTTATCAGAACAACAAATTTATTGATGTTTTCTTAATTTTCCAATTTTTACTTCAATTTAATTGTTCTTCGTGCAATCAATTTTTTTTCTTAACTTTGTTTTTCTTCATTTTGATTGAATTAAAGCAATATTCGAGAGGCTAGAATCTGATGCAGATAATTAATAAAGTAAGTGAAATGCAGTCCATTTCCCGGGGGCTTCGTGCCGAGCGGAAAACTATTGTCCTTGTTCCGACTATGGGCTATTTCCACGAAGGTCATGCTAGCTTGATGAGACGGGCAAAAGAATTGGGAGATATTGTCATAACCACATTGTTTGTAAATCCTACCCAATTTGCTCCGAATGAAGATTTTACAAGATACCCTCGAGACATTGAACGCGACAGCAAAATTGCATCTGATTCCGGTGTTGACTATCTTTTTCATCCGTCACCCGAGGAAATGTACCCTTTTGGAATTAATTCGAAAATTATCATCGGTGGAATAACCGATAAATTTGAAGGAGTGAAACGTCCCGGACATTTCGACGGTGTTGCCACAATTGTTGCAAAGCTATTCAATGCGACTCTTCCACATATTTCAATTTTCGGACAGAAGGATTATCAACAAACTTTAGTAATCAAAAGACTTGCAGAGGAATTTTTGTTTGACATTAAAATTGTTGTAGCACCTACTATCCGCAATACAGATGGTCTGGCAATGAGTTCGCGGAATATATATTTAAGTTCTTTCGACCGTTCTAATGCCGATATTTTATTCAGGGCGATTGGCGAAGCTGAAAAAGCTATTTCAAACGGAGAAAAAAGAAGAAAAGTGATAAATGCCATTATGCATTCAACTTTGCGGACTGTTCAGGGATTGCAAATAGATTATGCTTCTGCCGCCGATTCGGATAACCTTGCAGAGCCTGAAGAATTTATTCCCGGTCAGCATATTGTTTTGCTGATAGCTTGCTACATCGGGAAAACAAGATTAATTGACAATGCTGTTGTTACTCTTCCATCGAGTATTTCCAGCAAACCTGAAAATTTCATTGAGGGGTAGGGCGAACCGGATTAGTCTTTATGAAGTAATGAGAAATCCGGGATTTATAAGAAATTCATGATGAAAAACCCGAAAGATTTTATTAATTTAGTGTTTTTTTAATATTATTGAGATAAGATAAAAAGATGGAACAAGATATCAGGTGGAAACAGCGGTTTTCCAATTATGAGAAAGCATTGCATCAGCTTACAGGTGCTATTGAAAATAACGATGCTGACCCGATTGATATTATAAAAGAAGGTATTATTCAGCGATTTGAATTCACTCACGAATTGGCTTGGAAAGTGATGAAAGACTTTTTGCAATATGAAGGATTTCAAAATATAACCGGCTCGAGAAGTGCTACAAAAGAAGCCTTCAACAAAGGACTCATTGAGGATGGTCAGGTTTGGATGGATATGATAGAAAGCAGAAATAATACAGTTCACACTTACGATGAGAATATTTTAAAAGAAGAATTCAATAAAATTGTGAATATCTATTTTGCTTATTTTTGTAGGTTTAATTCAAAAATGAAAACCCTTCTATGAAATTCGGACTTAATGAAGATACCATCTCTAAAATCAATTCGGTATTTGAAAATTATCCCGAAATCGAAGGGGTTATTATTTATGGTTCGCGAGCCAAAGGCACCTATCGCCCCGGTTCGGAAATAGATTTGGCTTTAAAGGGAAAAGATTTATCAGGTTCTATACTTTCAAAAATCAATGCAGATATTGAAGAATTGAATACACCTTATTTGTTTGATATTTTAATATTGGATACTCTAAACTCACCCGAATTAGCCGAGCAAATCAAAAGATTCGGACAAAATTTTATTCTGCGGAAATGAAAGGCTGAAACTATTATTTTTAGGTTAACCTCTACCCCATTTCTCAATTTAAAAATCTTTTAAACTGAAAATCAAAGACTTCACGGTTTTCTTTGCTGACTTTTACTACGAATTGTATCCCGTCATCTTTGTCGGTTCTTTCGATTATATCCACTACATTATAAAGTTTGGAAATGAGTTCCATTGAGCTGTAAGGCAGTAGAAAGCTTAATTGTGTGCTGAACTCATCAACTTTTTTCTGAAACAAATCGAGCAGTTTGAGAATATTTATTCCCCTTTTTGCCGAAATGAAAATTGAGTCGGGATTCTCTTCCTCCAAAACATGAATGAAATCTCTGTCTTCGAGCATATCTACTTTGTTGAATACCAGAACAATAGGTTTATCGCTGATTTTCAGCACATCGAGTGTATCATTAACCACCTGAATCTGCTCTTTGAAATAGGGATGCGAAACGTCCACAATATGAATCAGAACATCGGCTTCAGCGGCTTCGGCAAGCGTACTTCTGAATGAAGCTATCAAATGTGCGGGAAGTTTGCGAATAAAGCCTACAGTATCCGAAAGCAGGGCATTTTTGCCAGCCGGAAGACTGAAACTGCGAACGGTTGTGTCAAGCGTGGCAAAAAGTTTATCTTCAACATATACTTCCGACTCTGTAATCATATTCATAAGGGTTGACTTTCCTGCATTCGTATAACCCACCAAAGCAAATTTGGAAATATTCGCCCGCCCTTTTCTCTGCTGTTCTTTCTGTGTGGAAATATCAATCAGCTTGTCCTGAAGATGCTGAATGCGTAAACGGACAATTCGTCTGTCTGTTTCAATCTGAGTTTCGCCCGGACCTTTTGTTCCAATTCCTCCGAATTGTTTGGAAAGGTGTGTCCACATCCTGGTTAACCGCGGGAGTAAATATTGAAGTTGGGCAAGTTCCACCTGCGTTTTGGCTTCAAGAGATTTGGCGTGCTTTGCAAAAATATCAAGAATCAAGCCGCTACGGTCTATAACCTTTACTTTTAGTTCGTTTCCAAGATTTTTCATCTGAACAGGAGACAAATCGTCATCGAAAATAATCAGGTTGATTTCGTTTTCAAGGACTGCAAGTCGGATTTCTTCAACTTTTCCTTTGCCGATTGCAGTGGCAGGATTAGGATGGTCAAGCTCCTGATAAAATTTTTCTATAACTTCGGCTCCGGCAGTATCGGCAAGCGATTCAAGCTCGTTAAGATGCTCGAATGCAATCTCGCGGTTAGCTCCTTTGCGTCCAAGGGAGACTAAAATCGCCCTTTCAGGTTTTGGTATATTATCAAACATTTTTTTTCAGTAATTTTATTTTTGTATATTCGCTTAATGCAAATTATCGAAAATGAAACTATTTTTATTGTAAATATATATTTATCAACTTTATTTGATTAGGAAAAATGAAAAAACTCAGCTTTAGAAATCAATTTTTGGTTTTGGTAACCATAGCATTAGCGATGTTTTCTTATGGATATGCTAACGAAAAAACTCATAAAGCAGTCGAAGGCAAAGAAGTCAGCATCGAAGAGCTGAAAGCTCTGAATCAGGATTTCATCAAAGGAAGTCTCAAACATCAGGATGTTTCAACCCAAAGAAAAAAACTTTCAAAAGGGCAGGCACCGCACACAATTATTGTCACCTGTTCCGATTCGAGAGTTGCACCTGAGTATATTTTCAATCAGGGATTGGGTGAATTTTTCGTTGTCAGGACTGCCGGAAATGTCATTGATTCAGTGGAAATGGGAAGTATCGAATATGCCGCCGAGCATCTGGGTTCAAAAAGAATAATTATTATGGGGCATACTTCATGCGGTGCCGTCACAGCCGCAATGAAAGGAACAACTGAGTCTCCCTACATAAACTCAATTCTTTACAAAATATTTCCTGCTGTGGAATTCGTCAAATCAAAAAATGTTAAGCAGGAAGATATGCTTTTAGCATCAATCTATCAGAATGTTAAAAATCAGATTGTTAATCTGATGCATAGTCTTATTCTGACAGAATTAATCGAAAAACACGAACTCACTATTTACGGTGCGATTTATGATCTTGAATCGGGAAAAGTTGAATTTATAAAATAAATTATTATATTGCATTTTTTGACATTAGCTTAACTTAAAATATGATTAAAGACCTGGAAAAAATAGTAGCACTTGCAAAAGCAGTCTGTCCAAAAACTGAGATTGTTGAACATCGGGAACAACTCACCCTGCTAATTCCGCAGGAATTTCTGATTGATATGGCAATTGAACTGAAAGAAAATGCCGAAACAAGTTTCGACCAGCTTTTGGACATAACAGCAATTGATTGGATGAAGCCGCATAACCGTTTCGAAGTGGTTTATAATTTCTGGTCAAATAAAAATAAAAGCCGCGTACGAGTTAAAGTTCCGGTGGACGAAAGTCACCTGAATTGCCCTACACTGACGAAAGTTTACGAGAGTGCAAACTGGTACGAGCGGGAAACGTTTGATATGTACGGCATTAAATTCACCGGACATCCGAATCTTCGGCGGTTTTATATGCCCGAGGATTTTGTTGACCCTGAGTCCGGCGAAAGTCTTTTTCCTTTGCGGAAGGATTTTCCGCTTATGGGTGTACCGGATTCGATGCCCTTACCTCCATACCCCGAAAAATACGGGGATATTCAGTAGTTTCTAAAACCAATGCAGATGCTGGGCAAGGATATGCAAACCAATTAGTATCAGCATAATTCCTCCTGCAATTGTAGCTTTTTTCCCGAAACGTGCAGAGAGTTTTTCTCCGAACTGAATCCCCAGCAGAGTCATTCCTGCGGCAACCAGTCCGATTATTAATGCCGGATAGTAAATATTGCTTTCCACAATGCAAAGGCTGAAACCAACCGCAAGAGCATCAATGCTTGTTGCAATTGAAAGGCTGAGCAGACTGAATCCCTTTGTAATATCTCCCGTAACTTCCTCATCATCTTTTGCCATGCCTTGTTTAATCATTCTGCCGCCGACAAAAGCAAGGATTACAAATGCTGTCCAGTGGTCATAGTTTTCAATGAAGCGTACAATACTCAAGCCGGCATACCAGCCGACTACCGGCATAAGGAACTGAAACAAACCGAAATGAAAAGAGAGTCTGAACTTCTGTCTCCCTGTGGTTTTGCCAAAGAATGACCCCGTGGCAACAGCCACCGAAAAAGCGTCCAATGCCAAAGCGAAAGATATGATGAGAGTATAATATATATTCATTCGAAGTACAGACTAAAATCTGCTATTAACGAAAATGACATCAATTATTATATAAATTGCGGAAAGGGTTGATATTAATGTTGAACGAAAAAAAGAAATGGTTAAAAAATCAGATTTTCTATTAATCCACAAGATAATTATCATGAATAATAAACATCATTCATAAAAACAAAAAATTTATTATATTTTTGTTAAAAAAAATATTAATAGTGCTTGCATTATTGATAAAATTTTCATAAATTATAAAAATCATTTTAAAGAATATATTTGGGTTCTTGATATTTTCCGGATTACACTAAAAATTTTTTAAGAACCTACCCATAAATCTGAGGTAAAAATGAAAAAGCTAATGCTATTAGTCGTGCTTATCACAGTAGTTTTGATTTCCTGTAAGGAAAATAGCACTACTACTTCTGCGGGAAAAGTTTCGGGTTATGTACTGAATTTAAAGGATAATTCTCCGATTCAAGGTGCTTTAATATCAACAGAGCCACCATCACAAATGGTACTTTCTGATGCCGCCGGTAAGTTTATTATTGATGATTTATCCCCCGGTGACTACGTAATTAAAACCACCAAAAACGGATTTAAACCGAATTCTGTAACAATAAATGTTAAAAACGGAAAAACAACAAATGCAATAATTCAGCTCGCTGATAACCTGACCGAAAATCGTCCCCCATTTAAACCAAGTTTACCCAATCCTGAACATAGGGGTACAACTGATAAAACTCCTATTGTTCTTTCATGGAGTTGTTCGGATCCTGATGGGGATCAAGTCAAGTACGATGTTTTTTTTGACAAGAACAATCCTCCGACAACCAAAATAGGAAGTGATCTGACTACAACTGAATGTGATTCTCCTGATTTAACTGACAGCACAACATATTTTTGGAAAGTTATTGCAAAGGATTCCTATGGGGCTATAACTGACGGAGATGTTTGGCGTTTTACCGTAATAAAAAACTCCACAACACTACCTACAGGACTAATTGCCTATTGGAGCTTTGACGACGAAACTGCCAAAGACCAGACCGGAAACGGTCGGAATGGAACATTAATGAATAATCCGACTTTTGTTCAGGGCAAAAAAGGAAAAGCAATTAGTTTGGTTAGTCAAGGCGATGTGGGAACAGAAGGTTCTCACGTTACAATTCCAACTATTCCTTTCAGTTCTTACAGTGAATTTTCTATTTGTCTTTGGGTTTATGAAAAATCAATGGTTAGCAGTGGTGGAAGTTATATTAGCTTTGGAGATGAGAATCTTGGAAAACTTTCAATTGATCATGAACTTTGGAGAACAGATTTAAATAAAGTTGCTTTACAGTTTTCGGTAGGTTCGGCATGGAATGATATTCAGTCGCCAAATTACTTTATCAACCCTTTACTGATAAATTTTGACACAACCAATCTGAATAATTGGGTTCATTATACGATGACATACGCTGGTGGGATGATAAAGGCATATAAAAACGGAAATTTACTCGGTACATTAGCTCAAACTGTCAAAGTTGCAACCACCAAAGCAGGTATTGGAATAATCCGGTGGAATAATGGAAGTGCAGGGGGAACCAGGTTCACAGGTTATATTGACGAAGTAAGAATTTATAATAAAGAATTATCTGCAAATGACATCAAAAATTTAATCAATTAGTAAGCTTTTAAAATATGTTAGATATTATTAGTAAAAAGATGTGACAATCCAAAGTTAAACTTTTTGTTTCTAATTTGATCATCACCAAATAAAATTGTTTAGTCTGGTGATTAATCCCTCAATTATCATTAATTTTACATTTTATTAATAAGCTTATTAATTAATTTTTCAATATATCTATGGATTTAGTAATATTTTTAAACGGAAAACAAGAAGACATTTTAAAGGTTCAGAAATTTCATCGAGATGAAATAAAATTTATCAAAATTGACGACAAACATCTCTCAAAGGCAGGCTATATTAAAAGCTTAATAAAAAAAGATAATTACAAAAACGTTTTTTTCTCTTCAAAGGATATGGACCTTCAAAGATTTCATTTCTTTATGATGGTTTATATTTGGCTTTTCAACAGTGGGCATGGTTCCTTGATAGACGAAAAAGGACATCGAATTAATTTTTCGCTGTTAAGGTTAGTCTTTTATTATTCTCCTCTTCTATTGCTTGAAGCGGTTGCAAGTGTCTTTGTCGTTCTATATTTTTACATCAGATTGCCGATAATCAAATGGAAATTAACCAAAAACAATTAAAAATCCTTTTTTGGCGTACCGAATTTTATGGTCCCGTAACCGAAGGCGGAACCGCATCTTTACATATTGGTAAAATCATCGGGCTGAATAAACTTGGGCATAAATGTATTTATACTTCGAGCGGACCGATGGTATTGCCTGAATATGTGAAATATTATTATATCCCATACAGTAAATTTTTCCGGAATTTTCCCGAAGTACTGAATTTGCCTTACAACAGAAAATCAATCAAAGAAATAAATAGAATAATCGCTTTGGAGCAACCCGATTTTATTTATCAGCATCATCATGATTTTCACTGGGGTGGGGCAACAATCAAGAAAGATCTGGGTTTGCCTTTTTTACTTCATGTGGACGGACTTGAATACTGGGTGAAAAAAAACTGGGGTAAACTCTATCTTGATCATTTTTTGAAATGGGCAGAGGAAATCCAGCTTGAATGTGCCGATGCAATCGTTACACCTTCTCAGCAATTAAAGGATTTGCTGGTGAAATTTAATGTTAAAGCAGAAAAAATCTTTCCTGCTCCCAATGGTGTGGACACAGATTTTTATACTCCAGATGTTAACGGTTCGGAAATAAGAAATAAATTGGGTTTGAAAGACAAATTTGTTATCTGCTTTACAGGTACTTTTGGCAAATGGCACGGAATTGAAGTTCTTGCCGAAACTGTAAAGCATATAGTCAGGCAAATTCCAAATGCAGTTGTGCTTTATGTAGGTGATGGAGATTTAAGACCAAATATTGAGAATATCCATAAAAGAGACAACGTGGAAAATCATACAATTCTAACGGGATTTGTGCCTTGGCTGGAAATTTCAAAATATCTTGCGGCAAGCGATATTCTTGTTTCACCTTGTGTTTCGAATACTGATATTGACTTTTTCAATAGTCCCGTAAAACTCTTCGAGTATCTTGGAATGGGAAAACCGATTGTTGCTTCGGAGGTTGGTCAGCAAGGGGAAGTAATAAAGCATGAACATAACGGACTGCTTGTTCCCGAAAAATCGCCTGAGGCACTGGCAGAAGCAATTGTAAGGCTGTATAAAGACCCTGAACTTGCCCTTCAGCTTGGCAGGCAGGCACGAATTGATGCTGTGGAAAAGCATGACTGGAAAGTCAATGCAGAAACAATTGTAAAAGCTTACAATTATGCAAAATCAAAAAAACAATAAAATTTTGAGTGTTATTTGATATGGGATGTTCTATTAAGTCAAATTTTATTGTCTATCTTAGCGTAGCAAAGAGTCTATCTTTTTGATAATTATTAAGACTGTATTCTTCACTTCGTTCAGAATGACAATTTTTTAGTGTTATTTGATAAATTTATCTTCAAGTTTTTCCGGTTTTGTCCGATATTATGTCAATTGAAGGGCAGAAGATGGCAAGGATGATAAAAATAAGAAAAACTGAAGCAGAAGAACACATTAGCACGGATAGGTATCTCATTACTTATGCCGATTTAATAACGTTACTGCTTGGTTTGTTCGTAATCCTTTACGTAACTGCACAGGTGGATGAAGGAAAGTACAAAGAGTTTTCGAAAGCTTTTTCGGATTATTTCAAATCATCCAGAGAGCAGATTTTGCAGGGTGGCGGCGGAGTGATGGAAGGTCACAAGCAGAGTATTCCGGAACCGATTTTCCAGAATCCTGCAAAGCAGTCCCTTGAAAGCATCAAGACTCAAACTGAAGAATCGTTGAAAAAGTTTATTGATAAAAAACTGATTTCGGTAAAATCTACCAGCGAAGGTTTGGTTCTGACTTTTTCGGAGAAATTGCTTTTCAAATCGGGAAATGCAGAAATCGAACGGGATGCTTATCCTGCCCTTGATAGTCTTGCAAGTGTTTTAGCAGGGATTGACAAGCAGATAAAAGTTGATGGACATACTGATGCAAAGCCGATTAAAACTTTTAGATTTGAATCAAATTGGCATCTTTCGTCTGCCAGAGCTCTAAGTATCGGTTACAGATTGATTTCGAAAGGAGTTTCGGAAAATAATCTGATGATAAGGGCGTTTGGTTCCCAAAGACCGATTGCAGATAATGATTCTGAAGAAGGAAAAGCTACTAACAGAAGAGTTGAAATCACGATTTCTGAACTCGAAAATGGAGCTCCTTCGAAGAATGGTTTTACGAGTGAGAATAAATAATTCTTTTTTTTATTAAATATTTGCTATTTTAATCCGATAATTAAAGATTGAAGTAGGAAAATTTGATTTTAGGCATATATGACAGAAAAAAATAGAGAAATTACGACATTGCAATTTGGTAACCTTTCAGTTAGCGAAGAGCATATATTTTATTTCGATCAGGGCTTGCTCGGGTTTGATGATTTGCATGAATATGTTTTGATTAGTGAAGAAGAAACAGTACCTTTCAAATGGCTTATGTCATTGGAAGAACCTGAAATCGGCTTTCCGCTTCTTAGCCCATGGCATATTGATTTAACTTACGACCCCGGCAAGGATTTTGATATTCAGAAGGAAGTAGTCATGATTGTGATTACTCTTGAAGACGATATAGGACTTATGACCGGAAATATGAAAGCTCCGGTGATATTTGATGTTGAACACCAAAAGGCAAGGCAGGTTATTCTGCCAAGCGACAGATATTCACCAAATCAGGTGATTTCTACTAAATAGTTATTTGCTTTAGTTAAGGATTTTTATGCTGGTATTATCAAGGAAGATAGGAGAAGTTGTAACTGTTGGCTCTACGGTTAAAGTTACAATTTTAAGCTTTGACAGAGGAATTGTTCGTTTGGGCATTGAAGCACCAAAAAACGTTCCGGTTCATAGAAAAGAAGTTTATGACAAAATTATTGAAATGAACCGTCAAGCGGCAAAAACCGATTTATCTTCTCTGAAATCCGCACTTTCAAAATCCGGGATGAAGTTTAAAGAGCAGACCGGAAACAACAAACATGCACCTACACTGAAATTTTCAGTAAAAGTTAAAAAAAGTGTAAAAGAAAATTAATATTTTTTTAAAAAAATAAGTGATTGATGTGGAATACAGTGTTTTAATAATTGACGATGACATTTGGATGCAGAGAATTCTTTCGAAAACACTGCAGAGCTACGGCTTTAAAAGTGTCTTTTTGGCTTCAAATGGTTTTGAAGGTCTCGACCTTGCAGTCGAACACAGACCTTCACTTATTATTATGGACATTTTGATGCCTGATTTATCCGGTCATCTTACTTTGAAAATTCTCAAACATATAAAGCTTACCAAGCCTATACCAGTTCTTATGGTTTCAGCATTGTCCGATACTGAAAATTTAGGCATGGCAGTAAAAATGGGTACTGCAGGGTTTATATCCAAACCTTTTACCCGTGCTACTGTTTACGAAAAATTAATTTCCATTTTTGGGAAGGACAAACTTGATTTGATTGCCAAAGGTGAACCAATCGAGATTGACTTTTCTTCGCCTCATGAAAATTACAGACTTCAGGAGGACAGAGTATTCATCCCAATGGACAGTTTTTCCGATTTGAATCCTTTTGACGACACAGTTTTGCAGTCAACAGCTCCGAATCAGGTTCCAACTGTACCATTCACTCAGAATAAAGGCTTGAAAAATTATCAGGACGATGAAAAACGCAGTATTGAATCAATAAAAAAACTTTTGATGAAGTCAAGAAAATAAATTTGTTTTTCAATATCATTTCATTAAATTTGGGCAGACCTTTTGGTCTGCTTTTTTTATTTATAGGAGAAAAATTATGACTAAGTCAGTATTGCTTGTGCTAATCGGCAAAAGAAAAGAAACTGCCGTCAATGTTCAAAAAGTGTTAACCGGTTGGGGTTGCATGATTAAAACTCGTCTGGGAATTCATGACGGTGTTTTAGATAATTGTTCCGAAGAAGGTTTACTTATTTTGGAACTTGTCGGCGAAGATTCCAAAAAAGAGGAACTTACCCGTAAGCTTAATGTTCTGGATGACATTCAGGCAAAATTAGTGCATCTGAATCTGGAAGGTTAAATCGAATATTGAAACGGTAAATACTTTGTAAAACTAAAAGATTGCAATTTATGAATAATCGAATTTTTATTTTTGTCATTGTTGTAGTATTGGTCATCCCGGGATGCAGTAAAGAGAATACAACTACTTCGCCTCCTGCTAAAGTTGATGCAAAAACTTGTGCAAGTAAATGGATGACTAAAAATCTTGATGTTGACCATTACCGAAACGGGGATTCAATACCTGAGGTTAGGGACAATAAAAAATGGACTGAATTAACAACCGGTGCATGGTGTTACTACGATAATTACCCCGGAATAGGTCAAACGATAGGCAAACTATATAATTGGTATGCTGTGCATGACCCCCGCGGTTTAGCTCCAGTTGGCTGGCATGTTGCAAGCGATGATGAATGGAAAGCATTGGAAATGTGTTTGGGTATGTCAAAAACCGAGGCTGATAAATCAGGATACCGTGGAACCGACGAAGGTGGCAAGCTTAAAGAAACAGGTACTGAGTTATGGGGAGGAGTAAATACTGGTGCTACAAACGAAAGTGGTTTTTCTGCACTACCCGGAGGTGCCCGTGATTTCGAGACCGGTGAGTTTTTCAAACTTGGAATGTGCGGGTATTGGTGGACATCAACAGATCTGAGTGATAACGTATGGCTAAGGTATCTCCTTAGCGATTATGCATATATTTACAGGTATTTTGGTGATAAAAATCATGGGTTTTCAGTAAGATGTGTGAAAGACAATTAATGAATCAGGAATTCAAGAATAATTGTCACAGACTGGAATATCTAATTTCTTTTTTTAATGCTAAAGTATAAGTAATCAATAAATATTTATACATTTCCCATTATGCATTATTTATTTTGTTTTTGCTCGAATAATTCGTAATTTTCATAAGTCAATTTGAATAAACTTTTTGAGAATTAATTATGAAATTAAAATTATTCCTTTTATGCACTTCGATTATTTTTCTTTTCGGGTTTATTTCGTCCAACTCAGACGATTTATCAGACCATTATTCAGCTAAACCCTTCACCCGTTGGTGGTGGTTTGCATCTGAGCCTGATACAAATGACATCAAATACCAACTTGATTGGTTAAGCCAAAATAACTTTGGCGGAGTGGAAATCGCTTTCGTTTATCCTTACAAAGGCGACTCATTGCAAAAACGACATACATGGCTTTCTCCCGAATGGTCAGAAAAAGTTAGTTTCGCAAAAAAGTATGTAGACAAATTAAAGCTTTCATGCGATTTCACCTTTGGAACTCTTTGGCCCTTCGGTGATTCAAAGATTCCGGAAAGCGAAGGAACCATCTTCTTTGGTGACTCGGTTTCGGAGAAATCAATGCGTCTGACCTGGGAACACCCCGTAAAAGGCAGAGTACTCAATCATCTTGATAAAACTGCCCTACAGCATTACTCAGACAGAGTGGGATGGGCATTAAAAAATGCTTTGAAAGGCAGTAAATCAGGTTTATTCTGCGATTCTTGGGAGGTCGAAACAAAAAAGTTATGGACTAAAGGTTTTGACAAAGAATTTTTAAAAACTTTCGGATACGACATCGTTCCTTTCATGGACAGCCTGTATTCAAAGGGCTACGAAGAATATTTTTACGATTATACAAAACTAACTTCTAAAATTGTTCTGAATGAATTCTATGGACCATTTACAGAAATTGCTCACAGACTTGGTACTTTTTCACGAGCTCAATGCGGCGGTTCACCGACTGATTTGATGACAGCTTATGCACTTGTAGATATTCCGGAAACTGAAGCAATACTTTATGAGCCCAACTTTTCGAGAATTCCTGCTTCTGCGGCATTACTCTCAAATAAAAATATAATTTCATCTGAAACATTCACTTGCATTTACGGCTGGAAACGCTGGCCAGGACCCGGTCCTTATCAGAAAAAAGAGCAGGTTGCAGATTTGAAACTTATTGCAGATGCTCTTTTTGCAAATGGGGTTAACATGATTTTCTGGCATGGAATGCCCTACAACAAGAAAGGTGATTCTGCCATTTTTTACGCATCTGTTCATGTTGGACCTGATTCCTATTTTGCTGACGAAATACCTGCGTTTAATAAATATATGGAAAAAGTCAGTTCATATATGCGAAAAGGAAAGTCAGCAACTTCCGTTGGAGTTTATATTCCTTTGGAAGATTCATGGATGGCTGTTGAATACCCAGATTCACTCAAATTCCCCTGGGTTTGGGGACAGTACGAATTGCGGTATATCAGAACACCGGAATATCTGAAAAAATTCCAGCCTGTGTGGATAAATGATTATTTTCTGAAAAAATCTGAGTTAATAAATGGAATTCTTCATTGTGGAGATGCAAAACTCAATGCACTTTTAATTGAAACTGAATATATTGATTATGATGCATTGAAAACAGTATATAAACTTGCTGAAAAAGGTTTTCCGATTTGTATTACAAACAATTTGAAAGAACCGGGACACATTAAACACAAAGATTTTGAACCACTTCAAAACAAAATAAAAATGTTTCCCAATGTTAAAAATGAATTTAAAAATTTATCAATTGCCGACCCTAACCTTACTATTGACTGCAAAGTAGATTATTTTGCAAGAATTGTTGGTGACGAAGCCTTGATTTTCTTCTCAAATCCAAAAGCTTACGATTTAAGATATCCAATCAAATACGGTCAATCATTTTCAAAATCAGAAGTTACAGAAAATGCCCAAATTTCTTTTGCAGGAAAAACCTTCACACAAAAACTTACTTTTGCACCATATCAGTCATTACTTTTGAAAATTGATAAATCCGGCAAAACTGAGTTCATTGATATAACCTTTGTGCCCAAAACACCAGTTACAGAATAATGAAATAATTACTAATATGAATGAAGAAATAAAATTTGAAGCACAGATTAAAGATGCAGGCAGAGGAGGTGCTTATGTCGAAATACCCTCTGCCGTTACCGAATATTTCGGAACAAAAGGCATAGTAAAAATTAAAGCAACTTTTGACGGTTATCCCTACACCGGTTCCCTTACACCGATGGGAGGAGGAATTCACATGATTGGAATTCTTAAAGATATTCGTAGTTCAATCGAAAAGCAACCCGGAGATTTCGTCTGCGTAACAGTTATTAAAGATGACGAACCAAGAACTATTGAAATACCTGAAGATTTACTTACTGCACTCAGCGAAAATCCAAAGTTACTCGAAACTTTCCAAAATTTAGCATTTACTCATAGGAAGGAACATATCAAAGCAATTCTTGATTCCAAAAGACCCGATACCAGATACTCACGAATCCAAAAAACAATTTTAATGATTAAGCAGAAAATGAAATGAAAAAAATAGTAATCGCAGGCGGAACCGGATTAATAGGCAAGAGTTTAACAAAACTATTAAAAAGTAAGGGTTATACTATTACTATTTTATCCAGAAACTCAGAAAAAGCAAAAGTTTCTGTTCCTGATGCTGATGAGTTTCAGACTTGGAATTATAATAAGCCGGAACAGATTGAAGAATTGATTAAGGGAGCGTATGGGGTTGTGAATCTAACAGGTGCTTCGATTGCAAGAAAGAAATGGACATCAGAATACAAGAAAGAAATCTATGATTCACGAATTATCTCAACCCAAAATATTTCTAAAGCTATAAATAACATGTCAGCTCCGCCAAAAGTATTCTTCTGTGCTTCTGCTGTCGGATACTATGGCAATAGAGGAGATGAGAAAATAGAAGAAGATTCAATACCCGGAACTGACTTTCTCGCAAATGTTTGTAAAGACTGGGAGAAATCTGCATTTCTTGCAAATTCTACTTCAAGAGTTGTTTGCGGACGTTTTGGTGTTGTGCTGGATAAATCCGAAGGAGCTTTACCAAAACTTCTGTCAAGTTTTCGAATATTTATTGGAGGTCCTTTGGGAACAGGCAAACAATGGTATCCGTGGATACATATTGATGACATTTCAGGGATGATAGCGTGGATTATTGAAAATGAAAATGCAAGAGGAGTTTTCAACATGGCTTCACCGAATCCTGTAACGATGAATGAATTCTCAAAAATATTAGGTGAAGTTATGAATAGACCATCATTATTTCAAGTGCCTGAATTTGTTTTGAAGTTTATACTTGGAGAAATGTCCGCGATTGTTATATACGGACAGAGAGCATACCCACAAAAAGCTTTGGAAATGGGATATGAATTTAAATATTTGAATCTGAAAAATGCACTTGAAGATTTACTGGTTAAAAGCTGAGAGAATGTATTGAAGATTTTTATTCCAAAAATATAACGTTATGTCATTCTGACACTTAACGAAGTGTAGTGGAAGAATCTAAACGTGGAACCAAGACCGGATTCTTCACTTCGCTCAGAATTACAATTACAAAGAGTTGAAAGCAGGTCAAGCATTTCTTCTGCTATGATATATAAACGAAAAAAGCCGGTTAAAAATAACCGGCTTTTTTTAAAGCGTTCCTGGAAAATAGAGAGATAGAAATAATAAGTAATTTAAGCTCTTGAGAAAGTACGGATTATCTCCAGAAAGGAGGTGATCCAGCCGCACCTTCCGATACGGCTACCTTGTTACGACT
>CAZSHX010000037.1:0-44819 GCA_964606895.1 uncultured Hyphomicrobiales bacterium
CCATGTTTCGCCGGCATTGGTGGATTTGTATAAGCCACGTTCGCCACCGGGTCCCCACAGAGGTCCCTGAGCCGCAACATAAACTACATTTGAATTTCTCGGGTCAATTATAATTTTGCCGATATGCTCAGATTTTTTCAAACCCATGTATTTCCATGATTTGCCACCATCAAGCGATTTGTAAACACCATCGCCATAAGATACACTTCGTTGACTGTTGTTTTCTCCGGTGCCAACCCAAACGCAGTTATAATTATTAGGGTCAATGATAACGCAACCGATCGAAAACGAACGTTCGCTGTCGAAAACCGGTGAGAATGAAATACCCGCATTTGTTGTCTTCCAAACACCGCCGCAAGCCACTGCAACGTAATATTCCGAAATATTAGACGGGTTGACAGCCAAATCTGAAATCCTGCCTGATGTAACACCGGGACCAAGATGCCTGAGTTCGATTCCGGAAAGCATACCGGAGTTTAAAAGTTTTGTTGTGTCTTTGTCATCCTTGTTTTCCTTTTTCGATTTCGCACCGGAAAATTCAGGATTTAATATAATCAATGAAAAAATCAGTACAATTAGATACTTCATCAATGCCTCTGAAAAAAATGAAATAAAAATTCAACAATAAACTACGCAAAAGCATAAGAATTGTTGCAAAGAAATTACTTTAAATTAATTATTTGTGGAAAATGTAAAAGGTTTTGCATAAATTAAAAATTATATGTAAATTAGTATGAATTATTTTTAAATATATTTGGATTTCTGTTATTTTTTGGAAGTACAATTTTATGTTAAGAATAACGAAATTCAATAAAAAAGTTTTTGGAGGATTTATGAAAATTTCATTTTCAATCATAGCTTTGTGCCTGTTTTTAATGCTTACGTCCGGCACTTGTAACCGGAATAGTTCCGAGCCTACCGAAGTTAAATTTGTTTATGGAGCACCGAAAACCTATCAGATATCATCGTCTCAAAAAATTGAATTAACAGATACTGTTACCGGTTATAAATTTTCATTTCCACATGGCGGCACGGGCTCATTATCCATTCGGGAAATAACCGGTAGTCCTGACCCTACTGAAAAACCACTCAAAAAATTTTCCTTATCGTACACTGGAAATGATACAATGTATATAACCATTCCTCATAAGAAGGGGGATTATGATTTTCTCTGTGTGTATGGTGAGGTAACAGGTGCTTCATTATCGAATATTCCAAAAGGGAAAAAATTGTGGCACTCAATTTCAAACTATATTGAATCTAATACTGAAATCACATTCATTATTCCACCGAATTCTTACCTGACAACTAAAAAGAGTAATGATCAACCACAAACTATTCCTCAGCAGGATTTTGCTTTCATCAATATTGCGGCAAACAGTAGCAGAGCCCAAGTAATAGATTTAGTAAGACAGACAATAAGACAGGATGTTGATTATATTGCAACATTTTTAGCGACTGATGTCCGAACAACATATATGAATAGATATAATTTATTAAGATTCACATGGACTTATGCCGCTGATAATGAGGGTTCATATTTTGCTTTCAGGAATGGCTGGTTAGGATATTACGGAGATTTCGGATTTACTTACCAACCCGGTATGTCCACTCCGGTAATTCATCATGAAGCAGGTCATTTGATTAATTATTTGTTGTATGGAGTGACTAATTATCAAGCTCTCTGGGCACGATTTGGTGATATAGCACATGTTGCTTTTCTACTTATGAACAGAGGCAGAGAGCAAGGACTGCAGGAAGATATAGCTTATATTAACGAGAATTATATTTCTGATAATAATTCTATTGGAGCCGATTTGACCGCTAATGAAATGACTATGTGGACAAGAATAACAAACGATCCAAAAACTTTGCCTTATATTGCACATCCTTCATTTATTGACTTCCCTTCTTTGGAGGGTATGGCTGCGGCTGTAGTGCACCAGTTAACAGCATGCAATTCCCAGATGTACACATTTGATTGTGTCAATGGTCCGAATGTAGCTTACAAACGTAGTCTGAGAATAACGGCACCGGTTTTGGGAGTAAGTATTCCGGATGTATATTGTAATATTTTACTTAAATGTCCTCAAACAATTAATGATGTCATGAAATATTCAACGGATTTTCTATCCGGTCTAAGTTCAGATATGATTCCTAAATTTATGGTTAGACTTGAAGCCATTGGATGGTCTTATAATGGAAAAGCACGGATCACAGACAATAATAACAATCCGATAGCTGGTGCTGAGGTTTTACCTGTGATGCAAACAGGCACAAGCTCTCGAGATTATAGCACCATTTACAGCTATAAATCTGATGCTAATGGAAATTGTGTAATACCCAGAATTTATCCGGGTGGCTGTATTTTAAGAGTTTTTTATAACAATTATAAAGATTCAGCTGATTTTCCATCTAACATTAGTTACACTAAATCAACAAATGTTACAATTGAATATGGAACTTTAAAAATCGTTCCCCCTGTTGAAACTAACGCAATGACAAGTATAACTCAATCAACTGCAATCGGTGGAGGAAATGTAAATTCCGATGGAGGTTTTCCTGTGACTGCGAAAGGTATTTGCTGGAGTACAACAGCTAATCCAACAATCTCAAACAGCCATACTACAAACGGAAGTGGAATCGGCACATTTGTAAGTAACCTTACCGGACTTACTCCTAATACACCTTATTTTGTAAGAGCCTATGCAACAAATAGTAAAGGAACCAAGTATGGGAATCAGGTTAGTTTTACAACTTCTGCTGTTTCCGGTTCACTTTTTACTAACACCGAATGGCGGCTTACTCTAACCGGAGATCAATCCGAATCAATTGTTTTCCAGGAAAATACTTATTCTATTTATATGGGAGTAGGAACTGACTATCATTTTTTGGCACTAAGTCATGGTAGTTACTCTTCTTCGGGTAATACAGCGACTATGACACCTTCATCAAGCACTAAAAATGAGATAGCAACAATTGACGGAGATAAACTTACTTATGGAAAATCAACTTATATAAGGGTAAAATAAATGTTGATGAGGAAATCAACATTCAATCCTTTAAAGAAAATTATTATGAAATATTTTGGGTACTTAATTATCTTACTTTTGGGAAGTTCCGCTAATCTCATTGCTGAATTTTCACAAGATGCGATGGTTATTACATTAAGGCATCAAACTTCAATCAGATTAGATTATAAATTATGCAATTCAATTGATTCCATGCTAAAGTCTGCCGTTAAATTGGATACCGCACTCAAAGAAGTATATGCATTGCCCAAAAATACTTGGTATGATTTATTAATTCGTCCACATGATAGTTCTTCATGGGCAAAAAAACTAATTAATGGTGAATTGGTTACAGGGGACAAATTCATTGATTCTTTGAATCAGGTTTTTCATTTAAAAAGTGTGTATGATTTGCAGGGAGGGTGGATAGAATTAAAATTTGATGACACACTTCAAATTGATTCGCTTTCGAAAATCTATGGAAAACACCCTGATGTTCTATGGATTCAGCCAAATTACATTTATACGTATGATAATTATAATGATATTGATTTTTTACCAAATTGTGGTGGAAATAAATTTGTATTTTCAAAACATCCCCGAAATCAATTTTGGTATATTGAAGTTAGTTTAATTAATCAACTGTACATGTCAAAACTTATTAAAATTGATACTCAATCTTATGGTAAACTAAGGCTATATCTCTGGAATATACCCGCCAGATATAATGCATCAGTTTTCAAAACCATTGATGAAATGATTGATTCCCTCACAAATTCGTCTGATTGGTGGGTTAGGAAATATACAATCGAAACAGCTCGAATGCTATTTTCAAGTGATGATACTTGGAATGGAGAGGATAATTCTCAAATTTTTAATGCTCTAAAGAATGTAATTGAACCGAGATGGAAAGAATTTATCCTTCTTTTTCAAAAACACTCTACCGATGATGATTGTCCGTATGTTAGAGAATCGGCAAAGAATTGTTTCAACTCGATTAAATTGCCTAAAAGCGTAAAGTGTATTTCTGACACGATTCAGGATTCTTCAGGAAAAATTTCTGCAAAATTGTTTTGGGAACACCAATACCGAGGGGTTACGAATTATTCTTTACAACTCCATAAATTATTTGACCATGAATATAAATTGATTTTAAGAGATACAACTATCTCAGATACTTCTATTACTATCCCTGACATTTCAATAGGAGATTATTCCTGGTGGGTTGAAGCTAAAAATGAATTTGGATGGTCACCTTACGATTATAATGATAGCTGGTGTAATTTCAAAGTAACAACTTCTGATGTGGAACAAGAAAATTTTGATTATTTTTTCAGGATTTCGCCAAATCCTGCTTCAGGGAGCATTTCCATTACATGGAACAATAATCTCATACCTCTTCTTCAGAATCTGATGATTTCGGTCTTTAATTATCTCGGAATTGAGATGAAAAGAATTAAAGCAATAGAAATATCTGGGAAAAATTCACTTGATATTTCAACTGAAGATTTTCCTTCGGGTATCTACTTTTGCTCTATTAATTCATACACCAAAAATATCATAAAAAGTTTTGTAGTGGTGAAGTAGATTTGAAAAAATGTTTAACGATTCTTTGTAAATTAACTTCTTTTCAACATTTCAAAAATATTTGTTTGTTGTTGTTATTTTATTCATTAAATTAAGTTAAATTGATGATATTTTTTTGAAAAAAAGAATTGATTGAATTTTTTGAATCATTTAAACTAAAAAAAACAAATTGAAAGAATGTGACATGGCAGAAACTCAAATTTTATCGCTTAAGGACGAAACAGCAAATCCTGCTCCATTGGGGTTGTTAGGTTTCGGTATGACTACTGTATTGCTTAATTTGCATAATGCAGGACTTTTCCCGCTGGATGCGATGATTCTGGCAATGGGATTATTCTACGGAGGTTTGGTTCAAATTATAGCAGGTGTTATGGAGTGGAAAAAGAATAATACTTTCGGAGCCACTGCTTTCACTTCTTACGGTGTTTTCTGGCTGACATTGGTATTCATCCATTGGTTGCCAAAATTGGGATTTACTTCTGCAAGCACATTTTCTATGGGTTTCTATCTTGTTATGTGGGGTATTTTTACCGGCGTTTTATTTATAGGAACATTTAAGTTGAACAAAGCCCTTCAAGTTGTCTTCGGCTCACTTACACTGCTATTTTTCCTTCTGGCAATCCGTGATTTCACCGCGAATGCCACAATAGGTACAATAGCAGGCATTGAAGGCATTTTTTGCGGTTTTTCAGCTATTTATGCAGGTCTTGCTCAAGTATTAAATGAAGTATATGGCAGGACTGTACTGCCGTTGGGAGCGAAGAAGTAAAGAAAAATATCCTCAATCAATTGAACTAATAAAATTTATCAGATTGGGCTGTTTTAAAATGTACAATTATTATAATCTCTGTTATCCGAGGGGATTTATGGATACTCACTTTCGTGGGCATTACGAGATAATTATTTTTTGGGACAGCCAGTTTTGATTTTTCTGCTAACAGAATAACTATTCCTTCCCTCTATTTCTTATCGCAAGGTATATAAGCGTCAGGAAGCTGTTGTCCCGGATTGTTACAAAAGGAAATACCACCAAGTTTCCATTGTAATCAACGGAACCGTTTGAGGTAAGCAGAGATTTAAATGCAAATCATGTTGGTTAGATTTTGTTGATGGGGATCAAAGAGATAAAACAAGACCTGAAGCTAAAGCATTGGCATTATTAATGTTTGGCAGTTGTAAAGTGAGTTATGAGATTAAAGCAAAATTATTTAATGTAAGCTGAACGAAAGTTTTAACTGGATACATATAATGTGTAAAAAGCTACCTGGACCGTAATTTGAAACAGATGTTCAAGAAATTCAAATGGATGAGATGTGGCATTTCATCAATAAAAAAACAAAAAATATGGATCTGGCGAGCAGTGGATTGTCATAGAAACAGAACCAACGGATGGTTTATTGGCAATCGTAATGCTAAAACCTTCAATAAGTTTTTTTACGAAATTGATGCTATCGGAAGATGTAATAATCAATAATGACGATTGGGTTGTATATAAAAAGATAATTCCAAAACAAAATCATTTAATTGGAAAACAACTTAGAATCGGAATAGAATAACTCGAACATAAAACATTATTCAGCAAGAAAAACAAAAGTAGCATCGAAGTCAATTGAAATGATAGACTTAACATTGAGAATTCTTCGGTATTTATATGAAAATAGCAGATATAATTATTTTTCAGTGAATTGCATTGTCAATCTATTAGTTGACACTCTCATAATTTATTCTCCCAAAAGGATTATATTTAAAAAAACGATGATCAAAAACCTTATTTCGGATAAAACAGAATACTCAAACCAAAACTATTGTCGGGAACAGAAGAAACAGGAAGTTGAACATATCCTCCGTTCAACCATAGCTGAAGCTGGTCGCGGTAATTCGGACTTTGGGGGTCGCCCGAAGAACCACCGGGAACAACCGAATAGATTATATTCTCTTCCATATCGGCAACAAACCTCATCGAAGCATATTTTGTCACTTCAAAGGTTTCTTTCATGCTGTACTCAGTATTATTAATCGTGGTTCCATCACCGCCGATTTGATAGGGACCTGAGTTCACGCTTGGCTCCAGGAATTTATTGCCGCTGAAGGCATGTTTGAAGGTTATCTGATGGAGCTTTCCATAGTACCATTTGTTCATGTCGTGTTCGTCAAGCAATTGCTCGAGATAACTGACTGCATCCCTTAAGCTTTTCATCAGAATATAATTCTTATATTCCTTTTGATTTGTCCTGACATCGTCGAACCATTCGGAACTAACGGAATCCTGAACTAATTCAGTGATTTTTCGTTTGGCAAATGCCTGATTTGAAAGGAAATCGTTAAATAATTTCTCACCAAGTTCATCAGCAAAAGTATTATAAATCAGTTTTGAACTGAAAACATTGAAAATTGAGGCACCAACAGATAATGGTGAGACAATGAAATCCCATTTCTTTAGTATATAAAAAGCCTGTTTTTCCTTATCTGTCATACTTTTAAGCATGGAACCGATAATAGGTATCGAAGTGTTAAGTATTTGTTTTGCATACATCGAAAGTACATCACTCTGCATAATTTGAGCATCACGAGCTGAATATTCAGTATGAATCTGAAGTAGTTCCGAAATCCTTACTGAACGTGAAGGCGGCTCCCAATACGAGGTAAGGAAATACGGAAAATGTCTGGAAAGCACATTATTTGCAGACACAACGAACTTTTTCGATGGATTGAAAGATTTGGGCAGTTCCGAACAATTCCGAAATCCCTCCCAGGCATAACCATCCATCCATGAAGGATTTGGAATATTCGGATTTGTCAGATTCCTTTTGGGAATGAGTCCTGCAGAAGTCACACCGTAATTCCCGTGATTGTCTGCATAAGTGAAGCAAAGTGCAGGCGAACCCCAATCATTTGTAGCTTTGAGGAACTGATTCCAGTCCTTTGCTTTGTTTAAACAATATAGAGCAAGTAATTCATTTGATTGAAACTGACCGGTCCACGAAAAAGTCATACAATATTTGCTGAAAAATTTATCGCCCGAAACCTGCTTGTAATCTTTGTCTTTGTACTTCATTAAATGAACATCGGAAATAACGGCAGACCTTCTGGTCATTTTTTTATAATAATAAATGTCATTATCATTTTTCACTTTAATTGTGTCTTTAACAAAAGTGAATTTTTCTTTTTTTCCGTTAAGTAAATAATAGAAATTAGAATTGGCAGAATCAACTTTTTCAATGAAAATATCACAGTCATCAAGCATCAAATTAGTAATACCCCATGCGATATTATTATTTCTTCCTGCCATAAACAGTGGTTCGCCCGGGAAAGTAAACCCGACTACATTATATCCGGGAAATGTAAGATGCAGTTGATACCAATGGGCGGGCATAGTAAGTTGCAAATGGGGGTCGTTTGCGATAACAACTCCGCTATTTGCGACAGGATATTTTTTTGCTACCCATGAATTGCTTCCGTTCGAAGCACCATACAAACCTGTTGTATTTCTGACTTCAGCTAAAACATCAGAAAGATTTTTAAGGATATTTCTATATTCTGTCATAATTGGTTTGACAGCTTTGAGAGTATCTCCCTGTTTGGCTTTATTAAGGACTTTCGGAATTGAATCGTCCATTATAAATGGAACATTAGAAGGATATGATGGAACAAGCTCAAGAGCTTTTTTCACTCCAATTTTTTCGGCAATTTCGCCGTAAGCAACATCTGCCATCAAACTGTTGCTCATGCTCAAAGACAAAAGCCTGCCGACCAAATAAGAATCAACTGGATGCCAGTGCTTTGGTATGAAGTTCATCGCATTGAACTCAAAAGGCAATCTGGATTTATTATTATCAATAAAATAATTAACTCCGTCGGCATAAGCTTCGAGAATTCTTTTGCTTTGTCCATCGGCAGATTTCCAGAGCTTTTCGGCAGTTCTGTTTAAACTCAGCGAACGCATATATCTGTCAACATTTATAGTTTCACTGCCAAATATTTCTGACAGCATTCCACGGGCTAACCTCCTCATGTAATCCATCTGCCACAATCTGTCCTGTGCATGGAGGTATCCGACCATAAAGAATGCATCATGTTCGTTATTAGTAACAACATGAGGAATTCCATAATGATTCTTGAATACTTTAACAGTATCCCGAACATTTGTAATACCTTTTTCGATATATTTAGCAGGAACAGAAATTCCTGATATTTTCAATGCAAAGAAAATAAATGCAATAATCAGCACAATCGCTGTAATAAAAAGTGCAGGAATATTTCTGATTCTTATCATAGCCAGCGGTTTTCCTTGTACCATTGTGCTGTTTCAATCATTCCCTGCTCTAAAGTAAGATTTTGTTTGTAACCAAAATCCTTCTTGGCTTTTTCCACAGAGCATGTCCAAAATGTCTGCACAAAATCTCTTCCTTTATCAAAATTGAATATCGGAGGCTTTTGCGAAAACCTGCCGAAAAATTCTGTCAAACCTGCAACTGAAAATACAACTGCATGTGGAATCCTCATTCTTAAAACTCGCTTTTTGCCTAATGCTTTGGTCATGGCTTCCATGATTTGAGTCCAGTTATAGATATCTTCCGAAGCAAGAAAATACTTTTGGGAAATCGAGTTTTCTGACTCTGCGGCGGCTACTATTCCATTTGTTAAATCCGCAGAATGTACAATATTCACATATTTTCTGTTGAAACCAATCAGGGTAGCCAAACCTTTGTTGACAGTCTGGAAAATTTGGAAAGTTGCGGTATCTCTCGGACCATAAACTGCCGAAGGTCTGACAATTGTTACGGGCATTTTCTCCGAAAATTTCATAACCTCTGCTTCTGCGGCTTTCTTGCTTCTGCCGTAAGCTGTGATTGGGAATAATTCCATATCTTCGGTCTTGGGCTCTTCAAGGGACGAAGAAGGTCCTGCAACTGTCTGACTGCTGACATGGAGAAAACGCTTAAGGTTAGGATTAAACTTATAGGCGGCTTCAAGCAGGTTTTTTGTTCCGTCTCGGTTTGCTTTCAAAAATTCTGCTTCATTTCTGGCGGCAACTAATCCTGCGGAATGAATAATAACATCTACTCCCTCCACAGCTTTCCGCAATGAATCAGGCTCAGATAAGACTGCCGAGACAAGCTCGTAGCCTTTTCCGTCAAGCCATTGCAACTTGCTGGAGCTTCTTGTGGTACATCTTATGTCATATCCTTTGGCTTTTAGAGCATCTGCCACATGACTGCCGATAAATCCTGTTGCTCCCGTTATTAGTGCTTTCAAATTTTTTTCCCCCAATTCAGTATTTCTTTAAAAGACAAATTTAGCAACTTTTATCAAAAAGATATAACAATTAATGCGAATAATTCAAAATTCTTGTTAAAATCAACAAATTAACTGAAAATTCATCATATTTGTCTCTGAAATGATGTAATTTTTTTTTAAATTGTATTGTTGAAGAAATTAACATATAAAATTGTATATCCGTGAGGAAAAAATGAAAAAAGCAGTTATTATGGCAGGTGGTTTTGGTACTCGTTTGCGTCCTTTGACCATGACAATCCCAAAACCTATGGTTCCCATAGCCAACATTCCAATGATGGGGCATATCGTAAATCTTTTGAAAAAACATCAGATTACGGATATTGTTTCAGTTCTTTACTTCCAACCCGAAGTCATTACTTCCTATTTCGACAATGGCTCGAAGTTCGGAATTGAAATGAATTATGTTCTGGCTCAGGCAGATTACGGTACTGCGGGTGCTGTCAGAAACGCAAAAGACCTGCTGAATGAGAGATTTATCATTATCAGCGGTGATGTGCTAACTGATTTTGATATAACTGCCGCACTTAATTTTCATATTGAAAGCAAATCCAAAGCTACAATTTTGCTTACCAGAGTTACCGAACCTCTCCAATACGGTATAGTTATGACCGATAAAGAAGGCAGAATTACACGATTTCTCGAAAAACCAAGCTGGGGCGAAGTTTTTTCAGATACTATCAACACAGGAATTTATATCCTCGAACCTGAAGTCCTTGACCTGATTCCCTATCAGCAGGAATTTGATTTCAGCAAAGACCTTTTTCCGCTCATGCTCAGCAAAAAGATGCCTCTTTACGGTTATGTTACCGAAGGTTATTGGAAAGATGTCGGTAATCTGAACGAATATCAGCTTGGACAGCAGGATGTGGTTAAGGGAAAGGTACACCTTACTTTGAAAGGTTTGAAGAAAGAAAATGTTTACCTTGGAAATAATACCAAAATTGCTCCAACAGCGAAACTGCTCGGTACAGTAATTGTTGATGATAATTCTACAATCGGAGAGCATGCAATAATCACTGATTCAATTATTGGTAAAAATGTTGAAATCGGAATGGGAGCGAAGCTTTCGGGCGTTACTGCATGGGACAATATCAGAATAGGTAATTTCACCGAAATGAATGATGACGTTGTTTGCAACGACACAACAATTGGGAATTCCGTTATTATTGGCGAAAATGTTTACATTTCTGTCGGTTGTACAATCGGAAACAATGCAAGACTTTCTCCCAACATCAAGCTTTGGCCCCTGAAAAACGTCGAAGAAGGAGCATTTCTTTCCCGTTCTCTTGTTCAGGAAGAAAAATGGCTGAGGGAACTCTTTACAGATGCCAGAATCACAGGTTTATCGAATATTGAAATCAATCCCGAATTTGCCGCCAAACTTGGAGCCTCAATCGGTATGGCTTTTGGGAAAAACGGATTAATCCTTGCAAGCAGGGACCCCGATAAAGTATCAAGAATTACGAAAAGAGCCCTGACCGCAGGTATATCATCCGTCGGGGTGAACGTAAATGATTTGCAGGTCACATCCATTCCACAAACCCGTCAGGAACTACGTACAGGAAAATATGTCGGTGGTTTGCATATCCGCCGTTCACCGCGTGACCCCGATAAAACTGATATTATTATTTTCAGCAACGACGGCAGAGATATTCCGATTTCAAGAACAAAAACGATTGAGAGATATTTCTTCGGTGAAGATATCAGGCGAGTGCATTACAACGACCTCGGGACTATTTATTATCCCGAAAGAACAAACGAAATCTATCTCAACAGATTTTTACATTCGCTTAATGTGGAATTGATTGCAAAGAGGAAATTCAAAATTTTGATGGATTATTCTTATGGACTTGCCTCAAATATCTTCCCCTCAATACTTGGAAGTATGAACACCGAGCCTATCTCGCTCCATGCTTTTGTTGATGCAGGAAGATACAAACCCGCCGCTAATGTTGAAGTGGAGGGTGAGGAAGAAGTTGCGAGAATCATGCGTTCGCTTCGCTACGATATTGGCTTTGTGATGGAACCGGGTGCCGAAAAAATATCTATTATTGACGAAAGAGGAGTTGTTTTCTCAAACCAAAGATTATTGTCAATTGTTACAAAACTGTTTTTAGAGACACACCGCCACAGGGAGCCATACAAAATTGCCGTTTCAATTGTTGCCACCGACGAGATTGAACAAATTGCAAAAGAATATAATGTTGAAGTCATCAGAATCAAGGATTCTCATTCTGCCATGATGGAAGCAACCCGCGACGATACCGTACTTTTTGTAGGCGGAATTTGGGGCGGATTTATTTTCAGGGAATTCCTTTTTGCGGCTGACGGTATGTTCTCAGTCGGTCAAATACTTGAAATGCTTGCTCTGACTAATTTGAAAATTTCGGATTTGGACAGCATGCTTCCCCGCAGATTTCAGCATAGGATTGACACCACATGTCCCTGGGAAGCAAAGGGAACAGTTATGCGAAAAGCAATGGAACATTCCGAAAATCTGACCCGTCAGTTGGTTGAAGGTGTTAAAATCTTCAAGGACGACGACTCGGTTCTGATTCTTCCCGATAAAGAACTTGCCTCATTCATTGTTATTGCCGAAAGCAACAGGCACGATGCGGCTGAATCGCTCACAAAGAAATACTCTGCTCTTGTTTCGCATTGGGCAGAAGAAATGTAAAGTAAAAAGTCGAAAGTCAAAAGTATAAAGTCGAAAGAATCTTCTTTTCCCCCTTTGAAAAAGGGGGGCAGGGGGGATTTCTTCTCTTCAAACACCTAAACGCCTAAGCAACTAAACATCTCAACTATTTGAAAGAATTTCGGAATGGGGGAATTAAGATTATCAGACAATTTCCATTGTCACGTAGTGACAAAAGGTCGGTAGGAAAAAGCTCACCCCAAAGAAGTCCCGTCCCGTTCGGGACGAAACTTCTTTTTAGCCTCGTTCCCAAGCTCCTGCTTGGGAACGGAAGAATTTTGTGCTATGCCTTCACAATGTTCCCAAGCGGGAGCTTGGGAACAAGAGGATTTTTTTTATGCCTCAAAGTTTATATTTTTTCATTATCTTTACAAACTACTGAATTAGATACATAATTTATTTCAAAGCTATGAAAAACAAGAAAATAAATTTGGCAAGCCTAAAAAAAAGCCTACAACTTTTTCTTCTTTGCTTTATTGTCTTCTCTTCTTCTCTTTTTGCTCAAACCGGACATTGGGAAAAATTAAATCCTCCGGTTTCACCGCCGGTAAGGTTCGCTCATGGAATGGCTCCCATAGGTTACCATAAAGTTTTACTATTTGGTGGGACAGGTGATGGAGCTGGAATTGACAAAAATCAGAATTATGGAGACACTTGGCTGTATGATTATGACCAAAATTCATGGATTGAACTAAAACCAAAATCTTCACCTCCTTTCCGTTCTTTCCATAATATGTGCAAATTATCTGAGAATATTATTCTTCTATATGGAGGAATGATTTCAGAATCTAAATATTTCAATGATACTTGGATATTTAACTTAATAGATACTTCATGGACCATGCTCCAACTTGATTCGGTTCCTGATCATTTAAGTCATTTTGGTCTATCACAGATTTCAGAAAATAAAGCTATACTTTTTGGAGGGGTTAAATTTGAAAATGCAGAAATAATTAATGATACATGGCTTTTCGATTTTGTAAAAGGGACATGGGAAAAGATTAAATTCAATAAATTTACTGACCAAATTCCATGGAATAGAGAAGATCCGGTGATTTCTCTTATCGAAGATAAAAAGGTTATCTTGCATGGTGGCTATTCATATAAAATAATTAATGATACTTGGTTGTTTAATCTTGAATCATTAAAGTGGAATAAAATTATTACAAATGGTATGGTGGATTCTTTAACAAGTACTGGCGATTGTAATTTGTTTTCAACGAAAATTATTGTTTTTGGAGGAGAAAACAACGATGGAGTGGCTAATAATACTTGGATATTTGATATTTCTGATTCTATATGGATTAAGTTATCTATTGATACTCTACCACCAAAAAGAATGTACACAAAATTAGTTAAAATTGATGAAGGAAAAGCAATTATGTTTGGTGGTTATGCTTATCAGGGAGGTATGGATGACACCTGGCTTTTTACTTCCGATATTAATGGAGTTGAAGAGAAAATTAATATTTCCAATAATTTTCAAATTTCGCCGAATCCGGCAGAAGATTTTATAGAAATCTCCGTAGGGTCAAGGCATGCCTTGACCAACACAGATATCCGCATCTTCAATGTGTTTGGTGAAATTGTTAGGAACCCCACCCCAACCCTCCCCAAAGGAGAGGGCTTAAGAATTGACGTTTCGGGTTTGCCATCTGGGGTTTATTTTGTGAGAGTAGGGGATAAATTAATGAAGTTTGTGAAGATATAATATTTACACTTAATTAATAGCAATAAATAATCATTCTTTTCGTTTATTTACTGTGCATCGTCCTTTGATAATTAGCCAACCTCACCCCGACCCTCTCCATTCTTGGAGAGGGCGATAAGAATTTGCATCTTTGCATCTTTTTGTATTAAAAGATGCAACGGCTCACAATTCGTTATTTGAAATAATATCAATGTGTTAGGTAAAATATTATTGCATTTTTTACATTATTTATTTTGAGGATGCAATGCAAATTGGAAGATGATAAATCCGATTTCGCGTAGCGAATAAACATTGGTAACTTCGAACCACCCTGACGGATTTTTATCTCGTAGAGATTATAAAGTAGAACGAACATTTGTCGTCGTTTTTCATATTTAACCTCTACGAGGTTAAGAAATCTTTGGGGTTTTATGTGTTACAAATATTGATTCCCTAATGGGAATCAGAAGAATGAAAACACAACCAAAAGTTGCATCTTTGCATCTTTTTCAGCACAATGATGCAACGGCTCATAATTCGTTATTTGAAATAATATCAATAGGTTAGGTGATAAAACATATCATTTTTAATAAAAAAATAATAAGATGCAATTCAGGAAAAAGAAAAACCCTTTGAAAATTTATATTTATCAAAGGGTTTCAAAAAATATGATTAATAAATCTACCTGATTATAACCATTTTCTTAACTATTGAAGTATTGCCATCCTTTAAAACACAGAAATATATTCCTGATTGATAATGGTTTATATTCAGAATAAAGTTATAAGATCCATCTTGAATGTAAGAATCAAGAATAAGCTGTTTTTCGATGCCCAAATGATCAATCACCGATAGTCTAACCTGAGAGCTCTGATGCAATGTAAAGCCGATTTTTGCAATTTCTGTGGAAGGATTTGGTGTAATATCAATTACATTCATTTCACCAGATAAATTACTTCCATCTTCAACACCAACGGGTTTTTGAATGGAGAAATTATTTTCACTTTGAGCCAAAATTGTAGAATCCTTCAAACTTATAACTTTTAATACATATTTAGAACCAACATTAACGGTTTTTGGAATTTTCCATGAAAAAGAATTGGAATAACTAAATATTCCTGGTTTGATTGTGGTTTCTATCTTTCCATCATTTAATAAAATGATTGCTACAGAATCGGGTAGATTTGTACTCCATTTTAATATATAAGTGGAATCAATAGATAATGATTCACCACCATTTGGATAAATAATACTGATGAATGGCTTTGCAAATGAAAAACTTCTTACTGCTGACCAATCACTTATCAAATCCTGATAAAATGTTTTGGTTCTCCAGAAATATTTTTTGTCAACAGTTAAACTGGATTGATGAACTATAGGAGTTGTAATACCTGAAGAGTCCTTTACAATAGTTGAAAAGAGAGAATCTTCTGCAATTTGCATCTGGAATCTGTCGTATCTTCCGGTTGAACTCCATACTATTTTGACTGAATTATTATTCATTAAAATCTTATTATCAGTCGGGTACAATAGTGATGGAGGAAAGATTTCGACAGCAGTTCTTTCAAAACCTATTATAAATTCACCGAACACAGTACTTTGTGCAATTATCTGATTTTCAGTTATATCATAATGTGATGGTAAACTTTCAAATGTTCCTGAATCTGATTTCGGTCTGCAATAAACAATCATATTCTCAGGTTTAACATTTGAAGGCAATTTTGAGACATCAAAACGTATTTCGCCTTTAAATGATGTTATGAGCTTAGGAGTTATTAAAAATCTGCAGGGAAGCAATACCGGAGCTTCTTTTCTAAAAAATGGATAAAGTGGAGCACAGTCATATTTCTTCACATTAATTTTATTATACTGATATCCATCAAGTTTCTCGAAGTAGATTTCTACACCCGCATCAATCAATTTATCATTAAATTTATAAGTATTTCCTTCGAGCATTTCATATTTATCAACCTTTGCTACCGGCTGACAGGCTGGTAAATTGTATTTATGTGCTCTGTAGCTGAATGCATCACTTGGTAGAGATAGCTCGAAGGCAATTTCTTTATTAGGTGTAACTTCTGTCACAGTTTTATATAAACCCAAAAATATTAGTCCCCAGTCAATCAAAGAATTACCGTTTGAGAGCCTCTGAACAGAACCCATGGCATAAGCCGAAATTGCCGGAGCATGTTTGTATTCCCAGAAAAGATTAGCTTTTTTATTTGCTTCATCAAATTGGTATTCTACTGCACGTGAACTCCAGCCCGAAGTTTTCTGGACAGCATTGTCATAAAAGAAAATGTTGCCATTCGGCAATTTCTTTACATCATGCTGCATTTTGAAATAATACGGAGCATCAGCCGGATCATCCCCTGAAATCTCAAACTGATTATTATCTCCTCCAAATCGCCACATCATCTTTCCTGAAATCATATCAATTTTGACAATTTCAAAAGTTGTTGGAAATGAAACAATCAAATTTCCATCTTTATCTAAAAATGTTGAATTGCCATGAACGTGTTCAAATGTAGCTTTTAGAGGGTCATCTTTAGTCGCGAGAATTGGAATATGGTCAAGACTTCTCCATTGAAATACACAATTTTTATTTATATCAAGTTCCTGAAATACAGTACCTACCACAACAGCATTAGGATTGCCGCCTTTAATAACTTTGCTCATATCAACAGGCACACCTTCATAAGCAATCATCATATAATTCCCATTCGGAAGAATTTGAAACTCATGTATATCTGCCAGATATTCATTCTTCATCTGAACAGTATCAATTACATTATAGTTAGAGTCCAGAATATTTTCCTGAACCATAATATTCTGAACCACTAATGGTCCGGCTTGATACTTATCACCAAGTTTCACCTGAGAGCAATACGAAAATAATCCGTTTGGCTGAATCTTGAAGTCAAGTCCGGGATTTTCAGGTTTTTTATAATATACTACTTTTCCCAAACTATCAAGAATCATAATATAATTGGCGGTTGTTCCGCCAATGGTTATACTTTCCATGAAAATGCTCCCGGGTGCAGGTTTATTAACAGAATCAATAACCATTTTAGGAAAGTCTGAAGGAAGTTCATCCCGCAACAATATTTGATTCAATGTGCTGTTTTCAACTGCAACGGTAACACCATTCATTTCTATTAATGCGTTATTATCATTTGAAAAACCATTATAAATGCAGAATATTACAATTATGCATAATAAGAAAAAATGCTTCATGTCAATCTCAATAAAATTATTAATATTTAATTACCACAAAATTAAGTAAATTCATTGTGCTATCCAAGATTTTAGAATTTTGATGTTGATTTTTTAAACTTCAGTATTTTCATTCTGCTTATTTAAGTCAAGTGACTCTTATTAAAACACAATGGATAAATTGCAATGCATCCTCAATAAAAATTGAAAAAACAACCCAATTTGCATCTAATTTATTGATATTATTCCAATTAATGATGCAATTTTGGGATGATTTCTGATTTGAGGCTCTTATGATTTTGGTGATTAATATGATTAAGATTTTGATTTCTTTTAATTTCCCAAATTGCATTTCATCCTCAAAAAATTAATTTAAAAAATGCAATTCTTCATCGCATAACACATTGATAATATTTCATATAACGATATTTTTTCTATTGTATCTTTGGATGTAATTCAAACAGTTAAATGTTGTATATTTTCTCAGGGATGTTAGCGAAATGTTAACCAAAAATCCATACTTATTGTGTGTCCATTTTTTGTAGGATTTCAGAAGAAATATACAATTTCAGGTTAATCCAAAAAATATTTGAAACCTGATTTTCAATTCAAGGATTAATAGCATGTATTTGTTATTTAATCATGGAGAGAGAAAAATGTTGGCTTTTATTTGGATAATCATCGTAGCAATTTTGGATTGGAGAACTTCACTCAGAGTAATTTCAAGAAAACCTTCGATAGATGTTGTATTTGTTTCAAACGTCAGAGATAGTATTGATTATAAAAGAGTTATCGGTCGTTTGTTCAAGAATTCATCATTTATTTCGATGAACAGATTTTGGCTCGAAAAAAGGATTGCGGGAAGACTTCTTGCAATCGTAACAACAACCGAAGAACTATTAACTTCATCAGGCAGAAGAAAAGCACGGGAACAATTTTTGATTGCTGTAAGATGGGCTCAAAAGCGTGGAGTAAAGGTCGTATTATTTGCGGCAGGTACAAAAAGATTATTCAATAGTGATGAACTTAAAAAATTATTCCCTGATATTATCTTTTCAATCGGCGACAACGGAACTTCTCAGCTATTAATCCAAGATACCTTGAATTATCTGAATAAGTATAATCTGAAACCAAATAATTCCAGAATCGCTGTCCTTGCTCCTTATGGCTTCCTCGGCGAAGAAGTGACCAATGCACTTACAGGCCTTGGGTATAATGTGATTGGAGCGGGTCCGAACGTTTCAGGTATTAGAAGAGTTAAAGAACAATATAAAATTGATGTTTGCGAAACATTCGAGGAAATGGGTTATGTTGATGCAGTAGTTGCGTGCACTCATTCCGAAAAAATTCGTCTGAATGCGGAATATTCAAATCTAATCAGAAAAACAAATAAAAAGCTTTTGGTTTTGGATGTGGCCGAACCGGCAAATCTAACAGAAGCGGAACATAAAAAATGCAATGACTCAGTTATTAGAATTGATGTCGGCAATGGTTATTGCAAAAATCTTTCTACAGTTTTTGGTGCTGTTTCCTGGAAGATTATAAGACTTGGTAAAGGCGGATTATAGTGTTTAAAATCAAAGAATGGGATGTTAGAAAACATCTTGGTGATGAAGCTTTGGAGGAAGTTGTGAAATCAGTTAATAATCCTCAAGTTCTTCATTTTGCTACACATGGGTATTTTTTACGTGATTGCGGCGGGATGAAAAATGATGGGAGAACTTTTGGTATTGATTTAAAGTATTATTCTGAAAATCCGCTTTTACGTTCAATGCTGTTCTTCTCAGGAGCAGAAAACTCTATCAACAAAGATACATCTACAAACTCAAACACTAAATTCGAAGACGGCCTGCTTACAGCTTATGAAGCTATGAATTTGAATCTCCAAAATACGGAACTTGTTGTTCTATCCGCATGCGAAACCGGATTAGGTACATTAAAAAACGGTGAAGGAGTATATGGTCTTCAGAGGGCTTTTATTCAAGCCGGTGCTAAATCATTGATAATGTCATTATGGAAAGTCAACGATTCAGCTACACAGGAACTTATGACATTTTTCTATAAAACTTGGTTAGGTGGTAAAAGTAAAAGGGAAGCTTTTTATTCAGCACAATGTGAGTTGAAAAAGAAATATCCTGAACCATATTATTGGGGTGCCTTTGTGATGGTTGGAGAGTAGAGTTAACTGTCTTCACATTTCAAAAACCTTACGAACTTTGTCCATTACTTCCGTGTAGGTCAATTTGATATATTTGTCGAATGATTTTATATCCCTATGACCGCTAATCGGCATTATGTATCTCGGATGAAGCTCCTTTTTGAGACATATCGTTATGAATGTTCGTCTTGCTGTGTGTGAGGATACCATTTCATATTTTTTCTTAACTTCTTCTTTTCTTTCCTTGCCGATATAAATCGTTGGCATTGTTAATTTAGTATAGATATTCTATGATTCCATTTTGTCATTAGAAGTAAAACTGAATAATATAACATTTCTATACTTTTTGAATAAAATTTAGTCTTACGCCTCAATCTTGCTAAAAAATGTCTAAATAAACTATTATACCCTTCCACTGTAAAAGTTTCCTTTTTTGATTGAATATGTCTTTCCTTTGGAACAAAGGTTTCATAAGCCCTCCAGTAATCACATGCTACTAAACCAATTGCAGAATCTTCAATCAACTTCCAAAGCTCTATTCCAGTTTTTTCCCCCCTGGTACCAACAACGAAGTTGATGAATCTTTTCCCATTCCTATCAACAGCAATCCATATCCAACAGTAGTTTTTTTTGTTCCGATATATGTATGCATCTCATCTAATTCAACAATTTCTATTCCTGCTGAGCTACGAATTTCTTCTACCTTTTTTCCAAATGACTTAATCCAATTATAGACACACACATGACTTAAGTTTAAGAAACGACCTATTGACCTGAAGCCCAAGCCTTCTAAATATAATACCAATGCATCTTTCTTTAATTTTTCAGGTTTCCCCAATTGTTCTACAGTATATCGATAATTGCATAATTTGCACTTATATCTCTGTCGTCCTTTAACTATACCATCTTTACATCGTTCTAATGACTGACATTTTGGGCATTGTTCCATATTTTCATAAAAATTAGTTGAACATTTTACAAATATACAAAATCTATACTAATTTAACAATGCCATTTTATTTTATGATACTCAACTTACCGGTAAAAATTATTTCTTCACGCCAGGAATTCCCTCCTGTCGTCTCCTTCGATTTTTCTATAATTTGCATTCTTTTCAAGTACTATAAGTTGTCAGGAGAAAACCTCTGACATAAGATAACATGATACTTCTAATTACATTTCCAATTTAACATTTATTTTTAAACAAAGCAAATGATATTTGACTGTTGAATAAAAATACCAAGAACTACGTAGAGAAATTGGGAATTGGGAATGGAAGAATCTGTCATTGTGGTTCTTTTGATTGTTTCATATTTTTCAAATCCTCCCAATAATTTGTATTATCCCAAACCAAAATTAAACAATTTTTCGTGAATATCATGAACTTTTTTCATATTTCGAAAAATTATAGACCTTAAGTTCCCAAGCGGGAGCTTGGGAACGAGAGAGAAAATGGGGTTAGTGGTATTTCTTATCTTAAACTCTTCAAACAACTAACCGCCTAACCATTTCAACACCTCAACCATAAACTATATTTCTTCTGCTTCTTTACCAAATATCTTAACTTCGGGAATATCGTCGAAATACTGATGGTAGAAAAGTAAATGAAGGATATGTTCCAGGATTTCCCCGAAGTCATCGGGCATTTCATAAATCATTTTGCCGATAAATGATTCGTCAATTGCAATCAGTTCAGTATTGATTTCTGCAATTTTTTCTTTGGGAAGAGGTTTAATATTGTTAAGTATGGATTCAATATTAACGGGGAACTCCTGTGCATGGCAAACCCAAAAAGCCAATGTAAGCGGAACTTCGTACTGGTCGAACCATTCTTCACTGATGTCGAGCGAGGAAATATATTCTTTTTCCTGATTCCAGCTTATTGCGGTTGAACCACCTGCAAGAATTTCATCAATTGTACCTTTGAATTTTTCGATTGAGACATTAATATCAAATTTTTCAGAAAGCAGGATTTTTCCAATCTGAACCAGATAATCATCGGGTGTTGAAGATTTGCATTCTCCGATAGACTTCATGCCCTGATTGAAAATTATGGAGGCAAGATTAGTTCGGTTTTCCGACAAAACCATCGGAGCATTAATAATTCTGAAGTCTGCTTTCGAAATTCCCAGACCGTAAGTCAATGGATTCAGTAGAGCGGCATCTGCCCTATGCCCCACCAGATAGTCAAAGCACATCATTTCGTCAAGCTTAATAATCTGTATATCTTTAGATTTCTGAAATTCTTCAGAAAAGTTATATAATTCCGAGTATATCGAACCGTTAGGTACAGCTAATCTAATCATTAAAATGGTCCCAAGAAAAAAAGACAAAAATATGGAAAAATATTAAGTTGAAAAGCATAGACTTAAAAAAGTGTCCGAAAAAGTATGATTTATTTCTTAATTTTGCATTCTGATTAATGGCACATTCGTCTAGAGGTTAGGACACGGCCCTCTCAAGGCCGCGGCACGGGTTCGATTCCCGTATGTGCTACAGCCTGCTGTCCATTATCAAACAATCTTTCTTTTTAATTAAGGGAAGTTCTATAAATTCAAATTTTGCTGTCACTCTGAGCGTAGCGAAGAGTCTATCTTTTTGATTATAATGTAAACCGGATTCTTCACTTTGTTCAGAATGACAAATTTTGGAAACCACCTTAAAGAATTGTCAACATTTTGTAAATAAATTTTGTCAGTTCTGAATGATTGATTAATATTGTAACTTAATTTTTAGTCAAAATGAATTTTTTGTTTTACAGTGTCGAAAAACCAAAAAGACGACAAAGTGATGAGAGAACTCGGTCCATACCTTAATCTGGGATGGCAGTTGGTAATCAGTATTTGTTTGATGGCTCTTTTGGGTTGGTGGCTCGACAAGCATTTTTCGACTAATCCTGTTTGGACTATTATTTGTACTCTTTTCGGGGTTTTTGCAGGAATGTATTCTTTTATCCGGACAGTGATTAATTTGGATAAACCAAGAAAAAAGAATGAAGAAGATGTGTCAGAAGATAAGTAAGTTATTGATTAACTGTAAAACTAATGTTTTTTGTAAGGTGAACAGATGCTGATTTCCATAGCAACAGCTTTGATGCTGAGCGTGTTTAATGCGTTGTCGGGTTTCATCATTGCCAAACTGGCGATGAAAAAAGACAATGCAAATTTCAACAAATTAATTTTTGGAGGAATGGCAGTCAGATATTTTTTGACTATGATTTTAGTCTGGGTTTGTTTGAAAATATTTAGTCTTGACAAGCTTTCTTTTGGTTTGACTTTTTTAATTTCTACATTTATTTTACTTTTGTCAGAAATTTTATATCTACATTTTCGCTCAAATTCATTAAATTTGCAACTTCGTGAGAAAAAATAAGGAAAAATATGGGACAAAGTAGTAATACTTTAATAACTGAAAATACACAAATGACAAATACCGGTGCGGTTCCTGCCGAGGGAACACAAGAAGGACATACTGCCCAAGGCGGTAGCATTGCACCTTCCGAGATATTTCCTACGATGTTCAAGAGCAGTTTGGGCGACCACCACGAATTGACATTTTTCCAATACAAAATAGCTGACTTACCTGTTATTCTTTATGATGGTTCCACGGGACTGAAAGTTTATTCATCCCTTGAAACTATGAAAGAAGCAGGAATATATACTCAGAACCATACAACTCATAAAATTGTTAAAGTGTCCAATCCGACCGAATCTCCTTCAGTGGATATTTCGGTTACAAGCCTTGTGGTTTTCCAATGGCTTTCTTTGATTATTATCGTGGCATGCCTTGCCTTTGTCAGAAGGAAATACAAAAAAGACCCGCTTAAAGCACCGACAGGTTTGCAAAATCTTGTTGAATACGGCATTGACATGGTCAAAGAGAAAATTGTGGCACCGAATCTCGGAAGCAGAAGACTAACCGAGAAGCTTCTCCCCTATTTTCTCGCTTTGTATGTATTTATTCTGGTTATGAATTTAATCGGCTTGGTTCCCGGAGGACACACCGCAACAGGTGCAATAGGCACAACAGCGGCACTTGCTTTGACAGCATTTTTTGTAATAAACATTACAGCGATGAAAGAAATCGGACTGAAAGCATGGTTCAAGCATTTGCTTGGAGGAGCACCGATTGCTCTTTCAATTATCATGGTGCCGATTGAAATACTTTCATTGTTTACAAAGCCTTTCGCATTAACCATACGTCTTTTTGCGAATATGACAGCCGGGCATGTTGTTCTTTTGTCTTTGGTAGGATTGATATTCTACTTTAAGTCATTCGTTGTTTCGCCGATTTCCGTAGGATTCTCGGTGTTTATGTATTTACTTGAAACTTTGGTTGCACTTTTGCAGGCATACATTTTCACTATATTAACAGCTGTGTTCACCGGACTTGCAATCGGCGACCACGGTCATGATGAACATTAAAATTAAAAATAATAAATTTTTCTTTTTCTAATATTAAATGGAGGAATTAATGGACGCTAATTTAGCACATCTTGGAGCAGGTTTTGGAGCCGGTATATCAGTTATCGGAGCAGGCCTTGGTATCGGCAAGCTTGCCTCTGCCGCATTGGAAGCAGGAGCACGTCAACCGGAAATGGCAAAAGATTCAAGAACCACAATGATTATTGCAGCAGCTCTTATCGAAGGTGTTGCTCTCTTTTCTTGCGTTATTTGTATGTTACTCGCAATCAAATAATTTCGAACAGATTTTCATTGACAAAAATTTATGGGTGTAGCTCGTAATTGATATTTTCAGTTACACCCATAAAAATTAAAATTTTACGAATTTTTTCATTATAATAATCACTAGGGCAGAAATATGCAAAGTGTACTTGAAGTATCACCCGGTTTAATGTTTTGGACAATAGTCAACTTCTTGATTTTCTTTGTCGTTTTCTTTTTCCTTTTTTACAAAATGATAAAAAAGGCACTGAACGACAGGGAAGCTAATATTCGCAACGAAAGAGAAAGTGCCGAAAAAGCAAACAGTAATGCTCAGACTGCTAAACTGAAAGCTGAAGAAGCTTTACATGCAATCGAAAAGGAAATTGGCACGATGAAAATTAAAGCCAAGGAACAAGTTGACGAATTTATCCTGAAAGCAACGCACGAAGCTGATGTTATCAAAAGAACCAAACTTGACGAAGCGGTCAGGGAAATTGAACATTCCAAGCAGATTGCTATCCGTCAGTTAAGAACTGAAGTTGCAGGTTTAGTCGTTAAGGCAACCGAAAAAATTATTGGTGTAACTCTCGATCAGGAAAAGCACTATAAACTTGTTGAAGATTTCATCGAAAAAATTCCAAATAACTAAACTTTAAAAGAAGAAATGACTGAACAACGTGTTTCATCCAGATATGCCCGTGCTTTGCTCGACACAGCAGTGGCAGAGAATGTGGCTGATAAAATATTCGAAGATTTTCGTATTGTAAATACAGTATTAGAAGAATCCCACGAACTTCGTGTTTTCACTTCGAGTCCTGTAATTCAGCACTGGCGGAAAAAAGGTGTTTACAAAGAAATTTTTGAAGGTAATATCAGTACTCTGACTATGGCTTTTTTAACTTTTCTTTTAGACAAAAAACGCGGCGAACTTATCCGTAGTATCATCGTTCAATACGACGACCAATACAACAGGATGATGAATCGTCTGCCCGTTGAGTTTACCTCTGCACTCGGTTTGAATGATGATTTGAAGAAAAAATTATCTGAAAAAATTGCAGAAGTTACCAAAAAGGAAGTTTTGCCAAAATATAAAACAGACCCTGCCCTTCAAGGCGGAGTGCTGGTTAGAATTGATGATGTGGTTTATGATTCTTCAATTCTGCATCAACTTGAGCTGTTGTACAAAAAGCTCGCTGAAGAAGTAAATTAAACATTTTACATAGATAAAAATATTATAGAATAAATAGCTAATTGAAGGAAAAATTATGGTTGATATTCGTCCAGAAGAAATCTCGGCGATTTTACGCCGACAGCTTTCGGGCTTTGAAAGTGAAGCCGATATATATGAAGTAGGAACTGTTCTTCAGGTAGGTGATGGAGTTGCCAGAGTCTATGGACTGACCAAGGTTATGGCATCCGAACTTGTTGAGTTTCCTAATAATGTTTTCGGTATGGTTCTAAACCTCGAAGAAGATAATATTGGTGTTATGCTTTTTGGTGATGACCGTCTGGTTAAAGAAGGCGATACTGTTCGCAGAACAGGAAGAGTTGCTTCTGTACCCGTCGGAAGAGAACTGCTCGGAAGAGTTGTTAATCCACTGGGGCAACCAATTGACAACAAAGGACCTATTGTTACTTCTCAAATTTACCCGATTGAAAGAAAAGCTCCCGGAGTAATCTTTCGTCAACCTGTGAAAGAACCACTTCAAACAGGCTTAAAGATAATTGATGCTCTTATTCCTATCGGAAGAGGTCAGCGCGAATTATTGATTGGCGACAGACAGACAGGTAAAACTGCAATAGCTCTGGATGCAATTATCAATCAGAAATCTACTCATACAGAAGAAGCAAGACTCAAAGGAATTAGTCCTGTTTACTGTGTCTATGTTGCCATCGGTCAAAAAGGTTCGACAGTAGCAAACGTGGTTTCTTACCTTGAACAATTCGGAGCAATGGAATATACAATCGTTGTTGCCGCAAATGCATCAGATCCTGCACCATTGCAGTATGTTGCTCCTTTCTGCGGATGTTCGATGGCTGAATATTTCCGCGATAACGGAATGCATGCCCTTGTTATATATGACGATCTTTCGAAACAAGCCGCGGCTTACCGTCAGGTTTCTCTTCTTTTGAGAAGACCTCCCGGACGCGAAGCCTATCCCGGAGATATTTTCTATCTCCATAGCCGTCTTCTCGAAAGAGCCGCAAAATTCGCTGATGAATTGGGTGGCGGTTCGCTAACAGCTTTACCTGTTATTGAAACCCAGGCAGGAGACGTTGCCGCTTACATTCCGACAAACGTAATTTCAATTACCGATGGTCAGATTTATCTCGAACCAAACCTTTTCAACTCCGGTATTCGTCCTGCTATGAATATTGGTATTTCAGTTTCCCGTGTAGGTGGTAATGCTCAGATTAAAGCAATGAAAAAAGTTGCCGGTCCGCTAAAACTTGAACTTGCTCAGTTCAGAGAATTAGCGGCATTTGCAAAATTTGGTTCTGACCTGGACAAAGCAACCCAACAGCAACTTCGCAGAGGAGAAAGATTAACTGAAATTCTGAAACAGAAACAATTCGATCCAATGTCTGTTGAAATGCAGATTGCTCTGATTTGGACAGCTACAAACGGTTATTTGGATGAACTTCCGGTTACTGCTTTAGCCAGATTTGAAACTGAATTTGTCGAGTTCATGGAAGTTCAGCACTTTGAAGTTCTAAACCTAATAAGCAATAAAAAAGAGCTTACTACTGAAGTAACTGAAGAAATGAAGAGAGTATGCGACATATTTTTTGAAGAATTCAAGAAAAGTGTGAAATTATAATGATAGTCTTAACAGGTGGTTCCGGATTTATAGGCTCCTGCCTTCTAAAAAAGCTGAATGACAACGGCATTGACGATGTTATGGTTGTTGACAGGCTTGGAGAAAGTACTAAATGGAAAAATCTGGTAAGGAAAAAATATATTGAATACACTCCAAAAGATGAATTTATTTCAATGATTATTGAGGAAGATGAAGATTTTGCCAATGACATTGAATTGATTATCCATCTTGGAGCTTGCACAAGTACAACAGAAAAAAATGTTGATTATTTGATTGAGAATAACCACGAATATACTGCCGCTTTGGCTGATTTTGCTAATGACCACAACATCAGATTAATTTATGCAAGTAGTGCGGCAACTTATGGAAATGGTGAATACGGTTATAACGATACAGGTTTTGAAGAACTTGAGCCACTGAATCCTTACGGATTTTCAAAGCATATAACTGATTTATGGATGATTGAAAATGAATTTGACCATGATGTTACAGGTTTGAAATTTTTCAATGTTTACGGTCCGAATGAATATCATAAAGGCGATATGTCCAGCATGATATTCAAAGCATACAATCAGATAAATGAAACCGGCAAAATGAAACTATTCAAATCTTATCATCCGGATTATAAAGATGGTGAGCAGATGAGGGATTTCATCTATGTTAAAGATGTAGTTGAAATCATTTGGAGAATAATCGAAAATCCAAAAATTCATGGGATTTTTAATTTAGGGACAGGAAAAGCCAGAACATGGAACGATTTGGCAGGTTCTGTTTTTAAGGCAATGGGAAAAGAAATTAATATTGAATATATTGATATGCCCGATGCACTCAAAAATCAGTATCAGTATTTCACCCAGGCAGAAATGAAAAGATTGAATAAAGCTGTCGGCGGTTTTCAGTTCACTTCTTTGGAAGACGGAATTGAGGACTACGTTCAGAATTATTTAATGAAAACCAAAAAGTATTTATAAGTAATTTCAGGTTTTGTAAATGGCGACATTAAGGGATATAAAAGGAAGAATAAATGCTGTTTCCGGTACGGCTAAAATCACTCAGGCTATGTATATGGTTTCATCTGCAAAGCTTAGGAGAGCTCAGGAAGCAATCTGGTCTGCAAGACCTTATGTTCAGAAGTTAGATGAAGTTCTTTCTAATCTTGTTGACTCCATCGGAGATGACTACGAAAACCCGCTTATTACTCAAAGAAAGACAATCAAAAATATAGCTGTCATTGCTATAGTTGCCGACAGAGGTTTATGCGGCAGTTTCAATTCCAATTTGATGAGAAATGTATCAAAATACATTACCGAGGACTTTCCCGAAGAATATCCAAATGCTACTGCAAAACTGATTTTGGTAGGGAAAAAAGCACATTCAAATTTGAAAGTGAATAATCCTTTTATTATCAGAAAATTTGAAGGAATTTTTCAATCCCTTCAGTTTACAGTTGCGAAGGAAATCGTAGATATTGCAAAAACAGGTTTCATAAACGGAGAGTTTGACAAGGTTCTTGTTTTCTTTAATGAATTCAAAAATTTATTAACTCAGGTTCCAAGAAAAATCAATCTCCTCCCTATCGAACCCAAAGAATCTGTCAGTCAGAACAGTAAATTCAATATTGACTACATCTTCGAACCAAACAAAGACCAAATTCTTGATGATTTACTACCCAAAAGCTTAGATATTCAGCTTTGGAGAACACTTCTTGAATCCAATGCCGCAGAGCAGGCATCACGTAGAATGGCTATGGACAACGCAACCAAAAATGCGAACGATTTGGTTAAACAGCTCGAACTTCAGTTCAACAAAGAAAGGCAGGCGGCAATCACCACAGAAATGCTGGAAATTGTCGGCGGTGCAAACGCTTTGAAAAAAGAATAAACTAAAAAGGGGATTTTGAATCCCCTTTTTTTTGATTTATTTTTCCAAACATTATGTTACTTCCAATTTCATCTACGTAGTTTTACGTAGAAAATCTATATATAACTACGTATTTTTGTTATATTTTAACGAATTTTCTTGCTTTGTAATTTAATTATCATTATATTAGAACTGCTGACGAATAGAAGAACTCGATTTTAATTATTTATGAGTCTTGATATGGTTGCAGAATTTTTATATATTGGCTTAATGCCCCCCCCCATAACTCTACGTAAATCAATAACTTACGCCATTTTCCCTTATTGTTCATTTCCCTTGAAAGAATTTCAAAATTGCAATATACTTTTTTGTAAATTTCATTCACTTTTCGAAAGGGAAAAATCATTATGATTGTCAAATAAAAACCGGATTTCATGTTTGTACCAAGAAATCCGGGACATATCAAGCAAGTCAAACGAACCATGAAGTTTTTTAAGCTAACCTGACTTACAAAATTACGAAATTACAGGTTGGCTTGAAATAGTTTTTTAATTAATTATTTTTTAACTTGAAAGATAGTAAAATGAAAGACAAATCAATAATAATAATACTTTTATTGATTTTGAGTGTGGGAAAAAATTTACCCCTTCAATCTCAACAACCATTACCAACCATAACGCCATGTTTAACGGATCATCATGCGTCACCGTGCAATGCCGCTTGGGTTGGACCGCTATTCAAAACAATCAATACAAATAATCTTAATTACACGAGTTTTTCCTGTCCCACACCACCGTCGCCAGCTGGTGGTTGTAGCTTCATTGTTGAGTATTACACACGAATAATTGATTGCCCAATTAACGATCCTCCTGTTCATGCTTTCGATATTCAAGTGGTTGCCGTTAAACCATCTGACCAATGTGCAGAATGTTATAATGCAAATAGCGATCAAATAATTACTGAACTGACTTATACATTGTATGAAGAAAATGCAATGTTTTTTCAGAGTAAATGGGGAGCTACTGGTGATAATTGCCCACACCAAAATGAAGTTGTTACAAAAGGAAAATGCTATCATTGGGTAGGAAGTCAAAATTTACCTTGTCCAAATTCGGAGTATGTTTGCTGTGCTAATATGATGGGCATTTGTTACAACAGTACAGGACACGTAGTTCAAGGTTCTTTGACTGATTGGGGTAGAGGTCTCCTTTATTATAATGATGCAAACCAAGACCCACGTCAATGCTTCGCAACTCCAATAAATTGTTCTGATGGAATTCCTCGATGTAAAACAAATATGATAATTTACGACCAGCTTTTTTGCACCGGCATCACTTGCGAAAGTGGGGAATGGAAAGATGGAATATCCGAACCTATGTATATACTTGGATGCGGAAGTAGTTGCCAAATCAGAGTACATTATCTTTTCAAAGAAAATGCAGATTGCAATCCACCCTGGAAGGATTATAAAATTACATCTATAGAAAAAATTGGAAATTGCAGCGGATGTCCTGATGCTATGCTGTTATCTCAAGCAGTTAACTGGGTGCTGCAAAGTGGGAAATTAACTCCAAATGATCTTCAAATGAATGAGTGTATGACAAATTTCCGGCTGATTAATTCAAAATGCTGGGAAGTAGTGAATGGTGTAGTTCAGGAATGTCAAAGTCCAGAATGGCATTGCTGCACGAGCATTTATCAGATTTGTTGGAAAGGCGCGAGAGACCCAGTTACAAATAACAAAATATATGAAGTTACATTGCTAAATCAATCCAGTGATTGGGCTCTATCTTGTACAAGTCCCTGCTTCATTTTTTGTGGGCTATATCCAGTAAGGATTGCTGCATGGGATGAGAGTCAAGAAAAGAGCAAAAATGGAATTGAAAGTAAAAATTTTATTTCTTATGCCGTTCCAAATCCTACAACAGGCAATACTGATATTCATTTTAAAGGAGACTACAAAGGGTTAGTTTCTTTAAAAATTTCCGATTTAAAGGGAAACATTATCATTAACACAAATATAACAAAAAATTCAGATGAAATACTGTTTCCTGTTAATCTTGTCGAGTTAGCAAGCGGAAATTATTACTATATTATAACAATAGACAATATTGAAGCCAGCAAAGGTTCAATAACTATAAAAAGATAAATTATTTTGGGAGCCATTCTTATCAAAAGGATGGCTCGATATTTGTAAAGGTATAATTATGAAAACTTTATTTTTTCTCTTGATACTATCTTCTTTTTCATCAATTTCTTTAGCTGAAAAACCTGTTTGGACTAAGGTGGATGAAAACAGATACTTTGAAGGACCAAGGGAAATGAATTATTTCTGCATAGACTGTGCCGACTCAAATAACTGTGTGGCGGCTGGTGTAATGGCGATTGAAATGAACTGGAACAGGGTTACGACTGATGGCGGCAAGTCGTGGTTTTCTTCATTACAAGATACCGGTTACATAGATACTGCTTCTGGCAGAAAAAAGTACAATCCCTCGATTGATATTTTGATTTACTCTGATACTAATCTTTGCATGATGTTTTCAGGTGCAGCATTTTATTACCGTTCAATTGACAGATGTTCCTCTTGGACACAACATAGAGTTGATGTAAAAAATAAAGGAGTTACTTGCGCTGCCTTTCCTAACCCAAAAACAGGTTGTTGGGCAATATATTCTGATTTGCTGATTACATATAACGGAGGTGAGACATGGTCAAACATTACGTGCAATTTCCCTGATTCTATCAAACCTTTTATTATTGGCGACTTTTCTATGCCATCTGAAAAAGTTCTAATACTTATTTGCTACAAAAGTGACTTCAGAAAATACCTTCTTCGATCAGAAGACGGTGGAATTTCGTGGCGACAAATTGGTAATCTCGATTCAACAAATTCATACCGAACAATTTATTTCAGAGATGATATCCACGGATGGCTTGCGGGTGGCAGGCAATTGGTGAAAAATCAAGCAGGATGGGCTGATGAAATTTATTATACGAGTAACGGTGGTGTAACTTGGGAGAAACAACTTGATACAGTCATAACACGTTTTTATTCGATATATAAGCTAAAGTTTAGCGATGAAAATAATGGTATAGGTTTAGGCTCCAATGGTAGTGTTATTTGGCGGACAACAAACGGAGGAAATGAATGGCTTTTAGATGATCATTTTGTTGGTCAATTTGAGTCCAACTTAATTGATTTATATATGTTTTCACAGGATAATATATTTGCAGTAACCTACAGCTACGGAATTATTTATAAATATGGGATACCAAATTCGTCGGTTGTAAAAATGGATGTTAGAAATTCAGATAATTTACTTATTTTCCCTAATCCATCTTTTTCGGGTTCAAGTATTAATATCCAAATTCCTGAAAATAAACTTGATATAAAACTTACACTTTATAATTCTCTTGGTTCTTTACTCGAAATGCAAAATGTAAATATTCTTTCTCCAAGTCAACACACAATAAATTACAAACCAAAAGTCAACTTGCCTTCCGGTACTTACTGGGTTCGTGTGGAGTCTGGGAAAGAAAGCTGGTGTGAGATGTTTGTAGTTTTAAAATGAAATACGGCATTCTGTTTTATTAAATTTTTCTACAGGATCACCAGAATCACCGAATCAAAAATGAACATGTTTTCGTTCATTTTTTTTAGCCCGGCGTTTATTTTGTGAAGCTTGCGGATAAGGTGAGTAAGTTTGTGAAGATATGATTATAATTACCCTTATAATATTGTAATAATTAATTGTTATCTCCGTCATCTCAATTTGGGATTGTGCATTTTCATATAATGAATCTCAAAATTCCCAAACGCAACGTTCTTTGAAAACTCACCAAATATAGCCAATTTTTGCACCTTCAAATTTCAAAGGTGCAAACGCAAAATATCGCTAATTGAAATTATTTCAATAGCTTATGCAGTATCCCCCCTTGCATCCTTAAAACCCAGATGCAAGAGAAATGACGGTAGTAAGTAAAATAATATCAAGGGTTTATGAGATAATTTCATCAATTTTTGCGAAAATAAACATTTTAAGGTGCAAAGGTGCAAACTATCTCTATCGCAATGCGATGAAATATCAGTAGAAAAACCTACCGCTACAACCCTATTTTTCACATCGCGAATAAACTAAAAAGGGGGATTTCAAATCCCCTTTTTTAGTTTATTCGCCAAGAAACTTCCAAGTTTGACATCAATCTTCATTATATGAACATTCAGCAACTCCTTCAAAAAGTTCATGAGAGTGATACTCAAAACTGACTCTCCGCTTTTCAATTTATCCTGAAATTCCTTAACCTGTTTTAATAGTTTGTCATGTTCTGCCCTATGACTATTATAATCAGGATAATTAAACTTTGACATAAGGACTTCTTCGTTAGAAAAATGAGTTTTTGTATAGTCAACTAAATCATTTAAAAGTTTCTCAACAACATCCTTACCTTTGCCCACACCCATAGCGTCGTAAAGCGAATTTATCATATTAATCAATTTTTTGTGTTGATTATCAATTGACAGATAACCGACACTAAGCGAGTTATTCCATTCGTAGAAAGCCATATTTTTTACCTCGAATTAGTTGGGAAATATATAATTAGTAATTACTTCAATTTCGGGATTCAAACTTCTTGTTACAGGACAAGTTTTAGGAACGGCAGAAATAATTTTAAACTCCTTTTCATCCAATTTATGCTTAAAAGTGAAATCAAGAGTTAATTTCTGTATTCTCCTATATGGAACATTTGTCATTTCCTTACTTACCTCAACCGAGGCTCCTTCAATATTGATATTATTTGTTCGGGCGGCAATTGCCATAATTGTCAGAACACATGAACCAATTGAAGCGGCGGCTAAATCAGTTGGTGAAATAAACTCTCCTTTCCCCTGATTGTCAACAGGTGCATCTGTTATAAACGACTGCCCTGAAGGACCGTGTGTAATCCGGCAATGCAAATCGCCAAGATAATCAACATTAATTTTTATCATATCGTATCCTCTAATTTAACATAATAATCTGAATTCTAAGGAATAAAAATAACCTGGCTCCACAAATCTGAATGAAAATGCTCATCAATACATTGATTAATATTTTCCAAATTCAAATCGTTGATGTCTTTCATAGTTTCTTCTATTGTTTCGTATCTTCCATAAGAAAATTCACTTTTAACAATTGCCTGCATTCTATTTGAAAGACTTTCCAAAGCCATAAGTGTTGACGATTTTAATTGAATTTTAGCTCGGTTCAATTCTGTCATTGTAATTTTTTTTGATAATATTTTTTCAATTTCATCAAATATCAAACTAACTATCCTATTGTAATTCCTTTTTTCAGAGCCGGCATAGATAGTGATATTGCCGCAATCGGAATATAATTGGAGTGAAGAGTAAACTGAATAAACCAAACCGTGCTTTTCCCTTAATGACTGGTAGAGTCTGGAACTCATTCCATCACCTAAAATAATATTGATAGCGGCAAGCAGATATCTTTCATCTGAAAGCATTCCAGGTACATTTTTGCAAACTAATATATGAGATTGCTGAAAATCCTTTTTGATTTCGATTTTCTCCGGAAGATTCACTTCAGGTACTTGTCTGATTCTTGTTGTTTCAATTCCCGATATACTTGATAAAATCTTTTTGGAAGAATTTATTATTTTTTCAAATGGAAGGTCGCCAGAAAAAGCAACAATTGAATTTGACGGAGTGAAATAGCTATTGTGAAAGTTATTCAAATCTTCTTTAGTAATACTCTTTACGCTTTCTTCCTGTCCAACGATTGGGATCTCCATTGCATTTCCTTTGAACAGAACCTGCTCGGAAATATCAAAAATCAACTCTTCGGGGTCGTCGTCATAAGATTTTATTTCTTCAAGAATTACTTTTCTTTCTTTTTCAATGTCTTTTTCCCTGAAAAGGGGATTGAAAGTAACTTCAACAAGTAGTTTGAAAACTTTATCGAAATTTTCGTTCAGGGCACGAACATAAAAGCATATAAACTCTTTCGTTGTGAATGCATTGATATATGCCCCCAAAGATTCGAAGGCAAGAGAAATTTTCTTTGAAGAAAGTTTTTTGGAGTGTCTGAAAACAATATGCTCCACAAAATGAGAAAGTCCTGCTCTATCCCGAAAATCATCTCTTGAGCCTATATTGACGGCTATACCAAGAGCAAAAGAACCGCTTCCCTGCACTTCTTCTGAGATGATTTTAATTCCATTCTCAAGCTTTGCCTCATTTACATTGATAATATTTTTTTTATTTATCATATTGAGTTACATCTAAAAACAAATATTCCGAACATGTAAGTTCGGAATATTCAATAATTTACATCATATATTTGAAATATAATATCAACTAATATTAGTCTTCCATTTCATTTATCAATCGTTTAGCCATTGCCATCGCTCCATCCAAAGGTGTACCTCTTGGTTTTACGATGTTAAGCCGCTCATCTTTTTTAATTTCGTCATTAATCATACCTGCGAGTAGTGTGTTGGCATCCATAATGCCGCCCATTAGAGCTACATCAACGACTTTTGTTTTAAACTGAGGGTAAAGAGCTTTCAAAAGCTCAACAAGATGAACTGAAGAACGCTTAATAATATCAAGGCAAACTTCATCACCTTCTTCAGCACATTTCATAACCAAAGGAGAAAGATTATGGTATTCAAACGCTCTTTCAAAATATGCTTTAACGATTGTTCTGGGTTCGTCAAGAGTAATGCTTGGGTTGATGCTTGCAAGGATTTCGGTTAGTTTGGTATGTTTACCTCTGCCGTCCAAAGCTCTGACAACTGCGGTAAGCCCTTCTCTGCCAATCCATGCACCACTTCCTTCATCGTCAAGCTCTATTCCCCATCCTCCGCATCTGATGAGTTTATCTTTGGCTAATCTGCCAACTGCAATTGAACCTGTTCCAACAATCATAGCAATGCCGTTTCCGCCTTCAAAAGCACCCTCAACTGCCAATTCAGCATCTGAAGTAACCATTAAATCATTGAGTGCAAGATTTTGACTGCGGGCTAAAGTTTTCAGAAGTTTTGCAGAACGTTTCTTTTCGTCATCAAGCCAAACTCCTGCCAAACCAATCACAACCGCATCCAATTCGGTGGAATCCAGATTTCCCTGTTCACACAAATCAGTAATTACATTCAAAAGTCTTTCGCATGATTCACCTACTCCGACGGCTCCAATCCTTGTTGTACCCGATCTTACCTGAGCCGAGAATTTACCCTGAGAAAACAAAACACCTCTTGTTCGGGTGCCGCCGCCATCAATACCGATTATGTTAAAATCATAGTTATTTTGCATAAATTTTCCAGTTTGTATTCCAAATTATTACAGCATGTATATTCTCAAATATTATGCCAACGATTGCTGAAAGTAATAAATTGGAAAAATAAATATCAACCTCTTGGTGGTGCCCAAGAACCCCTTTTCCATTTGACTAGTTCCAATTTCACACTCCCCACGTAAACTGTCATTTTAGCTTTAATAGGTATGCTTGCTTCATCGTCAGAAAACCAGCCTTCGAATGTGCCATTTAGACCATAAACTCCCTGCCAATCGGATTTGCCGTTAAAATAGACTGTTCGCACAGGATAATTTACAGCATCAATTTCGACATTCTCTTTTTTATTTAAAAAATTAATATAGGTAGCTGATATATCTCTATCAATAAGGGTTGGTATTTTGATATATTGTTTGGTTTTTGCGAATTGTCGTGCAAAGAAAAATACAGAAAGACCATCATTCATCTTTTTGTTGTTTTTAACAACGTTTCCATAATATTTTTGAGTTTTCTTCCATTTCTCGAATCCTATTTCGCCTTTATCGTAATCGAAAAATAGCTGGTCAAAAAGCCAATAATCATTTTCTTTTGTATGACCGTTAAACTTATAGGAGAAACTAACCGACTGGTCGAACCAACTTTCGTAAATTGTATGCAAATCAACAAATGGAATTCCTTTATAAGAATCAATATTTGATTTTGCTTTACAAACTTTTTTCCCGTCATGCATTTGGAAATCTTCAGTTCTCATTCTAATGGAACCAAGTTTAATACCAAGAAATGAAACTTCGTAAAGCAAATCTTCCCCGGGATATATCATCTGTGCATTCGCTGTCTGTTGAAAACCTGCACAAAACGATATTCCTATAATAATCAAAAACAAAATTGATTTTTTCAATGCAAACTTCATAAAAATCTTTCAATAATCAGTAAATTTTCGTATGCTATAAAGTAATTCCATTTAAAATATTGTAGATACTAACGAAAAGAGTCAGAAGAAACCTTCTGACTCTTTTAAAAATCTGTCAATATTCATTAACTATCTGTTTTTTGATAGCTTCTCTGCTTCCGGAAATAAATCCTTTGCTTTGTCAAGCTGTTTATCCATAGTATAAAGGATTTGCAGGAATTTATTTCTATCCCAAATTGTACGTGCTATCTGAGCTTTCAGGGATTTTTCAATAAATTCTTTGTCAGCTTTGAACAATTCAGCATCCCATTTAATTTCTTTAGATTCAGCAAGTGCTTTGAATTCGTTCATAACATCCTGACTGATTTGGTAGTTTCTTAAAAAAGAACTGAAATTATTAATATATTTGTCTTTTATATGACTCCCTTTACCATTTACATAGCTTGATGTAAACTCAAGGAATAGATTTTTACGGCGTAAGTCCACTCCAAGTTTGGTTATAGTATCACTTTTAACAATAACGTCGGGAGTTATTCCTCCGCCGCCAAATACAGTCCTGCCTTTTTTGGTTTTGTAGAGCGGAAGAGAATCAATACTGATTATTTCATTCTTTGTTTTCTTCTCTTTGTTTTCTTTTTCCATTTTTTCGTTTAGCTCTGCAACCTGTTTTTTAATCTTAGGTATTGCATTTTCGATGTAGGAACCTTCTTCAAGTTCAAGTCTGCCAAAGAGATGACGATATTTGTCTTTGTCTTTGTATGGTCTTTGGATACATCTGCCGGTAGGAGTGTAATATTTTGCAATAGTCAAACGGAAGGTAGAACCATCCCCTATTTCATACTGCCTTTGAACCAACCCCTTGCCAAATGATGTTTCACCTACGATTAGCCCTCTGTCCAAATCCTGAATAGCACCTGATACGATTTCGCTTGCTGATGCCGAACCAGCATTGACCATAACAATCAAAGGTATTTTACTGTACTGAACGCCGCCGCTGGACACATAGAGTTCATCAAAAGTAGGTTTTCTTCCTTTGGTAAATACAATTGTGTCGCCCTTATTTAAAAATTCATCCGCCATTTGATACGCTTGATTCAGATAACCGCCGGGATTTCCTCTTAAATCAAGAACAAGTTTTTTCATGCCTTCAGTTTTAAGTTTTCCAAGTGCTTCCATCATCTCCTGATGGGTTGTTGCGGCAAATCTGTTGATAATGACAACTCCGACATCGGTTCCGTCTATCATAAAAGATGCGTCAACTGTGTTCAATGGAATTTTATCGCGTGTAATGGCAAAATGGACTAAATCAGTTTGATGACCGCGTTTTACGTCTATTTTAACAATTGTCCCCTTGGGACCTTTAAGTTTTTTTGGAACTTCGGATCTATCTATGCCAACAACATTATCACCGTCAATTTTTATAATTTTATCGCCCGACATAACGCCGAGCATTTCACTTGGACCGCCCGGAATCGGAGAAACAACGGTGAGAGTATCGTTCAAAATATCGAACTCAACACCAATGCCTTCGAAACTTCCCTGAAAATCTTCATTCACTTTTTTCATATCTTCAGCAGAAATGAAAACCGAGTGCACATCCAACTCACCGAGCATACCTTTAATGGCTGATTCCACAAGTTTCTGCGTATCTACTTCATCAACATAGTTTTTAACTGCAGTGTTTAAAACAAATTCAACTTTCTTCATCTGCTGGTAAATGTTATCTCCGGAAAACACCGGCTGGATATAAAAACCCAAAACAACTCCCAGTACTATAGCTCCCCCAATCAGGAAATACTTCCTCATCATTCTATCCCTTTATAAAAAAAATGTAATTTAACAATTATGAAAAAAAATTCATTCAAAATTAAGTATTTTTTAATTATTCTAAAAATAATTAACGAGTGATTAGAAAATATCTTGTATAGATTCCGGTATTTGTTCTAATCATACAAATATACATACCCGATTCGAGTGCATTGGTATCGAAAGTAACCTGATAACTGCCTTCATTGAAGTTTTCATCTGCCACTTTGAGCCGATGACTTCCAAAAGTATTGAAAATATCAATCTTCATCGAATTCGGTTCCGGCAGTTCAAAAGAAATTGTTCCCTTGTCAATCAGTGGATTGGGATAGATAGGGTTAATCATAAATTTATATGGAACTTTATTTGAGGTCATTTTAATAACAATACCACATGAAGTCAATCCGGTATATTCGTCTCCAACTCCATTGCCCGTCAGTAAAATCTTTTGTTGAAAACAATCCTTCCACCAAATATGTATTGTATCTCCGCTCGGCTTTTTCTCAACTTCGAACGGTCTGAAGCAAACATATAGAGTCTTAGTTTCCAGAGGCTGAATAATTAGCGGGAACTGAGACTGGGGCATTGAATACAGAATATTTTTTGATAACAAAAAATTGTCGAATTTTATGGGGAAATTCCCATAGTTGAAAACTTTGAAGCTGTCGCAAAGGAAAGAGCCAAGCATATTTGTTTTGAAATCAATTTTCCTGACAGAATCTTGGGACCAATCAGGAAAGGATAAAGTAAATCCCGGAATAGTATCATGAACCGAAGATTTGTTGCCTGCCGCGTCAACAGCATTAACTGTGTACCATGCATCCTGGTACGGGTCTATGATTCGGATAGTAAATTTATAAATTTTTGAGGATTTCGATTGAAAATCTAAACTGCAATTTCTGATATTAACCGTATCAACAGATGCTATTCCAATATCTGTACCGGATGAATCTGTAATAGAAATGGCAATTGGCGAAAAACATGTATCTGAATTCCTTGCAATTTCCGGTGGTTTTTTATCTGTTGATACCTTCATAATCAGATTCATTAAATTCTGAGTATAGCAAGGGCTTTCCAAAAGCAATGAATCAATAACCAAAGTATCGGCTGAATTACTGAAGCAAATCTGAATAGTATCTATCTGCCCGGGTTTCAAAGTTCGGGGAATCGTATAGTCATACTTGAAAAATGAACTGTTTGCCAGTTTAAGTCTTTCGATAACCTGGTCGAACTTGCCGTAATTATGTATTTGAACTTCAAAGCAAATACTCTTATTAGCAACTGTAGAATCTTCAATTGTTGGAATTGAGTCATTCAATTCTCTCTGAGTAAGAGATAACGTAAATCCGGGAATATCAAAGCTTTTTTGCGATTTTAATCCGATAGAATCCTGTGCGACAAGAGTGAACTTACCGTCTTTGCGGAAATTATTCAATCTTGCCGTAAATCTCACCTGAGGCTTATATGGCTGAAATCCTTCAATCTGAACATTAACATTTTTGGATGAATCTATCGGAACATCCAAACGGCTTATCCTTGAATCATTCATGGCTGTATCCATCGCTACACCATTCAATGTAAAGCAACTATCAACACCGTAAATTTCGGGTGGTCGGAAGTCCAATGGCTTGAAGCTCATTCCTCCGACATAACCATAAGAATTAGCTATACCATAACCATAGACATAAACTCCAATATCACCTTTCGATTTGATTTCGTGAACACCATCTTTAACCAATATGTTCGCATAAGAATAAGAACTGTTTGGGATAGAGCGGAATAATCCCTGATTTACGGGCTGTCCATCCATACGAATATTGCCGAGATTATTGTCGGGTGAGACGATAATTATATATTGCATTTGATAAACAGGAGCTATACCGGTACCAAAAAAATACTCATATATCTGAACATTAATAACTCGATATGTGTTCATAAATTGTTCCATTGGTGGAATTATCATCATAAATGGATCACTTAGCTGATGGTCCATACTATTATTACTACCTGTTTTTTTGTATTGAGCAACAAGAATCGGATTATTTGAAGTAACCATTGCCGCGGCATTCAAAGTTCCTTCGTAGTAACCACCCCTATCCAAAGTAACAATCTTGTTATTGTTAATAAAAAGTTCTGTGTTGTCATAAGCGGCAAGAACCCTATAGAGATCGTCACCTTCCCGTCTTATACCTGCAGGTTGAACATAAGGGACAAGAAATGCATTTTTACCCCACACTCTAACCGGAAGTATTTGCTCGATAAGACAATCCCTTGATACTCCATCAGATCTTATCGGAACATTGGCTCTCTGTTGTCCGGCAAAGATTGCAACCGGTTTGTTTGAATGAACTTCAGAACCCGTCAAGTCAGGATAATCATTTTTAGGAGTGAATTTTGATTGAACAAGATAAACTTCACCTTTATTTAATAAAATATTTTGTGTTTTGAGATTATAAGCATAAGTTTCTGTAGAAGGAATTATTGTAACCAAGGTACTATCCTCTGAAGCAACTACAGCAAACTGAGAAGGTGTTCTCCCATAAATGCCGGATCCACCATCTCCATTATATGCCATAACAAGATAGTCACTGCCCAGTACATCAGTAGGCAATACAAGAAAAGCATCACTTGTTGTATTAGCCTGACTTAAAGCATAGACTGTCACATCAGTATCTGACTCAATATGAAAAGCACGTTTAACAACCAATTCATCTTCGTATCTTCCCCAATCCTGTCCGCTGTTATTGTAACTTTGAAGCTCATAATTACTATATTCCAATTTGAATGTATAAATCACACGAGGATCATTGATTTGAAAATTCTGAGTATGAATTGTTCCAAAATTATCGAAATATGATATTTTCCCCGAAGTAGGGAATTCTGAGGTTACAAATACAAATAGTGAATCTGCACAATCTCCCCAACCCGGAGTAATGCAATTGTGATAATTCGGAATAAATGTGAACCAAAAATCTTTGCCCTGACTGTCGAAATATACTTCCGAATGAATTCTTCCACCCAGAATCAGAAAAAAACCAAGAATAAATATTCTCAATTTTATTTTTTGAGATTTGTATTGAGTTTTCATATTATCTAAATTTTAGTTAATTTGACTTTCGTAACTAAAAAATTATTGACAATTAATCATTTATAATATTTTAATCATGGAAAAATTAACTCATTCCGAAATTCTTAACTTAAGAATTACACCCGAAACAGCAAAACGTTGCACTCGGAATCCTATTTATTTGCTTGCATTGAATATTCGTTCATTATACAATATCGGCTCGCTTTTCAGAACTGCCGATTCGGCTTTGGTTGAAGAATTAATTCTAACCGGATACACTCCCCATCCGCCTCGTGAGGAAATAAAGAAAACGGCTCTTGGAGCCGACGAAACTGTTCCCTGGCAATATTTTAAAGACCCTGTTGATGCAATTAGTTACCTTAAAGATAAATCAGTTAATGTTATCGCTGTCGAGATTACAAACAAAAAAAGGATGTACGATTCTTTGACCATAGAAGAATTTCCCCTTTGCCTTGTTCTGGGAAATGAAATTACAGGCATTGACAACCACATTCTGGCAATGTGCGATGACGCCATCGAAATTCCGATGTATGGTGTTAAACACTCACTAAACGTGAGCGTTGCAGCAGGCATAACTGTTTTTGAAGCTGTAAGAAAATTTAAGAGTTCAGTTTGAGCAGGATTTGGACTTTATTCCGAATTTTCGTAATTTGAAAACTTTGGTTTTTATAAATGACAATGGAGTTTAGCCAATGTTTCAAAGAATATTGAAAGCTTCATTTTTTTAAATAATTTTTTTGGAAATGAATATGTTCAGAGAGGCAATTATAGTAGGCATAGGCGGTTTTATCGGAAGTGTTTCAAGATTCTTGTCTTCGCAACTGATTCACAAATTTTTCAGTACAAACTTTCCGCTTGGAACCTTGATTATAAATCTGGCAGGATGCCTTTTAATAGGTATTCTCCTGGGACTTTTCGAAAAAGGAAGTCTGATTTCATCAGATTTAAGGTTGTTCCTAACAGTCGGATTTTGCGGCGGGTTCACAACCTTCTCTGCATTCTCGAATGATTCGCTAAATCTATTCAATGATTCAGAAATGCTTAATCTGACCTTGTATATTGGATTTAGCATATTCGCAGGTCTTTTACTTACTTTTCTTGGCAAATATATTGCAAATTTTATTTGGAGCAGGTAATGAAATTCGAAGTTATATCCCTAACATCAGTCATTCTACGAATCCTACTTTTTTGAAGCAAATAGAATTAGGGATTTCAGGTGCTTTCGTATTTCGTGGAGTTTTGACTTATAGAGCCTATAGTGATATTTATTCAGTAAAAATATGGGAACTTTCTGCTGATGTCTGATAATCATCGAAATGGTTGATAAAAAGGACCAAAAATGACCAAAAATGACACCTTCTTAGAACATTTGACAGAAATCTTTAAAGACGATAATTTCGGTGATATTATCAAAACTTATGAAGTTGATTTTATTACTTTTTAATCAAATAGAAAAGGGAAATATAGTAATAAATGTGGTAATTTTCTAAAATGAAAAAGCCCTGATACGTAGTGTTTACAGGGCTTTCAAGACTTTTAAAAGTACACCCGGAGAGACTCGAACTCACAACCTCCTGATCCGTAGTCAGAAATTAGTAATTGATTTATATGCCACTTACTAAAATCGTTGACCATATATTGACCATCTGATTACTTTTTCTCTAAATATCCTAGAAGCATTTCCTTCTCAATTTTCGTATATTTTTTTATGGTCACTTTGTAATCGTGATGTCTCATTAATTTCATTTCCAAAGCCGCAGGTAAGTTTTTTTCAATTAAACTCATTCGAAATGTTACTCTGAATTCCTGAAAACTCCTGTGGTTTCTTGGAATGTTCAGGATTTTGAAAGCTTCTAACAACTTCTTCCGTAAAAATCCATCTCCCTCAGTTGTCCAAGAAAATACTTTCTCTGCACCTGGATTAAAAGCTCGAAGTTTTTTAAATATTTCAATTACCGATTTGGATATTGGAACTATTTCATTTTCTTTTGTAATCTTATTTTGCCAAACAACTTCATCTCCTTTTACTTGACTCCATTTTAATGTAAGACAATCAACAACCCTTGCACCTGATTCCAACATTAGTTGTATCATTAATGATAACTGAATATTTGTTTCGTCAAAATGCTTGATGAGTGCCTCAACTTCTTCAGGAGAATAAGGAACATTTTCAACGGTTGGCACAAAAACCTTATACTGATTCTTGAAGTCAGTAATCGGTAACCATTTCTTTTTAGAACAATAATTCAGAAATGTTTGAAGATCTCTGAGATAAATATTTTTTGTTACAGGACTGTTATCTGTAGTTTTCAGGTATTTCTGAATATCCTTTTCGACATTGTCTTCTGATAGATAATAGTCTTTTGAAATAATTTTATTGAAAGCTGAGTGAAATCCCTCTATGGTTTTGGGCATTCGAGAAATTTTGGAATCAATGAATGATTGAAATGCTTCTTTAATTAGAATTGGTTTTTGGATAGTCCTATTCCCTATTGAATGAAAGTCTTCATACATTTTAATAATTAAATCTTCAGCACGAGCACGACCTACTTTATTATCAAGTAGCCCGGTTGAGTATCTTTTCCCTTTGAACTTAATATATAGCTTGTCCCTGTCTGCATAGATGCTACCCGGATATGTTCTTTTCTTGCTTCTCATTTCTTCTTCAACATTTCATAATACAAAATTCCGTTTGGTGTTAGTCTTGACCAAG